>OY970261.1:3250000-4283307 GCA_963715635.1 Candidatus Aminicenantota bacterium | reverse complement strand
CAACGGCGAGCCGCGGCTGGTGATGTACTTCGGCAACGCCCATGTCAGAAAAGGCGGCCGGGGCCACGGTTTCACCTACAGGATAGCGGACCGGCTTTTCAAGGGCCGTGACCGACGTTCGGACATCGGCTACGCCATCGTCATGACCGGCAACAGGCCGGCCGAACGGTTCATCGGTCAGCATAAAGCCGGCTATCCGGACTTCCCCGCTTCGCGGACGATCGGCGCTCTGTGCGCCAGGAACATCTTGATCCTGGGCCGGAAAAAGGAGAGCCCGGCGTTCCGCGTCCGGCGGGCGACGCTTGCCGATGTGGACGCCATTGTCTCCTTGCTCCGGGATGAGTTCCGCCCCAGGCTGTTCGGGCCCGTCGTTCACAGGGACACGTTTCTCGAAAACGCGGCCAGGCGCCCGGGCTGCGGGCTCGAGGATCACTATGTCGCCGAGAGGGACGGCGAGGTCGTCGGGACCTGCGCGGTCTGGGACATGGAACGGCTGCGGCAGACGCGGATCGTCCGGTACGGAACGAAGCTCGGACTCGCCAAGAAGGTCCATTCCCTGTTCGCCCCGATGGCCGGTTTCCCACTCTTGCCGCGGGAAGGCGAGAGGATCAAGGACGTCACGATCACCGATTACGCTGTTCGGGAGAGGAGGCCCGAAATCCTCGAGGCCCTGCTGCGGAAGATCTCCAACGACCTTCACGCGAGGGCTTTCAACATGATGACCGTGGGAAGCTGCCGGCAGGACCCTCTCCTTCGGGCGACGCGGGGGTTTATCAGTCACCCGGTCGTCTCGAATATCGTGCTCTTCGCCAAGGACCCGGCGCTCCTCGCCGAGGGGCGCATTGATGCCTCCCTGCCGTATGTGGACCTGGCCATGATCTGAGGCGAGAGGTTTTGCATGAACCGTGACGAGACCATTCCTCTTGGGGAGAGGCCCCGCGCCGAAGAGCGAGGAGCCCGCACGGATGTCCTGTCGGAGTTCTGTGCTCCCGGCGCGCGATCGTGCGACCGCTTGGTCCCTCTCCCGAACGGCGTCTCGTTGAGGATCGTCACCTTCACGCCGGCGGAGAGGCGGCAGCCGTTCCCCGTGGTCCTGGTGCCGGGATTGGTCTCGGTCATGTTGACGTTCAAGAACCTGCTGGTCGAACTGACACGGGACTTCGTCGTCCATTACGTCGAAACACGGGAGAAATCCTCGTCGGTGGTCAGGGGAACGGTCGATTACGATGTCGGAGCGATCGGCTCGGATATCATCGAAGCGGCCCGCCATCTAGGTCTGGAAGACGGGAAGTATATCCTGTTCGGGGCGTCGCTCAGCGCCACGGCCATGGTCGATCGGGCCGGCGATTTCCCGCACGCTCCTCTCTGTCTGATCCTGCTCGAGCCGAACGCGATTTTCGATTACCCTCCTTGGAGCCTCCCGATCATCCGCTACGCCGCCCCCTTCTACCGCTGTATCAAGCCGATCGCCAAATGGTATCTGAGAACGTTCCGCGTGAACACGGCGGAGGACTATGAGATGTACCGGATCAACTGCCGGGCTTTGGACGCGGCCGATCCCTATAAGCTCAGGGATACCGTGCTCTCGATATGCTCCTATCGGATCTGGGACCGCCTCGGGTCGGTCCGAACGCCGACCCTGGTCGTGAGCGCCTCGAAAGACACGTTTCACCGGCACGGAGATATCTTGAGGATCATTTCCATGATCGAGAAGAGCACGCCCTGTGACCTTGAAAGGCACGCGCGCATCCACAGCCCGGAACTGGTTGACCATGTGCGAGAATACGTCCGGAGCCTATAAGGACGTCGCCGTCGTCCTTGGGCGAAAGCCGTCCGGAGCGGGGGGCCGTCCAGGGTCCCCGCCCGCCGTCAAGCCACCGGCCATGTTGTCTCGCGGCCCGGGTCCTCTCATCCCGAACCTCGGAGGATCCGCCGCGAAAAATAGGAACGAGCACAGATCCCTGGGGCACCCCCTGGCCACCGGTGCGCTGTCGAATACGCTCAAGCTGTTGTGGGGCAACGGGGGCGTCGACGGCCGGTTCCTTTTGAGGGCCCTCAACATCATTCTCTCGAACCTCGTTTTGACTCCCTTTCGCCTCCTCGAGGTCTCGAAGTGGGCGGGCGCGGTCGAAAAGACCGAGGTTCGGGACGCCCCCATCTTTATCATCGGGACCTGGAGAAGCGGGACGACCTATCTCCATAACTTGATGGCCCAGGACCCCGGCCTGGGCTTTGTCTCGACGCTTCAGGCCTTTTGTCCGGACCTTTGCATCGAAGGCGCCAAAGTCCTTTATCCGATATTCCAAAGGTTGCTGCCCAAGAAAAGACCCATGGACAACATGGCCATGGCCCTCGAGTATCCGCAGGAAGAGGAGTACGCCACGGCCAATCTCTCCCCCTATTCTTTCTATATCGGCTATTCGCTGCCCCGGAGGATGGCCTCGCTCTTCGACATGCTGTCCTTCGAGGACGGCTGCGGCGACGTCCTGGACGCCTGGAAGCGGGTCTATCTCAGGGTCCTGAAAAAAGCGACCCTCATCAAGGGGGGAAGGCGACTGGTCGTCAAGAATCCTTTGAACACGGCGAGGATCCCCGCCCTGCTTGAAATGTTCCCCGACGCCGGGTTCGTTTTCCTTTACCGGAATCCGTACGTCATTTATCCCTCCCTCTTGTACACGTTCTCCCGGATGATCGGGGCGTTCCAATTGGAGCGGGTGGCGACGGAGGAGATCGAGGACAACGTCCTCGCGATCTACGAGAAGATGATGCGTGCCTACTGGAAGGACAGGGGGTCCATCCCGCCCGAGAATCTGGTGGAAATCCGGTTTGAGGAATTCGAAAAGGATCCCCTGGCGGCCGTGGAAGGGATCTACCGGCGGCTCCGTCTCCCCGGTTTCGAGAGGGCCAAGGACAGGTTCGAGAAATATCTCGCCTCGCAGGCAGGCTACGAGAAGAACCGGTACACGGTGAGCTCGGAGACCGTTGACCGGATCTCCCGGCGCTGGCGATTCGCCATCGAAAGGCTGGGCTATTCTCCTCCGGAATAGACCCGGCCCTCGTCACTTGGCCAGAAAGGCCAGGGTCAAAAACGGCAGGTAGGTGATGAGCAGGACCGTGGCGATATGCACGGCCAGGAAGACCCGGATGTCCTTATAAACCCCGATGATCGACTCGCCGAAGCGGTAGGACGACAGGTACAGGTTGAGCCCGACGGGCGGCGTCAGATAGCCGAGCTCCATGTTGGCTAGGAAGATGATGCCGAGATGCACGGGGTGGATGTGAAAAATCTGGCCCAGCGGGATGATCAGCGGCACGACGACGAGAGTGGCCGAATAGATGTCCATGAAGCAGCCGACGACGAGCAGGACAAGGTTCAGGAGAAAGAGAAAAAGATATCTCGAAGAAACCGCGCCGAGCACCCAGGCGGTCAGCTTCATCGGGATCTCGGCGTTGACGATGTAGTACGACAGGGCATAGGCCAACGCCAGGATCGTCAGGGTCCCGCCGATGATGGGAAGGCACTTTTCCGAAACCTTGGGGATATCCCGAATCTTCAGGTCCCTATGGACGAGGACCTGGATGACCAGCGTGTAGAGGGCGGCCACGGCCGCGCTCTCGACGAGGGTCAGGGCCGCCGCCGCGGCTGCCGTAAGGAGGGCCAGGACACCCAGGGCCGTCATGATGTACGATAAGGCCTCCTTCAGCCGGCCGGGCACGGGCCGCCCATCAGGACTCGAACCGTTCAATACGTACCGGACAACGGCGGCGGCTCCCACCGCACACGCGACGAGAAGCCAGGAATGCCCCGGCCACATCATCAAGGGGACAAAGGCGGCGGTTACCGTGAATCCCAGGGCACGCACGGCGGCCGGACTTGTCCGCGCCTCGGGGTCTTTGCCGATCAAGTGCTCGAGCGTCAGGATGAAGATGATGAAGATCGCCAGCCTGTGGACAAAGCCCGGCCGGGCCCCGAAATACCCGAGAAAGACGAGAACCGGCAGCAGGAGTTCCCAGATCGATTCCCGCAGGCCCGTGAGCGCCTCCCTGAGCTCGAAGGGCTGGCGTTCGACCTGCTTCCTTGCGGCGTAAATCACGGAGATCGCGACCATGGCCAGGACGAACGCGACCCCGGGAAGCAGCCCGCCCTTGAACATCTCTTTGATGCTGATCCGGGAAGAGACGCCGTAGATGATCACGGGCAGGCTGGGCGGGAACAGGAGGCCGATGCTCCCCGAGGCGGTCAGGAGGCCCACCGTGAACCCCCGGCCGTAGCCGGCGCCCGTCAGAATATAGAAGAGAAGGCCTCCCAGAGCGACGATCGTCACGCCCGAAGCGCCGGTGAACGTCGTGAAAAAAGCACAGACGAGGACGGCCATCACGGCCATGCCTCCCGGGAACCAGGCGAACAAGGACTTGAACAATCGCACGAGCCGTTCTCCCGCCCGGCTCTCCGAAAGGAGAAACCCGGTCAGTGTGAAGAGCGGGATGGCGGCGATCGAGAATCCGGTCAGCATGGCGTAGGCCTTGCTGGGGACGATTTCGAGCGATAGGGACTGACGCGCGAACAACAGGTAGGCACAGCCGCCCAAGACAGCGAAGATTGGCATGTTGAACAGCGCGGAGACGATCAGGGCGACGATCAGAGGAGTCCCGGCCTGGGAGACGAACGCCGCCAGCGGCTTCTCGACGGCGGCCAGGAACGGGGGTAAGGACCCGAACACGACGGTGACAACCTTAACGACGGAACTGAAAGAGAGGACGGTCCCGAGGATCACCCCAATCGCAAGCCCCAGGGCCTTGCGCTTTCCGCCCTTGAGCCCGGTGACGAAGCGGACGGCGATCAGGAGGTAGCCCAGGACCATCACGGATACGACGAGTTGAAGAGGCAAGAAACCGATCTTCTGGCCGCTCTCGAATCCCTGGAGGACGAAGGCCAGCGAACTCCAGGCCAGGGCAAAGCCGAGGCCGCAGCCGAAGACCACGACGACCGTCCCGACGGTCTCTCCCAAGGGGTCCCTGAACGGCAGCTTGAGGGCCAAGGCGAGATGCTGATTCCGCCGGGAGGTCACGGCTCCGGCGAGGAACGCGGCCACCAGAACTAGGTGCTTGGTGTAATCGTTTGAATTCGGCAGCGAGGACGCGAAGGATATGCGGACGATGACCTCCAGCGCCGGAACGAGGACGAGGAGATAGAGGGAAAGGTCGGCGGCGGCAATTTCGGCCGCGTAAAGTCGGCGGACGATCCTACCGGCCATGCGACTTGCGGTACTCCTCGAGAAGGGCGACGGCCTGGTCGTAGATTTCCTTCGGATACGCCGCGCCGACCATCTTGTCGATGGCTTTCAAGGAAAGCACCCGCCACCTGTCCCAGGCGTCGGCGGGCGCTTCATGGACGACGAGCCCGTTATCCTTCATCACCTTGAGGACCTCGGCCTCGAGCTCGTCCGTTTTCTTGAGCAGACCCTCCGTAGCCTTGAGGACGGCCTTTTCCATCGGCTCGCGATAGGCGACCGGGATCCGCTCCCAGGCCGATCCGTTGAGCAGGAACCAGCCGACCATGACGGACGCCGGCAGGTTCAACATGTGCGGGGCCAGGGCGAAGAACTGGGCCGAGGCGGCGATGAGAGGCGGGAAATAAATCGCCGAGACCATGCCGCTCTGAAGGGCCATCATCATATCCTTGACCTCGATGGGGATGACCCGGTAGCCCATGGCCTTGAAGGCCTCCTCCAGCCCCGGCTCGCCGCTGACGAGCGAGATGCGGAACTTTTTGAAGTCCTCGGGGTATACGAATGGTTCCTTGGCGAAGAAATAGAGCCAGCCGGCGAGCACCCTCAGGACCACCTTGATCCCCTTATCCTCGAGCGGCTTGACGAACGCGGGCTCCATCCGCGCTATGAGATATTCGAATTCCTCCCGTGAATGGAAGAGAAAGGGGATGTTCAGGACATACAGGTTGGGATTGAGACGGGTGACGCCTAAATTGGTGACGACGACGCCGTCAAGGGTCCCGAGCCGTATCATGCGCAGCATTTCCTGCTCGCCGCCGGCGACGCCCCCGGGGTAGATCTTGAGGACGACCGTGCCGTTCGAGATCTTGAACCACTCCGAGGCGATGTCGTTGAGCGCGTTGTCCCAGGGCGAATGCTCGGGCAGAATGGTGCCGATCTTGATGACCGTCGCCCGAAGGCTCCCCCCCAGAACGAGGAGCGCCAGAACGAGCGGACCCAGCCGCCGAAGGATGTTCATCCCGACCTCCTTTCCGCTGCGGTCGCCCCCTCCTTCTCGACCAGGATGAAGAAGTCGTCGAGATGGTCCAGAAGCCACCGCGCCTTCCTCCGGTTGATGACGTTGGCGAGCCGATTCTCCGGGGCCGAGTCCGGGTCGAAGGCCAGCACCCGGCCGAGGAGGTCGCGGAACTCCTCGACCTTCTGTTCCTTGACGACGACGGTCGTGGCCAGGGCGAGATAGGGAGAGGTGTCGCGGTTCCCGGCCGCCTCGAGGGCCAGCCGGAAGTGCTCCCGCGCTTTGCCCAGGTCGCCGCCCATATAATCGGGGAGAGAGCCGTAATAGAGGACATAGAAATTGTGGACGGCGCCGTCTCCGAATCCCGGGTCCAGCTCGAGGACACGCTCCATCAGGGAGGCCGCCTGCGGGAGCGTCAACCCGAGCTTGATATCGAAGGGATCGACGGCATAGGCGGCGATCCAACCGGCGGCCGTCCAGAACAGGGCTGGGACGTCCTGCCGCCTGAAGGGCGCCGCGGCCTCCTTGTATCGCCGCTGCCGCCAATACTGCTGCAGGCGCGGGTTCCTTTTTTCCAGCCCCTGGAGAAGGATATCGCGTCCGCGTAAATAGAGGTTCTTGGCCCGGTTGAGGAAGGCTTTTTTGGCCTCGGCCTGGGAACGCGGGGTCAGGTCGCCAGGGGTTTGCACGAACGCCCTGGCGTATATGACGTAGAGGCTTCCCGTCCGGAGGCGCAATCCTTCATGCTCGGGCTGAGACGCGAGGAGGGATTCATAGAACTTGAGGGCGAAAGGCAGGGCCTCGCCGACGAGCTCGGGATCGTTGTCGCTGGTGAACGTATTTACCCCGGAAGGTGCGCTGAGCGCGTCGGCGGTCTCCTTCATGGCCATGCTCTGGATCGAGCAGGAGGCGAACGCGATCAGCCAACCCGCGGCCATCAGCAGTCCAAGCCGCCGCATTCGAACGGCCAATCGGAACTCGCGGGGCGCGATGATCTCCCAACGGCTGGCTGAGCGCTCGGCGGCTAACAAGTTTCCCCTTTTTTATGGCCTCAGAATAGCAAATTGGCTTAGGGAAGTCAATGAACGGCTTGAAAAGGCCGGCGATGACGTGCTACGTTGGGAAGGCGGATCGAGCCGGAGACGGAGAACACGGTCGCTTCGCGGGGATTTGAAGGGCGGCTTGAACGACTTCCGATATCGTTTCCTGGTCAATCCCCGGGCCCGGTCCGGGAAAGCCGTGGAGCGCCTCAAAGAGGCGTTGGCGCGGCCTGCCGGACCGGCTCTCCAGGGCGAGATCGCCATCGTCCGCACTCGGGACGACATGCGTCGCCATCTCGAGGCCCTTTCCCCCGATGAGGTGCCCGTGGCCTGCGGCGGGGACGTATGAGTATCTTGTCCGGAAGCTTCAGAAGACGACGTCCTACGAGTTTGGGGTGACAGCGGTCAATAGTTTGGGCTGGGAGAGCGACATGGCCGTGGTCACGATCCAGTGAGGAGGGGAACGATGAAAAAAGCAGCTTTAATCGTCCTTGGCGTATGGCTGCTGGGAAGCGTAGCCTTAGCGGCGGAGTATCGAATCGAAGTGAAGGGAGCGTACTATTCATCGGAGGACGCGAATTTTCAGGACGTCTACGGGAGCGCAGTGAAGTTCGGGTTGGAAGGGGGGGTAGGTATCGCCAAGAACCTTTCGATCTGGGCGGGGCTGGACTATTTACACAAGACCGGGACGCTCGCGATCACGAACGAAGAGACGAGGGTCTCGATCATTCCGATAAGCGCGGGACTGCGATATGAGATCCCGTACGGTGCGAAGCTCCGGTTCCACATCGGGGCGGGAGCGCAGATGGTGTTCTTCAAGGAAGACGCATCGCTGGGGACGACGTCGAAAAGCGGGATCGGTTTCATCGCCACGGCGGGGGGATGTACCAGGTAAGCGCGAAGGTTGGGGTGGAGCTCTTCCTCAATTAGTTGACCTGCACGATGACGAATGGTGACGTTGAATTCAAGGTTGGGGGCCTGGACATCGGCGCCGAAGAAGTTGAGCGGTTTAAGGCACAGCGGAAAGGCGAGACTGTCGTTCGATTCAGGGCTAAGAAAAAAACGTTGATTTCTCCCGCGACGGTTAATAGGGAATTGGCCTGTTTAAAAACCGTGTTCAATAAGGCGGTCGAATGGGGAAGACTAGAAAATAATCCTATCCGGAGGGTTCGGAAGTTCAAGGAAAGCAATCCGCGTGAGCGGATCCTTAGCGCCGCTGAAGCTCTGAGCCTTGTCGAAAACGCCGCCCCTTCCATCCGGCCGATCTTGATTGTCGCTCTTCATACCGGGATGAGGAGGAACGAGATCCTCAGCCTGAAATGGAAAAACATCGAGTTCGCGCGCGAGTATATCCTTATCGAAGATTCGAAAAGCGGGAGGTCCCGGAAGGTTCCGATGAACGCGGCCGTACTCGAGGCTCTCCGCGCGCGGCCGAGGGATTCGGAATTTGTATTCTTTAATCCCGAGACCAAAGATCATATCAAGGATATCAAGACGGCGCTCCGGGCAGCCTGCCGACGAGCTGAGATTAAGGGGCTCCGCCTACATGATCTCCGGCATACAGCGGCCAGTAAGATGATCGAGGCTGGCGTAGACCTCGTGACGGTTTCGAAAATCCTGGGTCATGCTTCAATTCAAATGACCATGCGATACGCTCATCCGACGACGGAGAATATGCGGCGAGCGGTCGAGCGGCTGGCCGAGATCCTCAATCCTACCCGTCAAAAAGTCAACACGGTTTCAATCCCGAAGCCAGTAAATCCTTCTATTCTCTATAATTAATAAGTTCAGGCAGCGGACTCTCAATCCGCGGGTTATAGGTTCGAGTCCTATACGGGTCAGTTCTTTTTTCCCACTAAAAGAGCAGGCTCTCCCCAATTCAAAGCCCAAAAAGAGCTTGACGAAATTATTTATTCATAAATCCAAGCAATTCCCGAAAAAATTGTCTAAAAGAGGTTAGGATTTTTTTGGAAAGAACCCGATTGAGACAGGCATCCGACTCGCGCAAGCTAAAAAAGCGTATCCCTACTCATCAAGAGCGGAGGGAGCCTTAACTTGCCCGAAAAAGCACCATCACAAGCCACGGCTGAACGAGCGTTTCAAAAAAAGGGATTGAAGGATTTTGGGAAAGCGTTCATCATTTTCATATTTCTTGGATACATGGTCGGGTGCCTGGCAGACCCTTTTATTTTTATTCTCTATGCTCAGTTTGCCTTTCTGTTTATCACGATTTTCATAATCAAAACGACTAGAAAAGATTATATCACTCTGTCCTTGTGGATACTCTTGGTCGTTGCTTTTGCCTTGAAAAAGGCAGAAATTTCGATTGTCTTGGGAATCCTTTTCCTTGTTCTCTTCATAGGAAGGAGTTTACTCAAAGAGCCCCGGCAAAGGAGAATTTATGCTGTTGCCTCAACGGCCTTAATCGGTTCATTCTTTTTTTTATTTTTCCTAATATCTCATTCCTATACGCACCCTCTCACGGATCCATCCTTAGAATCAGAGGCCACCCAATCGTTGCCCTATCTCGCGTATGTCACGGACGAGAGGAACATCAATCAAGAAGGAGTTGTCGAGGATCATCGGGATTTATCTGCGCCGGGCATCAACCTTTACAATTCCTACTACAAGGCAGGAGCCTATTTATTGGACATGTCAGGGAACAAACTTAAGGCCTGGCTTCCCCCCGACTCTCATTCGAACTGGCAGGTTGTCACAGCCTGTGATAACGGCGACGTGTTGGTCTGTATCGAGGATGTGATGCTGATGAGACTCGATGGGGATTCTCATATTCTCTGGCAACAAAAGCTGCGAACGCACCACGATATTGCTCTGGCAGAAAATAACAACATCTACACGCTGGCAAGTTCAGACGAGCTCGTTTTCACTCATTTTCTTCCGGCGCCGATCATCAATGATCACATCGTCATATTGTCCAGTGACGGAACGATGAAAAAAAATATTTCATTGTTCAATCTCCTGAAAAAGAATCTCTCTCTTCTGGACATCATTAAAATATATTCTGAAATCATCGATCCCCGAGATTTTTTATGGAGAGTCGTCAAGCAAAAGCTGCACCATGGCAACCTCCTGAGGCGAGAAACACCTTTTGATGTTTTTCATAATAATACAATTACGATCGCAGAGAAAAATATCAGCGGGGTGTGTAGAAAGGGGGATGTTTTGATTTCGGCCAGCCATTTGGACCTGATCGGAATCATCAACATCGAACAGGAGAAGCTGAGATGGACTTGGGGGCCTGGAACCGTGGAGGGACAGCACAACCCCACATTTCTAGAAAACGGAAACATCCTCATTTTTGACAATGGGACAAGGAGAGAATATTCCCGGGTTATAGAGCTTGATCCTTTAAAAAATGAGATCGTCTGGGAGTATCATTCGTTCCAGCCGCGGCTGTTCTTTACAGATTGGGGAGGATCGGCCCAACGATTGCCAAACGGGAACACCCTGATTACCGAAACAAGCAAAGGGCGGGTTTTTGAAATCACAAGGGATGGCAAAATCATTTGGGAGTTTTTGAACCCTGAGAAAGGGGAAAACGGAAAGAGGGCGACCATCTATCGGATGACGAGAATCACAGACCCCCATCTGCAATCTATGCTGTTAGAGAATGCGAAGGGACAGAATCAATAATTGGCTCAGGGCGTCTCGTTCTCAACCGGATCGTTGACGCGGGGAAAAAAAGCCGAGGATAAAAAAAAGGCGGTATCTGACGATGCCGCTCTTAAGAAATATAGCTTTAAGATTTCCTGCGGCTCAGCGCCAGGTATATTTGGCAACGTCCCCACCGAGATTCTGGATGGAGTCGACAAGGAGCTGGGCGACATAGCGGGCGTTGTGAATGAAGCCGTGGGGCTCTTTCCTGCTCATGTGCAGGTTGTAGGCGGACTTCAGTCCCCTGGCGTCGAACGAATATCTGTTGGCATCTCCAGTCTCGTTGGGATCCACGATTCCGTTGCCGTTGAGGTCTGTGAACCAATAAGGATTGGTATTGGGATCATAGGCCGCCGGGCTGCCCAGGCCGGCCGTATAGACGAGCAATTGGGCATACAGGGCGTCCTCGAGGCCTTGAAGTTCTTCTTTGAGTGATTCCTTCGTGTTTCCATCGGCATCGTAGTCAGGGATGTTGGCCGGCCGGATTTTCTCGAAATCGAACTTTTCCGGATCGGCGCCGGGGAAGGGCTGCGAAATGTCCTGGCCGTGGCAGGGGACGCAATTCTCCTTTCTTGGCTCGGCGACGTTGTGATCCCGCATGGTCCAGTTGTGTTCGGCTGCGGTAACGGCCGTGCTCATATGACATTGGGTGCAGGTGTTGAACCGGCCGCCGTGATTGGCGAAGGGCTGCCGGCCGGAGTAGTTCTTGCCAGGAAACTCATAACCGCCTTTCACTTCGGTGCCGAAAAAGATAGCCGCGGAGGGGAAGTAATGGACATTGACGAAATTGAAGGGACCCGCGGGTTTCGCGGCGATGGTCGAATCGACAGTGGCTTTGGCTTGGCGGCCCTGGTGGCAGACCATGCACAGGTTACTAGAATCGCCCAGGCTTGCGCTCAATCCCGAGGGGAACTTTACGACTGGAACCTGCCTCAATTCCGGAGGAGCCGTATGACAAGTCGTGCAAAGCATGCCGTTGGCGATCGGCTCGGCCTGGGTCGTCCCGTTCTCAAGAAAATAGCCCAGGCCCGTTGCGGAATGGCATTTGGAACAGGAAGCAGGGACTTGCTGATCGGCCGAGTCGTCCCAATCCCTGTAGGGCATGCTCCCTCCGTTGAAGTGACCTTCATCGGTCCGGCTCATCGCGCTCAAGTCAGTGGGAACGGCTAGTTTTGTGTTGAGGTCCTCGATCGAGTCGTAGAGCAGCTCGATGATATATTTTCCGTTATGGGCGAAACAGTTAGGGTCCTTTTTTGCTACCTGGTAGTTATAGGCGGCCTTCAGAAGCCGCGCCGTAAACGAGGCATAGCCGTTCGCGGACACGGCCTCATCGGGATCGACGATGCCGTTGCCGTTGAGATCATAGAAGTAATAGGGGTTCGTATTTCCGCCATAGGCAATTGGCCTGCCGACGACGGTCCTGGCGTATGTCTGGATGGCGTAAAGCTCTTTGTCCATGATATGCTGGATTTCGTAGTACATGCCTTCGCTGATATCTCCGTCGCCGTCATAATCAACCTGGGAGCCTACGTAACGGATATCTTTGGGGTCCTTGACGCCTACATGACAGGTGTTGCAGGCTTTGAGGTTGACCTCGAGGGAGTGGGGATTATGACACGTGTAACAGGCGTTGTAGCCGGTGATATGGGCAAAACGAGCGTCGTAAGTGCGGCCCGTATACTCATACCCGGCTTTGACAAAGGTACCGAATTGGTCGGCGGCGGCGGCATAATAATGGATGTTCGTGAAACTAAGCTTATCGCTTGGAGTGTCATCATCCAGAAGCTTGGCGCCCGAAATCTTGGAGTCGACGGACGATTTAGATGCCCGGCCCTGGTGGCATTCCATGCAGAGTCCTTCCGGGCCGAGGTTGTTGATCGTCACGCCCGACGGGAACGTGACCGACGTGTGCTGCCGGAGAATGCCGCGCTCTTTATCGATATGACAGACGTCACACTCGACGGTCGTGCCGATCGGCTCATTTTTGTCTGTGATGCCAGCCAGGAAATCCTTGAAGCCCGGCGTGCTATGACACTTGGCGCACGTGGCGGGGATTTGGCCGTCGGCGTTCCAGTGCTTGAAGGGCTCGCTGTTTTTGTCCGCGTGCCCGGACGTCTTCCAGAGTCGTTCCGCTCGCATCCGTTTGGAGACGCTGCCGGCCAGGCCGTCGGAACTGAGGAAGGCAAGGAACAGGACAACCGCAATCAGGACCATGAAAGCGGCGATTATATAAGGTTTCTTTAACATCTCATCCTCCTCTTATCTCATTGCCAGCGGTAGCCGAATGAAAACTCCAGGATGTTGGCTTTGTAGTCGTTGTATCCGGAATCTTTTTCTTTGAAGTTGAAATAGCGATAACCGATCTGGGTGATGTATCCGCCCGCAAACGTATATTCGATATAGGCTTTCAACGTGGTTCGGTCGATCGGCCAAAAGCCCGAGTTCTGGTAGCTGTTGACATAGGCCCCGATCTTCCAGTTCTGGTCCAGGGTATAGGCAACCGATGCATCTAACAGGGTGGATTTGCCTTCATAGTGAATGGCCCAGAGGAACGTGCCGGCCGGGCCGGTCCAGTAGGGATTGAAGGCGACCTGACGGTCGGTATCGCTCTTGAAATCGATATACGAATAGCCAGCGAATGCGTTGATCTTGGCCGTGTTAAATCCGAGGCCCAGGTTGAACTGGCTATTGGAAGCCTCCCAGAGGTCGCTGAAGCTATCTTCGGAGTAGACGATGCGGAAGTTGACGCCGCCCGGGATCTCGTTCTTCGTCTTGGACAGGAGGTAGCTGGCCGAAACGCTGAAGCCTTTCAGCTGATATTTAGCGGTGGCGCGGAAGCGATCGAACATGGTGGGAGAAATGAGTGTGAAGGGGTCGTCATAATTGCCGTGCTGGTAGTCCAGGGTCAGCTTGATGTTCTTGAAATCCCACTTCAGGTTGCCGAAGAGCCCGTTCCGAACCGTCTTCTCGGCATAGGTCACGGTCTGGAAATATGCGTCTGGGGATGCGCTCTCGGTGTCCCCATTTTCCCCCTCCCCGCTCCCGGGATTATCGAGCTTTCGCTCCTCGTGCCGGTAGCCCGCGGTCAGGGTGAAGTGGGACGCAAATTCGTACTGCAGGCCGGCTTCGATGCCCAAGGTATCAAACCCGAAATTAGCGGACTCCTGGGCGCCGCTGATCGTCAGGCTGCCGTCCTGCTTGAAGTTGTTATAGCGGACGGCTCCGACGACCGCCAGCTTATTAAAGAGGAGATAGGTCAGGTCGAGGTCGTAGAGCTGGATCTCGCGCTTAAATTTGCCCTGGCCGGTGTAGGCATAGGCAAAACTCCTGTCGAGATAATCGGTCCCGCCGGCTTCTTCAGAGTAGGTCAAATTGGTGTCCTGCTTGCTGAGCTGGGCGGAACCCCTGACGAGAAGATTATCGATGGGCCGGGCGTTGAAGCGGAAGATATGGAAGTTGGACGTGAAGTCATAAGGCTGGTTCACACGATAATAATCCAGGGAAGCCGGATTGGAGGCCCCGGCCCCGCCGTCCGTGTAGCCGGGAAGGAAGACGCTGTTCGAGTTCTTGTAATCCTGGATTCGCTCTTCGAAGATCAAGGAATACCGGCTGACGTGGAGGTCCACTCCGAAGGCCACCTCGGTCAGCTTTTCCGAGAGGGGCTTGTCGGTCTCGACCTCGAGCTGGTTGACGTCGAATGTCGTGACGCTGCTGCCGGTTTTGGTGGTGCGATCGAAATTCAGAAAGACGTTGAGGTTCTTGGTCAGGGTCAGGCTGAACATTCCGCTGTCCGAGACCCGGTTGAAATCGAAGCTGTGAAGGTCGAAAAATCCGCGGGGCCCGATCTGGTCCCCGTAAAAATATTCGGATTTCTTGCGGTCATACTGGAATTTATAAGTCCCGTATTTTTGGATGGACAATCCGAACGTCTCGAACGGGTCGCCGCCGAAGTTGTAGACGTTCAAATCGACCCGGTCGAATAGCTTCTTGAGATCGTTCGAGGCCAGGTAGGTGAGGTTGAAATTGAAGAGCCGCACCCCCTTTTCCAGGTTGATGTGTTCTTTGTATTTGTCATAGGCACCGCTGGTGTCGACCGTGCGGTAGCCGAACGAGAAATTCCCGTAAAAATTCGTTTCCTTATCCTGCGCGCGAAGCACGATCGCATGGCAAAAGATCAGGGCGACTAGCAGGCCCGAGATTGGAATGGTCGTTTTCCTCATCTCGATTCTCCTTTACTTGAGAAAGATCTTGCTGAGGTTCGAGCCGTGGATCGTGGAGTGGCAGGACGTGCAGTTGGTGGTTTTCTCGCCGAAGTTCTTGTGCCACTGGGGAGCGAAGATGTGGCAGCTGAAGCAGAGGTCGGCCGTGCTCTGGTAGGTCAGCATGTGGCGGTTGGGAGAGCCGTGGGAGTCATGGCAGATGGTGCAACCCTCGATGCGCGAGGACCCGTGCTCGTACAGGAAAGGGCCGCCCTTGTCTATGTGGCATTTGAGGCAGGCTTCCTGTTTGAATCCGCCGAGCCGTTCTCTTGTCTGTGGCTCATGAGGATTATGGCAGGTCGTGCAGCCGAGGATGCCTTCCTGCAGCCTATGCCGCTCGTTTAGGCTAAACTTGGCGAATATGTCTTCATGACAGGTATAGCAAGTTTTCGTAGCGCCGGCCTTCAACAGGTTCAGATTCGTCTTGGCCGCATGAACGGAATGGCAGGTCGTGCAATCCAGGGAGGCCTTGCCGTGGGGACCGGCCATGAACCTGGAGCTGCTTTCGGCATGGCACTTGAGGCAGGCTTTGGACTTTTGGGTGGGCAGATCCGAGGGTTTGAAGGCGAGGATATTCGTTCCGCCTCCCTCTTGAATATGTTTCTCGGCCCCGGAATGGCACGCGGTGCAGCTGGCCGCTCCAATCGCCGCATGGGGCTTTTGCTGGAAGCCCTTGACCGTGTCCTCGTGGCACTGGCCGCAGGTCTCGGTGTCCTTCGCCGCCTGCTGGCCGGGTTTCGCGGCCACCAGGAATCCGGCGACGAGGACGGCCAATCCGAAGAGCCCGAACGCCTTGAAGAACAAGGCGATCAGCTTTTTTTGTCTTGTCGCTGGCAACTTAGACCTCCTTTATCTCTTCTATAGTGATAATGTCGATTTCTGCCGTTCGTCCGGCTTCCCAAACCCGGGCTATCCGTTTTCGGGCGCAAACGTACGTGTTCATTCGTTGAGGAACCTCTTCGTCAAAGTGATCGCTTCTCTTGCCACGGCTTTGATCTCATCGGACTTGAAAGGCTTTTCGATGATTGCAAACGGCCTGACATCGCCCAGGCTTTGTTCCGCCTCGCCCTTGGTCACCGCCGTTATGATGATGATCTTGGCGGCTTTCTGGCGCGATAATATGTCCAAGAAAATGGCTTTCCCGCGCTCAGACCAAATTTCCAGGTCGGCAAAGATCAAACTATACGTTTTTGCGCTGGCCAGCTGGAGGGCCTCGTCCATCGTGGCGGCGACGTCAACCTCGTATCCCTCCTGGGTAAAAATTTGATTGAGAGACCAGCGGATGAGTTTTTCATCATCCAGGATCAGAATTCGTGGGGCAGCAGTTTTCATGGAATCCGCTTAAGTGCATGATTCATGCCAATAATGTGAAATGGCCAGACAACAACTAAAGCATGAATTATGAATAACTTATGAATAATACTCCCTCGCTGACTAAACCATAACCCAGAAAAAATTGGGTGAAATCACCAAGTGGTGGGTGATATGCCCCAGGTGCAGTTCGTATTCGATTAGACGAAATAGTTCCTTATGTTGGCATCTCCAATTCCTTGATAAAGTCCCGCCGGCATAATAAAATAGGCGTCTTTTCTAAATTCTCTGGTCTGTTTTGAAAAAGCCAAGAAAGAAGAAAATGAAAAGATTCATACTATTTATCCTGCTTTTGGCATTCGCGCTTTCATCCTCCCTTCTCGCCGCCGAACTGAAAGCCGTCAGGGTCAAACAGGGCCCCAAGATCGACGGCAGCCTCGCCGATGCCGTTTGGCAGTCGGCCGTTCCTTTCACCGATTTTCATATGTTCGAACCGTCGGCTGGTCAAAACCCCACGGAAAAGACCGAGCTCAGGATTCTCTACGACGATGCGAATCTCTACATCGGTGTCCTTTGTTACGATAGCGAGCCGGGGCGGATTTCGGCCAACTCCATGGCCCACGACAGCGGGGCCGCCCAACAGGGCATGTATTATGGGCATGCCCCGGATAGTCCGAGTGACGATATTGTCCGCATCCTGCTCGACCCTTTCCAGGATAAGAGGACCGCGTTCATCTTTTTCGTCAATCCCCTCGGCGGACGCGGCGAGGGACTGGCCTACGCCGGAAGCTCCAGCCTCAACTGGGATGGAATTTGGGAGGCCAAGAGCCGGATTCTTGAGAACGGCTGGAGCGCGGAGCTCCGGATCCCGTTCAAGACGATCTCGTTCAAGCCCGGACTCACGGCCTGGGGCATCAATGTCGAGCGCGTCATCGCCCGCAAGCAGGAAACGATCCGACTGTCGGGAACGAACCGGGACAGCAATTTCTACAATCCCATGGAAGCGGCCGCCCTGGAAGGGATCGAGGGCATCGAACAGGGAACGGGGATTACGTTCCGGCCCTATGGCCTCCTCAGCGCCCAAAAAACCAGCCTGGATTCAGGCGACTACGACTGGAAGCTCGACGGTGGATTCGATATCTATAAAAGTTTCACGCCCAATCTCGTCGGCGTCGTCAGCTACAACATGGACTTCGCCGAGACCGAGGTCGACGAGCGCCGCATCAACCTGACGAGGTTCCCCCTCTTTTTCCCCGAAAAACGGATGTTCTTCTTGGAGGGCTCGGAAACCTTCAGCTTCAGCTCGAGCGTCAGCTTCATGCCCTTCTTCAGCCGGAGGATCGGGCTTTACGAAGGCAAGCAAGTGCCGGTCGTTTTCGGCACCAAGCTCTACGGCAAGATCGGCAGCACGAACCTGTCCATCCTGGACGTCCAGACCGGCAAATTCGAGGGCCTGCCGAGCAACAATCTCCTCGCGGCCCGGATGACGCAGAATATTTTTTCCCAGAGCAAGGTCGGCTGGATCCTGACGAACGGCAGCCCGACGGGCGAGAAAAACACGCTGGCGGGAGCGGATTTCAATTATTCGTCGTCCAAGTTCATGGGAAATAAGAACATCATGCTCGCCGCCTGGACAGCTTACAACTGGAACGAGAAAAAAGAGGGACGGCATTACGGCTTCGGCCTCCGGGCCGATTATCCCAATGACCTCTGGAACGTCCAAACGACCTATGCCTATTATGGCGAGTCGCTGGATCCCGGACTGGGATATATGATGCGGCAGAACATGCAGACGGCGTTTGCCAGGGTCGGCTTCCAGCCGCGGCCGGAAAAGGGATTCCTCGGCAGGGTCGTCCGTCAGTTCTTCTTCGACGTGAGCGGCGACTTCTACTGGGACCTCGCCGGGAATCTAGAGACGCGAATGCTGGAAGCCTCGCCTTTCAGCCTGAGGACGGAGGGTGGCGAGAGTTTCGGATTCAGTGTCGTCTCCAACCGCGATGTCCTGCCATATGACTTCGAAGTTGCCAAAGGCGTTATTCTCCCCGCGGGCCCCTACAATTACACGAATTTCCGCCTCGCATTCAGCACCGCGACCCATCGTCCCGCGGTTTTTGATACGAACTACACCCTGGGAGAATTTTATTCGGGACATTTCGACAACTTGAGCGTTGGATTGACCATAAAATATAAAGGATATGCGAACCTCGCCCTGGACACCAACCTCGTTCGCGGCAGGCTCCCCCAAGGCCATTTCAGTGAGAACGTCTATCAGGTCAAAGCCGACGTTTTTCTTTCGCCCGACCTCGGCCTCATGAACTATATTCAGTACGACGACATCTCCAAACAACTGGGCTGGAGCGCCAGACTCCGCTGGCAGGTTTCACCCGGAAACGATATCTACATTGTTTACAACAAGAACTGGGAGAGGCGCTGGGACCCAACGAGCCGCTTCGCCCCTCTGGAGGAGCGAGGGGTTCTGAAAATCTCACTGTCGATTAGGCCATAGGATGGGGTCAAAGCTACTCATTACGCAGATTTCTCGCCTGATACATGCGTAATGAGTAGCTTTGACCCCGCAAAGGAAACTTGCCAAGGGATAACGCACGGCCGTTGTCTAATTTAATATGATGAGGTTTGGTCATCTAATCTGGGAAGACGTTTGTCAATGAAAAAGGTCGATTGGAAATGGCCGAGTTTCGTTATCTCGGGCATTGTCGCGGCCTCTTTTCTGCTCAATTTCTTGAAGATAGGGAAAGAGGGGTTCGGGGATAAATATTACGCGGCCGCCGTCAAGAGCATGATGACGAGCTGGCACAATTTCTTTTTTGCCTCTTTTGATCCAGGCGGATTCGTCACGGTCGATAAGCCGGCGCTCGGTCTGTGGCTGCAGACATTGAGCGCTTCCATCTTCGGATTCAAGGGCTGGGCCTTGATTCTGCCCCAAGCCCTAGCCGGGGCCCTGTCCGTGGGCATTCTCTATGTTCTTATGAAAAAGGCTTTCGGCGTGACCGCCGGCCTTTTTTCCGCCCTGGTCCTTGCCGTCACGCCGATTTCCGTCGCCGCGAGCCGGACGAATCAGTTCGACAGCTTGGTGGTCCTCGTGTTGCTGCTCGCGGCCTGGGCGGTCATGATTGCGACGCAGCGTCCGAGCTTGAAGTGGCTTTTGGTTAGCATGGCCCTCATCGGATTGGGGTTTAACATCAAGATGCTCGCCGCCTTCACGGTCGTGCCCGCATTCGTTCTTTTATATTTTCTGGGATCCCGGCTGAAGTTTTGGAAAAAGATCGGACATTTAACCGTCGCCGCAATCATCCTGCTGGCTGTTTCCCTCTCCTGGGCCCTCATTGTCGATCTGACGCCAGAAGACAAGCGGCCCTTTATCGGAAGCAGCAGGACCAATTCGGTGATCGAGCTGGCCGTAGGCTATAATGGGATCAATCGCTTGATCCCTCAATGGCTGCGAAGAGGCCGCAGGCCTCCGTTCATGGGGGCAGGCGTCGGGCCGCGCGGCCCCAGCCAACCGAATATCAAGCCTCCGGCGAATATGACGACGCCGCTCACGGCTCAGGGAGGCGTCACTCCTCCCCTGAAACCAGGAATGATGAGAAGCGGTGGGGGCCCCTTCGGCTTTGAAGCAGGCCAAGCAGGAGTGCTGAGGCTGTTCAACCGTCAGATGGCCGGACAGATCAGCTGGCTGATCGTCTTTGGCCTCATCGGAGCCTTCGTGGCCGTTTCAAAATTGAAAAGGCCGTTGTTTAAAGACCAAAGGTCCCAGGCCGTTCTTCTTTGGCTTGCCTGGTTTTTCACCTTGGCAGCTTATTTCAGTATTGCCGGTTTTTTCCATCGTTATTACTTGGCCTTGATCGCGCCCGCCATCGCCGCGCTCTGCGGAATCTCGGTCTCTGAATTGTGGCAAAGCTATCGGGAAAAAGGGTTAAGAAAATGGGTCCTGCCGCTGGCCATCCTTGCCACAGCGGCAATCCAGGCCGCTATCCTCATTCCCTACCCCGCCTGGGGCAATTGGCTGGCGCCTTTGATCATGGTCATAAGCCTGATCTCATTCTTTATACTGGTCATACGCAGAACCAGTCCCTCCCCTAAGCCTCTTCTGCAAGAAACCGCTTTGACCATCGGGCTGGCAGGATTGCTTATCATACCCATAGCCTGGTCGATTACTCCCATGGCTTACGGCGAGTCGGCCGCAATGCCTTTCGCGGGGCCCGACCTATCCAGAGGCCAGGCGAATAACTCGAGGCCGAACATTATGGGTCCTTTACGTATGGGCATGAATGAGGAGCTGAGGACAACGAAACTCGTCGAATATTTGAAGAAAAACAGAAAAGATGAAAAGTTCCTATTGGCCGTTCCCAACGCCCGTCAAGCGTGGGACATTATTATTGAAACTGGTGCACCCATTATGGCCATGGGAGGGTTCATGGGAGCGGACAAGATCCTGACTATTGAAAAAATCGAGCGAATGGTCGAGAATGGAGACATTCGATATTTTCTCATCCGGAGGATGCCGGAAATTCCCGCAGGATTCAGGCCGCTGAGGCCGGGAGGAGTGCCGGGGATGAGAGGAATGTTGGGCGGCGAAGGAGCGCAGCCTGAGATCAACAAATGGATCGAGGACCATGGAACGCCCGTTCCGGATAAGGCTTGGAGGGATGAGGAGGACCTAAACCGAGAGAAGTCGATAAGGATGGGGCCGCCCCGTCCCAATTCCCCTGCCCGTCCCATGGGGCGGATGATGGGGAGCATATTAAAACTCTACGATTTGAGGTCCGAAAGCCCGAACAAGCATTAAAATGCTGGCTATTTTATGCAAAAAGAATCCGTTTAATATCTTGAAGCAAAAGCATCCCCCCGGCGTTTTTTCGAGTTATAACGAATGGAGGAAAACATGAATTCGATCTTAAAAAAGGTGGTTTTGGTGGCACTGACCTTGGGGCTTGCCGGCTGTGCTACGTTCAGGACATTCTCCACGGAAAGCCGAACGCCGGACCACCCGATTGTCGTCAACGGAAAGGCCGATGATTGGGTCGGCAACCTTTACGTCGTCGAAGGCGAGCGGATTGAACTCGGATTCCTGAATGACCAGGAATATCTGTATGTCTGTCTCTTTACGACAGACACTTACAGCCGGGCCCAGATCATGACGCAGGGCTTGACGATATGGTTCGATCCCAAAGGGGGGACGGAGAAGGCCTTCGGGATCAAATTTCCCCTGGGCTTGCCTCCCGGCGAGCGGAAGATACCTGCAGGAGAAAACCCCGGAGAGCCGGGACTGGAGAATCTTCCCCAGGTGGCCATGACCGAGATGGAGATCATTCCGTCGGAGAATGCGCCGCCCCAAAAAATGAATCTTGAGGATGCCAAGGGGGTCGAAATCAAGGCCATCCCCTCGACTGGGTTGCTCGTTTATGAATTCAAGATACCGCTCGTCCGAACGGAACAGCATCCTATCGCCGTGGGCGCGGAGCCGGGAAAGCCGATCGGCGTCGGATTTGAAACGACAAAATTGGAATTGAGCCAAACACGCCGAAGGGGTTCAGGGGAAATCCCCGGTGGCGGCGGCAGACCTCCCATCGGCGGCGGGTCCGGACGGGGCATGGGCGGATTCGACAGAAACCCTCAAGTGCCCGAAGGCATGAAAATCTGGGCCATCGTGAAATTGGCGCAAGGGAAGAGCAGCCGAGGACCGCAGCTCTTATCTTTGTCTCGCTGAAATTGCGGCCGGAGAATCAAAACTCAACGGCCAGGCCGGCGGCGGCTTCTAACCCCCCGATATTGATGTCAAAATCCGCGGGTTTCATCTTGCAGTAGGAATAGCCGACGTTGAAATCGACCTCGAAACCGCCCACAATTTTAATGAACGCTCCCAGCTTTCCCACATAGCCGATGCCCGTCGTCTTGACGTCGCCGATCGGATTCGACTCCTTATATTGATAATAATTTACGCCGGCGCTCGCATAACAGGAAACCATCCCGGTCGTGAATCTGTACCTGAGGCCACCCCCAACAGGCTGGATCGAGAGCTTGGTTGCTTCCTGGGTAAAAGTCAGATTTCCGCTTCTCGAAAAATATCCTCCGCCGGCCCAGACATCCAAGCGCTTGATAATCCGAAATCCGATTTCTCCCGCGGCCATCCAGCCGCTGCCGTAGATCTCCTTGAAGGACGTATCGGACGGTGAAAAATATATTCCCTTGGCCTCAACAATGACTAAAGAAAAGGCGTTGATGGAGGCCATCAATACATAAAGTCCGATCACGGCCATCTTTTTCATGATTCATCCTCTTGGACAGCTTTCATCTTACAACAACTATGGCCGGGTCGCCCTCTCTTGATTTATTGTTGACGGCGACGATCCAATATATGTATTCCTTGTCTTTGCTCACCTTCCGATATCGGCATTCGAATTCGTCGGCCGCCAGTGTCGTCAGCAATGTTTTCTGGTTATCCTCGATGAGATAAACCCGATAGTTGATGATGTCTTCGTTATCGGGATTGGCCTCCCATTTCAGAATATTAATATATTCCGCCTGAGACAACGACCGGTTCAGCACTTTCTCACCCCGGGCGTTCGACGCCGGATAGATAATCCTGAGAAAATTCGCGCTGATGGATTTGTCCGCCCTCATCGTGACGGCGACAGGGTTGGCCGCCCCGGACGTGTCGCCGCTCCAGTTGGTAAACAGATAATGGGTGTTGGGCTGGGCCGTGACATTGACGACCGTCCCATCCTTGTATTGGTATTTTCCCGGGCTGGGAGAGGTGGTCCCGCCGGTCCCGGCGAGAATAGTCAGCCAATAGTAGACGTCCGGTTCGGGGGGCTCGGCGCGGTAATTGGAGACGACGGGTCCGGTCTGTCTCAACGTGCGGGCGTTGTCGCCGTCAACGGCATCCCCGGCGGCGACGCCCTGGTACAAAACGAGCGGGCTCGAAAAATAAGGGACTTGCGCAACCGAATAGCCATCCCAGGTTTCCTGGTAGGACATCACCGAGCAATACCGGCTTCCATTGTTGCCGATCCAGCGCCATCCGGCCGAATAGGAAAAAATACCCGGGCCGGGTTGGGTGACCTGGTCCTTCCTGTGATGGCAGCCGAAATTGTGGCCGAGCTCGTGGATCATCGTATAGGTCCAGCCGACCTGCTTGACGCGCACCAAAGAAAATGCATAGCCGGGTTGTCCGGCCATCGACCCCAAAAGCCAGGCGATGCCGCCGGTATCTTCCACGTCCTCAAAAATATCCACCATGTCGGCCCCATAGAGATTCCGCCACTGGTGGACCTCGTCCATGTACCCATCACTCGTGGAGGTCAAACGATTCAAATCCGTGGAGGAGGAGCCCGATTCTGTATAGTTGATCAGCGCCGACCGGACCAGCCGAAGCGTGATGCCCGAAGTGCTGTTGTCCAGGGCGAGTTGGCCGTTTTGGACGGCCTGGGCGATGACAAGGTTGATGCCGCCCTGACCGGCCGCCCAATTCATGGCGTTCGGCGTATAGACGATCATGAGACCGACATTGACCTGACCGGTGATGGACAAAAAACTCCCAGAGGGCGGAACAGGGTGGGTCGCCTCGATGGACGACGGAATGAGAGGTGGCGCGTCTTCCAGGACATCCTTGGCTTTTGGATTCAATTCCTGGACGATATGGACACCCCAGCTGGCGATGTAGGTGATCGCGTATTCCAGCTCCTGTTCAGGAATCGTTAGACTCCCCAGCGCACAGCTTTCCGTCATGGACATGAGGAAATATCCTCCCGGCGTCCCCTCGATCCGCCCCCTGAGAGAAACAACGCCATTGATGTCTGTTTGGACTCTCTCGATCGTCGCGACAAAGGCCTCCTGGTCAAAAGGGGAAATAAAAACGAAATCCCCGATTTTCACTCCATCCGGCTGCAGAATTCTCGAGTTGAGCTGAACGGTCCG
This sequence comes from Candidatus Aminicenantota bacterium, assembly GCA_963715635.1. Taxonomy (GTDB): domain Bacteria; phylum Acidobacteriota; class Aminicenantia; order Aminicenantales; family UBA4085; genus JAPKZH01. Next base: position 4,258,838 of record OY970261.1, on the reverse strand, counting down.
ATAGCGAAAGGCCTGAGGCGCGATGGCATCGAATCCCCGGCATTCTACACCCGCGGCCGTAAACAAAGGCAGGACTTGGAAGCGGTTGCGGCCGAAATGCTGGTTTTGGGCGTGACTCGAAATGACGGACAATGAAACGATCGAAATGAAGACCAGGATCCCGACATAAATTTTCCTGCGTTTGGCTGAATGGGGGCTTCGACTCATTTTCGTTCTCTTAAAGTTTATGATGGGTGGCACGGATGCTGCCCCGCAGGCCCATCGAACCTTTCATAGAAATAGAGATGTGTCCGCATGAATTTATGAGTCCCAAGGCTTTTAGTCCCGGCTCTATCTTTAAGCCGTGCGGGAAGACTGTCAACCGTCTGAAAAGAGGATATCCGGGGTGAAATTCGGGGGCAAAATATCACCCCCAAGGGGACCGGGTTATTAGCTTCTGGCTATTGACAGGGATTTGCCCACGGGGCTATATTGCGTCTAGGACGTCAGCCTATGTCTGCCAACTCAAAAAAAGAAAAAGACGAGCGCCGCGACGAAAATCAATTTCCGATCCCTTTCAACATCCTGGTCGTGGACGACGAGGCCAATATCCGCAAAACATTATCCGTATGCCTCGAGACGGAAGGACACAATGTCATTGCCGTCAGCAACTTCCAGGATGCATTGGCGGAAGCCTCACGGAGGTCCTTTGAGCTTGCTTTCGTCGATCTTCGGTTGGGTACGGAAGACGGGCTGGACCTCATCCCCGCTTTATTGGCCACGACGCCTTGGCTGAAGATCATCGTCATTACGGTTTATGCCTCCATCGACACGGCCGTTGAGGCGATGCGGCGCGGGGCTACCGATTACATTCCAAAGCCGTTCACCCCGGCCCAAATCAAGTTGGCGGTTAGAAAAGTGTTCGAAATGCGAACGCTGGAACAGCGGATTGCCACCCTGCAGGAAGACCTGGGGCGGGCGCATCCCGAAATCGACTTCTCAAGCACCAACCCCACGATGCAGCGGGCCGTGAACCTGGCCCGCCAAGTGGCTTCCTCCGACGCGACTATCCTTCTGCGCGGAGAAAGCGGAACCGGCAAAACCGTTCTGGCGCGGGCTATTCATTCCTGGAGCAGCCGGGCAACGAAGCCGATCAGCGTCATCTCCTGTCCGTCCTTCTCTCAAGAGCTTCTGGAAAGCGAGCTGTTCGGGCATGTCAAGGGAGCGTTCACCGGGGCGATTCGCGATAATCCAGGCCGCATCGCCGCCTGCGAAGGAGGCACACTGTTTCTGGACGAAATCAGCGATCTGCCTCTTTCCCTCCAGCCAAAGCTCCTGCGTTTCGTCCAGGACAAAGAATACGAGCGCGTCGGTGATTCCATCACGCGAAAGGCCGACGTCCGCCTTATTGCGGCGACCAACGTGAACTTGGAGGCTGCCGTCAAAGAAGGACGGTTTCGAGAAGACCTCTTTTATCGTCTGGCCGTGGTCCAGATTGAGATTCCTCCTTTGCGTCAACGTCCAGAGGATGTCTCCGCGCTTGCAGAAAGATTGCTGGCGTTTTATGGCCGGAGCAATCATCGCTCGTTCGCCGGCTTTACAAAAGAAGCGTTGCAGGCGCTCGGCCAATACCAATGGCCTGGCAACGTCCGGGAATTGAGCAATACCATTGAACGGGCCGCCATCCTTTGCCGGGCCGATCGGATCAGCCTTGAATGTCTCCCGGCCATATTGTTGCCGGGCGATACGCCCCCAAAGATCGGCGACCCGGTGACGATAGAAAAGATCGAGGAACAGCATATCCGGCGGGTCCTGGCCCACACAAAATCCCTGCAGGAAGCCGCAGATATCCTTGGGATCGACCAGGCCACCCTCTGGCGCCGCCGCAAGAAATACGGGATTTAGAACCCCGGCAATCTAGATATTTTTCTTTTTTTAAAGTCCAATCCAACCTTACAATTTTCAATATGTTTTTTCCTGGATTCCTTGAAAAATGCAATGAGCGATATCCATAGCCAAATTTAAATTATTTATTTTTATCAATTTACGTATAATTTATTTTTGGTATGGTTTTTGCATTAATTAGGGACAAAGGAAGAAAAAAATGCTCGGACTCCGCCAAAAGTTAGCTCTCGGGTTCGGGGGCCTATTAATCATTATCGCGATTATCGGTGCCCAAAGCATCCTCAACCTGACAAAACTGGGAGTGTCCATTGACGTCATCCTCAGAGAAAATTACCGCAGTGTGATCGCCTGCCAGCAAATGAAAGAAGCCCTGGAGCGCATTGACAGCGGGCTGCTGTTCACCCTTCTCGGATACAGCCAGGAGGGCGAGGCTCTCATCCGCAAGAATGAATCTGTTTTCGAGAAGGCCCTTCAAGTCGAATTGAATAACATCACTGTTCCAGGGGAAGGCGAGAGAGCCGCCCATCTGCAGGAGCTCTACAGTCGTTATCAATCATCGCTCAAAAATGTTGAAGATCCGGCCGCGCCGGTTGCTCTGCGCCGCGATGCCTACTTCAGCAGCCTCCTTCCATTGTTCAGCCAGATCAAGGACACGGCCGACGGGATCCTTCAAATGAACCAGCAGAATATGAGTGACGCCAACGATCGGGCCCGCCGCAGCGCCGTCAAGGCTCGAAGCCAGATGTATATCCTGTTGTTCGCCGGAACGCTTGTCTCTATTGGGTTCATATTTTTTGCCGGAAGATGGATTCTTCGCCCCATCCAGCGCTTGATCCGGTCCGCCGACGAAATTCGGCGGGGAAATCTTGACCTGGTCGTCCAAAGCAGCTCGCGCGACGAGATCGGCCATCTTTCGGAATCGTTTAATGACATGGCGGCGAGCCTTCGGGAGTTCCGTCGCACCGACCAGGCTAAACTCATTCGCATCCAGCAGGCGACGCAAAGGGCGTTCGACAGCCTGCCCGACGCCGTGGCCGTTATCGACCAGGAAGGAAAGGTTGAGGTGGCGACTGAATCCGCCAAGACCATCTTCGGGCTCAGGCCGAATACCTCGATTGCCTATTTGCCATTTGGCTGGATGACCGAGCTCTACAACCTCGCCCTCAACAGCGGCCGCGTCACGCAACCGAAAAACAATCAACGAGTCGTCCAACACTTCGTGAGAGGAGAGGAGCGATACTTTCGTCCGGAGGCGGTGCCCATCCTGGACAATGACAGGCAGCCGATGGGGGTCATCCTGGTCCTTCAGGATATCACCCAGCTCCGGCAGCAGGACGAGATAAAAAGAGGAGTGATCTCCACGGTATCGCATCAACTGAAAACACCCCTGACGTCCATTCGCATGGCCATCCATCTGCTGCTGGAAGAAAAAGTGGGTTCGCTGACCGAGAAACAGGCCGAACTCTTGATGGCGGCCAGGGAAGACAGCGATCGTCTGTATACCATCCTCAATAACCTCCTGGATATCAGCCGCATTGAATCAGGAAAGGCCCAGCTAGAATTTCGTGCCGTCTCGCCCCGTTCGATGGTGCTGGAAGGGCTGGAACCCTTCCGGAGAGCCGCCCAAGACCGGGGCGTTTCTCTTGAAGTTGGGCTGCCAAACGATCTGCCTGAAGTCTGGGCCGACATGACGCGGATCAACCACGTCTTGGGCAACCTATTCTCAAATGCCCTCAGGTACACACCGCCCGGAGGGAAAATTGCCATTTCTGCCGAGGCGGGCGAAGAGTACGTTGAGTTTTCCATTTCCGACACCGGCAGGGGAATTCCGGGCAAGTATCTGTCGAGGATTTTTGAACAATTTTTCCGCGTGCCGTCTCCCGGACAAGAAACAGGCGCCGGGCTTGGCCTGGCCATCGTCAAAGAGATCGTCGAAGCCCACGGGGGGGCGGTTGGCGTGGAAAGCCAAGAAGGAAAAGGGTCCACGTTTACCTTCACGCTCAAGAGGGCCGATCGAATCTCCGACAAGGAGTTTCCGCAATGATCGATTTGGCGTTTATCATAGGGTCCATCATTTTTTTCGGGCTTTGCTCTCTCTACGCTCGTTTTTGTGAAAGGCTTTGAACCATGACAAATATTTTCGGAATCATCATCGGACTTTTGCTAATCGCGTATTTGTTCTTCTCGATTCTGCGGCCGGAGAAGTTCTAGGGGAGGAACAAATCCATGGACCTCTACGGTTGGATTCAACTAGCGCTTTACATCCTGGCGCTTCTGCTTCTCACAAAACCGGTCGGACTTTACCTTGTTCGCGTTCTGGATGCCGAAGGAAAAACTTTTTTGGATCCGGGCTTAAAGCCCGTCGAGCGCCTGTTGTATCGCCTTCTCGGTTTGGACCCGAAAAAGGAACAAGATTGGAAACATTATACGTTATCGCTGCTGGCTTTCAGCTTCGTCGGATTATTGTTCACGTATGCCATCCTGCGTCTCCAATATATTCTTCCCTTGAACCCTCAAGGATTCGGGCAGGTCCGGCCCGACCTTGCTTTTAACACGGCGGCCAGTTTCACCACCAATACGAACTGGCAGAATTATGCGGGTGAGATCACCCTGTCCTATTTTTCCCAGATGGTTGGCCTCGTTTTCCATAATTTCGTGTCAGCCGCCGCCGGCATTGCCGTGGCGGCGGCCCTTGTCCGCGGCATTGCCCGGCATTCCGCAAAAACGGTTGGGAATTTCTGGGTCGATCTTGTCCGGGTCAATCTCTACCTGTTGCTGCCGCTCTCCATGGTGTTCGCCCTTTTTCTGGTGTCACAGGGAATGATCCAAAATTTCAAACCCTATGAGAAGGCTACGCTAATCGAACCCTCAGCTCTTCAGGCACCAAAAAGCGATTCCCCTACACAAACCATCGCCCAAGGCCCTACGGCGTCTCAAGCCGCGATCAAGATATTGGGAACGAACGGGGGCGGCTTTTTCAACGCCAATGCCGCTCATCCTTATGAAAACCCGACACCCCTCTCAAACTTCCTTCAGATGCTTTCCATCTTCCTTATCCCAAGCGGCCTCACCTACTATCTTGGCCGCAAGGTCAGAAACCAGAGGCACGGCTGGGCGGTCTGGAGCGCCATGGCTATGCTTTTTCTGGCCGCGGTTTTGGTTTGTTGGCGTGCCGAGAGCTATGGCAATCCCCAGTGGCGTGCCCTTAGAGTGGATCCTGGGAGTGGGAACATGGAGGGAAAGGAGGTCCGTTTCGGCATCTTCAATTCCGCCCTGTTTGCGACCATCACCACGGACGCTTCTTGCGGAGCGGTGAACTCCATGCACGACTCTTTCACGCCGTTGGGCGGGATAATCCCTTTGTTTAATATACAGCTGGGCGAGGTGGTTTTCGGCGGCGTCGGCGCGGGATTATATGGAATGCTCGTTTTCGTAGTTCTGGCCGTCTTTTTAACGGGCTTGATGGTCGGTCGGACGCCCGAGTATCTGGGCAAAAAGATCGAATCCTATGACGTGAAGGTCTCAGTGCTCGCCGTGCTCATCCTGATTTTCAGCATTCTCGGCTTTTCCGCCTGGGCTCTAGTGAGCCGATGGGGCCTGGCCGGCCTGAACAACGCCGGTCCGCATGGATTGAGCGAAATCCTCTACGCCTACTCGTCCGGTACGGGCAATAACGGCAGCGCATTTGCCGGCCTGAACGGGAATACGCTCTGGTACAACCTCACATTGGGCCTAGCCATGCTGTTCGGCCGTTTCGTCATGATCGTGCCGGTCATGGCCTTAGCTGGAAACCTAGCCAGAAAGAAGCTGGTCCCGCCGAGCCAAGCGAGCTTCCCGGTCAGCGGGCCGACATTCATCATCATCCTGATTGGGACGGTCCTCGTCGTCGGCGCCCTCACCTTTCTGCCCGCGCTGGCCCTGGGCCCTATCGTCGAGCATTTCCTGATGATGGGATCGGGAGTTTTATACTAGAGGAGAACAGGCTGTGGCAGCACAAACCCATTCCCTCTTTGACCGGCAGATCATCGGGCCGGCCATCGTTGACTCCTTCAAAAAGCTGAACCCACTGTCTTTGTTGAAAAATCCCGTCATCTTCGTCACCGAAGTCGGCGCTGCCGTGACTACGCTCGGACTCTTTTTGAGGTCCGAAAAAGAGCCTTTAGGCTTTGTCCTGCAAATCGCGCTGTGGCTCTGGTTCACCGTGCTCTTCGCCAACTTCGCGGAAGCCATGGCCGAAGGACGGGGCAAAGCTCAGGCTAGGGAGCTGCGAAAGACGCGCACTCAAACCGTTGCCGGCCGCCTGAAAGACGACGGCAGGGTTGAGAAAGTCCGGGCTGACGCGCTGCGGAAGGGCGACCTCGTCATCGTCTCTGCTGGCGAGATCATACCGACGGACGGAGAAATCATAGAGGGTGTGGCGACGGTCGATGAATCCGCCATCACCGGCGAATCCGCCCCTGTCATCCGCGAGGCGGGCGGGGATCGGAGCGCGGTCACCGGCGGCACGCGGGTTTTGTCCGATTGGATCAAAGTCCGCGTCACGGCCAATCCCGGCGAAAGCTTTCTGGATCGAATGATCTGCCTGGTCGAAGGCGCAGAGCGCCAGAAGACGCCGAACGAGATTGCACTGACCATTCTCCTCTCGGCCCTGACGATCATTTTCCTGGTCGTCATCATTACCCTGAAACCCTTCGGCACTTATTCCGGAGTCATTCTGACGATCACAGTACTCGTCGCCCTGCTGGTCTGTCTGATTCCCACCACGATCGGCGGCCTCCTCAACGCCATCGGCATCGCCGGCATCGACCGCATGGTCCAGAAAAACGTGCTGGCCATGAGCGGCCGTGCGGTTGAAGCCGCGGGGGACGTGGATGTTCTGCTGCTCGACAAAACCGGGACCATTACCTTGGGGGACCGACAGGCCGCCGATTTTCTCCCGGCCGCGGGAGTTCCGGTCGAGGAACTGGCTAATGCCGCCCAACTCGCCTCGCTGGCCGACGAAACGCCGGAAGGGAGGAGCATCGTCGTCTTTGCCAAGAAGTTCGGCCTGCGCGGCCGCTCCATCTCCGAGATGGCCAGCGCTAAATTCGTGGCCTTTTCGGCACAGACAAGGATGAGCGGCGTCGACCTCGACGACCGTCAAATCCGCAAGGGCGCCCCGGATGCGATCAGAGCATTCATCGGAGATAATGTCCCCGGCGAGCTCCAGGGCGCGATCAGCTCCATCGCCCTCTCCGGGGGCACGCCGCTGTTGGTCGCCGACGGAAAAAGGGTCCTCGGCGCCATTCATTTAAAGGACATTGTTAAAGGCGGGCTGAAGGACCGTTTCGAGCGGTTTAGGGCCATGGGGATCAAGACCGTGATGATTACCGGAGACAACCGTCTCACAGCGGCTGCGATCGCCAAAGAAGCGGGCGTGGATGATTTCATGGCCGAAGCCAAACCGGAGGACAAGCTGACACTGATCCGAAAGGAGCAGGCAGCGGGTCACCTCGTGGCCATGACAGGAGACGGCACCAACGACGCTCCAGCCCTCGCCCAGGCCGATGTGGGCGTGGCCATGAACACCGGAACACAGGCGGCCAAGGAGGCTGGGAACATGGTCGACCTCGACTCCAACCCGACCAAATTGATCGAGGTCGTCGAGATCGGCAAACAGATGCTGATCACACGCGGAGCCTTGACGACATTCAGCATTGCCAACGATGTCGCAAAATATTTCGCCATCATTCCGGCCATGCTGGTTGGCGTGTTTCCGGTCATTTCGCCTCTCAACATCATGGCCCTCCGGTCGCCCTTGAGCGCCATCTTGAGCGCCGTCATTTTCAACGCCCTGATTATCATCACCCTTATCCCGCTGGCGCTGCGCGGAGTACGCTTTCGGCCCTTGGGCGCGGCGCCGCTCCTCAGGCGCAATCTCCTGATTTATGGCCTGGGCGGCCTCATCGCCCCGTTTCCGGGGATCAAGCTGGTCGATTTAATTGTGAATGCGCTTCACCTGGTATAGGATAAAAAAGGACAGGCAGACATGAAGAATTGGTTGACAGAGCTTCGAATCTCGCTCGTGGCCGTTTTATCCCTGGCGGTCATTTTATGCGGTCTCTATCCGGCCGCTGTATGGGTCCTGGCTCAAGGCCTCTTCCCGGCCAAAGCGAATGGCTCGTTGATCGTGCGGAGCGGGACGATCTTAGGATCAAGCTTGATCGGGCAAGGTTTTGCCGGGCCGAAATATTTTCATCCCCGTCCCTCGGCGGCCGGGCAAGGTTACGATGCCATTCGCTCCGGCGGCAGCAATCTCGGGCCCACTTCCAAAAAGCTGGTCGACGCGGTCCGTCAGCGTGCCGCCGACTACCGGGCGGAAAATAACCTCGGCCCCGAGATATTGGTGCCCGCCGATGCCGTTACCGCGTCGGCCAGCGGCCTGGATCCTCACATCAGTTTGAATAACGCGCTTTTGCAGACGCCCCGCGTGGCCAGGGCTCGGGGATTGGGCGAAATGGCTGTTCGAAAGCTGGTCGAAGCTTATACCGAGGGCCGTGACCTGGGGATCTTGGGGGAGCCCCGGGTGAATGTCCTGATGCTGAACCTGGCCCTGGATGGGACGTTAAAATGAAAGAAGATCGAGCCGACGTTTTTCTAAGGATGATCCGCCGGGCGCAGCGCGGGAGGCTGAAGCTCTACCTCGGCTATTGCGCCGGTGTAGGGAAGACCTATCAGATGCTCCAGGAGGGCCATCGGCTGAAAGGCGAAGGCATAGACGTAGTCATCGGCCTGCTTGAAACTCACGGCCGCTCCGATATCGCCAAACTCGCCAAGGGGCTGCAAGTCGTTCCCAGACGCCGACAGGAGTATCGCGGGATTGCCGTCGAAGAAATGGATGCGGATGCCATCCTGGCCCGAAAGCCCCAGGTGGCTCTTATCGACGAGTTGGCCCATACCAACGTTCCGGGAAGCCGGAACGAAAAGCGCTACCAGGATGTCCAGGACATTCTGGCGGCCGGGGTCCATGTCATCAGCACGATGAACGTCCAGCATTTAGAAAGCCTTTATGACATCGTCGAAAAAGCCGTCGGGGTGAAGGTACGCGAGCGCCTGCCGGATTCCGTCCTGGCTGAGGCGGACGAAATTGTCGATGTCGACCTGGCCACCGAAGACCTCAGAAAACGGCTGGAAGAAGGCAAAATCTATCCGGCCGACCGGATCAAGACCGCTCTTGCCAATTTCTTTGTTCCTTCGAACCTGGAAAAGCTCCGGGAGCTCACCCTCCGCGAACTGGCTTCGCAGATCGACCTCCGCAGGCGCGAGACCCAAGAAGGAGAAAGCGGGGCCGCCTCGGACCAAGTCATGGTCTGCCTGAGCTCGCACGGCCCGAACAGCGAGAAATTGCTGCGCTATGGTTCCCGTCTGGCAGGAAGGCTGAATCGGAACTGGTATGCCGTCTATGTTCAGACGCCCTCCGAGGAAGCCACGGTCATCGACGCCCATACCCAGCGAGTCCTATCCGACACGCTGACTTTGGCCAAGCAGCTGGGCGCGATGGTATTTACCTACAAAGGCGAAGACATTGTCGATACCATCCTTAGGTTCGCTAAGGAATATCGTGTCGGGCATATCGTTGTCGGGAGATCGCATCCAAAGCCGTTATGGAAAAGGATCGGCATGAACAAAGCCATCGTCGCCAATCTTGTCAAAACGGCCCGGGGAGTCACGATCATCGTCATCGATCCCTGTGAGGAAGAACGCATCCCGGTCAGGCCCCTTGTTGAGGTCCCAGAAGGCATGCCGCCCGCTGCGACCTCCCCCAAGACGGCGGCCCCACCTCTGGAGCAGCCGACATTCAGCCAGTCCCTTTCCGCCCAACGCATCGTCATATGGGAGCACCCCGTCCAAAAAGAAGAGGTCTTGCGAGCGCTGGTCGCGACCATAGGCAAAGATAGTGAGGTCGAAGATCGCGAAACATTATTCGGCGAGATCATGAAACGCGAGGAGCAGGGCTCGACCTTTTTTAATGAGGGCGTGGCCTTCCCGCATGTTCGCTTCGGGGGTCTGGACGCCCCAATCGTCGCTCTCGCATTGACGAGAGAAGGTGTCGCCGACGTCTTCACGGAGAAGCCGATCGAAATCGTGTTTTTAATCATTTCCCCGGCCCAAGCCCCCGACACGCAGGTGAAACTCTTGGGGCTGGCCAGCCGGGCGGCCCAAAACAGGCACCTTCTCCAAAGTCTGAGGTCCGCTCGGACACCCGAAGAAGCGATGAGAGTGATTTTAAATTGGGAAATGCCGGACGAATCCCACCACGCAAATTAGCGGAAAAGCGAATGCTTTTCATCGGGACAGGGATCTAAAACACTTATTTTGGAATTGACTGTTCAATTCATTCTTGCATTTTCGGTAATTCAAGAAGCTTCTATTTCGAAGACTCAAGAATTCACTTTCTGCGCGGGCGCTTTACTAAACATGGTTTTTCACCTAAAATTCAGATGGGACGATGAGCCTAAAAATCATGGAGAAAATCGGGGATGTGAAAATCTTCGGTGACGGATCCCCGGGCGGAAAAGGGCTCGGCCTGGCCCGAATCAACGAATGCCCGATCCCCAAAGCCAATAAGCTCAGAACCCGGATCCTCACCACATCGTTCTACGACCGGTTCATGGACGGCGAGGGAACGTTCGGAAAAGAAGAATCGGATGTGGTTTGCTCGATCCTGAACGAGTTGGGAGACGGCCCGGTCGGCGTCCGCTCATCAGCGACGAATGAAGCCGCGACGTCCGCCAGAGGAGCCGCCCTCATTCACGCCGGGGAATACACGTCCTATATGCTGCCCAATAATCATCCGGATCCCCAAACGCGCCTTCATCAAGTCCGACAGGCGATTGAGCACATCTATCATGATTTTACGAGGAAACAGCCTCCTTCCAGCCGGGAAAAAATGGCTATCATCTTGAACCCCATCCCCGGGATCTTCGATGACACGCTGGCCGGTCCCTGTTATTATCCTTATATCTCCGGCGTGGCCAATTCCTATTTTCCTCATGCCCTGAAAACGCAGGACCCTAAAGAAGGGTTTGCCAGAATCGCCTTCGGCCACGGCTACGCGACGGTCTTGGATGACTTTCCCGTCATTTCCATGGCCACTATTAAAAATCCGATTCCTCTCAAACTGCTCCAGATCGGGAAGGGTCAGCAGTATTTTTATGCTCTGGACATGACCAAGAACAGGGAGCTCCGGGGAGAGGAATTGGAGACGATGAAAAAATTGCACGTCAACTTCGCCAACTTCCATAAAATCAAATTGTTGGGAATCCATAACAACCTCATCACCATCGAAGAGCTCATCCAGAACGATCATTTTCGCTTTAAAACGAGTCTGGTCGAGATCATGGAAATGATCGCCGCCAGAATTGCCGCCCATTTCCAGATCGAGTTCGTTTTTAACATCAACTTCGCCAAGAAGGATAAAGAAGACGGGACGTTTCACATCGTCCAGCTCACGCCGCTGCCGGAGCTCAAGTTCGATTCCATCCAAATTCCCAAAAAGCCCCGCCACACATATCTCTCCATCAAAAATGCCCAAGGCCACGGTGTCATCAGCGGCCTCAGATTTGCCGTCGTCATTTCCCCCTTCATCTACACCAAGGACATGCACGATGCCATCCGCAACAAAATATCCGCCATCAACCGCCAAATGCAGGAGGGCCATGAACGCTACATCTTGATCATTCCCGGACGGCTGGGCAGCAAAAATCGGGATTGGGGAATTGATGTGGACTATAAGGACGTCAACGGTGCGGCGGCCATTTTCGAATACGGCGTGGACATTGCCGGCCGGGCGGAACCGCTCCCGGAAGACAGCCATCTCACCGGCGGCATCTACGGCAGCCATTTCCTGTACATGATCCAAGGCGGCTATGATGAGGACCAGAAAAGGCTTCAAACCCGGATGTACGGGACCCAGGGAACGCATTTCTTGACCAACCTGATGGGCAATAACATCATTTACGGATATATCGCACCCGGCCGCGATAGGATGGATCCCTGGTTTTTCTCCTCGGCCCATCCTGATGAAGCTTTGTCTCTTTTGGCCTTTCCCAACCCGGCCACACTTTTTGCGGACTCGATCCATCAGCAGTGCAAGGTCATCCTCGAACATGGCAAATAAGAAGCCGGCTAGGGAATTCCCTTTCGCTCCTAGAATCATCAACCCAGTCAAGGTCGAGGAGGCGGTTATTTTTTCCGCCGAAACCCGCATCCGGGAATCGGCGCAGATCCTGAACGAAAACATGCCCTGGCTTCAAACCAAAATCCTGTACAGCCCTCAAGCCGTTTCCGATGACAAATCCGACAAGGTCACGGTCTTCCTCTTCGACGATACCGCTCTGCCCCTGATTGAGGCCGAAAAAATTCGCAGGAATCATCCCGACTCCGTGGTCGTCCTGCTTTCGGCCAATTCCTATATTCACTGCTCCCCGCCGCAGCCGGCCAAAGAAAAATATCCCTATACGGCCAGCGCCGACCTGGTTTTTGCCTACAGCACGACAAGCCTGGTTCCCCCCTTGATTATCACCTCCGTCGTCAGGGCCGCCGAGGATTTGATCAATATCCGAAGGTCCTCGAAAGTTCGGCGATTTATCTTTCTGGTCGTGGATGACGAACCCCGCTGGCTGTCTCAATTCTTGCCGACTCTCTACAACATCATCGGGCAGCGCGCCGACGTGATGATCACCCGGACCTATGAACAGACATTGAGCTTTCTTTTTGGCGTGGAGGAAGAATCCCAAATCGACAGCCGCGACTTCCGGTCCCGCGGCCATGGCGACGATGTCGTCTGTCTCATCGCCGATATTTTCTTCCCCAAAGGAAATCTCGTCAACAGTGATGCCGGCCGCGACCTGGTCCGATTGACCTCCCGCTATTACCCCCGGATTCCCGTCATCATCGCCTCCAAGGCCAAAGAAGCCGAGGATTTTAAAAGCGCCGCCTTCCTTCTGCCCAAGGGAGACCCGGGAAGCCTGCAAAAACTCAAGGATTACATCCATGATCACTCCGGGATGGGCGACTTTCTCGTTTGCGACAAAAACGGCCAAGAGTTGCATCGGATTAAGAATATCCAAGGTCTGTATCGGATCCTTTTCGCCGCGGAAAAGAATACCAAGCGAGGGCGGGAACTCCGAGAAATCATGGAAAGCTACGGACAAAAAGATAAATTTTCGACCTGGCTCCATATGCATAGCTACCGAGAACTCGGGGACATCTTGCGCCCCAAACGAAGTCAGGGCCGGCGACTGATCGCGCTATTGAAAAAACACCTGAAAGAAGAAATTGTTCGGTTGGACGCCACTCCCCTCGCGGTTGACGGCGTCAAAGTGTTCAACCTCGATGATCTTCTCCGCGCGCTGCGGACGATCCCTCCGGATATCATCCAGCCGTTCTCCGACAACGATATCATTTCCTCTTGGCTGGACAGAAAAGGCTTTTCTGAGCTCGCCGAAGAGCTGCGGCCGATCCATGGCAGCGGAGAGAAATTGAGCGAGACCCTGGTGGCGATCATCGAAAAATGGCAAAACGTCTACGCCCGCAAAGATCCAAGCCCGTAGTTGCCCAGGGCGACAAAGCCGATCATTCGATGAGCCTTTGTTCGTTTCGAGCGTTTATTAGGATTATGTTTGATTTTTGTTAGGACTAGATTAAAATAATTCTGTGGCTCGGCCGGCCGGCCGGAGAAAAAGCGCGATTCATGAACGAAATTCAGCTTAAAGTCAAAATCTTGCTCGTGGAAGATGATGTGAGCCTTCAGAAGAGTCTCGCTTTCATCCTCGAAAAGGAAGGGTTCAAGGTCCTCTCCACCCAGACCGGGGAAGAAGCCATCATCATCGCCCGGAAAGAAAAGCCCGACTTGATGCTCTTGGATATCGTCCTCCCCGGGATCGACGGATACAAGGTCTGCCATATCCTAAAAAAGGACCCTCAAACGGCCAGCATCTTTATCATCATGCTCACCGGAAAAAGAAAGCTCGAGGACATCGTCCTGGGCTTGAAAGAATACGCGGACGACTATGTCATCAAACCCTTCGAGCCCCAAATCCTGATCGCCCGCATCCATGCCTTGCTCCGAAGAAAGAACAAATCAGAGGACGACAAGCGGAACACCCTTGAATTTGACGGATTGACGATCAAGCTCGAGGCCTACGAAGTCCTTATCGACGGCGAAAAGATCGACCTGACCAAAACCGAATTCGATATTCTCTCCCTACTGGCGGGAAAGCCAAACCAGGTCTTCACCCGGGCCCGGATTCTCGACCACGTCCGCGAAGACAATTACTCGATCACGGAAAGGGTCGTCGATTACCAGATCACAGGCATCCGGAAAAAACTCGGCAAGGCCAGAAAATATATTCGGACGGTTCGCGGCGTCGGATATAAATTCGAGGCGGAATCTGGTTCCTAACCGGCCTCCGTACGTCCGGCCGCGTGAACAAAACGGCCGCGGGGGATTGTCTCGCCCGACGATTTTCATTATCATCTGTTCGGTCATTCTCGAATTCCACAGACGCTCTGGCGACGATCGGAAAAAGGCCAAGAATGGCGAACTGCTTTTTTGTTTCGGATTTACACGGAAACGCCGAACGATACCAGAAGCTTTTCCAGACCATCCGAGCGGAACGGCCGCAAGCCGTATTTTTAGGCGGCGATTTTCTGCCCCTGCCGTCCTTCAAGCCCAGGTCCATAGGCATCTCTGATCGGGGTTTTATCCATAAATATCTCGCCAAACAGCTGGCCCGCTTGCACCTTGAACTCAAGAATGCGTATCCGAGGATTTTTCTGATCATGGGCAACGATGACCCGCGCTTTGAAGAAGCCGCTGTTCTGGACGTCGCCTCCCAAGGGTTCTGGGAGTATATCCATAATAGGAAAGTTGACTTCCTCCATTTTCGGGTCTATGGCTATGCCTATGTTCCCCCCACCCCCTTCCGTCTTAAGGATTGGGAACGCTATGATGTCTCGCGCTATGTCGACCCCGGCTCCATTTCCCCCGAGGAAGGAGTCCGATCTTTCCCGGCGACGGATCAAGAAAAAAGATACGCCACCATCCAGGACGATCTGGCCCGTTTAGCCGGGGATGAAAATATGGACCAAGTGATTTTTCTTTTCCACGCCCCCCCTTATAAGACAACGCTCGATCTTGCCGGATTAGGAGGCCAAATGATCGATCATGTTCCTCTGGACCCTCATGTGGGAAGCATCGCCATCCGGCGATTTATCGAAGCCCGTCAGCCCCTGCTCACCCTCCACGGTCATATCCATGAATCGCCCAGGCTTTCCTCGGCCTGGCAAGAGGTCATCGGACGGACCCGATGTTTTTCGGCGGCTCATGATGGCCCGGAGCTAGCTCTAATTCGATTTGACCCCGATCATCTGAAGGCGGCCACTCGCCAGCTTGTTTAGCCGGGCTGGCCTTGCTTCATCATTGGAAGAGGCCGTGCCGCATCGGTGACCGCGCCAATTTTCACAGCATAGCTCTCCTTCCGAGCAATGTCCTCATCCGTGACCATATGGATATCGAGGAGTCCCCCTGACCTGCCGCCGGTTTTTTGGAAATTGATCTCGTCCAAAGCCAGGCTCCACCCCTCGAGCCAGACCAGGAGCTCGTGGCGCTGTTTCTTTGTTCCTTGAAAATGAATCAAGAGATCGATATCGCTCTGGGGGCCGGCCGTGGCATTTTTTGTGCTGCCAAAAACATATATTCCCTTGACGCCGAAACGAACCGGGTCGAGTTGGGACGCCACGTGCTCAGCCATCTGCAGCCGCCAGGCCCAAAAATTTTCCGCTCGTTTTTCCCTCTGCTCTTGGCTGATTGCGGGAATTGGCGATGGCAGAGAGGGGCTGGCCAATATTCCGACGGCTTCATCCCGTTCAGCGTTCAGCAAGACCTTCAGAACGAGGCCGCCTGTGCTCTTCGGGATATCGATGACCCTGACCGTATCCGCCAGGAAGGCGAACTCCGGCAGAAGCTCGGGAAGAATATTCTCAGATGTCAGGAAAAATTTCTCTTTGAAGATCGTGTCTTTCTCATCCGGATAAAGGGGCAGATAGCGGATTCCGGCTTCCACCAAATCCTGGAAGAAATGGGTGCCAAAGGAAAGGTCTGGCAGATAGTTCCCTTTTTTCCGAGCAATTTCCATGAGCACGGCCGTATTGGAGATATCGGAATACGTGACCTTCACGCCCAGCTTGATGTCTCCCCGGCTTCCCCAACGTCCGGGTCCCATGAGGATGAACCGGCGCCGGGGCAAGAGCTTATTGAGTTTCCCGACCGCCCGTCCCACGTCCAGCAGAGAGGACTCGTCTTTCAGTTCATCATATCGTTGGGGAGTCACATAGACGATATGCGTAATCTCGGGCACCTGGCCATTGGAAACGAACCGGCTGCTAAAAAACAAAATCTTATCCTTGGGGATGTCCTTGGGAACCGGAGAAGGCTCGCAACCTTCCCAATAACTTTGGGGCCGGCATTGCAAGAGGTAGAAGTCCTTTCCATCAGAGGCGAATTCAATGTCCACGGGCGTTTTGAGTTTTTCTTCGAGCAAGTGAAGCACGGATCGCAGCTGGGGAATGAACCGCCGGTCCGTGATCAGTCCCTCAAAGGTAACGATCAAATCATCCCTCTCGAAGTCGATCGTCTTTCCGATAGGTTTGTAAATACGATGGTCATCGTGGATGGAAACGATCTTTTCCACGCCCGGGATGTCGCGGCCGAATGCCCTCAAGAGCTCCCTGATCTCCACAGTCTCAAACGTATTCGTTTTCATATTAATGACATCGGCCTTCTTCGGAGCGTAGCGGACGATTTCGTCCGGGGAGACATTCACCCTGAGACCGACTTGACCGGGGGCCATCAAGAGGGGATAATCGTCGCCGGTCCGGTCGACGGCGCGGGTCCCCAGCCCGGGGACAATGCGCAGCAAGCCGTCCTCGCGTTTGATACGCGGCGACCAGCGGAACTCGTTCCGGCTGAAGGCGACCCCGGCATAGGCCGGCATGAAATAATCGCCGATTCTCGTCCCGACAACTTCTTGGATCATGATCCCCATTTCCTCGGCAAAATCGAGCAGGCCGCGCTCGGCGCGATATCCGATCGGATCCGGACCAAACGTCGAGGCATAGACTTCGGCGATGGCATCGGTGAGCGCCTCTAAGCGCTCTCGCTTGCTGCCCTGGTTCGCCAGAAACAAGCTCTTGTATTTTCCGGAAAAGGATGATCCTGTTCGGTCTTCGAGCAGGCTGGAGCTTCTGACAATCAATGGCTGATCCTTAAAATCATCCAAGACCATCGAGAGCCCCTGGATGATTTCCGTGGGAAAGCTGGCATTTTTAAAGGTTTGAACAATATGGGGATACTCCAGCCTGACCTGATTGATATCTTTATATTTCTGCTCAACGACCTCGTTGAGGTTATTGTAGCTGAGAAAACTCAACAATCCATCCGAGGTGATATACCACGTCTTGGGAACCTTGATACCCTTTAGATGATCGGAAGAAGAGACGCATTTCTGGATGATGTGTTTGGCCAAGAAAAGACCGGTGCTTTTCCCTCCCAATCTCCCGTGGCTTTCCGGAGAAAAGACGATATGGTCCAACATTTCGTAGAAATCGTCGATTTCGATGAACTCCACGGCCGTGTTGACAAACTCCTGCCTGGCCGATAGAAAACGCTGGATGAGAGAGACCTGAACCCCTCTCTTGCTGGCCGGAGGCAGCTCAATGCCTTCCGCGGCGATATGATGATGCCGGCGGATAGCATCGACAACCTTGGCCAGGGGCAGATTTCGATTGGTGATTTGGACCAAAAAGCTGAGCCTGTCCTCCTGGATCCATTTTTGGAGATTGGCCAGGATTTGTTCACTGGTCAGGTGCTTCGCGGCCAGCTGGAATGTTTCATCGATGAGCGGATCGGTCAGTGCCACCAAGCTTTTTTGGTCGGGACGGTTTTCGTCCGCCAGCGCCCTCTCGTCTTTGGCTCTCTGCCCGCTACCTGATTTTTGGAGGAGCCGTTCGGCCTCGCTGATGCCGCTCCAGGACAAAAAATTCAGCATTCGGCGGGAAATATCTAAATAGAGATTTTTGTTCGTCTCCCGGAGAAAGTTGAGCGCCACTCGCCATTCTTCGGCTGTGTGCCCGGTCAGATCCCGCCTGGCGACCTGATAGTCTTGAAAAACTTGTTTCATCCTGGCATAGAGGATGTAATGGCCCAGGCGTTCGACAATCGTTCCCAAGAGCTTGGTTTCTTCTTTAAGAAAAGGGCCGTCATGCATATGGGGCATTTCGGCCGTGTAATAAATGCTCAGCCGCCCGATCTGTTGATCCTGGACTTTGATGTCTGCAAACTGGACCCAGGGCGTTTCTTTAAAGTTCGGAGATTGGCAGGAGTGGCCTTCTAGGCTGATTTTGGCGATACAGATATCCGGATACTGCCAGCCGGGAGGGATGGCCTCGATGACGCCTTTGCAAATGTCGTCGAGATTCGTATCCGGCTTGTTGAGAAGCCCTTCAATTTTATACAGGCAATTCAGCTCTTTGGCCCGTTCCGACAAGAACCAAATGAGATTATCGATATTTTTTGGCTGATCAGGCATGATAGATAACTCCTCGGCTCGTTGTTCCATCCACTTTGATTTTCAAAGGAGAAGCCAGCTTGATATGACGGACATACTCTGTTTCGGAAATGGCCGTCTGCTGTCTGAGCCAATTCCAATCAATCGTATACTTTTCCCAATGCGGCACCGAAAAATAGAGAACGCGGAAGCTCGTGATATTATGAAAAAAATGCGTTCCCTGGCTGAGCATGAAATTCATCTCCGCCAGGGTTGACTCGACAATCGCTTTGGCCCCGCTGATTTGTCCAAAGTTGACGGGGATGCCGCCCAGAGGATCGGACGAGCCCCAGCGACCGAAGCCGATCAGAAGATAGGGCACATGGGACGCCCCCAATCGATGGTTCATCTCTTCCAATTGAGCGGCGATATTTTGGGTCTCGTGCGCACAAAATTTTTCCGGCTTGACATAGACGATGTCCTGAATATTGTCAAGGATTCCATTGCCCAACACCGATTCGGAGGCCACCAGGACCTGGTCTCCCACGAGCTCCGTCAGCGAGACGTCCACTTTCGCTTCGGAAACAACCATCGGCCTGACCTGTAAAAAACCAAAGCGCGCCGGAGAGCCATGTTTCTCGTCCAAGGTCATGGCGAACTCGATTTCCACCATCCTCTCCAGGGTATCTTCGCATAGGCTGAGGAGGGCGCGGAGCATCTTGTTGAGAGGGATGAGCTCCAATTTCAAGAGAGAAGCGAAATCGATGATCCTGGGACCTTTCTCGGCGACGCCAAAAACAATCTTGTCGTCCTGGGGCCGATACGTCGAGGCCAAGAAGCGCAGAGTTCCATCTCGCTCCGCGTCTTCCAAGTTGAATTTGAGCATGTATTCGGTTTCCTGGACGGGATTATATTCTCCAGGTGGACCCATGTTGATGGCCCAGAACGCCGTCTGAGATTGTTCTAAGAGCTCGCTGATGGAAATATAAGGTGGATTGGCTTGGGGATAGGCTGGCGAAAAAGACCAGCCCACGCCGTCATCGACGATGCTTTTGCCCAAGCCGAGGGCCAGGTCAATCACGCCGTCGCCGGGCTTGGCATGGCCGAGCGGATAAAAATTGTGTGAACGGGCAACGCCCGAGAGATGGGGATAAAAACGATCGCCGTAGCGGGCCCCAACCACTTCTTGGATGATGACCGCCATTTTTTCATCGGCCGTAGTATGCTTTGTAGCCCGCATATAATTTTTGGCGTCTTTAAAAAACGTCGAAGCGTAGACATATTTGATGGCCTCCCCCAGCTTTCGAAAACGCGTGTCGGCGTCCCATTGATTATTGGGAATCATCTTCGTGGCATAGACGCTGGCAAAGGGCTCAAACATGGCATCTTCCAGCATGCTCGAGGACCGGATGGCCAAGGGCGAATGGACTTGGCTGATGAGCGCCCTCAGGTCGCCGACCAGTGGAGCGGGCAATTCCGCCCTTTGAAAGGCTTGGGCGATCAGGTCATCACGCGCTTCGGAAAAGGCGACCTTAGCGAGGTTATTGTCCTTCATAAAAAGATCAAAGGAATCCGTAGTGATGACCGTCAAGATGGGGATGACGACCTGGATGTCGGGCATATACTGGCAAATGGGCTGAGTTTCCAGAATGTCCTTCATGGTGGCAAGCCCGTGGGCTTTTCCTCCCAGCGCTCCCTTGCCGATGAGGGTGAATTTTTCCTTGCCTGTGAAAAATTGACGGTCGAAGGGGGCCAGGTTTTTGGGAACGGGCCGTTGGATTCTTTTTGACATCTGAATTCAGTGCCGGAAACGGTTCAGTGCTGCGGACATCGGTCGACCGCCGCTGTCAAATCCAGCCCCGGTCTCTGCAGGCTTGAGCCACACGGGCGATGGCGATAAAAAAGGCAGCCTCGCGCATCGATAAGCGCTTGTCCCTGGCTAGCTCGAGAACGGAATGAAAGGCCGCCGTCATTTTCACATCCAGCTTCCCCAGGACCTCGTCTTTTTCCCAATAATAGTTCATGTTGCTCTGGACCTGTTCGAAATAGCTGCAAGTGACACCCCCCGCGTTGGCCAGGATGTCTGGAATCAGAAAAATATTGCGGCTGGCAATCACTTGGTCTGCCTCGGACGTCAGCGGGCCGTTCGCGCCTTCGGCCACGATCTTTACTCTTGGATGCATCTTCTTCACATTGTCCACAGTCACTTGGTTTTCGAGGGCAGCCGGGATCAAGATATCCGCATCCTGCTCGAGCCAAGCGCTTCCCGGAAGCGCTTCGCAGCCGAGGTCCACGGCCTTTTTTCTATCAATCCCTCCGAAGCGGTCTGTAATGCCGGCCAAACTGTTAATATCCAGGCCTGATTCTTTTTTGTAGGCATAGGAGGTCCCGTCTTTTTGATCCCAACAAGAGACGCATACCACCTTGCCTCCCATCTGTTGAAAAAGCCGGGCCGCATATTGTCCGACATTGCCGAAGCCCTGCAGGCTGGCGGTTGTATCCTCGGCCGAAATTCCCAGCTCTTTCAGGGCTTCACGCAAAGCAAAGACCAAGCCAAAGCCCGCCGCCTCGAGCCGGCCGAGGGAACCGCCCATTCCCACGGGCTTGCCGGTGATAAACCCCGGGAATTTCTCCCCCCTGATGACCTCGTATTCATCCAGCATCCACAACATATGCTGGGCATTGGTCATGATCTCGGGGGCAGGCACATCTAGATGGGGACCCAAATCTCTAGATAATTGCCTGACCCATCCACGGCAGACCTGCTCCTGCTCCCTCAAGCTGAGGTTGTGAGGATCGCAAACCACTCCGCCATGGCTTCCCCCCAGAGGAATATCCATGAGCGCACATTTCCAGGTCATCCACATGGCCAGCGCGCGAACCGTGTCGACCGTTTCCTGAGGATGAAAGCGAACCCCCCCCTTCCCAGGACCCCTGGCATCATTATGAAGAACGCGAAAACCCCGAAAGATTTTGATTTGGCCATCATCCATGCGAATGGGGAAGAGGAATTGATATTCTCTCTGGGGCCACCGCAAAAAATCTTTCGCAATGGCGTCCAATCCGAGCCGATCGGCAATCCGATCAAATTGGGACTGAGCCATGTCAAAGGAGTTAAATGGTTTTTTGTTCATGATGCGTTTCCTTTTTCCTCAATCATAGACCACTCACGGCTGGAATCGGAAGGTTCGCGCTTCTTTCTTTTTTAAAAATACCCTTAGCGATTTTAAATGTCAAGGAAGCTTTCATGGGGCAGCAACGTTCCGCCTCGGGCGCGCCCCAGCCGGAATAGGGCAAGACTTTTTTATTAAAATCAAAACAAAAACCAAATAAATTCATAACATTTCCGTTATAGCTTGAAAGCCGATGAAGTCTTATATACTTCAATTAAAGTTCTATTCTTAAAAGGAGTCGTTTATATGGGTAATTATGTTTCCGACTTCATGTCTGAAGTCATTGCCAAGAATCCCGCCCAGCCCGAATTCCATCAGGCCGTCCAGGAAGTGATTAGCTCCGTGGCGCTGGTCCTGGAGCGTCATCCGGAGTACCGCAAAGCCAAGATCATGGAACGCATCGTGGAGCCCGAACGGGTCATCATGTTCCGGGTGCCTTGGCTGGACGACGCTGGAGAAATTCATGTCAACCGGGGCTACAGGATTCAGATGAACAGCGCCATCGGGCCCTACAAAGGAGGGCTTCGCTTCCACCCCACGGTGACCTTGGGAATTTTGAAGTTCCTCGCCTTTGAGCAGGTCTTCAAAAACAGTTTGACGACCCTGCCTATGGGCGGCGGCAAGGGCGGCTGCGATTTTGACCCCAAAGGAAAGAGCGACAACGAGGTCATGCATCTTTGCCAAAGCTTCATGAATGAGCTGTATCGGTACATCGGGCCGGATACCGATGTCCCCGCAGGAGATATCGGCGTCGGCGGACGGGAAATCGGCTTCCTCTACGGACAATATAGAAAGCTGAAAAACGAGGTAACCGGAGTCCTCACCGGGAAAGGACTGGACTGGGGCGGTTCCCTCATCCGGACGGAAGCCACCGGATACGGCGCTGTGTATTTTGCCGCGGAAATGCTGGCGACCCGAAAGCAGACATTTGAGGGAAAGACTTGCTTGGTCTCCGGCAGCGGCAACGTGGCTCAATACACGGTCGAAAAGATCAATCAGCTGGGTGGCAAGGTCGTCACGCTCTCCGATTCCAATGGATATATCTATGACCCGGCCGGCATCGACGGAAAAAAGCTGGCCTTTATCATGGACCTCAAAAACATCCGGCGCGGCCGCATCAAAGACTATGCCGATAAGTTTAAAGGAGTGACCTATACGGCATTTGCGGGCGATTCCGATCACAATCCGCTCTGGAACCTCAAAGCCGACTGTGCCTTCCCGAGCGCCACTCAGAACGAGATCAACGCCAAAGACGCAAAAAACCTGATTAAGAACGGCGTCTATGTAGTCGCTGAAGGCGCCAACATGCCGACAACGGCGCAGGGAGTGGATGTGTTTATTGAGGCCAAAACCCTGTTTGGACCCGGCAAAGCCGCTAACGCGGGAGGCGTGGCAACGTCAGGACTCGAAATGTGCCAGAACAGCGCACGCCTGAGCTGGACGAGAGACGAAGTGGACAAGCGTCTCCATCAGATCATGAAGAGCATCCATAAAACCTGTGTCGAAGCGTCTGAAGCTTTTGGAACGCCGGGCAATTACGTCAACGGTGCCAACATCGGCGGCTTTCTGAAGGTCGCCCGGGCGATGATGGAGCAGGGCTTAGTTTGAAATAACTCTCTTCACTCTTCTTAACCTGGATAGAATGCGGGAAGGCCGATGGCCCTCCCGCATTCTCCTTGAGAAAAAATCCCGAGGTCAAAATCGGTTCTATATTATCTCTATTGCTCCACCAAAAAACCTATTATAATATGCGAGACCTTCTCTCCGGGAAGATTCAAGGAGGGCGACCCAAGATGAAAGTCACCATAGCCCAATTGAATCCGATCGTCGGGGACATCAACGGCAATACATCGAAGGTCATTCAGACCATGGCGCATTGCCGTGACGAGGAGCCTGATTTGGTTGTCTTCCCGGAGCTTTTCCTTGTCGGATACCCGCCCAAGGACCTTTTGGAAAGGCCTTGGTTCATAGAAAAGGTCCAGGAGGCTATCCAAGAATTGGCGCGCATGTCAGTCCGGTTTCCCCAAACCGGAATCCTATTCGGGGCGCCGCTGCCGACCGGAAAAGACGTTGGGAAGCGTCTCTATAACTCGGCTGTCTTGATCTTTCAAGGACGGATCCTTTCAGTCCATCACAAGTCTCTGCTTCCTACGTATGATGTCTTCGACGAGAGGAGACATTTTGACCCTGCTCCGGAGATCAACACCGTCGACTTCAAAGAGGAAAGGCTGGGCATCTCGATCTGCGAAGATGCCTGGAACGACCCGGAATTATGGCCCAAAGGAACACTCTATCCTTTTGATCCGATCGAAACAATGGCCAGACAAGGGGCGACCCTCTTCATCAATATTTCTGCGTCTCCATTTTTTATGGGAAAAGAAGAGATCAGATTCCGGCTCATCCGCAATCATGCCCTTAAACACCGACGTCCGTTTGTTTTCGTCAACCAGATCGGGGGTAACGATGAGCTCATCTTCGACGGCCGAAGTCTATGCCTGGACGCTGCGGGAGAGCCGGTAGCGGCATGCCCTTCCTTTGTCGAGCATATTTACACCATAGATACAAGGCTTGCCGGAAGTCCGGGATTGTATGTCCCTCAGGACAAGATTGAATCCATCCATGAAGCTCTGGTTTTGGGCGTCCGGGGCTATATGAGAAAGTGCGGCTTTTCCAAAGCGGTCGTCGGCCTTTCCGGCGGAATTGACTCGGCGGTCACATGCTGTTTGGCCAAAGAGGCCGTGGGGAGCGAAAATGTCTTGGGGATTTCGATGCCGTCCCCTTATTCCTCGAAAGGCAGCATCGAAGACTCAAGAAGGCTGGCCGCGAATATCGGCATCCGATTTCAGGTGGTACCTATTTCGACCATCTATCAGTCTTATCTGGATACGCTCAAAGACCCTTTCGCGGGCAGGGAGCCCGATATTACGGAAGAAAATATCCAGGCCCGGATCCGGGGCAACATTCTAATGGCCTTTTCCAACAAGTTCGGTCACCTCGTTCTCTCGACCGGCAATAAAAGCGAGCTGGCCGTTGGCTATTGCACCCTTTATGGAGACATGAGCGGCGGGCTGGCTGTCATTTCTGATGTTCCCAAAACAATGGTCTATGATCTTGCCAACTATATCAATAGAAAAACGGAAGTCATACCTAGAGCGACCATTGAAAAGCCGCCTTCTGCGGAACTTAAGCCCGATCAGGTGGACCAAGATACGCTTCCACCCTATCCCATCCTCGACAAGATCCTCCATGACTATATAGAGGAACTTCGCTCCGTTGAAGAGATTATCCATTTGGGATTTGACCGGGAAACGGTGAGATGGGTTGCGCAAATGGTCGAAAAAAATGAATATAAAAGGAAACAAGCGGCCCTGGGCCTTAAAGTCACGACAAAGGCGTTCGGCATCGGGAGACGAATACCGATCGCCGCAAAGGTCGATATTTAGTGGTTAAAGAAAAAGTTTTCTTAAAATCTATTTAGGGGGTTTTCCATGAAAACGAAGATTCTTGCCAGTTTGCTTCTCGGCTGTGTCTGGATTTCGGGACAGGCTCAAACGGCTGGAAATCAATTTCATTCTGAAGAGAGTAAAAAGGCGGGGCAGTTTGTCGTAGAGCATTTTTCCAAGGGGAAGCTGCCGCCGTTTGCTTTTCTCTACGACGGGAAAGCTTCCGCGTCCTTCCTGACCCGCTGGACATTTGCCGAGGAACAGAAAAAGATCGATTCCGATCGAACTCTAAAAATCTTGACCTATACCGACCCAAAAACGGGTCTTGTCGTTCGCGCCCTCTGCACAATTTACAATGATTTCCCCGCCGTCGAATGGGTCTTAAAATTTAATAATTCATCTCGGGCCAATACACCGATCATCGAGAACATCCAGGCCATTGATACCGGTTTTCCCTTTACCGGGAAGGGGAATTTCATCCTCCATCGAGCCCTGGGCAGCAATGCCGAGCGGGTCGATTTTGCTCCGATCGATGAACCCCTGAACCCAAGGGGTGAAGTCGCGTTCGGCCCCCGGGAAGGACGTTCCTCCGGAAACGGCGCCCTTCCTTTTTTCAACATCGAGGCTCCCGGCGAAGGGGTCATGGTCGGCATAGGCTGGTCGGGAAAGTGGAAAGCGGCGGTTGGGCGTGATTCCGGGACGACGATCCGTCTTTCAGCGGGCATGGAAAAAACGCACTTTGCCCTTCGTCCGGGGGAAGAAATCCGAACGCCGAGCGTGGCTTTGCTTTTCTGGTCCGGCACCGACCGCCTGCGCGGCCATAATCTCTTCCGCCGGTTCATTCTCAAGCATCACACGCCCCAAAAAAACGGCCGTCCCATGACATTACCCCTGGCCAGCGGATTGGGTTTCGGCGGCCCTCGTCCCTGCAACGAATACAGCTGCGCCACCGAAACGTTTGCCATCGCCATGGCCTATCGTCTGGAGCAGTTCGGAATCGTGCCCGAAGCCGGCTGGATCGATGCCGGCTGGTATGAAGGATCGGAGACAGGCTGGTGGCAGGGCGTTGGAAACTGGGTCATCAACAAGAAAAACTTTCCGAATGGGATAAGGCCCATTTCGGATGTCGCAAAAAAGCTGGGAATGGGTTTTGTGCTCTGGTTCGAGCCGGAAAGAGTCTACAAAGGAACCCGGCTCGACCGTGAGCATCCTGAATGGCTGATCAGGCTGCCCCAGAATTCCAACAGCTTGCTCAACCTCGGCAATCCCGAAGCGCGGCGCTGGCTCACGGACTATATCTCGGGGATGATCGAACAAGAGGGCATCACGGTTTATCGCCAGGACTTCAATTTCGACCCGCAAGACTATTGGCGCGCGGCGGACGCCCCTGACCGGCAGGGCATTACAGAAATCAAGCATATCGAAGGCTTGTACGAATTCTGGGACGAGCTCTTAAAGCGCCATCCAGGCCTACTCATCGACAACTGCGCGAGCGGAGGCCGCCGCCTGGATCTGGAAACGGTCTCCCGGAGCGCACCTCTCTGGCGGACGGATTATCAGTACTATGAACCTAACGGATACCAGTGCCACACCTACGGCCTCAATTTCTACCTGCCCTGCAGCGGCACGGGCAACAGCAACCCCGATTCCTATTTTTGGCGAAGTTCTCTGAGCAGCGCCCTGGTCTTCGGCTGGGAGATCAACCAGCCCAGTTTTCCGCTGGCCCAGGCAAAAAAATCCATGGAGGAATTCAAGAAATTGCGGCCGTATTTTTACGGTGATTATTATCCTTTGACCGAATACAATTCGTCCGACGATGGCTGGATCGCCTATCAATTCGACCGTCCCGAATTTCAAGACGGGATGGTCTTGGCCTTCCGCCGAAATCTCAGCACTGTTTCGACCTGTCGGGTCAAGCTTCACGGATTGATGCCAGCTGGCGTCTATGCGGTGAATTATGAAGACTATGACATCAAGACGTCTGAGATTGGTAAAAACCTTCTCGAAGAAGGGCTTGATATCAAAATCCCAGCCGCGCCGGGGTCGCTCTTGATTATGTACAAGCAGGTCCTTAAGGACTAAGATAAGAAGTCTGTCCGATGAAAACCAAACCTGTTTCACGAAGGCATTTTCTTTCTGAAGCGGCCATCGGGGGCATGGCTGCCGGGACTGTCTTATGGGGTTCTCCGAGCGTTCCGGCTCATCCTGCCCCACCCCAGGCCTCCCCGGCCCAGCCAGAAAAAGGCAGCCAAAGGTTGAGCCTATCCGAATTGCAGAAATGGGAATCCTGGCGATACGGCATGTTCATCCATTTCGGCATGAGCACGTTCGTAGGCCAGGAATTGCCCGACGGAAAGGCGCCGGCTTTGACCTACAATCCCGACCGGCTCGATGTCGATTCCTGGATTCAAATCGCCAGGGACGCGGGCATGACATACGCCGTGCTGACGGCGAAACACGTGGCCGGGCACTGCCTGTGGCCGACCCGCTTCACGGATTATAACATCGCAAACAGCGGCAACAAGACAGATGTCGTCGAAGCGTTCGTCAAAGCCTGCGCCAAACATGGGGTTCGGCCGGGCTTTTATTATTGCTCATGGGATAACCATAACCGCTTCGGCAGCCAGACTCCCTCTGATCCCTCCGGATGGAACCAAGCCTTCACGACTTCGTTCTATCAGACCTTTCAGACTAATCAAGTCACAGAGCTGCTCAGCCAATATGGACCCATCGCCGAGATGTGGATCGATATCCCGGGCGTGCTCGGGCGAGGTTATCGGACCTTTTTGTACCAGCATATCGCCCGGCTGCAGCCCAAGTGCGTGATCATGATGAACAACGGCTTTTGGAATGAGGGGAAGTATGATATCGACTACGCCTGGCCTTCCGACCTAATCTCGATCGAAAGAAGTTTGCCTCGTCAGGCAAAATACGAAAAATGGCGAACCATCGAGGGCAAAACCTATTATGTGCCCGGGGAGATCTGCGACCCCATCGGCAAAAACTGGTTCTACGTAGAGGGAGAAGACCCGCGGCCGGACCAGGAGCTGGTTCAATTATTCATATCGGCCCGAGAGCACCAAGTCAATCTTTTGCTGGATGTCGGCCCCGACAAACACGGCTTGATCCCCAAACAATTTCAAGAAGCCCTGGCACGGCTGAGAAAAAACAACAGCCTGTAAAAGGATCCAGACGATGGCCGGAAATCGAAGCCATTGAGTTATCAGAGTGGGACACGCATGAAAAAGAATGTCCTCCCCGCATTGATCGTCTTTGCAGCTGCGGCTTTGGCAGCCGGGCGACAGGCAGGGATCGATCCCGGGATTTGGGTGGCCAATCTTGAAAAGTCCTATGCGGAAGTCGATAGCTACACTGCCATTTTCCACAAACAAGAGCGCGTTGACGGAAAGCTCAGGGAAGAGGAAACGATCTCGCTCAAGTTCAAAAAGCCCTTCAAAGTCTACATGAAATGGATCAAGGCTCCCCATAAAGGCCGCGAGGCGCTCTATGCGGCGGGCTGGAATAAGAACCAGGTCAGAGTCCACGAGGCAGGCATCCTGGACCTGGTTACGGTCAACCTGGACCCGAATGGGCGTCAGGCGATGCAGGGAAACCGGCACCCGATTACGGACACGGGATTGGGCAATCTCGTGAAAGTCCTCCGGGAAAATGTGAGCAAGGGCCTGGAGGCCAGCGAGCTAGAGTTCAAAGAGCTCGGCGAAGACATGGTTTATGGCCGCGAAATCCAAAAGATCGAACTCGTCCTCCCCAAAATCAGGGCCAAGGATTATTACTGTTATCGGGCCGTCATCCATGTCGATCTCGAGACAATGCTCCCCATCAAGGTTCAGATCTTCGATTGGGATAACCTGTTGATTGAAAATTATGGCTTTGAGAACCTCAACTTGAAGGCCGGGCTCACGGACGCCGATTTTGATCCCAGGAATCCCGCCTATAAGTTTTAGCGCTCTTTTTTCTTCGATATAGGGAAAGAGGCAGTTTCAAATCAATTACTATACGTTCCCTTTATGGGAATATATTACTTGACATTATAAAAGGAACATATTATAATTTCTACGTGAACGTCATTAAGAGACCGACGCTCATAGAATTCTATGAACGACACAAAGATGCGAAAGGCCCATTGGAATCTTGGTGGTATGAAGCTAACCATTCTAAGCGGACTTCTCCCGAGGATATAAAAAAACGATATAAAAATGCCAGCTTCTTGAGCGGTAATAGAGTCGTATTCAACATTGGAGGAAATAAATACAGGTTGGTCGTCAAGATCAATTATCCAACCAAGACGGTATTTATTAGATTTGTTGGAACGCATGGTGAATATAACAAGATCGATGCGGAGGCCATCTAATGGTTAATAAATTGATTAAAACAAAAAAAGATTATGACGCTGCTCTTGCTCGCATTGAAGAGCTTATGGACGCAAAAGAAGGAACCCGGGAAGCGGATGAACTCGAACTCCTGGCAAAACTGGTTGAGTTGTATGAAGAATCTCAGTTCCCCATTCAGAGGCTCGACCCGGTCGAAGCCATTAAATTTCGGATCGATCAGCTGGGAATGGGCCGAAAAGACCTTATCCCATTCATAGGAAGCCGGAGCAAAGTATCGGAGGTTCTGAATAAGAAAAAATCTCTTTCTTTGGCCATGATGCGAGCTCTTAATAAAGGATTAGGAATCCCCGCCGAAGTATTGCTTCAAGAGCCGACAGCCAACTTCCCATCCGATTTTCCGCAATTGGAGTGGAATCGTTTTCCGCTCAAAGAGTTGGCAAAAAGAGGATTTATCGACAATGCCAAAGACATGAAGCTCGGGGCAGAAGAGCATATCCGGCGACTTATTCAACAAGCAGGAGGTTCGAAGACCGTGTCGGCCGTCCTTTTCAGAAAAAGTAAAAGCGCCAGACAAAACGCAAAAGCGGATCAATATGCTATTTGGGCATGGTGTCTACAGACTATGATTTTGGCACGGCAGAACAATCTAAAGCAAAATTATTTAAAAAAATCTCTGACCATAGAAATCTTAAGAGACATCGCGAAACTGAGCTATTTCAATAATGGACCAATTCTCGCCAAGGAATATCTTAATAAGATCGGCATCCTATTCTTAATCGTCCCCCATTTCTCCAAGACCTATCTCGACGGGGCTTCCTTTTTGCAAGAAGGCAAGAGGCCTGTAATCTCCCTTACTCTCAGGCACGATCGAATCGATAATTTTTGGTTCTGCCTTCTTCATGAACTTGGCCACGTGGTTCTCCATCTTGCCGAAGAAAATGAATTTATTATTGATGATATGGATATGCGTGGGCACAAAGCAGAGATCAAGGACAAGAGAGAACTTGACGCTGATCGCTTAGCGGAAGAAGCCCTCGTGCCGAAGGATGAGATCAACAAGACTTTTCTAGAAAGACCGGTTTCCTCGGCCGAGATCGATGCCGTCGCGAATAAACTGAAGATCCATCCTGCCATTCTTGCCGGTAGGATTCGATATGAAAGCCGGAATTATCGGCTATTATCGAAGTATGTCGGCCAAGGGGAAATCAGGGAACATTTTCAAGAATATAAGCCACTCATAAAGAGGTAGTCTCTTTTCTCTCTCTCAGAGACTCTCCCTGCTCGTCTCGGCCCAGCTCCAAGACGGATTGACCTCAATCTTCATCTGGAATAAGCTTCTATCATCCCGTAACGCCGAGGGAAAAACCGCCAGTGAACGTGACCTTTAACCAGCCGGCCTTCATTCCCTGGGGCGGGTTCTTTGCCCGGCTGCTCCATTCCGACAGGATGGTCCTCCTCGACGAAACCGTTCTTGCCAGAGGATTCACGTATGTGAACCGCAACCGTATCAAAGGCCCGGACGGCGAGGTCTGGCTGACCGTCCCGCTGAAAAGGAAAGGGAGGGGAGCGCAAAAAATCCGGGACCTGAAAATTCATGAGAAGGAGAGATGGAGGAAGAAGTTTCTTCTGACTCTCCGACATTACTACGGGAAGTCTCTGGGCTTCGATCCTGTCTTTGAAAAAATCAGAGCGGCCTTAGATTCTCCGGATGAAAGCTTCTTAAGAATGGATCTTATTCTCATCGAGGTCCTCAAAAATGAGCTGGATATCAGCCAAAAGACGGTCTTTCAATCGGATATCGGAATCACGGGGAAAGGGACAACGCTTCTTGTCTCCATCGCCAAAGAGCTCGGGGCGGAAGAGGTCGTCCTCCCCTATTTTTCCGACAAGGCCGTTGATTACGGCGCATTCAAAAAAGAAAAAATTCGTGTCCGGCTATTGCGCTATGACCCGCCGCAGTATCCTCAATTCTGGGGAGACTTCATCAAAAACCTCTCCGCGCTGGATCTTCTGTTTTGCTGCGGCAAAAGGGGCCGGGCGGTCATAGAAAAAGGAGCGCATCTGTACGAAATCCTTTGAGGAGGTCTTGAAGATGAGAACGCGGAACATGCCGGCACTGGGACTTTGGTTTTGGGTCCTCTTGGTTTTCTCATCTTTGGCGACTGCCCAGGAAAAATTGGATTTGCTGAGCGCCGCCTACACGCCGGAAAAGTTGAAGGAAATCATCCTCTCCCTTCAAGATTGGCATCCGTTCCCAAAAGCGTCCGAACGTGAAGAATGGCAGAAGCTTCCGGAAAAAGTCCGCGTCGCATGCGTCCGGCAGGCAGAAAAGAACCTGAATTGTGAGTGGGAAACGCCGAAAGCTTCCATCTTTCTGGATTTTGTCAGGAACGGAAACCGAAGCCGGTACGAGGCCATTTCCTTCGGTCGGAGGGCAAAGCTGGCCGAGCTCGTCATCGCCGAATGCATCGAAGGGCAAGGCCGCTTCGTGGATGATATCCTCAACGGCATCTGGACGATCTGCGAAGAAACTTACTGGGGCGTTCCCGCCCACGTCAGCGCCCAGAAAAAAGGCTCCGGCCTTCCTGATGCGGCCGAGCCGACTGTGGACCTGTTTGCCGCAGAAACCGGCATGCTCCTGGCCTGGACCGATTATTTATTGGGCGAACAGCTAGATAGCGTTTCGCCCCTGGTCCGGGAGCGCATCTTTTACGAAGTCCAGCGTCGCATTCTCTCCGTAAACCTGGCGCGTGACGATTTCTGGTGGATGGGCCTGAACGGCCAGAAAATCAATAACTGGAATCCCTGGATCTGCTCCAACTGGCTGACCGCGGCCCTTCTCCTGGAAAAGGAGCCTGAGCACAGGACTCAATCCATCTCTAAAATCCTCAAATGTCTGGACCAATTCTTGAACTCGTATCCGAAAGACGGCGGCTGCGATGAGGGCCCCGGCTATTGGGACCGGGCAGGCGCCTCGCTTTATGACTCGCTCGAGCTTCTCCACGGCGCTTCGAACGGCCGGATCAACATCTTCGAGAATCCCCTGGTGCGGGAAATCGGGCGGTATATCGGCCGGGTTCATATCTCCGGCCGCTATTACATCAATTTCGCCGATGCCGCCGCAAAGCTGAATGCCAACGCCTCGGTTATTTATCGCTTCGGAAAAAGCGTCCGGGATCAAAACATGATGGGTTTTGGAGTGTTTCTGGCCAAGCAGCAGAACCTCGGGGAGGATTCCATTCGGGGAAGTTTCGGCTGGCTGGGCCGCGTCCTGCCTACGCTTTTCGTCCTCGACGAACTCACGAAGGCGACGCCGAAGGAGCCGCTTGCCAAGGATTTCTGGCTCCCGGAACTCCAGGTAATGGGGGCGCGCTCCTTGGAAGGTTCCACAAAAGGGCTCTATCTCGCCGCCAAAGGCGGCCACAATGCCGAGAGCCACAACCACAACGATGTAGGTAATTTCATCGTCTATGCCGACGGCTATCCGGTCCTCATCGACATCGGCGTTGAATCCTACACGGCCAAGACCTTCAGCGATCGGCGGTACGAGATTTGGACGATGCAGTCCGCTTACCACAACCTGCCCACGATCAACGGTTTTATGCAGAAAGACGGCCGAGAGTTTCGGGCGACAGACGTTAAGTATAAATCCGGGTCCAAGGCGGTTTCCTTCAGTCTTGATATCGCCAAGGCCTATCCCGAGGAAGCGCAGATTCAATCCTGGAAACGAACTGTGACTCTCGACCGGGGAAAGCAAGTCATCCTGGATGACAAATATATCTTAAAAAGCGCCAGGCAGCCAGTCCAAATGACCTTGATGAGTTGGCGCAAACCAGAATTGGCGGCTGAGGGGAGAATCCAGCTAGAAAGCCCGGAAGGCATCCTGGACGCGAAACCCGTCTTTATCCTTTACGATAAGAGCCAATGGAGCGCGGCTCTCGAAACCATCCCTCTCGAAGACGGCCAATTGCGGGCCTCATGGGGGGAACGGCTTTATCGGATCCTGTTGACGGCCAAACAGACCCCGCTTCGGGGCAAATACTCCATTTTGATCAAACAATAGACTTTCCGGGCTAGGAAAAATGTTTCAGCTGAATTCCTGAGGACGAAAAACAATTCCATTCGTCTCGCTTTCCGATTAAAATGAAGCCGTCCACTTCCAGGAAAGGAGAGTCGAATCCGAACGATGATAGACTGGCAAAAAATCCGGGACGATTTTCCTGTCACCCGCAAATTTGCTTATTTCTTGAGCGCCGCCATGTCGCCCCCTCCTACGCCGGTTTTCGAGGCCATCACCGAGGAATACCGCCGGTTCATGCTCGACGGCGATATCCACTATTTCGATGACCTCAAAAAATGCGGCCGGCTGTATGCCGACCTGGCGGAATTGATTCATACGAAGGCGGACAATATAACGTTCGTTCAAAACACATCCACGGCCATGTCCTTCCTGGCCCTTTCCATTAAAAAGCATGTCCGGAAACCGTTCCACATCGTGTCTCTCGAGGATGAATTCCCTGCATCGACCATCGGGTTTGAGCACCAGGGCATCGAGATGCGCTATGTCCGGCCTGTCGATGCCCGCTACTCAGCAGAAGAGATTCTGGCAATGACCAACGACAAAACGTTGGCTGTTGTCGCCTCTTATGTTCAATATGCCACGGGATTCCGACTGGACCTGGAAACTTTGGGCAGAGCGCTGTTCGAGAGGAAGATTTATTTCATCGTCAACGCCACTCAAGGTTTTCCTTTTTATCCCCTGAATGTCGAGTCGATGCACATCGACGCGCTGTCGGCCTCCTTCCACAAATGGGGGCTGACCGGGCATATTGGAGCCATGTTTTTCACGTCTGGTTCGTTCCGCAGGAAATTTCCCTCTCCCGTGGCCGGCTGGCTGTCCGTGGCTTCAGAATGCGGGGACTCTATCCCCGTGTTAAAGAACGCTCCGATCCGGCTCCATGAATCGGCCCAGCAGTACAGCCTTGGCACATCCAACCTTCAGGCTCTTTTAGCCTTTCAGACGGCTTTGAACTACATGAAAGCCATCGGCTTCGAAAACATCAGGGCGCGGATCGCGGAATTAACGGATTATCTTATTAAAGGATTGCACCGCTTAGGCATAAGGGTGATCTCCCCAATCGCCCGGCCCGACGAACGGTCCGCGATTGTGGCCTTTACGCTGAGAGGGGAAAACGGCCAGTGCGTTGACAGGCTTGCCGAAAAAGATATTTACGTCTCACTTCGGGCCGGGTTTATCCGCGTCGCTTTGAATTTTTTTAATAATGAGGACGATATCGACCGTCTTTTGGACGCGCTCAGAAATACATAGAGAATATTTTCTGCCGGGAAACCCGGCTGGACACTCTTGGAACCGCTCGTTGTTTCTTTCTGACTAATTCAATAGCGCCAATGCCCCCTTCCTGGTGCTCCCACTGGCCCTCCATCGTATCGCCCGTCACCGTCACTTTCATCATGACCCAGTTTCCATCCGGGAGATTGAAAGCGAAAGAAAGCCGGTCGCCCTCAAGCTTGATGTCTCTGATCGCAGTGTCTTTGCCGATGACGGCTAAGGAATCGTTGACGATCCCGGTATAACCGTCGTCCGATTTCTGTAAGACCAGGGTCACTTCATCGGTCCCGGAATCCGGGACCTCGGTTTTTCCAACCCAGGTTCCGCTGAGGTCCGCCTTTTGAGTCGAAGAGAAAGAAAACGTCGTAAGCAGGATCAGCGCCACAATCCACAAAACAGCCTTTACCTCTTTCATTTTTTTCATATCACCTGTCCTTCATAAATAATACGAAAATCGTGACAAATGGTTGCCCGGCAAATTTATCGGAAGAAGACAGGCTCGATCAACGTTATTTCTTCTCCACTCTTTTGATCCCTATCATTTCACTGCCCATTGTTTTCAGGATGCACTTGTCAATCACGGCCTTCTCATTCCGGACAAATTCCAATTCGAAGAGTTGACCTCCGCCGCCGGGGGTGACCTCAAACTTGAGGAGGCTTCCCTTGACCGGCAGGATCTCCTCGGGTGTTTCCCCCACCGGAGCGCCGAAAAGCTTTCCGTCCTTCTCGAAGAAATTGATCAACATGGCCTGGCCCTGGAAATCAAAATCATAATCCCCGGCGATCTCCTCCAAAATTTTCTTGGTATCAACCGGCTTATCCTGGGTCTTCGATCCCGCATAAACGGCCGCTGATATAAAAATCAGGGTGAGGCCGATCACAAATAATGAGCTTTTTGAACATTTTGGCACGATTACCTCCTCATTTATTAAAATAGCTCTCTTAATTATACGCAAAACATGGGCCTAAAGTTCAGTTTTTCCTTTCGGATCTAGCCCGTCTCGCTTGGGATAATTCGGGAGTCCGTGACGATCGCCGCGACCATCAGCGAAGGTTTAGCCTTCCCTCGCCGTCTTCGAGGAGACTCCGTTTTTGGAGCGCGAGGACTGTGCGAGCCTCGCCGCGGCTTGCCGTGATCCGGAATATGCGGCACAGATCAGGGGAGATGATCGGGGGTATGGTGCGAGTTCCGCAGCGCCGAGAAGACGGCGGGGGAACGGCGTGAAAAACCTTCGCGGAAGCAAGAGCGTTACGGACTCCCCTAAAACCGCAGCGACAGGCAGCTCAGCCCGCCGTCGAGCTTGCGAAACTCCGAAACGTCAATGTCTTTGACGGCATAGCCCAAATTCTCGATGGCTCGTTTTGTCTTTTCAAATCCTGCGGGAACGAGCACCCAGCCGTTCACCCAAACAGAATTGGCCGCATACAATTCATCCTCGCCGACAGGAACACGATGAAAATCTTCAAAGGCGGGGTGGGCCATAAATTCACCGGCGGCCAAGAGCTTTTTATTTTCAAGATAAGCGACGCCGGTCTTCAGGTGAAGCACTCGTTTCAACGGCACCAAAGAAGATGCATATCCGAATTTTTCCGCGATCCGGGCAAACTGATTCGCTCCTTCCCGATTCGTCCGTTGCGAGAGCCCAATAAAAAAATGATCCCCGACCTTCATCACGTCCCCGCCCTCGAGCGTTCCGGGCGGCTGGATATATTCGAGGCTGGGGAAAAATGATTTCAGCGCTTCGGCCACGCTCGCCTCTTCACCTTTTCTGCTCGGAGCGCCCGGGCTGGTGATGACCGCCATCTTTTCGGTTACGACCGCCGTATCCTCCACAAATGTGGAATCTGGATACCGCTCGTCCGCTTCCAGGACAATGACGTCTAGGCCGCACGACCGCAGGCCATCCACATACTCAGCATGCTGGAGGATCGCTCTTTCATAGTCGGGCATCCCTAGATTCGCGGCTGTAATTCCCCGCACCAGGTTCTGGCATGGTTTCCGGACGATGGCGTGCATAAACATTTTAAAACTTCGGACGTTTGAGGTGATGGCCTGTCTTCTGTTGAAAGGCGTGGGCCAGCAGGAGGATCTCCGATTCGCCGAACAGTTTCCCGGTGAAACGCAGGCTGGTCGGCTGCCCCTTGGAATCAAAGCCATGCGGGATGCTGATCTCCGGATGGCCGGTCAGGTTGGTCGCGCTCAGAGCGCTTCCGATGAACAGATCGAGGCCGGCGAACAACGCCGCGAATTCTTCCATCAGCCGGTAGCGCGCACGGTTGGCCTGTATGTATTCCACAGCCGGCACAAAACGATGCAGGCGGAAACTGCCCACCCAGCTGCTTCGCTCCGGATCCGCCGACATCATGTCGAGATTGTCGCTCCGGATTAAATCATCGAAGGCCGCCGCAGCCTCCGTCGTCAGGACGAAGTCGATGGCGTCGGTCGTCATTTTCGGAAGCTCGATCGGCTTGAGGTTCACGCCCAGCGAGCGAATGACACGCAAGGCCTCCTCATCGAATTTTCTCATTTCGCGCTGGCGCTGCAC
Organism: Candidatus Aminicenantota bacterium; assembly: GCA_963715635.1. Taxonomy (GTDB): domain Bacteria; phylum Acidobacteriota; class Aminicenantia; order Aminicenantales; family UBA4085; genus JAPKZH01. The sequence continues at coordinate 4,221,501 of OY970261.1, read as the reverse complement.
CCTCTGCGGATTTTCCGGATTGTCGGGGATCTCGCCTTCAAAAGCCGCCTTGACGTAGCCGATGCGCAGCTTCTTTAAATCCGCCCCGGCGTTCCAGTTGAAGGGAACATCGATCAGCGTGTTGTCTTTTCCGTCAGGCCCACAAATCGTCCTGAAAACCACGGCGCAGTCTTCGGCCGTGCGGCAGATCGGCCCGATCTTATCCATGGTCCAGCTCAGGGCCATGGCGCCATAACGGCTGACGCGGCCGTAGCTCGGACGAAGCCCTGTCACACCGCACCGCGCTGCCGGCGACATGATCGAACCGCGGGTTTCGGTGCCGATGGAGAATCCGACCAGCCCGGCGGCCGTGGCCGAGGATGGGCCCGCTGAAGAGCCGCTCGATCCCTGGGTCTGATTCGTGGGGTCCCATGGGCTCTTCGTCTGCCCTCCAAACCAGCGGTCTCCCTGGGCAAGGGCTCCTAAGGTCAGTTTGCCCAACAGGACTGCGCCCGCTTCGGTCAATCTCGTGTAAACAGAGGCATCGACATCGACAACCTGGTCTTTGTAGGGAGAAGCGCCGAATGTGGTTTTATATCCCTTAACATAAAGAAGGTCTTTTGCCCCCCAGGGAATGCCGTGAAGAGGCCCCCTGTAATCTCCCGCTTTGATTTCCTCGTCGGCCTTCGCGGCCTGCTTGAGCGCCAGTTCCTCGGTCAGCGTGACAAGGCAATGCAAGACCGGGTCATACTTTTTCAGGCGTTCCAGATAGAGCTTCGTGAGGTCGATCGATTTGACTTCGCGCTTCTCGATAAGCCTGGCCAGATGTGTTAACGGAAGGAAAGCCAAGTCGTCATCGGTTTTAGGCACGGCGACCTTGACCTTTGTCATTTTGAAAGGCTTCTGCTCGGTCGGAAGCTTCACTCCCGGGAGGACCGGATTGAACACGAAGGCCGGCGGAACGCTGTTGCCGAGCTTCATTGCGCGGAGGCTTTCATAATTCCTGATGAGGCCGTTCTTCCGGTTAAGGCCTTCGACAATTCTTTTGACGGCCTCATCGGAGAACGTCAACCCGGCGATCCTGGTCGCGCCCTTGACCATCTCCGCGGTGATCTGCGAAGCATCCTGGCCTTGAGTCTGGGCCTGGGCTAAAAGGGCGCCCGGCATCAGAGTGGATCCCAGCCCTATCGAGGAAAAATAGGCGAGAAACCGCCGCCTGTCCAAAGCCAATCCCTTGTTTCCCAAAGAGTCGGATTCCCGGTGGTTCATGTACCCTCTCTCCTTGATAAAACGGTGTTCAATGAGCGAAGAGCTATTTATATTTCAGGGAAAAATGGAAATCAAGTCGCTTTTCCCTTGCTCATGGCCGCCTGGACGGCATTGAAACCGAGCCAGAGCAAAACGGCCATCAGGCCGACCGCTATCCAAAGCGCTTCGGCGGACCAGCTTCCGTAGACCCACATGCCTAAAAGAGGACCGATGACATAGGCCACCGTAAAAGCCAGGCTGAACATCCCCTGGAAGCGGCCTACACTCGAAGCGGGGGCTCGATTGGATATTAGAGTGGCAAGCATAGGCAATGTGAGCATCTCCCCCACCGTCAGGACGGCCATGCATAACGCGGCAAAGCCGAAGCTCCGGCCCAGAGGCAGCAGCGGAAAGCTCGCCCCGAAAAAGAGAGCCCCCCAGGCAACAACGCGGCCGGGAGCAAAACACGAAAGCCAATGGACGAGCGGCATCTCCAGAAAAACAATCATCAGCGTATTGACCGCCAGCACACTGCCGATGCGGTTCTCGGCCAAACCATAGGTCCGGCGCAGATAGAGCGGATAAGTGCTTAACAACTGGACAAAGATTACGCCCAGGGAGATGGTTAAAACCAGGATAACGAGGAAGAGAGGATCCTTCCACGGTGAAACTTGCTGCTGCTGTGACTTCTCTTGGGCGGGAGTATAGATAGGCGTTCTGCGGAAAAATAGCACGATCAGGACCGCGGCCGCGATGCTCGTCAGACCGTCCACCCAGAACAAGTAATGATAGTTGTGAAGGGCTAGATAGCCCCCTAGAACCGGGCCGATGGTAACGCCCAGGTTATTGGCCAGGCGTTGGAGCGAAAAACCGCGCGGACGCAATTCCGGCGGACAGATCAGGGTCATGGCCGTGCTGTTGGCCGGGTACAGAGCTTGGCTTGCCAGGCCGATGGCGGCTAAAAGAATCAGGATGGCCGGGCGGCTCTGGAAAAAGCCGAGCGAAACGCACAACCCTCCTGTCAGCAGGAGGCTCATCCCCTGGACGCGGTTGGCGCCGATCTTGTCGCAGAGCCAGCCTCCTAAATACGCTCCGCCTACGCCTCCCAGCCCGTACAAACTCAGCGCTTGGCCGGCAAAGGACGTTGAGAAACCAAGCTTTTGGGTCAGATAAAGGCTCAAGAAAAAAATGACCATCGTCCCGCTGCTGTTGACGAACGCAGCCGCGGCCAGCATCCAGGCCGCCCGAGGCAGCCCGCGATATGCCTCTCGATAAATGCCGACGATTCTCTTCAGCATTGTCAACCAAAGCGCTGATTATAGCAGAAGAAGACGATGGGAAAGAAATAAAAGGCTATTCTTTTTCGAATACCCAGATATTGTCGTATTTCAGGATCAGGGCCCTGAAGCGCTCGGTCGCCATAAACGTTTTCCCGCCGTCTTTCGCATGATTTAAGCCCCTGTCAAGGACCCAGGCGGCGGGCCATGAATTCGCGCGTCAAGTTGTAGACGAAGCCCGTCACCTGGCCTTCGGCGTCCCGAGTGAAGCGCACCCTCGCCCAGAAGGTCCGGTCGAGGTACTCGCCGTCCCCGACGCTATAGATGACTGTCTTCGCTCCGTTGGCCCAGCGGGCTTCGAGATAGCCGCCGCGATCCTCGAGGGTCAGCGTGACTCCCGGGATGAAGTAGTCATCGGGCATTCGGTACGTTCCGGCCAGAGCGGCCGATTCGCCTAGCCGCGGCGCGACCGGGATCATCGCCGGGGGGCGTATGGCCTGGCCATAAACGATCGCGCCGATGTCGGCGGCGATCGGGTCCTGGGTCACCGGCGAATAGCTGTTGCTGAGGACGATGATGACGGTGCCGTCCTCGAGGATATAGTCCAGGCTCGAGACAAACCCCGGGCTCCGGCCGCCAGAACCCTTGACCTTTCGGCTGGCGCGCTCCCGATCGGTCCAGCCGTAGGGGAAGGCTTCGCCGGGCCGCAGGATCTTGCTGAGCGACTCCGGCCGCAAGAGCCGGGCCTCGAAGAGGGCGCGGGCGAATAAAGCAAGGTCGGCGGCAGAGGTGACGAGCGAGCCGTTCCCGGTCTTGATGGACCAGTCGATGCGCGGAGCGAGCATCAGGCCGCGCAGGCCCTCGGGCTCGAGGCCGACCGCCCGGTCCTTGATCAGTGCGGCAGCGTCCCCGTCATGTATGGTAGAAGCGAGGCCCAACGGGCCGAAGATGTTCGTCCGAAGGAATTCGCCGTACCGCTGCCCGGAGACGGTTTCGATAATCAGAGCCAGGACGTTATAGTTCGAATTGCTATAGCGGAAGCGGGTCCCGGGCTCGAACTCCAGTGGTTTGTCTTTGAACATGGCCACGATGCCAGCCGTCGTGTGGGGGAAGAAGGACTCCCGGTCGTACTCGGGGAAGTTGTTAACGTTGGGGATGCCGGAGCTGTGCGTCAGAAGGTGCTCGAGCCGGATCTTGTCGCCGCTTGGATAGTCCGGCAGGAACTTCGATACGGGGTCGGCCGTGGCGAGCCGGCCGCGCTCTTCGAGGAGCAGGATGGCGGCGGCCGTAAACGCCTTCGAGAGCGAAGCGATGTGGAAGCGCGTCTTCGGCGTATTGGGAACGTCGTGTTCGACATCCGCCAGGCCGTAGCCTTTCTGGAACAGGATCCGGCCGCCCCGCGCTACGAGCACTACGCCGGTGAAATTGTTCGTTTCGACGAAGGGCTTCAGGTACGCATCGATCCTCTCGGCCAGGTCGCCAGGCGCCGGGGCGCGCTCGAGCTGTCCGCCTGTGAGGGCCGCGGCGCCGGCCCAAGATCTTGAGGAGTTTCCTCGATTGACCGCGCCGTCCAACGCAGGAGCCGCCGGAACGGCGAAAAGGATTACTGCGGCCAGAAGGCCCGCCGAAAAACGAATCTGACACCTGCAGTGTTTCACGGCTCGATCTCCTTTCGTCACATTGTCTGCGACCAGTCCGTTGTTTTTGGACCTCTCCCTAGACCGTCCAAGCGAAAATACGAATGCCCATATAAATATACGGGTGAAACCGGGAATGGTTACGTTTTCAGGAGCGCCGGTCCCTAGTAGCATTTATTTCTTTTTCAATTTGAAGTATATTTTTTACAATGAAAAAACCGGCAAATCTCGAATTAACACCCGAGGCTATGCATAAAATGGCTGAGGAGGCGGTCAGAGCTGTCGTGGATCATATTGCGGCCCTTCCCAAGGCTCCCCGCTCCAACCTTGATGTGAGCGAGAAGTTCCTCCGAAGCCTCCGCGAGCCGCCCCCCGAGCAGGGAATTGATTTTTCCTCGCTTCTCCATTTCTTTATGGACACCATCGTTCCGATTTCGATCAATGCCCCACACCCAGCCTATATCGGGTATATTCCCGGCGGCGGCCTTTATCCTTCGGCGATCGCCGATTTTTTGGGCGCCGCAACCAACCGCTTTACGGGCGCCTGGTTCGCAGCGCCCGCCGCCGCACGTCTGGAAGCCAACGTTCTGGAGTGGTTTGCCCAATGGATGGGTTATCCTGAATCGTCCCGCGGCATCCTTACCAGCGGCGGATCCCTGGCCAATTTCAGCGCTGTCGTCGCGGCGCGCAAACATCTTCTCGGCGACGACCTGAGTCGCGGAACACTTTATGCTTCCGATCAAACCCACCATTGCGTGATGAAGGTCGCGAGCCTGGCCGGTATTCCGGAACGCAATGTACGCCTCCTGGGTGTGGATGAAAATTACAGGGCCGTTCCGCAGCTCTTCGAGGATGCGATAAGGGCCGACCTTGAAAAAGGATTAAAGCCTTTTCTTCTAGTCGGCAATGCCGGCACGACCAACACGGGAGCTGTCGATCCCCTTCCCGACCTCGCTGCTGTGGCCAAAAAGTTCGGCCTCTGGTACCACATCGACGCGGCCTACGGCGGCTTCTTCAATTTGTGCGAAGAAGGCCGGAAAAAGCTTGCCGGAATCGAGATGTCCGACTCCGTGGTTCTGGACCCTCATAAGGGACTCTTCCTGTCCTATGGCTCGGGGAGTCTGCTGGTCAGGGAGGGGGAGTTCCTGCGCCGGGCCCATATGATGTCGGCGGATTATTTGCAAGACATTCAGACGCCGGAAGGGGAAGTCAGTGCCGCAGATTATTCTCCGGAGCTATCCCGCTCATATCGAGGCTTGCGCGTCTGGCTTCCATTGAAATTATTCGGCGTCCAGGCATTCCGCGAAAATCTTGCGGAAAAATTGGAGCTGGCCAACTGGCTCTATCATAAGTTTCAGCAAGGACCGGGATTCGAGTGCCTATCCGCACCCGACCTTTCCGTCGTGCCTTTCCGATTCCGGCCAAAATCCGGAGACACGAACGAGTTCAACCGGAGGCTCCTCAAAAACATCATCAAGAGCCAAAAGTTATTTCTCTCGTCCACCCTGCTTAAAGGCGAGTTTGCCCTTCGCGCCTGTATTCTCAGTTTTCGCACCCATCAGGCCGAAGTAGAAGAGGCCTTCGAGGTCATCACTTCTGAGGCCCAAAAACTCGCCAAAGAATAAAAGGATTAATTCCGGAAATTTTAGTCAGCTTGATCTTACGGCATATCATCCGGCTTTTCGCCCCTCTGATAATACTTGGCCACGAGTGGTATCAATCTCTTAATTCTGGATGCAAGGTGCGGCTCCCCTTCTTTTTCGTTATATTGACAAATGGCTTCTAGGAAGGCTTGGACTGTGGCCGGAGGGCAGTGGAGCTTCGCTGCAGGCAATTCGCCCAATTCCCCTTCAATCAAGCCGACAAGCTTGCGGACGACCTCATCATCCTTCCCGGAGACAAGCCTGGATATCTCTTGTCCCCTGATCTTTTCGGTGAATACCGAAGCGGAGGCAATGGTGACGGCGCAACCATAGGATTTAAATTTGGCGTCTTCGATCATCCCTTTGCGTATGCACAAATAGATTTCCGTAATATCCCCACAAACCGGATTGCTCATGGTCCCCATGGCCTCTGGAAATTCGATGATACCGACATTTCGGGGGTTTTGGAAATGTTCAATGACCTTTTCGGAAAATTTTATCATTTCGCTTAACCCCCTTCTAGCGACTTAAGCCCCATCCGGCTCTCTTCACACCTCAAAATGCTCCCACTCGTATTTCACGCGCTCTATGAGCTTCTGGAACCGCTCCTCGCCGCTGAGCTTAGCCAGGAAAGGGTCGCAGTCATTACGGAAGGCATATCTGCAAAAAAACTTTTCCCCCCGATGGGGCGATTCCTTTCCGCTGTCGAAGAGCTCATTGTCTCCCCAACCTTTGACGCTATCTTGACAGCCTCTCTTCAATAGCCTGCCAGATTTCTTCTAGATGAAGCCTCTTTGCCCATAATGAAATATATTTTGGGTCAATCATTTCGCCGGAGATTTTCAGCATCCCCATGATATCCCGGATGTGTTTCTCGGATGAGCCCTCTTTATAGTATTCCATTTTTTTGATGATCACATCTTCTGGAGAAGCAAAATTCGCCTCTGTATCTTCTAAGGGACGGATTCTTTTTATTCTGCTGAAGCGGCTTCTATCAAATGCGTCTTTTTTAGAGATCATGATATCTATCTTTAATCCTGAGGCGGGATGAATAATATTAAACTGATGTCTGCGTCTGATCGCCTCTCGGATCGCATCCGAATCTAAGTAAAATTCTTCTTCAGGGAAGCATTCCTTGAGTTTGGCAATATGCCCATCATCAATCTCAGCCACGATATCGATGTCATTCGTAAACCTGGGCTCTCCATAAGCAATACACGCGATAGCACCGGTAACAAAATAGGGTATGTCCAATTTTTCAAGACATCGAACGAGATATCCCAGGAGCTCAGATTGCTCCATGCGAGATTCTCCTTGCGACCTCCTGTTGAAGGCGTTTTTCATCCCACTCGGGGTGCAACGAGCGGAGACTATTAACTAGCAAGATTTTCGCTGACCGCCACAAGCCGAAAGCAATCTGCAAACGTTGCGAGGGAGTCTTCTTTTTATAGATTTCAACCATGGCTTCATCAACAAATTCAATCTGCCTGCTGTCCAATTTTATGACTTCTCCCTTTTTCTAGCTTATAGCATAGGGATTAAGTGGGGTCAATTTTCTTTGCCCTTCCTTATTCCTCAAAATGCTCCCATTCGTATTTCACCCGCTCCATGAGCTTCTTGAAGCGCTCCTCGCCGCGGATGTTCTCGAGATATGGGTCGAGTTTCGACAGAAAGGGGTAGTTGATACAGCCGATATCCAGGCCATGCTCCAACCACTTTAATGCTTCCTCTGTCTCGCCGTTCAGCGCGTAGATGTCCGCGAAATCCCAGACTGCTACCGTGTCATTGCTCAAGTCAGCCAGGAGCTGTTCCGTCAACAAGGCCTGGCTCTCAGCTTTCTTTCCCTCGATTGCATAGAGTACGGATGTCACACCCAGCAGCCAGGCGTGCCCCGGCATGGCATCGCGCCACCGATCAAGAACTTCCCATGCCTCCTCGAAACGCCGATTCCACATGAGCGGCATGACGTACCAGCCGCGGGAGAAGATCCCTTCAGGATCCAGCTCGAAAGCAACTCGACCCGCGTCGAGGGCAGCCTCGAACCGCCCTTCGTAAAACTGCAGAACGGCCGAAGCCACATGCGTCAGGCAGTTCAGTGGGTCAGACTGGAGCACCCGTTCAACGAACGGTCTGCATACGGAACACTTGCCCACAGAAATTCCCGCGTGCACAAACCAGAGTACGGCGTCTGGATCGTCTGGGCTGATCGACACCGCGTGCTTCGTACGAATGAATGCCTGCCTCATATCGCCACGCATATAGGCGATGGCCCCGAGGACGTAGTGTCCAGGGGCCAGCTCCGAATCCATCTGGAGCGCCTTCTTGGCGTACTCTTCGGCCTTCAACAGCGTCTCCTCAATCGGCCGAAAAGCCCCCATGGCATAGGTGAGGTGAACGAGGGCCAGGCCGGCAAAGAGGACCGCGTTGTCGCCCACCATCTCGAGTGCACTCTCGAGATGGCGCAGGGCCCGGTCTAACGCAGGCTCCGTCCACTTTGCGATTTCCTGCTTCGCTCGAAGGTAGTAGTCGTAGGCCGACGCGTTTGCCACCGGGTGCTCGGCAATCTTGCGTTCTTCGTTGGGTGCCAATCTCATCTTGAGCCCGGCAACTATAGCTCGCGAGACTTTCTCCTGAATATCGAACACATCGTCCAGTGTGCCCGTATATTTCTCAGCCCAGAGGTGGGCATCCGTGGACGAATCAATCAGTTGGGCTGTGATCCGAAGGTTATTGCCCGCTTTCCTGACACTCCCCTCTAGAACATATCGAACATTCGCCTCGCGCGCGATTTCATTGATTTTTTTCTTCGTGCCTTTGAACGTCATCGCCGAGCTTCTCGAGATGACAAGAAGGTCATGGACATGGGATAGGTCCGCGATGAGCTCCTCGGTCATTCCATCGCAGAAGTACTCCTGCTCTGGGTCCGGGCTGATGTTTTCGAACGGCAAAACGATAATCGATTTTTCAGCTTTAGGAAAAATAAAGACATCACGGCTTTTCAAATCCTGAATGAACTCCTGGATGTTTTGATAGCGACGGGCAGGATCCTTGGCTAAGGCTTTGGCGATAGCTTGTTCAATATGACGCTGGACATCCGGACGAAGAACGATCAGCGGCTCCGGATCTCTGTTCAGGATCGAATAGATCACCCCTGGGATCTCCTCACCACTGAAGGGCAACCGCCCGGCCAGCATCTCATACAATACGACTCCCAATGACCAAATATCCGTCCGATGGTCAACCGCCTCGCCCCGCGCTTGTTCCGGCGACATGTAGGCCAGAGTCCCCATCGTCCCTACAGTCTTGGTCAAGTCGGCTGCCCACGCCAGTTTGGCGATACCAAAATCCATGACCTTCACCGGGCCGTCTTCCGCCAGCATGACGTTCGCCGGTTTGATGTCCCGATGAATGATGCCTTTCTCATGGGCAGCCCGAAGGCCCGAAGCCACCTGGGTCGAGATATCCACCACTTCCTCAAGCTTCATCGGACCAAGGGCTATCCTTTCCTTCAGGCTCCTTCCTTTGATATAAGCCATGACAATGAACATCCGGTCTTCGAATTCATTGATTTCATGGATCGTACAGATATTCGGGTGATCTAAGGCTGCGGCCGCTTGGGCTTCCTGGAGGAACCGTTTTTTCGCCTGCGGATCGCGGATCAGCTCAGTCGGTAAAAACTTGAGAGCGACCGTCCGCTTAAGCTTCGTATCTTCGGCCTTATAGACGACTCCCATCCCGCCTTCCCCGACTTTTTCGAGGATTTTGTAATGAGCGATGAACTTGCCGATCATCTTTGTTCCCTGCTCAGCCGGTTGGATAGAGAATATCAATTAACATGAAAAGTGTCAAACGTCGTCAACAAATGAACCGAAGGAGTTGCGCTATAGGATTCGAGTTCATTCAATCCTCCAAGTAAACGTCTTGACATTATAACGTTTTAACGTTAAATTGGCACGTGGAGGCATGTCCATGAAAAATCCACAAAAAAGGGCTACCATTTACTTGAATTCCGAATTGCATCGCGCCCTGCGCATCAAGGCTGCCGAAACCGAAAATTCCATCTCCGAATTGGTCAATGAAGCTGTCAGGAATTCTCTTCTTGAGGATTCCATCGACCTGGAGGCATTTGAAAAGCGAAAAAATGAGCCCCTGCTCGCTTTTGAAGATGTCCTGAAAATGCTCAAGAAGAATGGGAAAATATAAAGTTTTTATCAGGGCCTCTGCGTCTAAAGAATTGGCAGTTATTCCCAAAAAAAGCCTCCAGAAAATCGTCGATCGCATTCGGAGCCTTGAAGAAAATCCGAGGCCCGTGGGATGCGAAAAGCTTTCGGCGCAAGAACGTTATCGTCTTCGCCAGGGAAATTATAGAATCGTCTATTCTATCCACGACAAAGAGCAGACAATTCATATCGTCAAGATAGGCCACAGGAAAGAAATCTATCGCCAACCGGGGTGAGTTAAAGAAGTGCGATTGACTGGACCGCTACAAGTGATCGTCCGCCGATTTCATTCCTCAAAATGCTCCCACTCGTACTTGACCCGCCCCATGAGCTTCTTGAAGCGCTCTTCGCCGCGGATGTTTTTGAGGAAGGGATCGTATTCATCCATAAAGGGGTAATTGATGAAACCGCGATCCACCGCGTTTTCCAGCCAGTCTAAAGCCTCACTTTTTTTATCGAGCAACGCGAACGCGACCGCAACCTGATATGAGTAGACATGATACCTTTTGCACGTTTTATCGAAGTCACGTGTCATCAGCTGATATGCCTTCTTCTCTTCTTTGAGCAGCGCATATTCGACCAACAGATTGCGTTTGGCGTCCACATTATTCGGATTCGCCTTCACCATACGATCGACAATCGAAAAAGCTTCTTGAAGCTGATTGTCATACATGAGAGCCCATGAATAATAATACTGAAAGAGCGGGCTTTCGGGTTTTGACTGATACAACCTGCGATATTGCTCCAAAGCAAGTCGGGATTGGCCTCCAAAAGAAAGGATCGTTGCTTCGGTGCTACTGATTCCTGCATTGATCGGATCAATTCGCTTCAACCGTTCCAGCCATTCATGGGCCAACGAAGTCTTTCCCACGAGCAAAGCATAGGAGTTCGCCAATCTGAACATCGCGCTTGATTCATTCGGATTTACAGCCAACGCCTTCTTGTAATGGCGAATCGCCTCTTTAGGGTTGCCGCGAAAATCTCTGTACATCGTCCCTAGAATAACATGGGCTTTCGGGAAATCGGGATCCAAATCAAAAGCTTTCTTCACACAATCTTCCGCTTTCGATATATAGTCCTCCTGCTTGAAGCCCAGATCAACATATCGGTAATAAGCTTCCGCCTGACCTGTATAAAGAAGCGCATTATCTCCGATGATGTTGATACCGTTCTGAAGATATTGGACGGCACGATCCAGCGCCTCTTCCGTGAAGCGCGATACCTCATTCAAGGCTCTCAAGTAGCACTCATAGGCGGCCACGTTATCAATAGGCCTCTGCGAAAGCTTTTGCTTCTCTTCTCCGCTGATCTTCAGCTTTAGCGCTTGAACAATAGAAGTTGACATTTCCTCTTCGATAGCAAAGATATCGTCGAATTTTCGGTTATACCTGTACCCCCAGAGCTGGTTGCTATCCCGCGTCCGAACCAAAGTTGGGCTTATCGTCAACTGGTCTCCGATGCGCACGAACCGGGTCAGCAAGACGGCTTTCACATCCAGCTCCTGCCCCACTTTTTTTGGATCTACGGTTTTCCCCTTGTAGGTGAAAACTGAGTTTCGCGCAATGACCTTTTTAAGATCGGACAACTGTGAGAGCTTATTGATGATTGTTTCGGTGATCCCGTCGCATAGGTATTCTGTGTTTGGGTCTGCGTTTACGTTTTCAAAAGGAAGCACGGCAATCGAATCGATGACTTCCCTATGGCCGGTGAAAAGCCTGAGGCCGGCATAAATAATCAAGGCCAGGAGTAAAACGGCGCCTCCATAAAGAGCAATTTTTTCCCACTTGATTTTGCCCTCTTCAACCGCGACACCTCTTGTTTTAGTAGGCTTCCTTTTTGGGCTCGGCTGTTCCGCCGTTGGGATTTCTTTCTCAATTGTCTCCAGCTCAGAATGCAATTCTTCCGCGCTCTGGTACCGCTTCTCTTTGGTTTTCTCCAGGCATTTCAGAATGACCCGGCCAAGTCCTTCCGGGATTTGAGAATTGATCTCTCTAGGATCTTTGGGAATTTCACTTTTTTGTTTTATGCCGACGGCAAAAGGCGTGTCGCCCTTAAAAGGCACTCGGCCGGTCACCATCTCATAAAGGATTATGCCCAGCGAATATATATCCGACCTCTGGCCAACGTCTTTCGCCTCGACCTGTTCGGGACTCATATACTCAGGTGTTCCAATAATAACTCCTTCTCCCGTGATTCCTTTCGTATGAAGCGAACGGGCGATCCCAAAATCCATGATCCGCGCATTGCCTTCCTTATCGATCATGATGTTTCCGGGCTTGAGGTCGCGGTGCACGACGCCTAATCGATGGGCTTCGGTCAGTCCCTCGCAGATTTGCTTGGCCAGAAATATGGTTTTTCCAATAGGCAGCGGACCGAATCTTCTGATCGAGCTTTTCAGATCCTCGCCGGGGACATACTCCATGGTGATGTAATAAGTCCCCTTTTCCTCACTCAGGTGATACATCCGGCCGACATTCTTGTGGACAATCTTGCGGGCAATCTTGAGTTCGTTGCTGAACCGCTCCAGAGTTCTCTTGTCCGAAGCGATGTCCGGCTTTATGAGTTTGAGGGCAACTTCCTCGTTGAGTTTCTTATCCAGGACTCGGTAGACTTTTCCCATGCCGCCTTTGCCGAGTTCTTCGATGATCTGATAGCGGCCAGCAAAGGTGGAGCCTGTCGTCAATTCCTCTCTGGACGTTTCAAGGGTCTTCGTGGGAGATCCCTGGATATCCTCCCGGAGATCCAATCGTGTTCCGCAGTCCGCGCAAAAGCGCGAATTTTCGGGGTTATCCGTCCGACATTTGGGGCATTTGATAGTCACGACAAACCCGTTGGTTTCTTGGCAAAAGAATAACAATTAATTTGGCAGGTGTCAAACCGGGTCAAGCGGGTCAAACGCAAACTAAGTCTTCAGGCGATCCATGGCTTCGGCATTTCTTTCTTTTGCAATTTGAAGTATATTTTTCATTATGAAAGGGAATTTCGCTTATTCTAAATGCTCTCTAAGAACGATTGGCTGCGTTATTTGGATATTCCTAACGGCTGGCTGTGGCGGCCAAAGCGCGTCGTCTCAGGCGGAAAAAATTTTCATCAACGGCCATATCGTCACTATGGATGAAAGCCATCCCGAAGCGGAGGCCTTCGCCATTGGTCGAGGGAATATTCTGGCCGTCGGCAATTCAAAAAACATCAAAAAATCTTATCCAAGGGCCGAAGTTGTCAACCTCGCCGGAAAGACGCTTATGCCGGGGATCATCGAATCTCACGGCCATCTCTTGAGCCTGGGACAAAGCTTTCTCGAGCTAAACCTTGAAGGAATCGCGACTCCCGAAGAAGCCGCAGAGAAGGTACGGCAGCGTGCACTTCAGACCCCAGCCGGTGCCTGGATCACAGGATGGGGATGGGACGAGGGCGCATGGGCAAAAAGTTATCCCACACATAGGGTTCTGAGCGAGGCGGCGCCCAAAAATCCGGTATTTCTCCGCGGCCTTCATGGCTTCGCCGGCTGGGCAAATGCCAAAGCCATGGAGGTGGCAGGGATAACGGCCTCAACGCCAAATCCTCTCCATGGAGAGATATTGAAAGAAGCGAAGACCCTCAAGCCGACAGGGATCCTGACCAATAAAGCTCAGGGCCTTGTCGAAAAGTGCATTCCGCCGCCTACGCCGGATCAAATAGAAAAAGCGCTGGAGCTCGCCCAGGAAGAATGTCTGAAAAATGGGTTGACCACGGTCCACGAGGCCAATACGACTTCAGAAATGCTGGAGGCTTTCCGGCGTTTGATAAAAAAAGATAGGCTCAAAATTCGCGTTTACGTTATGCTCGAAGGAACGGATCTTAACCTCATTGAGCCTTTTCTCGGTAAAGGTCCTGAAATCGATCCGAATAAGATGCTAACGATTCGTTGCTTAAAGATCTTTGTTGATGGCGCCCTTGGCTCGCGAGGCGCAGCATTTCTGGAGCCCTATAGCGATGCTCCCGACATCAGAGGAGTTGTCGTCACGCCGGAAGACGCTCTGTATCAATTGACCGTTCGTGCATTAAAATCCAATTTCCAGGTTGCCGTGCATGCCATAGGCGACCTGGCCAATCGTATCACCCTCAAAGCGTTTCAACGCGCTCTGGAAGCCGTCCCTGCGGCGAAGGACCATCGATTGCGGGTGGAACATGCCCAGGTCGTCGCCCTTGAAGATATCCCCAAGTTCGCTCCATTGGGGATCGTCGTGAGCATGCAGCCCCCACACTGCACATCCGATATGGCCTGGGCAGAGACACGCGTCGGCCCCGGGCGAATCAAAGGCGCGTATGCTTGGCGTTCGTTTCTTAAGACAGGGATTCATCTCACACTCAATTCCGATTTTCCCGGAGAAACGCTCAACCCTTTTTACGGAATGTATGCGGCCGAAACCCGGCAGACTCCGGATGGGAAACCGGCAGGGGGATGGTATCCAGATCAATGTCTCACACGCCAGGAGGTGTTGAGAGCCTATACCATCGAGGCGGCTTATTCAGGCTTCGAGGAAAACATCAAGGGAAAAATCCGGCCCGGCATGCTGGCAGATTTCATCGTTCTTTCTGATGACATACGAACTTCCCCTCCGGCAAAACTCCTTTCCCTGCGCGTCCTTCAAACCTTTCTTGGCGGCAAATTAGCTTACAAGGCTAATCATTGATCCACGAATACTCACCATAATTTTGCGGATTGCGGTTAGTCGCCCTGGAATTTAGCGCGGAATTTAAAAAAGATATGCCTAAAACGATTTGGGGAAAATTAGGATGGGTCCAGAAGAGCGAAACGGGCAGAGTCCGCTCGATCGATCTTTTCCGCGGATTTTGTGTTTCCCTTATGATTCTCGGCAATTACTTTCTCTATTTCGAAGCCATCCCTTCGGCCCTAAAACACGCCTCTCCATTGGCCGACCTGACCGTTATAGATTTTGGGGCTCCAATTTTCTTTTTTATTATCGGCGTATCCTACGGAATCTCTTTTGAAAAACGGTTAGCGCTCCGTGGAATAGCCCTTGCGATCGGCCATTTCCTCCTGCGCTATTTTTTGCTCTGGCTATTCGGTTTAATCGGCGTCTTCGTGCTAGAGCTCAAGCTGGAATTCGGATGGAATGTGCTCATGGCGATCGGCCTGGCCGGACTTTATGCCTTGCCTTTTATGGGCTTGAAGCCGATCGCTCGTTTCATGGCCGGAATAATTCTCCTCCTCATCTACCAGTTTGTGATCTTAAAATACTTGGCAGAAGCGGTTTTAGGATATGATATGGGCGGCTATTTAGGCGCCATTTCATGGGCGGGGTTGATATTAATCTCTTCGATCTGGTGGCCGATTTTAAAGTCCAAAAATCTCAAGAGCATGATTCTTTCGGCCATCGGATTCATTTTCGCTTCGTCTTTTGTTGGGCTAATTCTGAATCTCCGCTATCCGGCCAACAAACCGCTCATCTCTCTGCCCTATGTCCTATACTCCTACAGCCTCGGCGTTTTGGCTCTGTTGTTCTTCTATCTCATCGATATGTATACGAAATTCGATACCGCCCTATTGCGCTCCTTTGGACGCAACCCGCTTTTCATGTATATGTTTTCGAGCGTTTTGATTCTGGCCGTCCAGAAGGTGCAAAAGCCAGATCTGGCCATGCCTTATATTATCTTTAGCGGTCTGGCGATTTATTTTATATGCATGTTCGTGGCCTACTACCTGGACCATAAAAAATTAAACATCAAGGTCTAATGACTTTAGAGCGGCCATTTATATCACGCGCAAGTGCGGATATCCCCTACTCCCTGCTCATTTTTCATCCCGATTTTTTGATGGCCGACCTGCCTGTAACCCCGAGAGCTCAAGCCGAAGAATGCTTTCAGGAAGCCCGTCGCCACCTATCCCGTGTTATATAGGGAATATGAATCTTCTTATATGAAAGCGGCGATGAATCTTTAGCGGGTGTTCAGCTAATAGCGATTTGAAGACAAACGCATCATCATGGTATATAAAGAACAATCAGGATGAGGTGTCCCATGAAAAAAATCCTTTTTTTTATTTTATTGGCGGTCATAGTCATTGCCGCTCATACCGGGCTATCCTCCGAAAGTGCTAAGGAAATCTTGGCCAAAGCCAAGCAGGCTTCAGGCGGAGCGGCATGGGATTCGATCCGCTCGATTTACACGAAAACAAAGATTACCGCGGCCGGGTTGAATGGGACAGCCGAGTCATGGGAAGACATCCTGACCGGCCGGACATTTTCTCGCTTCGAGCTCGGACCCATGACAGGAGCCCGAGGATTCGACGGAAAAGTTCTCTGGTCCCAGGATTCGTCCAAGCAGGTCAGGTCTGAGGAGGGCGGAGACGCCAGGGAAGGGGGTGCGAATGAAGCTTACCGGCGCTCGCTGTCCTACTGGTTTCCGGTGCGCTGGGAAGGCCGTATCGAATATTCCGGCGAGAAGCAGGAAAACAACAGGCAATTCCATGTGATTAGAATCACGCCCAAAGACGGCCGGCCCTTTGACATTTGGATTGATGGAGCGACGTATCTCTTTGACCGTATTGTCGAGAAAACAGCCCTGGAAACCCGAACAACCTTTCTCTCTGATTATCGCCAAATATCCGGAATCAAAGTGCCCTTTAATTCCCGCTCAACAAATGGCGAGGAGCGCTACGATCAGCTTGGCACGACAGAAAAAGTTGAACTGAATGTCCTTTTAAAAGACGAAATGTTCCGGATGCCGCTCGCTCCGGCGCCGGATTTTCTCATCTCGGGAGGAAAAACATCGACAACCATTCCTTTTGAACTCCGGAACAATCATATTTATCTGCAGGTGAAATTGAACGGGCAGGGACCTTTCGAGCTCCTCTGCGACACAGGCGGCGCCAATATCGTGACTCCGGAGCTGGCCAAAGGCATCGGGTTGAAATACGAAGGAACTTTACAGGGCCGCGGTGTTGGTGAAAAATCCGAGGATGTGGCCTTGACAAAAATCCAGACCCTCCAAGTGGGGGAAGCCACGATCTCTAACCAGTTGTTTGCCGTTTTTCCTTTGTTGACTCTGGCCAATGTTGAAGGCCAGCCCATGCATGGGCTGATCGGCTATGAAGTTTTTAAGCGGTTTGTGGTGAAAATCGATTACGAGAACAGCCGCTTGACTCTGATGATGCCTTCCTCGTTTTCCTATTCGGGCAGCGGCATGGCCGTTCCCTTTAAATTCAACGGGCACGTTCCTCAGGTCGAGGGAGAAATTGACGCGATTCCCGGCAAATTCGACATTGACACAGGAGGCCGGACTTCGCTGACGATCCTGGCTCCTTTTGCCGAAAAGCATAATTTGAAGGCGCGTTACGGAGCCAAAGTCGAGGCGGTCGTCGGATGGGGTATCGGCGGTCCGGCCCGGGGGCTGGTCACCCGGGCAAAAATCCTCAAGCTCGGCAGCATCGCAATCGAGAATCCGGTGACAGAACTTTCTCTGCAGACCAAGGGCGCTTTTATCGACCCCTATGTGGCCGGCAATGTCGGTGCAGGCGTGCTGAAACGATTTAATATCATCTTCGACTATACCCGGCAGCAGCTTATCTTTGAGCGGAACGCCAATGATTCGTTGCCCGATAATTATGACCGCGCTGGGATGTGGTTGAACCTGGAAAACGGTACCTTCCAGGTTGCCGATGTGGTGGCCGGCGGCCCGGCAGAACAGGCCGGCTTGAAAAGCGGCGATTCTATCCTGGCCATCGAAGGAAAGACTCCGGCCCAGCTTCCACTGCTTGCAGCTAGGACAAAGTTTAAATCAGATCCCCCCGGCACGAAAGTTCGGCTGGTGGTCATATCAGCCGGCAAGAAAAAGGAGTTAACCATGACCCTGAGGGATCTCATCTAGGAAAGAGGAATATCCCTATTCCGGCCATGCACATGCTGTTGCCGAAACAACTATTAAAGCTTGACAGGACGGGGTTATGATATACTCTGTATCGATGATCTTTTGAGGAGATCGTCTGGGGATAATCTTTTCAGCCGCTATGACTTGAAAGGAGACAGCCATGTCTGAAAATCGCGTCGGCAAAGTGACTCACTACTTCGACCACATCAGTGTCGCCGTGTTGGAACTGACGGAAAAGCTTAAGATCGGCGATAAGATCCACTTCCTAGGCCACTCGACGGATTTTAAGCAGGAGATAAGTTCTCTGCAAATCGAGCATCAGAATGTGGGCGAGGGAAAACCGGGCCAGGATGTGGCCCTCAAGGTGAATCAGAAAGTTCACCCGAATGACGCAGTGTTCAAGATCACGGGAGAAGGATAAGATTTTACTTTTTCAAGGCAGGCAGTTTTCCTCTTCCTCTTCGCCGTCTCCGCCTTGTCCCTAATGTTGATTTCCGACATCAGGACCAGAGGATTGACGTAGTCGATCACTTAAATGTGTCAGACCTTCTTGACAGATTTCTCATTTTAAAAGTCAGATCAAGATATTTGTTGCATTAATATACCAATTATGGCATATTATTGCCATGAAATGGCTTAAGCTCTTAGAAATCGTCGGCCAAGAACCTGTATTCCATTCTAGTTTATTGCTTGCCGGAGCAGTCGAACAGGTCGATCTTGGACGACAGCTTTCCAGATGGGTTAAGTCCGGAAAACTCATCCAGCTTCGCCGCGGACTCTATGCCCTCGCCGAACCCCACCAGAAAAACCCGCCCCATCCATTTCTTGTAGCGAATCGGTTGAAACGAGCCTCCTATATCAGCCTTCAATCAGCTTTAGAACACCACGGCCTCATCCCTGAATATGTGCCCTCGATCACGAGCGTAACAACCGGAAGGCCAGAAGCCCTGTCTACGCCTCTCGGTCTTTATATTTTTAAGCACATCAAGAAAGAACTGTTTTTCGGCCATCAACTTATGGACCTCGGCAGCGGGCAGTCCGCTTTTATCGCCTCCGCTGAGAAAGCCCTGCTCGACCTGCTGTACCTGACTCCTGGGTCGGACAACCTCCATTATTTGAGGGAACTGAGGCTCCAGAATACTGATAGCCTAAATACCGAGCTTCTGCTTGAATTGGCCCACAAATTTGAAAGCCCAAAGCTATGGAAGGCCGCACAAAAAATCAAAACAATCGCTCAGGAAACGAAGGAATCATGAAAGAGCAGATCAAGCAAATTATTTCCAAAGCGCCAAACAGATTGCTGGCAAGAAATCTCGTGCGGGAATACTGTCAAGCGCGGATCCTTCAGTTCCTCCAGGAAGGCGGGGCGTTCACCTCCTGGATATTTCACGGAGGCATAGCCCTGCGCTTGCTCTATATGCTTCCTCGCTATTCCGAAGACCTTGATTTCGCTTTAGCGAGTCCTTACGATCCCAAAGATTTTGTCAAGATCATTTCCGCCGTCTGCAAATCCTTTGAAGCTGAAGCTTATCTCGTGAAGAGTCATAAGCTTAAAGTTGACATCCCGGTCAAATCCGCGTTCATCACGTTTCCGGGATTGTTTTATGAACTCGGTTTATCCCCTCATCGAACGGAAGCGCTCTCCATCAGGGTTGAAGTGGACAGCCATCCTCCTGACGGCGGATTGTTTGAGACCTCCATTATCCGCCGCTATGTCATTTTGAATGTCCTTCATTATGATCAAGCTTCGCTGCTGAGCGGCAAACTCCATGCCATTCTCATGCGTCCTTATTTCAAGGGTCGTGATCTCTATGATCTTTACTGGTACATGTCCGACCCTTCCTGGCCCGAGCCGAATATCCGATTCCTGAACGAAGCGCTCCACCAGACAAAATGGCAAGGCCCCGAAGTCACTCCGTCAAACTGGGTGCAGCTGGTCATCAATAGGCTTGAGAGTATCGATTGGCCGAGGGCAGTTGACGATGTCCGTCCTTTAATCGAAAGAGAAGCCGACCTTAGCCAGTTGACCAGGGAAATCGTCTTGAAACTCCTCGAATCCCGACATTTGAAGAATCAGAAAATAAGCTCTTGAGCTTGATCAGAAGCGGCAGGCAGGGCCATTTTGGCTTGGATTTCATTATCGAAGACTTTCTAGACCTTGCCAACGATATGCCCTCGAATTCAGGAACCAGTTGACAGTGCTTCTTTCTTTTAGCTATATTCTTGCTCTCGCAGATGACGCCGCAAATCCTCAATTCCAAAAGAAATCCGGATAGCATCGCTCAAAAGCGTCTCCTGCCAAAGGCGGTAAGGCAATGACTATCAATCCCTTTCGTGGCGTGGTGTTCCACTGGCTGGGCGGGTTGGCTTCGGGTAGCTTCTACGTTCCTTATCGCGGAGTCAAGAAATGGTCCTGGGAGGTGTACTGGCTGGCCGGCGGCTTTTTCAGCTGGATTATCGCGCCTTGGATTTTGGCCTCGGTCAATACCCGCGACTTACTCCAAGTCCTGGGGGCGGCGCCGCCGGGCGTCTTGTTGAAAGCCTATATCTTCGGCGCCCTGTGGGGTGTGGGCGGCCTGACATTCGGCCTGACCATGCGTTACCTGGGCATGTCGCTGGGCATGGGCGTAGCGCTCGGATACTGCGCCGTCATCGGCACGCTGGTGCCGCCGATCATCCATCACGAATTCGCGACCAAGGTGCTCGGCACGACCTCGGGACAAGTGATTCTTTTCGGCATCGTCATCTGCATCCTGGGGATCGCCGTCGCGGGGATGGCCGGCATGTCCAAGGAACGCGAAATGACCGAGGAACAGAAAAAATCCTCGATCAAAGAATTCAATTTTTTCAAAGGCATCCTGGTCGCCACTTTCTCCGGAGTTTTCAGCGCCTGTTTCGCCATGGGCCTTGACGCGGCGGCCCCCATCGCCGAGCTATCCGCTCAACACGGGACTACCCTCCTTTGGACCGGACTCCCGAAATTGGTCATCGTACTCCTCGGCGGGTTCACCTCGAACTTCATCTGGTGTTTCATCCTGATCGCTAAGAAGCGCACCGGCTACCAGTATGTGAGCCGACGGCTGCGACAGAGCTCCTTGAAACAAGGACTCGAGACAGACGTGGCGGCCGCGGCGGTCCCCTCAGCCGCGAACGCCGGCGAGCCCCGGTCTAAGGCGAATCCAAACGCGCCCGAACGAATCCCCATGCTGAGCAACTATCTTTTCAGCGCGCTGGCCGGCATCACCTGGTATATGCAGTTTTTCTTCTACACCATGGGCGAAACGCAGATGGGCCGCTACAAGTTCTCCAGTTGGACGATCCATATGGCGAGCATCATCATTTTCAGTTCGCTGTGGGGGATTGCCCTCAAGGAGTGGAAAGGGAGCAGCGGATTCACCAAGACGCTTCTTTTTATGGGCCTGGCGACGCTCATTTTATCAACCGTCATCGTCGGCTTTGGCAACTACCTGGCCACGCTTCCGGCCGGCCGGTAGCCGGAGCTGAGGACGGCGGCGGCGGACCTAAAAAAGGATAAGACCAAGACGTCAGACAAGCCGAAAAAGGAAACCATGACCTCTCGGGAACGTGTTTTGAAAGCGATCCGCCACGAAACACCGGACCGAGTTCCGATCGACTTCGGCGGCAACCAGACCGGCATCCACAAGAACGCCTACCGGAACCTAGCCAGGTACCTGGGACTTCCGGAAGGCATCGAAATCATGGACGCTGTCCAGCAGCTGGCCCGGCCCAGCGAGCGGATGTTGGAACAGTTTCACGTGGACACGCGCTACATCGCGGCAGGGCCGGCCTCAAGCTGGAAGGGCGGCATCGTCAAGGCGAAACGGGACGGCCGGGCTTGGCACGACCTCACCGACGAGTTCGGCATCCGCTGGTCGATGCCCGACGATCAGCCGCTCTATATGGATATCACGCTGCATCCGCTGGCAAAGGCCACGATCAAGGACGTCCGCGAATACGCCTGGCCGAAGGGCGACGACCCAAGCCGCTTCGCCAAGCTGCGCGAACAGGCCCTCGAGATCCGGAGAAACACGCCTTATGCCGTGGTGAGCGGCATCTCCGGAGTGATCTACGAAACCTGCTGGTACCTGCGCGGACTCGAGCAGTGGTTTTCCGACTTGCTGATGGAACCGGAATTCTGCGAGGCCATGCTGAACCAGACGCTCAAGTTCTGGATGGATTGGTTCCGGCTGTTCCTCGACGAGGTCGGTGATGTGGTGGACGTGATCATGATCGGCGACGACCTTGCAGGCCAGGCAGGCCCACTCTTCAATCCCGAGATCTATCGCCGCCTGATCAAGCCCCGCCACAAGCGTCTTGTCCAATATATCCGCTCGCGCACGCAGGCGAAAATCTGGTACCACACCTGCGGCTCTTGCGCATCCTTTATTCCCGACCTAATCGACAACGGGATCGATATTCTCAATCCGGTGCAGACCAGCGCGAGCCATATGGACCCCGTCAACTTGAAGCGCCGCTTCGGCCGCGACCTGGCCTTCTGGGGCGGTGGCTGCGATTGCCAGCACGTTCTGCCTCGCGCCACTCCGTCTGAAGTGGAAGAAAACGTGCGCCGCAATCTGGAGGCCTTCATGCCGAGCGGCGGTTATGTATTCAACAGCATCCACAATATTCAAGGAGAAGTTCCGCCGGAGAATATCGTCGCGATGTTCGACGCGGCATATAAATACGGATTATATGCCTGACGGCCGGGACAACTGGCGATCGAGACGCTCGTATAAACGGACCCGGCGATCAAAAGGAGGGTTGAGGAGGGCGGGCCGCCGGGCAGGCGGCTATAGTCCCAGCAAGTGGGCTGCATTCCCTCCGAAAATGGCGGCTTTATCCTGAGCAGAAATGTGGATCCGCTCAATGCTGCTCACCATCTTCTCGAGACTCCCGATCTGATGCGGATAATCGCTGCCGGCCACCAAATGGTCCGCGCCGGCGAAGCCAATCGCAAATTCAAGGGCTTTGACGTCAAAATTCACCGTATCATAATAAAACTTTTTTAGATATTCGCTGGGCGGAGTTTTGATATTCTCTCGGCATTCTCTGAATGCGAAATACCCTCGGTCCAGCCTTTCGGCCAGATATGGAATGGCCCCGCCAAGATGGCCAAGAACCCACTTTATATTAGGAAATTTTTCGGCCACCCCGCTGAAAACGATCTTGGCCGCCGCGAGGGTTGTATCAAAGGGGAAGCCGATCAAGGGCATGAGCCAATAATCCGTCATCGCTTCCACCCCCACGGGGAAAGAGGGATGGATATAAAATACGGCGCGCCAATTGTCCGCTTTTTCATAAAGCGGCCAAAAACGCCGGTCGCTCAATGCCACCCCGTTAACATTGCTGTGCAGCATAACGCCTTTAAAACCAAGCTCGCCAAACGCCCGGTCTAGCTCTGCTTCCGAAGCTTTAGGATCGTTCAGCGGGAGTGTCGCCAGGGCGGCAAACCGATCGCCGCGCTCAGCGACAATTTTGGCAAGGCTGTCATTCACGATTCGAGCCAGCTCGACCGAACGCAGGGGAGACTCAACATGTGTGCCGGGCGTCGTAAAAGTGAGAATCTGTTTGTCGATGCCTGCCTTCGTTAAAACCTCCGCTCGATAATCAATGTCTCTGTGCCCTCGAACGACGATGTTGTAATCGCCGGGATAATAAAGAAGTGGATTGCGATTCGAATCGAAGCTCACTTTGACATTGCTCGGCCCGGAGATAATCTCTTCTAGGTACTGCGGGGGATAAAAATGATTGTGAAAATCAATAATTTTCATCAGCTAGACTCCTCTTCTTATTCTTTTTGACCATAGATAATATATCGGCAGGCCGGACAAAACAAGAAACAGGCCGAATCCGCCTTCTCTTGGGTCGGAGATCATCTGATTGACGACGATCGCAAATGACGAAACGATAAAAAGCGCGGGAACTAGGGGATAGCCCCAAATTTGGTACCCCCGAACGATTCCCGGCCGTCGCCGAAACAAGAATAAGCCGATGGCCATCAATCCGAAGAATATCCATTCGGTAAAGACGACCCGAGTGAAAAGAGTTTTGTAGGTGCCTGTGGCCACCAGCACCGACGACCAGACTCCTTGAATGATGATCGCTTTGTGGGGCGTTCGAAAGCGGGGATGGATATCGCCGACCCATCTAAATAACAGGCCGTCCCGGGCCATGGAATAATAAACACGCGGTCCACAGAGAATAATCCCGCTTAAGGCGCCGAACGTGGAGAAGATGACGAGTCCGGACATCAGAGCGCCTCCTCCGAATCCCAGCACGGCGTCGGCTGCATCCGCAGCAATTCGAGTCGAGGAGGCGACCGACTTGAGCGGCAGAACATACATATATACGGCATTTAAGGCAACATAGCACAAGGTCACAATGATCGTTCCTATCATCAGCGCCCGCGGGATCGTCTGACGCGGGTTGATCGTCTCGTCTGAACTATAGGTCACCATATGCCAGCCCCCGAAGGCAAACAACCCGGCCGCCACGGCGAGGAAAAAACTATTCAGCGAGATATTGCGGCTCCCCAGGTCCGCAGTGACGAAATGTTCCGGAAGACGGGCGCCGAGGAAAAATCCGGCAAAAATAATAAAAACAACGGCGACGACTTTGCCCAACGTCATGAGCGTCTGAAGAGAACTGCCTTGCCTGACGCCAAGGTAGTTGACAGCTGAAAGGATGAGGATGGCCGCGATGGATACAATCTTGATCATGGCGGCGCTCATGGGCAAAAAATAGGAAACATAGCGCGAAAATATCACGGAAATCGCGGCAATAATTCCCGAATGCGCGCTCCAAAACATGGCCCATCCCCATAAAAATCCGATCGAGGGAGAATAGGCCTCTTTGAGATACACATAGACTCCGCCGGACCGGGTAAAAATCGAGGCCAGTTCCGCGCACACCAGGGCTCCGAAAAATGTCAGCAGGCCGGAGACGAGCCAGACTAAAAAAACGCCTTGGACGGACAACATACGCCCAGTGATCTCCGCCGGCTGGACGAAAATAGACGCCCCGATAATCGTTCCCACGACCATGGCCGCAGCCTGGGGCAGGCCAATGGCTCGACGCAGGCCTTGAGATTCGTTTATAGGAATTTCCTTTTTGTTATTCACAGAATCAATTTTTCCAAAAGTTCTCTGCAACGAGAACAAAATGATGCACTTTTTCGATCCGTGTCCAGCAAGCTATTTGAAAAATGCATGACGCACTCCGAATCCGGACAGTGGGCTAAAGCGAAGACATGCCCGAGCTCATGAACCGCTTCCTTCTTTGCCCGCTCCAGGAAAATGGCTCTGTTTTCCCGGAGAGAATAAAAGCTCTGATGCAAACGGGTCAAAGAAATAACGGCCAATTGCCCTCCGAGCTCTGCCTCGCCGAATACAAAATTGAGACCTTCCGTATAAAGGTTGACATCTGTGATCCCCAGCATCTTATCTTGTCGCTCCAGCGTGGCGGAACCGCGCAGCCTATTAAGGATCTGAGAGGATGAATATTGGGCCCGGGTTCGGTTAAAGGTCTCAGCGGGGACTTTTATGGCCTCCAGTCTTTCAACCTTTGAGCTGAATTTTTTTCCCAGTTCTTTTTCTAGCGCATCCAGCACCCATCCCTCAATGTCACCGATCGGAAGGAGGACGATTTTGCCGCCCCTATTTTCCAATTCTTCACATCTTAAAGGAACCATAAAAAGCCCGCCGGCGATAATTCCTAAACACAAGCCGAGCGCGATAATCGTCGTTTTTTGTCTGCCAACCTGATTTAGATATCGACTCCAGGCAACGATCCATCCGCCCATCACTTCATCTTACCTAAAATTTTATCATAAATCTCATCGAAGTTTTCTCTGGTCAAATTAAAGATTTGCCCGTTGTTTTGATATTCTTTCACAAATTTTTTAGATAGGGTCGCGAGGACCGTTTTATTTGAATCAAGCACAACTCGGATCGTTTCTCGAAATTTTTGCGAATAAAATTCCATCATTCCAATCTCATCAATGACGACATAATCTGAATCCCCATAGCTCTCCAAAAATTTATTGATAATCAGGTCGATTCCTTTGACATTCACCTTGTACCTTGATACGCGCGGCCCGCGCTCGATATTTAGGGACGCTAAGACCTCTTCCTGTCGGGAAGCTAAATCGATAATCTTAAATCCCTGTCTTTCCCCGCGAATCCGCATTTCAGGAGTGATAATGCCGGAGACTTTCTTTCCGGATATTTTCTCCAAGACCTTTTGGATCAAGGTGGATTTGCCACACCGGGGATTGCCGGTAATAAAAATATTCATTTTAAATAACGAATTCGGAGAAACCCAGCAAGTAGTTTCCGGGGACACGCACCTCCGGTACATGTCTCAATATTTACAAAGCTTTCAGGTTGGCGTCGATGAGCTCGATCTGAGCCTGTAAATCCTTCAGCCTCTGCCGTTCTTTTTCCACGACATCGGCCGGAGCGCGGCTGACGAAGCTTTCGTTGGCCAAACGAGCTTCCGCTTTTTGGATATCTTCGAGCAATTTTTTACGCTTCGCGTCAAGCCGTTCTCGCTCCTTGTCCGTATCGACGAGGCCAGCGAGATAAATCTCCATATCGCCGATTACCAGTGCGGCGGCGTCGGCCGGTCGCTTTATTTCCGCGGCGACATCCATCGATATCAGGTTGGCCATATGCAGAACAAGAGGTTTCATCTTCCGCAAAATGTCCGCGGAGCGTCCAGCCGCCTTGATCAGCGCGTCTAGCTTGCGGCTCGGCGCGATATTGTGGAGAGAGCGGAATTCGCGGATGTTCCGAACCAAGTCCTCGACCACCGCGAAATCCGCCTCGATCTGCCCATCCTCCCATTCCGCTTTGGGCTCAGGCCAGGAAGCGGAGATTAGAAGCTCGGTTGAGGGAATTGCCTTCTCTAGTCCGCGGACAGGACACTGGGAATTGAGCCGCTCCCAAAGGACTTCGGTGATGAACGGCACAAAGGGATGGAAAAGCCGCAGCACGTGGTCCAGGGCCAGCGCCAGGACCGTTCGCGCCACCGGGGCAGATTCTTCATCCTTGAAGCGCGGCTTGATGATCTCCAGGTACCAGTCGCACAGCTCACCCCAGAAATATTCGCGGGCAGCGCCGAGGGCGGCAGACGGGTTATAGGCGTGAAGCTCCTCGGTGACTTTGCCAATCACGCGAGACAGCCGCGACAGAATCCAGCGGTCCTCGGGCTGCAGCTTGTCCTTGGAGAGCGGGACGAATTTATGTTCGCCCAGGTTCATCATGGCGAAGCGGGCCGCGTTCCACAGCTTCGTGCAAAATGCACGCCCCACCTCGAACCGCTCGCTGATGATCTTGGCCATGGGAATGTCGGGCATGGTCCCGAGCACGTCGAACTCTTTCCCCGTCTTGGGACAGATATAAGTGAAAATGCTGCGGCCGTGCTTGGCCGTGGCCAGGTCAACCAGCTCGCCCGTGTAGGGCGATATGGCCTGCACGGGCAGGCGAATGTCCTGGGTACCCGTCTGCATGTCGCATATGACGTAGCGCATGGAATCGGCGCCGTACTTCTCGATGATATCCTCAGGGTCGATGCCGTTCCCCTTGCTCTTGCTCATCCGCTCGCCCTTCCCGTCCTGGATATTGGCATGGATGAAGCAGTCGGTGAACGGGACATCGCCCTGGAGGTAGAGCCCCATGACGAGCATTCGCGCGACCCAGAGGGTGATGATGTCGCGGGCCGTCACCAAACAAGATCCCGGGTAGTAATAGCTAAGGCAATCCGCCCGGCCATTAGCGGCCGCCAGCGGCCTTTGCCCTTCGTCAATCTGCGCCGTTTCGGGGTCTGGCCAGCCGAGCGTGCTGAACGGCCATAGGGCGGAGCTGAACCAGGTGTCGAGCACATCGGGGTCCTGCTTGAACCCGGCAGCGTCCAGCCCAGCAGCGTATTTGGCCTCGGCCGCCGGGTCGTGCAGCGAGACCAGGATATCATAATGGCCATTCTTATCTAATCTATTGATTTCATTGATTTTATATAATTTGCCCTCACTATCAGCGATCCAGGTCCACAGCTCATCGCCCGTCGCTCTAGGAATCGAAGCGATCGCGGCGCCGAGCCCGGCGCCCTTCCGGTTTGCGTGCCAGATCGGGATGCGATGGCCCCACCACAGCTGGCGGCTGATACACCAATCGCGCTTTTCCCCCAACCAGCTGACATACGTGCCGCCGTAGCGAACATGGTCCGGATGAAACGTCAGCCGCAGGCCCGACGGAGATTTATAGCTCTCATCGACGGTGTCGATGGCGGCCTGGGCCAGCCCTGCGGCACGGAATTCTTTGTCGGTGCCGACGCCGCACAAAACTCCACCTTCGACATCGCCCATCCGGACAAACCACTGCTTGGACAGAAATGGCTCGATCGGGGTCTTGGACCGATCGGAGTGGCCGATTTCGATTTCCCTGTCTTCGATCGCTTCGATAAGCTCTAGTTCCCTGAGGTCGGCGACGACGCTTTTGCGCGCATCGAATCGATCCTGCCCGGCATACGGTCCGGCGTTGGCATTGAGAGTCCCGTCGGGATTCAGGATATTGATAATGGCGATTGTGTCCTTATGGCGTCCCCAAACATCATAATCATTGGGATCGTGAGCAGGAGTGATCTTTACGCATCCTGAGCCGAGCGACGGATCCGCCCATTTGTCGAGGATGAGCGGGATCTCCCGGTTAAGCAGGGGCAACATGACTTTCCGCCGCTGCTCGGCCATATCCCGGAGTCTAAGGAGAAGCGGCAGGACATCTTTTTTCCGCTCTTCGATCCGCTGGAGTTCCTGTTCGAACTCCGCCCTGTCTTTTTTCGTGGCTCCTTTCATCCGTTCCAAAAGCGATCGGCTCTGTCTGTCGAGCTCGCCGGCGGGGTCGGGATGGCAGGCGACCGCAGTATCGCCCAGCATCGTCTCTGGACGCGTCGTGGCCACCGTCACGTGGAGCGGCTCGCCGGGTTTCGGGTCCAGGATAGGATAACGGATGTGCCAGAAATGGCCCTGGACTTTTTCGTGGACGATCTCATCATCGGAAACGGCCGTCTGGAGCTGGCAGTCCCAATTGACAAGGCGGTTGCCGCGGAAAATCAGCCCATCGCGGAACAGCCGGAAAAACGCTTCGCGCACCGCTCTTGTGCATATGGCGTCCATGGTGAACCGCTGGCGCCGCCAATCGCAGGAACAGCCCATGCTTTCCTGCTGCCGGATAATGCGCTCCTGGTACTCGTCTTTCCAGGCCCAGATCTTGGCCACGAGCCCTTCGCGGCCAATGTCCTGCCGCGTTTTCCCCTCCAGCTCAAAGAGCCGCTTTTCGACCACCGCCTGCGTGGCAATGCCGGCATGATCCGTGCCCGCCATCCACAGCGTGTTATCCCCCATCATCCGGTGCCAGCGGATGAGCAGGTCCTGCATGACGTTGTCCATGGCATGGCCCATGTGGAGAGCGCCGGTGACATTGGGCAGGGGCATCATGATGACGTAGCGATTTTTCCGGTGGTCGGGAATGGCGGCGAAGGCGTCGGCCTCGAGCCAGTGCTTGTAGATCAGCGCCTCGTATTTCTGATGATCGTAGTGCTTCGGAATGTCTTCAGGCATTTTTCCATCCTATGGACTGACCTGGAGGCGGGTGAATCGACGCCTACACGTCAAATCTTCCTCATACTTTTACCATATTGAGCGTCGCCAATCAAATCATCGCAGATTGAGAGAATTGGCCTTGGGTATCTGTCGCGGATGGTTTGACAGTCCATTCTGAAAGGGATAAAAAGGAGTTGCGCATGACATTCTTGGCGGGCAAAAAGATCCTGATCACAGGCGGGACAGGTCATCTCGGGAGCGCTTTGGTTCATTACCTTGTTCAAAACCTTCAATTGACCCCTGCGAACATCCGTATTTTTTATTTAGCCGATACGCCGACAAAGTCCCTCATGGATATTTTCGGCCTAGATTTATTCCCTGGAGATATTCTCCGGCTTGAGGATGTCCGGCGCGCCGGCGACGGCGTGGATTATGTTTTCCACATGGCAGGGTCAACAACCTTTGATCCACAGCTTAAGCGGCGGCAA
The DNA here is from genome assembly GCA_963715635.1 of Candidatus Aminicenantota bacterium. Taxonomy (GTDB): domain Bacteria; phylum Acidobacteriota; class Aminicenantia; order Aminicenantales; family UBA4085; genus JAPKZH01. The sequence continues at coordinate 4,191,523 of OY970261.1, read as the reverse complement.
TGGGACATCAACGTAGAAGGGACCCGGCATGTCCTGGAGGCCTTCAGGCACTCTTCGTCCATCAAGAAAATGTGCTATACGAGCACGGTGAATGTTCTGGGAGTGCCGAATCCGGCGGGAAGCATCGGCAATTTTGAGAACTCTGACCCCTATTCCAGCCGGCCTCGCCTGCATGCCTTTCGATCTCTGGAAGAGACATTGGCCTTTATTGAACTCGTCCGGAAAGAGCATGCCTCTCGTTGGGAAAAGAAAATTAAGATCGGCTATTTCGATTCCAAGCTGGCCGCCCAGGAGCTCGTCCAGCGCTATGTCCGAGAATTCGGCCTGGATGTCGTGTCGGTGCTTCCCGGGACCTCGTTCGGCCCCTATGATTTTCTGATCGGCAATGGCATCTATCTGCTCCTGATCTATCAGGGGCAAATGCCCGGAGCTCTCAAAGGGGGGATTTCCGCCGTCCATGTGATGGACGTCGCCGAAGGACATTGTCTGGCCATGGAAAAAGGACGGAGGGGCGAGCGCTATATCATCACCGGCTACCCTGAGGATAATTTGTCGTTCAAGGATTTGTTCGGAATTATGGCCGATGTCCTGCACCGGCAATTCCCCGACAAAAAAATTCGGGCTCCCAAGCTTGTCGTTCCGTCTTGGGCAGCTGACATGGGAGCATTCCTTTCAGAGCGCTATGCGAGGCTCGTCGGACGGCCGTCCCTTCTGAGCCGCGCGGCCGTCCGGGCGGGGTCGATGCCTTTGTTTTTTATCTACGAAAAAGCGGCACGGGAGTTGGGCTATCGGCCAAAACGGACAGTCCGGCGGGCCATTGAAGACATGGCGGCCTATTATCGGGCTCAGAATCTGTTTGAATCGAGAGGACGTCAAGTTGATTCCTGATAGTCAGCTCCTGCCGGTCCTGCTGATTCTTTTTTCATCGACCCTTGTCCGCTCGACGTTCGGCTTTGGCGATGCCCTCGTCGCTATGCCCCTGCTGGCCCTCTTCATCCCCATAAAAACGGCCACGCCGGTGGTGGCCATAATCGCCCCGACCATCGCTATTTCTCTCCTAATTAAGGAATGGCGCCATATTGACCTGAAAAGCACGCTGAAATTAATCATATCCACTCTGGCCGGCATCCCTTTCGGTATTCTCTATCTGAAAAGCATCCCCGAGAATATCGTGAATTTGATTTTAGCGCTGGTCCTTATCGGTTTCGCCCTTTACAGCCTTGTCAAACCTGCCCTACATCGCATGAAAAGCGATAACTGGGCGTTCCTTTTCGGCTTCATCGGCGGGATCCTGGGCGGCGCCTATAACACAAACGGACCGCCGGTCATCCTCTACGGCATCCTGAGGGGCTGGAAGCCGGAATCATTCCGGGCCACGCTTCAGAGCTATTTCCTGCCGGCGGGCGGGGCCATTATGATCGGCCAGGGACTGGCCGGGCTTTGGACGAAAACTGTCCTGACAACCTATCTTTATTCGCTGCCTCTTGTCTTTCTGGCGATTTTCCTCGGCCTCAAAATCAGCCGGAAAATCCCGGCAGAGAAATTCAATAAATATGTTTACGCCATCCTGCTTGTATTAGGGCTGATCCTCTTAATAAAAGTTATGGCCGCTTGAAACTCCGATCTTTGAGAGCCAGCTGAATCGCTTGATAGGCGTTGACCATTCCGCCGGATTTGATCTTTCCTCTCAATGATGGCAGAGGTGTCAAGCTGTCCATTATACCCCTAGGCTTGTGTGCAACGGTTCGCAAATATGGGCAGGCTGGGCTTTCCAAACCAACCACTTATCAGACCATTGTTATGTTTATTTCATGTAATCACTTTAATTTTTCCAAGAATCCTCAAAAGTCCTTGACAATAATAACATCCTACGATACTATCATAACGTGATATTATCGTGGAAGGACAAGGAAACCGAACGATTTTGGTCAGGACTGCCCTCGCGTCGTCTTCCATCGAACATCCAGCGGGCGGCCAGGCGCAAGCTGCTCATGCTCCATGCTGCGGTGTCTCTTCAAGACTTAAAGGTTCCTCCGGGCAATAAGTTGCACTCTCTTATCGGCGACCGGGCTGGGCAGCACAGTATATCCATCAACGATCAATGGAGAATCTGCTTTGAATGGCACGGCGGAAATGCCCACGCCGTGGAAATTACGGACTATCATTCCTGAGGAGATGAAGGCCATGAACAGAATGACGAATATCCATCCCGGTGAAATCCTTCGAGAGGAATTCCTGAAGCCGATGGGGATCACGGCCTACCGTCTGGCGAAGGAAACGCATATCCCTCAGACCCGGATCGGCGAAATCATCAAGGGAACGAGGAGCATCAGCGCGGCCACGGCGCTGCGGTTCGCACGGTTTTTCGGGACCTCACCTGAATTCTGGGTCAACCTCCAAAATCATTTCGACCTCGAGGAAAAGAAGAAGGAGATCGAAATGGATCTTAGGAAGATCAAGCCTTTCGTGGCCTCGCCATCGACCCCTTAACGATGGCCTCATCGGCCTGAGAATCGGCTCCCAGATGGCAAGTCGAATTGCTTGATGGGCATTACTGCAAAAGCATTCGTTCTGTTAATAAATTGGCGTGAGTGGGGGTCCTTTTATAGAACCCTTAAGCCTTATATCGAATTTGTCCGGCACAATGATATTGGCTTTCAGATACGGCCGATTGAAAATTATTTAGGGCCTCAGCTCGAATAAGGGCATGAGGTTTTAGCCACTGCCTGATCAGGTCAAAAAAGCGGAAAATCTATGACTTGCCCCCGATCAATGCACCAGCATGAGAGTGAATTTTTCAGCCTCTGAGCCTCCGTTCGCCTCAATAATTCTTCAGCCCCGCCAGCCTCTTCCTGGCATCGTCAAGCTCGGGCAGGCCGGGGTCGGCGTTCTTCCAGAGGTCGAGGAATTTGCGGTATTGCTCAACCGCCTTCGCCTTCAGGCCCTTCTGCTCATACAGTTTGGCCAGCCTGTAATGATACTTCGGATGGATGAGGAAGAAAGATGGGTTTTTGGGATCAAAAGTGATCAGACGCTCGTATTCGGCGATAGCTTTGTCTAAATCCCCCATTCTTGCATACGCTCTGGCCAGGACATCTTTAAGAAACGGGATGCGATAGATGTTAATAAAGCCGTTATAAACGTGATGCGCCGCAAGAAAGGGAAGTCTAGGAAGTACTGTTTTTTCAAAAGCATCTATTGCTTTCCGGGGAGATCCTTCGGCAAGCGAAACTTCTGAACTGAGCAAGCTATGAAAGAATTCCATCTGTTCTTTTTGCCTTGCGGGTAACTGGGATAGAACGGATTCTATCTCTCCCAACCTGCTACTGGCTAAGTCGACCTTCCCCTCTCCTAATTCTATGAAACCGAGAGCGAATTTGTAGCCAGCTTCATAATAGAGTCTGTTTGCCGGACTATTTTCAATATAAACGGCGAGCCAGGCATCATTATGTTTTCGACTCAGTGCAAAATCCTGCCTTTCATAATAGATCGATGATTTGAGCATGTTTACAGAAGCTACCCATCCTTTATTGACCGTCGCTTCCGCCAAGTCTTCTGCTCTTTGAAGAAAGCCCAGCGACTTTTCCAGGCCGCCGACCCACGAGCTGTAAAATCCCTTCCAAAAATAGCCAACGAGCTTAATACCTGAGGATGGGGCAACTTCTATATATTTGTCCAGCCATCTTATGGCTTCAGGGTAATCTTCTTTTAAGGCATAAACGTATCCAAGACTAAACATTGAGACATAGAAATCGGGCTTGACCTCCAAAGCCTTTTTGTAAGTCGCTATAGCATCATCAAGTTTTCCCATCCAAAAATAAGCTTCAGCCAAAGAATCTATGGGGTTGGGTTGTCCGGGTAAAACAGATACCTGCTTCTTGAAATATTCAATGGCCTTCTCATAATCTCCCAAATCTAGATACAAGTAAGCGAAAATATTAAGGGCCTCAGCATAGTTGGGGTCGAGGCTAAGGGTTTTAGTGAACTCCTCGATGGATTTTTTGCTATCACTACTGAAGTACCATCCGGCAAGCGAAAAGTGGGCTTCCTTGTCTTTGGGAAATTTATCTGCTATTTCTTGGACGATCCGCCGTTGTTTCTCAGGATTTTTTTCTATAAAAGAAGCATACCGGGCTTCGATCCATAGCCTTTCTGCTTCTGTTGCCTTTTTGGAAAGATTCCAGGCTTTCTCAATAGCTCTGTTTCTGTCTTGCGGATTATTTAACACACCGTACACACCAGAAAGTTGGCTATAGGCTGAAGCAAAGGTCGGATCGAGTTCGACGGCTTTCTCAAAAGATTGCCTGGCTGCATCCAAGTTATAATTAATTTGCTCTTCTCTCCCCTTTAAATAGAAGTTATAGGCCTCTGCTGAACTGGTTGTTACATCACGGACCTGCATTTTGGCGGTTGCGATTTTGCGTTCCGAGAATCCGACGCTCTTGGCGATCTGCCGGCTCAGATCATCGACCTGCTTATCTAAGATACTTTCCGGTCCGTCGCCTTTTGAGCTCGCCGTGCCGAGCAGATTTTTTGTCCCGACATCCAGGACCTGAGCATTGGTCACAAAAACGTTGCCCGCCCTGGCAAAACTCCCAAGAACAACGGCTCCGACGTTGTCCATCTTGCACAGTTCAAGGCCCAACTCGGAGTCGATGAACTTCACGTCCCCTTTGCCCATCTCCTTGAGAAGGTCCCGGAGCCGTTCCCATGTCGCCACATAAAAATAGCCGGATTGCTCGAGGTTTGTGATCAGGAGATTCTGAATGAACCCACTCAGGTTGTCATAAGCCTTGTCGCCCGTCTGGTTCTCGAAGCTGATAACGGCGATGGAGCGTTTTTGCTCGGGGAGTAGAGGTCCCGCCTTTTTAAGAAAGACGAACCAGATGACTGCGGCAATGGCGACTAATGCTATGACCACTGTAGGGATTAGCAGTTTTTTACGGCTCAAGGTCACGGTTATCGGCTTTGAGGTGACGGTCTTCCTTTTGGGAATAGGGCGTTCTGTGGTCGGGATACCTTTTTCGATCTTCTCAAGGTCAGCCCTCAACTCATCGGCGTTTTGATAACGCCTCTCTTTTTCTTTCTCCAGGCATTTGAGTACCAAGCGGCTGAGGTCCTGGGGAATCTGGACGTTTAGCTCACTTGGATCTTTTGGGATTTCGCTTTTATGCTTGACTCCAATGGTGAACGGCGTATCCCCTTCAAACGGCACCTGCCCGGTCAGCATCTCATAGAGGATAATGCCCAGCGAATAGATATCCGACCTCTGATCGATGTCTTTCCCCTCGACCTGCTCCGGACTCATGTATTCGGGCGTCCCGATCATGACTCCGGCGCCCGTGATTCCCTTGACCGATATTGACCGGGCGATCCCAAAATCCATGATCTTGGCGTTGCCCTCTTTGTCGATCATGATGTTGCCCGGCTTCAGATCTCGATGGACAACTCCTAGCCGGTGAGCTTCCGCCAGCCCTTCACAGACCTGCTTGGCAATGAAAATAGCCGTTCCCACAACGAGTTGCCTTGACCGCCGGATGAAGCTCTTGAGATCCTCTCCGGACACGTACTCCATGGTGATGAAATAATTGCCGGCTTCCCTGCCCAGGTCATACATCCGGCAAATATTCTTGTGAGAGATATCCCGGGCAATTTTGAGCTCATTCCGGAAGCGATCGATCGTGTTCTTGTCGGCCGAAACCTCGGGTTTGATGAGCTTCAGGGCCATCTTGGCCTGGATTTCTTGATCGAAGACTTTATAGACCTTGCCCATGCCGCCTTTTCCCAGCTCTTCAATGATCTGGTAGCGGCCGGCAAAGGTCGAGCCCGTGGTCAGTTCTTTAATAGGCGTTTGTAAGGTTTCTGTGACTTCCGGATGGATATCTCTGGAAGAGGGCAGCTGTGTGCCGCAATCAGCGCAGAACTGCTTGGTCTCGGGATTCTCAGAATGACATTTCGGGCACTTGATGGCCACTGCTGACCCCTTTTATTTGGGATGGCTAAAGATTAACAAGGAATGGAGGCAGAGTCAACTGGGCTGAAATCCGGATTCCAACAATCCGAATTACGAGCTTACACCTTTTCAACAGGCTGGTAGCAAAGAAGAACAACCCCACTCTTAAATGTTCTTGTCCTTGTCAGTTTCAGATCCAGCTTGTGCTTGATATTTTTGAATATTGGCGTGCCGTCGCCCAAGACAACGGGATCCACCATGATCTGATATTCATCGATCAAACCCTGTTCTGCAAACTGGGTTAAAATGTTTCCGCTGCCCAGCAGTGTCATATCTTTCCCAGGCATCTGCTTCATTTTCTTTATTTCTTCCACAATATTGTCCTTCACCAGCCTCGTCTTGTTCCACTCGGCCTTTTTCAGCGTCCTTGAAAAGACAATTTTGTCCGCATTATTCATTCCTGCAGCGACGATCGGATCATTTTTGATTGCAGCCGGAGTCGGCCAGTAACTTGCCATCATCTCATAAGTCACGCGACCAAAGAGAAGCGTACTCCCGGATTTGAGCCCCTCGGCAGCATATTCATTTTCTTCTGCGCCATGCCTATGCCAGCTGATATCTCCTTTTGGCCCTTTATAGTAGCCATTAAGTGTTACAAAATTGAATACGATTACTTTTCTCATGCTGAATTCTCCTTAGCTTTCCATAGTTTCTATCGATAGCAATAAATTGTATATCCGAAATCCGAGAAGGCGCTTTCCCCGTCGTCCATTTTGACGACGAGCCGTATGAACTTCCCCCCAAAAACTGGACAGGTGGTGAAGGAGCATTCAGGCCAACCTTTTTTTAGAAGGAAGTATGGTACAATGCACGGCATGAGACGTCAGCATGACTCGGCCGTCAAGGCCAAGGTAGCATTAGAGGCGATCAAGGGGGAAAAAACAATCGCCCAGATCGCCGGGGAGTACGGGATTCCTCCAAACCAGATCCGGATGTGGCGGGATCGAGCCCTGGCCGCTCTGCCCGCCGTTTTTTCCAAGGGTGCGGCAAAGAGCGAGGAGGGCCATGCGGAACTCGAGGAGGAACTTTTTCGGCAGATCGGCCGGCTCAAGGTTGAGAACGACTGGCTCAAAAAAAAATCTCAGCAGCTCCGCTAGGGACGAGGCGTGTCTTGATCGAAGCCAAGGATGAGCTATCTGTAGCGCGGCAATGCGGCCTGCTGGACGTGGCGAGGTCTTCGTATTAGTACGAAAGCGCTGGCGAGAGCGCTTTGAACCTGAATCTGATGAGGCTGATCGACGAGCAGTACATGAAGACGCCGTTTTACGGATCGCCGCGGATGACGGAGGTCTTGAGAAAGAAAGGGTATGAGGTCAATCATAAGAGAATCGAACGCCTGATGCGGGTCATGGGGATGGCGGCGATTTATCCCAAAAGACAGACGAGCCGGCCTCAGCCGTTGAATCGAATCTACCCTTATCTTCTTGATCATCTTGAGATTAGCCGTCCGGATTGCGTCTGGGCCTCGGACATCACCTACATTCGCCTGGCGCATGGTTTCGTGTTTCCGACCGCGATCATGGACTGGTTCAGCCGCTATGTCCTGGCCTGGGAGCTCTCGATTTTTCTGGAAAAAGAGTTCTGTCTGACCGCCCTTGATCGAGCGCTGGGCATCTCGCGGCCGGAGATTTTCAACAGCGACCAGGGCGGGCAGTACACGAGCCCGGACTTTACGGGGCGGCTTGAGGCGAAAGGCATCCGGATTTCAATGGACGGACGTGGCCGGCTGTTCGACAACATTTTCATCGAGCGTCTCTGGCGGACGGTGAAGTACGAGGAAGTTTATCTTCACGCCTACGAAACGGTGGACGAAGCGCGCCGGCGTCTGGCGAGCTACTTCATCTTCTACAACACGGAGCGGCTGCATTCATCGCTCGGTTATAAAACGCCCCGGGAGGTTTATTTTTCCGGATCGGCAACGACCTCACCCCGGGCTGAGAGTTTGATATGAACCGCCTGAAAATCGTCGTTCCTGGCGCAGCCTGGAGCGATGTTTTTTTGGACGATGCGGAAAAGCCGCTTATTCCGGGCGCTCCGCGTCTAATGAGGTCCCAGAAGGGGCCGGCTGTAGTGCACCTTCTATTCCCCTCTTATCTGTCCAAACAAAGGGGGGAAGTTCAGTATACCCAGAGATTTCCTGCCGCGGCTGAAGCCGGACCCGATCTCGAAGTCGTCGTCATTCCAGCGCAGATATTCATTCGCATAGCCGCGATACCAGCAGCCGACCAGTAGATACAGCAGTCCTGCGACTCTCGCCGTCCTCTTGGCTGAATTCATGTCAGCGTTCCTTCGGTAATGGACGTTCTTAATCCCTTAAACAGAAGCCAAAAACCCGTTGCCATTTCGAAACTAGCCATAGGCGAATCGAACCACCACGGGTTAACTGTCTTGGCGAAGTCGGGGAAAATGATGAAAGCGAAAGCACACGTCACGCACCATACAGACGAGATCACACCCCAGGCAGCCAATGCTCTAGGGATATAGCGCGACTTAAACCACAAGTAGCTGCAAACCGCGGATCCCAATCCATAAAACGGCAAGCCAACGCCATACGCGGGTGTGCCGAGGTATAGCCTCGCCAAGGCCTGCAATCGATCTGTTTCAAATACTCGCAAGTAATCAGCGCCACTCAAGAGCCGCAGAACCTCAAGAAGATTGAGCGCAATAACAACCCACATCAAGGCATATACCAGCCTGCAGAATGCCGCAAGCAAGGCAAGGCTCCGATTAACCGGCTTGAGAATCACGTAAAGGGCTGTGAGTAGTACTACAACGCCTGCGCAGTAAATGAGATCGCAGGCGATGTTGATACGAAATAGTCGTTCGTGCGCCATGATATTCCGAGCGGTTTCCGCAGCATTGCCCGCGACAATGAGACGGGCCTGGATACCAAGATAAGCAAAGGACACAATCGCCATCGTGAATAGGGAAGTAAATCCAGCGACTCTTGCAGCTTTGCGTTGTGACTCGTCGATGCTGCTGATTGTCATTTTCATTTGCTCCTAATACAGATTTCTTCTCAGGAAGCGCCGAAGTATCGGGCGTTCTTCATCTTCAATGGATCGCCATGGGGAACGGGCCGACCAGACCGCATGTAACGGCACTCGCATTGTACTGCACTCCCGACATCGTCACGGTGTCTTTGACGCCTAACAGAGTATAAGGATTTGCTTTTCTGCATTGCACGACCTTCCCCACATTCAGCTCGGAAGCGCTGCCGCTCTTGACAAAAAAATAATATTCCCGATCTCGGCTCGAAGTCAAGAACAAGGAAATTGGCGTGAGACGGGTTCGCCGGCGACATCATCGTTGCGGACGACCCGAAAACCTCCCGAAAGGAGATAGATCTCCGTCCCCCATCGAAACCGTGCGTTCTTAAAAATAGTCCGCCCTCTCCTCGGCCGCCACCAAGGCGACTTGCTCGAAGACGTCCTTGACGATCGGCCGGAAATAACCATAGTCCCGCTCGAACCGGCGCTCATATTCCGCGACGAACCGCTCGAAATGATGGAAAAGCACCCGGTAGAGAACGGTCCGTTCCGGATGACGAGGACGATAGATTCCCGGCACAGCGGAAAGGAAGAATCAAAAAACGCGCCAGGAACGAGAAAAGGCAAGAATCCAGGGACAACGACAAGAAATGGCAGGAAGAGCGCTCCAAAAAGCTTCGAAAGCGTCAACGTTCGTTGACGCAAGATCCTGATAAAATTCGAGGACATTGACCCGCAGGCGCGGCTCTTTGTCGCCATCAAAATAAAATTGGAGGACGGCGTTCGGATCGAAGGCTGTGCCCCACATGCTCTTGATGCACCCCGGGCCGGAGGCGTCGAAGATCACATCGTCCCCGCGCTCATCCTTGTACAGAGGCCAATCAGCGTCCCCGTTAACGCCTTTCTTGTTATGGCTCGACACCTCCAGCACGGTCAGCTGCGGCGGAATGCGGGCCAGCTTTTCGAGAAGGGCATAGGCCGCGTGAGGTCGGAATTCAGGTGCACGACGTTCGCGACCGTCGGCAGCGGATAACGCCGAGACGAACATTGTCAGGGCGAAAAGGACGACGATTTTCCTGTTCATGTTTGCCACGCTCAATTTCATCTCGCTCCTCCTTAACTGCAAGATATTCTCCCGAGAAAATCCAGGACGCCGCCATAAGAATTTTCTTTTTTGCGCAACGCGATGATTCCTCCCGTTCAAATCGGAATAGATGCCGCCATTCACGAGAAAAGTATATTTTCGGCCGTTGATCGATGTCAACATCACAAAGATGGCCGCGAAAGAGGCCGCCCGGCCTGATCATTTCTCGGCCCTAAGGCGATGGTCGAAATCCACCTAGATGTTAGGGGCAAATCATGGAGCGGAAGGGCATTATTAGGTAAAAATATTCTCACTCATTTTTTATTCAGGAGCGAACTCAATATCCGTATGGGACCCCGGGTGTTTAAGAAGAAATCTTCTGCTGGCTGTTTCAAAATTGGATGAAACTACTGAATATTCTAGCAGGTATGTTCCATTCTCTAAGATAGGAAGTTGGAAACGTGGAGCCGTTGTTGTTAATCGCCGACCTTGAAATCGTACTTTTTTTTCCGATTGAATAACATAGAGAGCGTCGAATTCACGCTTCCCATCCGCCAAAATATTGACCGTATAATCACCCAGGCCTGACCAGTATAGTTCAATAGTGGGTATTTCAATTATTTCTTCAGTGTCAATATTTTTCACTTGTGATAGGTATGCTAAACACGAGAACGCATGCTTTGATTTGTTACGATTTTTCACCTCAATATGCCACCAATCCGAAAGTGGCTTTTGTGGGTGATTGTTGATGGTCAAGTTTTTAGGGTCGTAACTCTTGTCGTAAGAGAGAAATAATTCATTTACTGATTCAGGATCCCAATTCTTTGTTTCTTTCTTTAACTTCGCAATTATTTCCTCTCCATCCCGAAAAGGGATAGCATTATATATTTGAAAATTTAGTATCCCTTCACGTCTTACGTGCTCTTCATAAAATCCTATTCCAGGGATTTTTAGAAATGTTGATATGCCAATTTCTTGATTAACAAATAATGATCCTCTATACTCTTCATCTGAAATTTTATCCCGCTTAAAATCAATAAAAACGAAATATTCTGATTCCTTTAGATAAGCGAAAATATGTTCTGTAAGAGCCTCGGGTGAATGTACTTTTTCTGCAAAATATGTATCAAAACCACGTTTTCGAAAATACCTTTCTACTTTTAGGCCTATATTCGTTTCTCTCTCAATCCGTTGTCCACAGCTGATAAAAACTCTAGCTTTTCTCAATTTCCGCATCCCCCGATAATTATGCCTTTGGCTGAACTATCCGCGGGCCCATTTTCACTATGATTTTCCACCTTTAAGCATAGTGAGGAACGATAAATTACGATTATGCTATAAGAGCGCATTGCGATGATCCCCCCGGTTTGATCGGAATCGTTACCTCCCTTCACGAGAAAAGTATATTTCCGGTTACCGATCGATGTCAACATCACAGAGATGGCCGCGAAAGAGGCCGTCCCCGCGCGAATCGATCCGGGGATAGAGGATATTCATCCCCTCCCGAAAAAAATGGCGTTTAGGTCATCGTTCCGTTGTTTCATAGTTGGTACTACAATATTAAATGGTATTACATAAATGCTATTGACATACCATTTGAACTATGGTATACATCTAGAACCAAAGGAGATATGAGATGCCAGATACCACGGTTGTAACGACGAAGGGCCAGATTGTGATTCCCTCGAGGATCAGGAGAAAATACGACATCAAGAAAGGCACGAAACTGTACGTGGAGGAAAGGGGAGAATACATAGTCCTTAAGCCGATCACCGAAGAATATTTTGAAAAGCTGGCCGGAATATTGCCGACCAAAGGGAAGCTGTCCAAGGCGCTTCTCAAAGAGAGACATGACGAAAAGGAAAGGGAAGGCTGATGACCAGAGTCCTCGACGCCCACGCGCTCCTGGCTTATCTTGAAAAAGAACCGGGGTACGAGATCGTGAAGGCCGCGTTTTTGGATGCTGTAGACAAGGACACTAAATTGCTCATGACGTTCCGTCAATTTTGGCGAGGTCTATTATATTATTATGCGAGAATGCGGCCAGCAAAAAGCAGACGAGATTGAAAAGGTCATCCAATCCCTACCGATAGAAATCGTCGATGTCGATATTACTCTCGCCAGAGAGGCAGCGAAATTGAAAGCAAAATACAGGATTTCGTATGCAGATTGCTTTGCCGCTTCGCTTACGAAAATCGCACGAAAAGGCGAGCTGTTAACGGGGGATAAAGAATTCGATCTGCTCAAAAACGTTATGAAGATACATTGGCTGGAAATTTCTAAGTAAATATACCCGCGGCAATCCGCAGGTATATTTACTGTTAATTTCTTAGTTCCAATCTTGTCGCCTCCCTCACTGGACAGTGTTATTAAATTTACTATTGACAAAAGATGAAAACGGCGCTAAAATGACCATAAATACTAAATTGGTCATAGAGTCACAGGTAAATGACAAGGGCTTTCACCGGGACAAGCAAAGACCGTATCCGGCTTAATCTGCTGCAAAAAGGCCGAGAGTACTTCATTAAGTACGGTATTAAGAAGACCAGCGTGGCAGAGCTTGCCAGGGCGGCAGGCATCGCCAAGGGTTCCTTTTATAAGTTTTTCGCTTCCAAAGAAGCCCTTTTTTTCGCCATCCACGAAGATTCCGAGAGGAAGCTGCAGATGGACCTGATGCAGAAATTGGAGGGTACCGCAGAGCCTGCTGCCAAGCTGCGTCTTTTCCTCAAAAACTCTTTTCTCATCATGGAAGAAGACCCGCTGCTCCGAGTGATTTTTAATATCAGGGGGTTTGGAGACCTTTCCGACTTCATGACTTCAGACCAATTCAAAGAACACTACTCCCAGTCCATCGTGTTCATGAGAAAACTTCTCCGGCAATGGCAAAAGGAGGGTATCATCGGACAGATTGATGCCGAGGTCGCCAGTCACATGATAGCTTCGGCCTTTTATATCTTTCCACAAAAGGAAAACCTCGGCGAGCAAATGTATGCCCGGGTAAAGGATATGCTGGTTGAAAGCCTGGTGAACTACTTGAGTGGAACGAAGTAGGTAATGATATGGATACAATTGTAGCTGCCTCCGGACTGACGAAACGATTTCGCAACGTCATCGCCGTCGATAACTTAACACTGAACATCAGACCGGGAGAAATCTACGGCTTCCTCGGCCTCAACGGCGCCGGAAAAACGACGACCATCCGCATGCTACTTGGAATGATTAAACCGACCGCCGGTTCGGCATCGCTTTTCGGCATCAGGGTGCGGCCCGGCCAGCGGTCCATATGGCGTCGCGTAGGCTATCTTGTCGAGACTCCTCACGCCTATCCTGATCTGACAGTCCGGGAGAACCTGGAAATCGTCCGGAGCCTGCGCCGCCTGAGTGATAGCGGCGCCGTGCCGAAGGTTATCGAAGAATTGGGGCTGACTAACTATGCTACCCGGCGTGCAAGGACGCTTTCGCTCGGTAATGCCCAGCGGCTGGGACTGGCCAAGGCGCTTATCCACCACCCCGATTTGCTCATCCTGGACGAACCAGCCAACGGGCTTGATCCCGCCGGCATTGTCGAGGTGCGCAACTTGCTGCGCGGCCTGGCCGAAAACAACGGCGTGACCATTTTTATCTCCAGCCATATCCTCAGCGAAGTAGCGCGGCTGGCCACCCGGATCGGGGTCGTGCATAACGGACGGCTGGTGAAAGAGCTCGACACCGCCGAGCTGGCCGAGCAGGAAGGCCAGCGGCTGGTTGCTGATGTCCGTGATGCGGAGACCGCCCTGGCGGCCTTGGAAAAGGCCGGCATGGCGGCGAGGCAGGACGGTAAAAACTCGCTGGTTATCACCGATAAGTTGACGATGCAGCACCCTGAAAAAGTCGCTACGCTCCTGGTCCAGGCGGGTTGTCCGCCGGCCAGGCTGGTGGTCGAGCAGGGTGATCTCGAATCTTACTTCCTCGCGCTGGTCGGCATGCAAGAGGAGAAAAAACCATGAATATCCTCATGGCTGAAAGAGCCCCGGCGCTCTGGGTTGAATTCCGGAAGATCCGGCGCTCCAAGACGCTCTGGATAACCGCCCTGTTTTTTGCCCTGCTCACCCTCATCGGCGGGCTGTTCATGCATATCCTCAAGGACCCGGAGCAGGCGCGCAGTCTCGGTCTCTTGGGGGCCAAGGCGCAGATATTCGGAGGCACCGCCGACTGGCCGAGCTTCTTCAACCTGATGTTTCTCATGATGAGTATTGGCGGTCTGGTTATTTTTGGTTTTATCTTCGTCTGGATCTTCGGCCGAGAGTTCAGCGAAAGGACCATCTATGACATGCTCTCGCTGCCCGTTTCTCGGGTAGCCATCGTCATTGCGAAAGTCATGACCGCGGTTTGCTGGTCGGTGGCGCTCATCCTGCTAGCGTTCTTGCTTATGTTGGGCGTCGGGGCATTGCTTCAGCTACCGGAGTGGTCGGCGGCGACTGCCCTTAACGGATTGGCAACCATGTTGGTCACCGGTTTATTAACCGTGCTCGTGTGTATTACTTTCGCTCTGATAGCCAGTATTGCCCGCGGCTACTTAATGGCTGTAGGCTGCATTTTCCTGGTCTTACTCCTAGGGCAGATTATCAGTCAACTTGGCTACGGCCAATATTTCCCGTGGACGGTTCCGATGCTATATAGCGGCGCGTCTGAAATATTAAAGGGAGCGGCGGCTGCCCCGCTTGGTAAGGTCAGCTATATTTTGGTGGGCATCGTCGGCACTCTCAGTTTAGTACTCACCGCGGCCTGGTGGCGCTACGCCGACCAGACTTAGATTAAGCGACATCACAATGGGAGCCTGTTCATCCCGCGATTTTGTAAGCTTTGAATAAACTGAAGGCTTTAGTTTATTAGCCCCTCGGCCACGTTCATGCCGCCCGCAGACACCCGCCATCACTTGCCGTGCCGTTATTTCTTCTCTTTCGCCGCGTCGGCCTTGTATTGGTCAACCTTCTTCCGCATCGACGGCTTCGTCTCGTCGTCCGCTAGCTCGACGGCCTTTTCTCCTGCCTTGACCGCCGCCCCGAAATTCCTCGCTTTCGCCTCGAGTCCGGCCAGCGTGTCCCAGTAGAACCAATAGCCCTGGTCAAGCTCGATCATCCGGCGCGCGGCGGCCAGCGCGCTTTCGAGGTTGCGGTCCTGGCCCAGCCAAAACCGGGAGTAGCCATAGAGAGGACCGGCTTGGTCGTGGTTCTTGCGGGCGAATTCAGGGCCATAAACCGCAAGCGCCTTGCTCTCCTCGCCGACCTTCATATAAACGCCCGCGGCCGCCTGGAGAACGTAGAGCATGTCGGGCTCGAGCTTGAGGGCCGTCTCGACAGCGGCGAGCGCGCTCGCCAGGTTCGTTCCCTGGTTCGTCCAGAACTGGGCGTACTGGACGAGGTTTGACGTCGCGAGGCCGATTTGGCGGCTGACGAATCGTTCCCCATAATTTTCCCGGGCTTTGTCCGTTTCTCCTTTGAGCATGTAGAGGTCACCCAGCTCCCGATACAGGGCGTTCGGATCGGGATTATAAGTCTGGAGGTCGCGAATTTTTTCGATGAGCTCGACGCCCTTTTCCGCGCCTTCCTTCCGGCGCTCTTGGAGGATCCGGTTGACCCAGGAATCATAGGCGTACGTATCTTCGGGGTAGGCGGCGATGAATTCCGCGTAGAATTTTTCCGCGTCCTCTTTCGAACCCGTGTAGCGGTAGTACCCGGCCAGGCGGCGATAGGCGGCGCGGCGCAGGGCGCCCTCGGGCGCTTTCTTGATGTAGGCCAGGAGCGGCTCGGCGCCGCGCGGACCCGCCGTGAGCGACAAGGCGGCGATCGAGAACTCGGCATATTGGGCGTAGGTGACGCGCGTCTTGCCATAGTCGGTCGTGCCGCTCTTGCCCTCGGGGTCGAGGGCGATGACCTGCTTGTAGAGGCCGAGGGCCTTATCGCTGATATAGCGGGCGTCGTATTTCCGGGCGAGCTTGAAAGCCGTCTCGGCGTTCTTGGAATTTTTGGCGTAGGACTCGGAGAGAGATTTGACCGTATCTGTGCCCGCGGCCGAGAGCGCGAGTTTGTCGACGAATTTCTCCGGGGGCGGGACGTAGCCGACGTGCCAGTCCACTTCGGCGCCGTCGGGGCCGAGGATGAGTGCGGTCGGCGTCCCCGTGACTTTGAACCGGCGGAAGATGGCCGTGCCGCGCGGGGTCCCGTTTTCGGCGCGGATGAGGACGAAATTCTTGTTCAGGAAATCCTGGAATTTGGGATTCGCGTAGACCTGCTGACCCAGCAGGACGCAGCTTCCTCAGCCTCCCGAATAGAAATCGACGAGAACGAGTTTGCCTTCGGCATTGGCCTTGGCGACGGCCTCATCGACGGAGCCGGTGAACCACTGTTGAGCGAGAGCGGCGGTCGAAATAAATCCGAAAACAAAGGCCGCAACGAGAACAGTTTTCGGTGCGAATTTCATGCTTTTCTCTCCTCGCGGAAACGAGTATAGCACAATTCAGTCGGACGCCGGATCAGGATTTTCTTTTTTGCGCAACGCGATGATCCCTATCCCCCGCTTTCAGATCGGAATCGGCATCGCCCGAGTATTAATCGGCTAGCGCAGGTTTTCGACCAGCATAAGGTCGCTGTTGATCTGGTCCTGTTGGGCGATGATGAGCCATGCGCCATCCCGCGAAACGGCAAAGGTCTCGACAGTAGGGAGCTCCCACTTATAAGGAAGCGTCGCAACCTGGCGGAGTCTGCGGCCGGCGAAGTCATAAAAGAGGATGGCGGGGCGTGGGTCCGCGGCGTCGTCCAATAAGTAAATACCCGATGGCGTCATGGTCCAGCCAGCAACGAGAGAACCTTTCTCTATGACTTTCGTCTCCGGGCCGCCGTCAACCGGCACGCTCCAGATCCCCTCTTGATCGAGATAGAGAAAATAAATCAGCTTGCCGTCCGCGGAAAAGAATCCCTCACGCGGGCCGGTACGGGTCAACTGAACGGGTTCTCCCCCTTCGGCCGGCATTTTCCAGATCTCCGTTCTTCCGCTACGGTTAGTGGTGAAGCAGAGCCAGCGGCCGTCGGGCGAGTAGCTCCCCCGGAAGTTCTCGCCCTCGCTGGTGAGGCGCCGGAGCGGTCCGCCGTCAGCTCCGACGACGTAAAGATCGCGGTGCTCGCCTATGACCGCATCGAAGACGACCTTTTGCCCGTCGGGTGAAAAATGGGGGTGGATCGTGCGCGGCCCGGCCAAATTTGTCAATTGCATAGGGCGCGAACCGTCGAGGCCGGAGGCCCAGATTTCCCAATTGCCGGTCCGCATCGAGCAGAAAACGACTCTCGTGCCGTCAGGGGAGATGTCGGGCATCGCTTCCTCGCGGGTGGAGATGCTGATCTGGCTGGCTGGTTCGGCACGCTTCAGGGAGACGCGCCAGAGATTGGTGTCAACGGTCTGCTGGGCGTAAACTAGGCGATGCACGGCGGGTGCGATCGCCGGCTGGACTCCATTATCGCCAAAAGTCAGCTTTTCGGGCGGCGATCCGGCGCGCACCGACCAAAGGCCGCGGTTCCCGCCGCGATTCGATGAAAAAATGATGCTTCCTCTTTCGAGTCCCCAGGCGAAGCCCAGGATAAGTCGGCTGTCGTTCGTGAGCCGCCGCGGTTCTCCGCGCAACTCATACTCGCCGGCGTAGTCGTATAGAAACAAGTCGCCGTTTTCGTAGCCGGGGGAGGAGTGGAGCACCGCTTGCTTAGCGACTGGATCGAACAAGACTCCGCTCTGATAACCTCGGGGTATCGCCAATCCCGGGGTCTGCAGTGTCTTTTCCTCGCCCGATTCTAACGGCATGAGAACAATTTTCTCCAACCGCTGCGCGATCAAGTATTTTCCGTCGGGGGTCCAGGAAAGATAGGGCCGCGCAAAATATGTCGGCCCTGAATAGACCTTTCGTTCGGAGCCCCCCAGCGCCGGCATCACGAGAATCTCCATGAATTCGGGCTGCAAGCGTATGAACGCAATCTGGCGACCGTCGGGCGAGAAGCACGGCGCTATTTCGTCGGCCGGATCCGCCGTCCGCCGAACAGGAGGCCCGCCGCCAATCTGCTGAATGTAGATGTCAAAGTTGCCCACCTCAGGATTTTTCCAGGCAAAAGCGACGAAGTTGCCGTCCTGCGAAAGGGAAGGGTAGTCCTCCTCGCCGGGCAAGCTCGTGAGAGGGGTCACTTTCAGCGCGGCCGGAGGGACGGAAGACCTCCGTCCCCGAAGGTAAAGCCATGATCCGATGGCCGCCAAGACGACGATCACGAGAACAACAGCCGCGGGAAGCACCCATCGGCGTCTCTCTTTCGTCTCCACGGCTCCCGGCCGCTGGAAGCCGCCGCTCTCGGATTCTTCTCGCAACTCCTCGAGCGCGACCTTGACATCGGCCATGTGCTGGAAACGGCGCGCCGGGTCCTTGCGCAGGCAGCGGTTGACGAGCTTTTGCATGTCGTTCGGCACATCCACGTCGAAGGGCTTCGGCTCCGTGCGAAGGATCGCGGCGAGCGTGGACACCCTGGTGTCGGCTTGAAAAGCGCGCTGGCCCGTTATCATCTCGTAGAGCATCGCCCCGAAACTGAAGATATCCGAACGCGTGTCAACTTTTTTGCCCTCAGCCTGTTCGGGAGACATGTAGGCGACCGTGCCGAGAATCATCCCTTCCTCGGTGGCCGGCTTCATCGTCCGGGTGACCAAATCTTCCCCTGCGCCGATGTTTTCGGTCAGCTTCGCCAACCCAAAATCCAGAATCTTGACCTGGCCCTCCTCGGTCACCATCACATTGCCCGGTTTCAGGTCGCGATGAATAATTCCCGCCTGGTGCGCGGCCGCGAGGGCATCGGCTATCTGGATGGCGTATTTCAGAGCCGCGCCGAGCGGCATTCCCTTGCGTGGGATCAGTTCGCCGAGAGTTTTGCCCGGCACATACTCCATCACGATGAAGTCCATACCGGCTTCTCCGGCGATGTCGTGGACGGTGATGATGTTTGGATGATTCAGGGCCGATGCGGACTTGGCCTCTTGCATGAAACGCTGCCTGCGACCGGAATCGGCGGTTGTGTCGGCCGCCAGGACTTTGATGGCAACGAAGCGCTCGAGGTGCGTGTCGCGCGCTTTGTAGACCACACCCATCCCCCCCTCGCCGAGCTTAGCTTCGATCCGGTAGTGCCCCAGCGTTTGGCCGATCATGATCGAAGAATACTTCCGGTTGCGCGGCGATGTCAACAAGTAGTGAGCAATGAACGGACCGAGGAGTTACATGTGAGTTGCCGGGGAACTGAGGGAAATAATGTTTGAGTGTTTCTCGGTGATGATCAGCATCCTTGGCAAGGAGGAGAGGGAGTGGAAAAAAGAGCGGCCCCCGGCGGCCTGCGTCGCGGCCATATCCTAGTTCTGAAATCGACCGCCTGCCTGGAATATTCTTTTCTTGTTAAAGGCGGTACCGATCCCTCCCGTCAGGTCCAGATACTCTAGCGCGTCGCCGGTCGCTGGGCCGTAGTAGACTTTGCTGAAGTCGGATCGGATCGTCATTGGATCCAGGTTCGGGTCCCGCATCGGCTGCGAAGCCAGAGACTACCGAAGCTCGGCCAGCTCGCCGCCCCGACTTTGGATATCGGCTTGGAGCATCAGGCCGTCAATGTCGTGCGAAGCGCAGTACCTGAAGTCCTTGACCAGACTTTCGAGGTTGGGATTTGGCGCAAGATAGTGCCAGCGATTATTTTTTGATTCGCCTCGGCTTTGAAACCTTGGCCTTTTCGTTCAATAACGCTCTTTCGAATATGACGAACCTGCTTTTCATGCCTTCCCCGATCGACCACCGTTTGATTTCATGGAGATCGACCTCGGCGTCGCGGCAGACGAGGATCGCCTGGTCCAAGGATTGCCGATCGTTCCAATGATAAAACGCGGCCAGCCGATCCTTAACACAATCGGTTGGAGACAGAAGCCGGAGGATCCTTTTCCCTCGTCGAATTTCGCGGATCTCCCGGACGGGTTCTTGTCCCACGGAGAGAGGAGGGGAAAGGAATTCGACGAGGAACGGACTGTCCGGGTGTCGGAAATGCCGCCCGTCCTCATTGAATCCCAGAGTTTTCATGGCGGATTTGATTCGTTTCCGACCGACGGAGGACACGAGGACGAAATCAAGGTCAGACGACATATACTTGTTCTGAGTATAGATCGAAACACAAGCTCCACCGGAAAGGACGATTTGGATTCCGTTCTTCCGGCAGCGGTCGCAGATAGAGGCGGCCAGGTCGGAGAGAGAAACATCCCTGAGATTCATGACAATGGTTTTCCGGTACGTCGCGGCCTGAGCCGAGGTTTATAAAGCCTTGTCCTCTCTTCGTCCGTCACGAAGGTGAGGGCTTTTTCCAAAAGGGCTTCCAGATTCCTTTTGAACGGATAGCGGGGATTGATCCCGAAGAGGCGGACCTTTCCCCTCAGCTTGCTGTAGAGAACTCCGCCAGTTTCCATCTTCAATAAATGGTATTGGACTGCATTGACATAGAGTCCCAATTCCCGGGCGATTTCCCGGGGGTAGGATTCGCCATGCGTATGGAGATATAGAAGGACCTTCTCTTTGACCGGGGATTCGAGTAAAGGCTCCAGCATGGACCCGCCTCCGTCCGGGTAATGTACAAATTTATTGGTCATATGACCAATATTAGATATAAAGCATAATTCGGGATGAGGGACCTTGTCAAGCGTCCTTTTGAGAATGCCTGGAAAAGATGGAATCGGATCTACACGAGTTCCGAAGCGGCAGGTCAAAGCGACTCTCCAAGATTCCGCCTGTGCCACAGCGGAGGAAAAATCTGTTGTTCGGAGCTATTGAGAAATCACTTCGGCAAATTCATTTTTTTTAGGATCGTGTCAAACCTCGGATCAGGGCTGAGCGTATCAAACGGGACCGGCACCAATCATCTCATCCTTGACGAAGTTTGTTGGTGTACCGATTTGTGAAATGAAGAGCGATTCAGGAAATGACAGGCGGAAGCTCGGTCTCTTCGTACGCTTTTTCAAATACATCGTCAAGGTCATGAAATGGTCCTTTATCTTCGAGTATGAAAGCGGCCACCATGATCAAATTATGTTCTCCGTCCCAATCGATATTGGGGAGCTGTTCTTTGCGGATAATGTTCTTTTTACAGGCGGCATTGTAGAGCCCTTTGTCAAACAGGGGTTCACAATCTACCCATTTCCCAGAAAGATGACATTCACACCAGGTGTGCCACGGTATTCTTTCAGGGACCTTTCTATAAAAGAAATTCGGAACCAGGTCTTTGAGGCTTTCGCGGTTCAAAAGAACCTGATGGTATCTTGCCGGAATTCCCGTGGCCCGCAACAGAGCCGCTTGAAGGTTAGATTTTGTGATACAGAATCCGATTCCTCCTTTGAGTGTCTCCGAGGCCTTGGCATTCAAGCGATTAAATCCAAACAAAATCTGATCCCTGACAAAGTCAAAAATACGGATAGCTGCTTCTTTCGGTGTTTCCGCGTCTTTCGTGATCTCCTGTGCTTTGTTCTTCACCTCAGCATGATCGCTATCGCACAGTTCCGTTGGTTTCAAATATTCATCCATCCCTGCCGGTGGCTGCCATCTCATTTCTTCACTCCTAAAATTTTTTAAATAGCGGAGTTTTTCCTCACGTGGCCATGGCCTAGATGGTTTGATTAAACATCAACTCGGGTGATTTGGCAAATTCATGCTCATGGTTTGATAAGGAATATTGACTTTATTTGAGGTGAATGCTAATCTTTTTATAAAGAATTCAAGGGGCTAAAGATTGGCAAATCAATGTCCTAAGTGCAACACGGACAATCCTTCCGATTCAAAATATTGCAAGGAATGCGCAACTCCACTTCCCCCACCGGAAGAAACCCTGGCCTACGAAACCAAGACCATTGGGCTACCTGAAGAGGAATTGACCCATGGCGGCTTCTTTTCGGACCGTTACCAAATTATTGAAGAACTTGGCAGCGGAGGAATGGGCAAAGTGCTCAAGGTCTTCGATAGCAAGGTCAAAGAAGTCGTAGCCTTAAAGCTCTTAAAACCCGAAATTGCGGCTCATGAGGAAATCATTGAGCGATTCCGCAATGAGTTGAAATTCGCTCGCAAAATTGTCCATAAGAATGTCGGTCGCATGTATGACATCAACGAAGAAAACGGAATTCACTACATCCTTATGGAATATGTCTCAGGGGAAGATTTAAAGAGTTTTATTATCAGATCAAGGCAATTGGCCATAGCCACAGCCATATCCCTAGCCATGCAGATATTAGAAGGACTGAAGGAAGCCCACCGTTTAGGCGTCGTCCACCGGGATCTCAAGCCTCAGAATATTATGATTGATAAAGAGGGGAATGCCAGAATCATGGATTTTGGGATAGCCCGCTCGTTAGAGGATCAAGGGGCGACGGACGCAGGAATGATCATTGGCACTCCGGAATACATGTCCCCTGAACAAGCGGAAGGGAAGGAGGCTGATCAGCGTTCGGATATTTATTCGTTGGGTCTCATTCTGTATGAGATGGTAACCGGCAAAGTCCCTTTTCAAGGAGAAACGGCTTTAGACATCATCAAGAAACACAAGACCCAGGAACCTCC
This sequence comes from Candidatus Aminicenantota bacterium, assembly GCA_963715635.1. GTDB lineage: Bacteria > Acidobacteriota > Aminicenantia > Aminicenantales > UBA4085 > JAPKZH01. Next base: position 4,168,811 of record OY970261.1, on the reverse strand, counting down.
AAATCCAACAGAGCTCAATCCTCAAGTGCCGCCGGAGCTCGCTCGCATGATACTCAAATGTCTGGAAAAGGATAGAGAAAAGAGGTATCAAACTGCAGAAGAAGTCCTGGCCGAGCTGAACGATCTCGTGACGTCCAAGACCAAGAAAGCGGGTGAAAAGAAATGGAAGAACTCCATCGCCGTGCTGCCTTTTACGGATTTAAGCCCCCAGAGAGACCAAGAATATTTTTGTGACGGCCTGGCGGAAGAGCTCATCAATTCTCTTAGCCATATCCATGAGCTGCGGGTAGCGGCCCGCACCTCGGCTTTTGCGTTTAAAGGAAAGGACCTTGACATTCGTGAGATCGGAAAGAACTTGAATGTCCAGGCCATACTCGAAGGCAGCGTGAGGAAAGCCGGCGAGAGGCTGCGGATCACCGCCCAGCTTGTCAACATGGCGGATGGCTATCACCTCTGGTCCGAGAAATACGACCGCGGCATGGAGGACATCTTTGCCGTCCAGGATGAAATAGCTCTGGAGATTGTCAGCAAGCTGAAGGTCAAGCTCTTGAAAGGCGAAAAGACGAAAGTTTTAAAGCGCCATACAGAGAACAAAGATGCCTATAACCTTTTTTTGAAGGGCCGCTATTTCTGGAACAGGCGGAATGCGGGAGATATGCAAAGGGCGATCGAGTGCTATCGTCAAGCTGTTGAAAAAGACCCCAAGTATGCCCTTCCTTACCTCGGAATCGCCGACCACTTCATCATGCTGGGTTTATGGGAATATGCACCCCCCGAGGAAGCCCGTCTGAGGGCAAAGGAAGCGCTGGACAAGGCCTTGGAGATCGATGACCAGCTTGGAGAAGCTTACACGTCCTTGGGGTACTTTCAATTCCTGTTTGATTGGAATTGGCCTGCCGCTGAAAAGAATTTAAAGCGTGGCCTGGCGCTCAATCCCAACAATGTCTGGGCCCATGCTTGGTATGGTGCCTTTCTGGTGGGAATGAGCCGATTTGATGAGGCTTGCACGGAACTCAAGATAGCTTTGGAACTGGAACCCCTTTCCCCTATCATCAACGCTTTCGCAGGAATCGTCATCTCCGTCATCCATGTTGACGAGGGAAAAAAACAGATGCACAGGGCGGTCGAGATGGAGCCGAACTTATCCCTCGCGCATCTCTGGTTGGGTTGGATTTATATGTACCCTAAAACCGTGGATGAAAGAGCGCTTGAACATCTTCAAAGTGCCGTTAATTTGGGCTTGACATTTGCCTTAGGGTGGCTCGGATGTGCTTATGCGAGATTAGGGAAGAAAGAAGAGGCCTTCAAAATCCTCAGTCAGATGGAAGAGCTATCCAAGGACAGATATATCTCCTCTTTCTCGAGGGCTGGTGTCTACATCGGTCTCGAAATGTATGATCAAGCATTTGAAGGGCTCGAAAAGGCCTTTTCTCAGAAAGAGCCTTATTTGGCTATATATACTTACTCTGCTAAAGCACCGTCGGTTATGCCTCAGGAATTCCGGCTGGATGAAAGATACAAGGTCTTGATAAGGAAGATGAAGAAAGGCGAAGAACGCGAAATCCAACCGGGCTTACACTAACCTCAGAACGGCCAGGCCGGCGGCACGAAACTGTTGTTGAAACCCGCACTGGCCGGGAAGAACGATGCGTCCGACCGGACGCCGGTATCGAGCATCCATGTCCGCCAGGAAGCGGCTCATATTGCCGATGGAGCCCTCGGACTCATTTGTGATGCTGAAAGCCTGAACAACGTTCTTGAACCTGGCCAGGAGCTCTCGTCCCTGGTCTTTCGACAAGCCGAAACGATCGGGCCAGCCGAGCCGCATGTACCACAACGGCAGAAGGAGCTTCTCGACGCGGCCGCGATGAACCGGATCGGCCGCCTTGGAGAGTCCCCGATTCACGATGACCAAGCCGGTCAAAACGAACTCGGGCGTCGCCACTTCGGGCGGGTCCCAGCCGTTCGTGGGATAATGTTTTCCATTGGTATCCTTCAGCCTGTCCATCAGGTCCAGATACCCCATCGCCTCGCCGGCCGCCTGGCCATAATAGCCTTTGCAGAAGTCCGATCGGATCGTCATCGGATCCTGGTTCGGGTCCCACATCAGCTGCGAAGCCAGATACTGCCGAAGCTCGGCCAGCTCGCCGCCCAGACTCTTGGGGTAAGCCCCGGGTCAAACCTACTCGTTACGCATCTTCCCCTGGGAAATCGTGCGTAACGAGTAGGTTTGACCCCACGTTTTAAGATTCGATAGCGCAGTTGTTAAGAACGCCTGTAAAAGATGGGGTCGGATCTACACTTTTAAAATGGTTCAACCGCTCTCAATGATATATAATCATCTCCGTTCGTAACGAAATATGACAAGGAGGAATTTCCGATGAGCAAAATGACGTTATTAAAATTCAAAACCATGAGTGTCTTGCCTTTGATTTTCCTTCTTTCCATCAATGTCTTTTCTCAGTCGGGGGGAAAGCCCCTTCTGCTCCAAGAGATGACCTGGACGGATGTCCGCGATTATCTCAAAAACAACGATATGGTCATCATCCCCATGGGAAGCACCGAGCAGCACGGCCCCCATCTTCCCTTAGGGACGGATATCTACTTGGCTCTCGACACCTCGAAGCTGATCTCGGCGAAGACCGGCGTTGTCGTCGCCCCCGTTGTCCTGGCCGGCTACAGCCTTTACCACTCGGGCTTTCCGGGGACTTTGAGCTTGAAGCCCGAAACATTAGAGGAAGTCTTCTACGAGACCGCGCAGATGCTGATCAAATACGGCTTTCGCCGCATCATGTTCTTCAATTACCATGGAGGGAACAACGTCGTCCAAGACAAGGTCGTCTACCGAATCAACCAGACGAGCGAAGCGACCGCCGTCGCCATCGGCTACGGCGGGCCGATCCAAAAAGACGAGAACCAGGAATTCTTCGACTGGCATGCGGGCGTCGAGGAGACATCGATGATCCTCCACTTCGAACCCCGGCTGGCCAGGATGGAGCGCGCTGAGAAGCCTGTCATTCATTTCACCCCCCGGATGGAAGAGCTGCGGGAGCTGGCCAAGAAGAACCCGGACCTCATGACGGCCTGGAACGCATTGTTCGGAACGCCTTCGGAAACAAAGAAGGGCGGGGCCAGCCGCGATCTTTCTAGCAACGGAATCTGGTGCCTGAGCGATCCGAAGGCTGCCAAGCCGGAGATCGGCGAGAAAATTATCGATAGGATGGTCGAACAGGCGGTGAAATTCATCGAGGCCTGGAAACTGGCCAAAAACTAATATTAGGGCTGAAACTCTTGATAAAGGTTATTGCTGCCTGAAACCCCGGTTTTTGAGGGCCCGCTGAATCGCTTGATAGGCGTTGACCATTCCGCCGGATTTGATCATTCCTTTCAATGAGGGCAGCCGTGTCACACTGTCCACTAAAATTTTCTTCAATTCCAGGGCTTTCAACTCGGGACGAACGGAAAGGACAAGAGCCGCTACTCCTGACACGACCGGCGTGCTGTTCGATGTCCCCCCGCCCAGAGCATAGACGCGGCGATTGTTTTTCAAAAACGTCGTGAAATTCATGCCGATGGCTGCAATATCGACGTTCTTCTCTCCGTAACTCGAGCCCAGGACCCGGCCGTCGATTTTGTAGCGGTACAGTTCGCCCTTGAAATCGATCTCGGCCACAGTCAGGATGTTCTCGTTTTCAAAGCTCACGGGATAAGTGAAATTCTCCTTGAGGTTGACGTTTTTGCCGTCGTTCCCCGCCCCGACGACGAGCAGAACGCCCTTCTCCCCGGCATAATCAATGGCGGCTTCGAGCAAAGCCAATGACTCCGGCCGCAAGTCCTGAACGAATCCGCTCCAGTTGATCACCCGGGCGCCGTTGTCCGCGGCGTAGCGAATGGCCTTGGCGGCGCGACCACATCTGTTCAAATCGATGCCCCTGATCCCCTGAGCGCCAATTTTCAGCAGCATCATGGACACATCCCAGTTGACGCCAGCCACGCCGATGCCATTATTGCCCTTCGCTCCGATAATCCCCATTGCGGAAATCGAATGCCAGTAGGGCTGGATCTTGGTCGCATCCATGCCGTCGAAAATATAGGGATCCGGGTCGGGGTCGTCGAAGGCGAAATCCCAGCCCATGACGTCATCGACGTAGCCGTTGCCGTCGTCATCGATGCCGTTGGTTTCCTTGGGATAGCCGTTTTTATCGAGACCGCTTTCCCCGGGGTTCTTCCAGATATTATCCTTGATGTCCTCATGTTGATAAAAAAAGCCGTCATCCAGGAGGGCCACCACCACATATTTTTTGCCCGTCGTAACGGCCCAGGCGCGGGTCAGATCCGGATCGATTCCTTTCACAGCATTGTATTCCTTGGCCGACGGCTTATAGGAATAACTGTCGATCACAAGCTTCCCGCCTGGATTGTTAAAGCTGTACTGGAGCTTGAACAAAGGATCATTGGGAATGACCTTTTCAGCCGCGGGAAAAGACATCATTAGAACGAGCAGCAGGCAGGACAGATATTTATGCATCGTGCCTCCTCATGGCTACATTATATATATCCTGCTAACAACAAAACTGTTAATTCTGGCTTTTTCCTAGGAGCGGCTTGACGCGGCCCCCGCCGTCACTATAAATTGGCATAGATGCGTCTGCTCAACATCCTGATTCCCGCCGTCCTGATCGTCCTCGTCCTATTCATGGGCTTCTATAATCTCGGCGGCGACCGGATGAACGATGACGAAGGGGCCTACCTTTATGCCTCTTGGAGGGTCAGCCTGGGAGAGGTCCCCTACCAAGATTTTTTTGTTGTGCAAATGCCCCTGAGCTTTTATGTTACGGCAGGATTGTTCAAGCTGTTTGGCCCCGAAGTCTGGTGGGCACGCGCCGCCAGCCTTTTCCTCATCTTAGGCACGGGATTCTTGATCTATCGCGCCTCGACTAAGTTCTTTGGCTTCGAGCGCAGGCTTTCCATGGCCATGGCCGGCATCTTTCTTCTGACCAAACACATCTATTTCTTGGGCCGGATATTCATGCCCGACGCCTATATGCTGTTTTTCTGCGCGGCCGCACTCTATTTCGCCCTCAAGGCCGAAACCCAGCTCCCGCCGAAGAAGGATAGGGTTGCACTCTTTCTTTTCGGCCTATTCTCCGGCCTGGCCGCCCTGTCCAAATTCAACGGCATTCTGCTCGTCGTCGGCTACCTGATCTATTTGATTTATCTCTTCGCGCGAAAAATAGATAGACCTCAGGCCGTCGTAGGCAGAGCACTCATTGTGTTGGCCGGATTCCTGCTTTCCTTTGGGCTCATCTACGGCCTCCTGCTGATCTTCGTGCCCGGCACCTTTCAGGCGACGTTCGGCTATCATATAGTGAAAGAGAGCGCAGCCGCCTCCTTTGCGGCTCTTCCCTTTTTAAGACTCGGTCAGTTTATCGGCAGCCACAATTACGGCCTGATTCCTGTCGCCCTGATAGGAATTATCTTCGGGGCCGCCTTCAAAGAGAGAAAACGATCGCTTCTCGTCTTTGCGACCTTAGCCTTTTTATTGCTGGCCCTCATTCCGGGCAAATTCTTTTTGCGCTATATCGCCTTCGCGCTTGTCCCCATTACATTTTTCTTCGGCGACGGGATCAGGCTCATCAACTCTCAAAAGACGTTCCGGCTATTAGCCTATCCTGCTCTGATCGTCCTCGTCCTCCTCAGCTTGGGCCCTACGTTCAATCCCAAGAAGCTCCGCGCTTACGACGGCGGGACCAGAGCCTTGGCTTCTTACGTGCATGAAGAGACCGCGGCCGGCGATTTTGTCTTCGGCGATGACCCAGGCATCAACTTTTACGCCCAAAGGCCCTGCCCGCCCCGGCTCGTGGACGTCTCCGAAGCTACGACCAGCAGCGGCCACGTCACCTCGGCCGATATCCGCCGTGAATGCGATCGGTTCGGCGTCAAACTGATCTATGTCGAAAAAGGCGCATCCGCTCACCATCTGAAGAATTTGAGGGATTATCCACACTTCGAGGACTATTTGAACGAGCGCTACGAACTCGTTAAAACCATGCAGAGGGAATTCTTGGGCGTTGACATCTACCGCAGAAAAACGTCCTAAGCATAGATCGACCAGGCCCGATTCCCGATGGGTGGCACGGTTCGGGGGCCCCCCGGACAATCTTGGAGGAGGACCCTTTCACAGGTTCCCCCTCCAACGGGCGGCGGGAATACCCGCCGGCCCTGCCACCCTTCCAAGGAGCATCCTCCCATGAATTCATCGCCAGATGCTCCTTGGAAGGAAGGCAACGAGCGAAATGAGCGTTGGAAGGAAACCCTACGAAAGGGTTTCCTTCCAAGAGTGTCCGACAGGACCCGTCGGGAATCGCTAGCGGCAATTTCAGGGACCTTGCCTCCACTATTTATTCTCCATATAATTCACTCGTCCATACCCTTGATACGCAAGCGTGTTTAAGGAGCTGCAATGGCAAATTCAAACGGCGCATTCTTCGGATATAAAGGCAGATGGGCCCGCATCGACCTCACCGAAAGAAAGGTCAGCGTCGAGCCGGCGAACCTTTCCATCTATCGCGACCATATCGGAGGGCGCGGCGTCCAGGCCCACCTTCTTTACGAACATCTCCAAAAAACAGGCCCTCTCAGAAATCCGCTCGGCCCCGAAAACAGGATCATTATCGGAACCGGGCCGCCGAATGACACTTACATTCCGACCGCGGGGCGAGGCTCGTGCTCGTTCGTAAGCCCCATGACCCGGTCGCCGGAGCCCGCTTCCTGGGTGCCGGGGCATCGACCGCTGTTCGGGCTGATCACGCACGCCAGCGCCGGCGGGCTTTTTCCAAATATGCTCAAAAGGGCGGGTATCGACCATCTGATCATCGACGGCCGGGCGGATAGGCCCGTGCGCATCCTGGTCTTGGACGGCAAGGTCGAAATCGTCGATGCCGAGGACGAACTTTTCGAAATCATGGACGGGAAAAAGACCGTCCGGACGGCATCGGCGATCACCGATTATCTGACGGAGAAGTATCCCTATTCTTCGACGGTCTGCCTGGGCCCCGCCGGCTGGAACCGAGTAGCCTTCGCCTGTCTTACAGGCGACCATCATCGGAATTTTGGACGGGGAGGCGCCGGCGCCGTTTTCGGCTCAAAAAACCTTGTCGCCATAACGGCCCACGGCCGCGATCCAATAGCCTATTTCAACGCGGAACTCTACCAAAAGCTCGCCAAGGAGCTGGATGCTCAAGTCAAAAGCCACGTGGGCGATCCTAAATGGACGGCCTCGTTCCGGCCTGAAACGGGCACAACCTGGTGGCTGGACCGGGCCCATAACGGGAGATACCTCGGACAGAAGGGCGGCTATCTTCCCTGGCATAATTTCGATGAAGGCTACTTTGACCCGGCGGATTACGCGAAAGTCGGGACGGATGCGTTTCTGGCCATTTCGGGAAAGCACAAGGTCTGCAACCGCTGCCGATATGTCATGTGCACGAGGTCGGCCAAGGTCGAAGCCGGGCCCTATGCCGGAGAGGGAGTCCGGCCGGAATTCGAGACGGTCGCCCTGTGGATCAACTGCTGTATCCTCGACCGCGACGCCATCTTTCATATGAACTACCTCTGCAACGAGCTCGGGATCGATACCATGACGCTGGGCAGCGTCATGGCGGGGGCTATGGAGTTAACCGAAAAAGGCTATCTCAAAAAATATAAGGGCGCGCCGGTTTTCGGGAGCGCGGCCGATATGATCCGGACGCTCGAGTCTATTGCCTATCAATCCGACCCGCTGGGGAAGCTCCTCGGGGACTACTCTGATCGTGTCATCGCCGAATTGGGGGCGGATTTTGCGGCCGCCGATCTTCAAGAGATCGCCCGCTCGGTCACGACCGCATTCGGCGGCCTCGGCTACGCTGGAATCGAGCCCAAGGTTTTTCCGGGCATGTTCACGGCCTACGGGACATCGAATCGGGGACGGGGCGACCACACATATGCCTGGACGATCCAAGCGGAGGAAGGAGGACTGACGGGCGCGGGCAATCTGGCCGCGTATGTCGCGGGGGGACAGGTCGGGAAAGCCCTGGTCGATTCCATGGGGCTGTGCGACTTCTTTACGGAGGACATCACATCGGATTTGTTCCTGTCGCTTTATCATGCCCTGACAGGGCTTGAATATACGGCAGAGTCGATGAAGGCGTGCGGAAAGAGAATTTACAACCTCGAGCGTCATATCAATAATCTCCAAGGAAGGAGCCGCGCCTACGACGCCCATGTGCCGCCCAAACTGACGGTGCCCCTAACAGCGGGAGCCCACAAGGGAAAGGCCGTCGATACGGCGTTTTATCATTCGATCCTGGACGCGTATTACGAGCACCAGGGATGGACGAAAGACGGAATCGTCGAGGACCACTTGCTTAAAGAATTGGAGATCAGAATCTGATGAACAACACCATTCTAATCAATATCTTCGGTTGGTCCGGCGTAGTGGCGCTCCTTGCCGCCTACATTCTTGTTTCAACCAGAAAGCTGGAGGGGGATTCCGTTCCCTACCAGGCGCTCAACCTGGGGGGTAGCGCTCTCCTTATCGTCAATTCATTCTATTTCGGGGCGCTGCCATCGGTGGGGGTCAACGCCGTCTGGATCTGCATTGCCCTCTTCGCCCTTCTCCGCAAGCAACGGAGCCTCCGAAAAGCAAAAACTATAAAACAATAGGGGCGGTCGCATGCTCAAAAATCATCCCAAAGGCCTGGTTTTCATTTTTTTCACAGAGATGTGGGAGCGGGTCGGCTTTTACACGCTCATGGCCATCCTCGTCCTTTACATGGACAAGGTCCTGGGCTGGCCCGACTCACGCAAGGGCGACACCTACGGCATTTTTCTTGCTCTCTGTTATTTTGTCCCCCTCTTGGGCGGATGGATCGGGGACAGGATATTCGGGCAGATCAACACAGTTCGGGCCGGCGCCGTTCTTATGGCCCTTGGGTACGTGGGACTGGCGCTGTCATCGGCATCCCAATGGACGACGCTCTACATCGGCTTGTTCCTCATCGCTTTTGGCACAGGAATTTTTAAGGTCAATCAATCCGTGCTCGTCGGGAATCTTTACGTTGACAAGGTCCATCTCAAAGACGCCGCCTTCAATATTTTTTATATGGGCGTGAATATCGGCGCTGCGATCGCTCCCCTGCTCGCGACTTTTGTCAGTATCGTATTTCACAGCTACAATATCTCCTTCTGGATCTGCGCCGCTGGCCTAATCTTGGCCATTGTCATTTTCCAAGCGGGCCGGAAACACCTTGTCCGGGCGGACAATAAAATGGCCGCAAGGCAAGCCTCTCAAGGCACCGCCGCCAAGGAAATACCGGTTATGGCTAGACGCGAGTCGGGACAAAGGATCATGACACTCATCACGCTCTATCTGATCGTGACTTTCTTCTGGGTAGCCTTCTACCAGAACGGCTTCGCCCTGACCCTTTTCGCAGAGCGCTCCACGAAGACCTTCCGATTTCTCCGGCCCGAGACCTACCAGTTCTTCGAGCCGTTCTTCATCCTCATCCTGACGCCTCTGCTCCTTTCCTTGTTCGGCCGGTTGAACAAGCGGCGAAAAGAGCCGCCCACGCCCGTCAAAATTTTTTATGGAATGCTCATTATGAGCCTGTCGATGATCGTCATGGTCTTTGCCTCGCTGGCGGGCGGCGACAAGGACGCAAACATCATGTCGCCGGCCTGGCTCATCTCGACATATTTCATCGTGACAATGGCGGAGATCCTCATCTCGCCCATGGGCCAATCGTTCGTCTCCAAGGTCGCTCCGCCTCGGCTCCAGGGCGTCATGATGGGCGGCTGGTTTGCGGCGACCGCGGCCGGAAGCTACGGCTCCGGGATGCTCGGCAAATATTACAGCGATTTCACCCATCATGAGTATTATCTGTTACTTACTGGCTTGCTGGCCGTCTCCGCGGTTCTTGTGCTCGTCTTTATGAAAAGGCTGAAAAGGTTCTCGGCATAAGGAGTTCCGCCATGACTCTCATTCAAGAAAAAATCAAACAGGCCGTCGGCCTGCTTAGGGAATTCGGGGTCGACTGCTGGATCACGTTCACCAGGGAAAGCCGGATCAACGGCGACCCGACGCTCGTTTTCCTGGCGCCGTCCGATATCACCTGGCATTCTGCCTTCATCCTGAGCGCCGATGGAAGAAGCCGTGCCATCGTCGGGCTTTATGATCAAAAAACTGTACAAGAAACAGCGGCGTATGATGATGTGGTCGGATTCGTAACCAGTTTCAAAGAGCCTTTCCAGGAATATATGAAGAGGCTCGACCCCGATAAGATCGCTATCAATTATTCCAAAGACAGTGAAATCTGCGATGGCCTGACCCACGGCATGTACCTGACGCTCCACGAGCTGCTTTCTGAGATCGGGCTTGCGGGAAGGCTGGTTTCGGCCGAAAAAATTGTCTCGGCACTCAGGGAAAGGAAATCCGCGGCTGAGATTGCCCATATCAAAGAAGCCATCGGCCAGACTCAAGACATCTTCGACAAAGTCGCCAAGTTCATCCGGCCGGGCATGACCGAGATCGAAATCGCCGCCTTCATGAAAGGAGAGGTCGAGCGCAAAAAGCTCCAGCTCGCCTGGGGTGAATCCACATGTCCGGCCGTCTTCAGCGGCCCGGAGACCGCAGGGGCGCATTACACGCCAACCGAGAGAACAGTGGAGCGAGGGCACATCCTGAACATGGATTTCGGAGTCAAGGTCAATCATTACTGCTCAGACATGCAAAGAACATTCTATATCCGAGGCGAGGTTGAAAAGACCGTTCCGGCCGAAGTGCAGAAGGGTTTTGAGACAATCGTACGGGCCGTCGTATCCTCAAAGCAGGCCATGAAACCAGGCGTCCAGGGCATTGAAATCGATGCGATAGCGAGAAAGATCATTGTCGACAGCGGTTACGAAGAATTTCCGCACGCGCTCGGCCACCAGGTCGGCCGGTTCCCTCACGACGGGACGGCACTCCTCGGGCCAAAATGGGACAAGTATGCCCATAAGCCGTTCCAGCGTCTCGAGGAAGGGATGGTCTTTACCATCGAGCCCAGGCTGACCGTCCCGGGGCGGGGCGTGGTGACGATTGAAGAAATGGTCATCGTGACCAAAGACGGCGCCGAATGGCTGACCCAGCCTCAGAAAGAACTAATTTTGATCTGATTGCTGGCCGGCGTAAAAAACCGGGGACACGTACCAAAGGTGCCTGTCTCCGGTTTTTCCCCGAATCGTTAGAAGCTAGCCTTGGCTATATTTCTGTACTTGCGGATCGTCAAGGACGTGAGGTCCTCCAAGATGATGTCAAAAAGGTACTTGCCTTTTTGTGGTAGCGGATAGGCGATGTCGAGCTGAAGATCTCTCTTTTTCACAACGTCGTCTTCAGTTTCCTCTAAGCTTTTTTCCTGCATAAAGGATTCAAGTTTTTTTTTGTCTTTATAAACATTGATTTTTATTCTAAACTTAGCGAAGAGTTTTCCATTCTCTTCTTTAAAATTGATCCTGACAGCGGGAATCCAAATCATGATTTTTCTGTTACCATAATTCGCCTTGAACCGCAGCCCTCTTTTGAGATCTTCCTGGAATTCCGGACTGATATAATTTAGTTTGGCGAACTCAAGGGCAAGCCACAATTCCACGCCCATGTCGCTCGTTGCCACGGAGGGCAGGGACGAGATCTCCGATTCCGGATCTACCGAGCCCGGATCTCGGGGTATTGAGGAAACCGAAGAGGCCGTTGAAGCGAAGCTCGTTCCTCGAAAAGAAATCGCCAGATTTAACCGGTCATAAACCCACGTTTCTCTATCTGAACGTTGATATCTCCGGCCGTATTCTGCTTCAAAATCGTCTCTTCGTATGATGCTCGTCCCGGAAAGAACCGTGTCCGGGGGTCCCAGGATGATATAAATCATACCCATGTCGGTGTTCCAGCCCCTGTCCGACTCTGTCGGCTCGGCAGTCAGCGGCCGGCTTCTTGCCGCTCTCCAACTGAACCGGATGCTGGCGAATTTGACCCTTTTCTCAAACTCGATTTTCGCTTCGTTTTCTTCTGTATCCGCATCGGGGTTCCTGATCTTCCAGAATTCCCGGATGAATTCCTCCTTGGATTCTTTATCGTCAAGGGCATTGTAGATCTTGATCTCCTCATCCGTCATGATCAGCCTTGCCTTCTCATAGAAGGATTCATAGAAGGGGTCGGTATTGACGCTTCCGAAGATCGAACAGGCGACCGCCCAGAACGCCAATAGCAAAAGGAGGGGTATAAAATAAAGTCTCTTGCCCATTATGCAACTTCCCCATTCCCCAAGAAAACAGCCATCTCCTCTGACCGAAGCTAATGTATTAAAAGTATTCAATAAAATTTAGCGCGCCGCGAGCTTCCTGTCAACTGGCTGGATTTATTGGCGGGGCCTTTTTTCCGGCGACGGAATAAAACCAACGGCCAGGATTGCAAAAAAGAGCACCGCAAGGGTCACTTTATTTCGTCCTGTCTCGCTCAACTCCTCCTTGATGCTTAGGATTCTTGGTCACCGAGGCCGACCGGATTTCGTACATCCCATATCCCACTTCACGGCAGGCACCAATCGTTTCGATATACGGCGTGTCGGCAATGTCCACAAATCCGATTTGATAATTTTCTCCGTCGCCGCGGCCGGTTGTCGCTTGATCGCTGTACTGGAACCAGTGCGTCCCGATGATCTGGGGGTTGCGCAGGGCCCCATTGACATAGCGCTTATAGGCGGCCGCCCTCTCCGCTTGACTTTCGGTTTCTTGAAGGCCCGTATGAAACATTCCGCGGTCGAGCGCTCCGAAATGAAATTCGCCGACGACGACCGGCCGATCGATTCCCTGCGGCAGGCGAAAATTCTCGATGTCGCGGACATAAAGGTTATAGCTGATCACATCGCAATATTTTTCGGCGGCTTGGACGGCCAGCGGGTTGACCCAGGCGAAGCGGCAGCCGAGATAGAGATTGTCCGGCGCGACCGTCTTCACGGCCTCGCGGATCGCCCTGAAATATGTCTCGGCCGTCTTGGTGTAAAAAGCAGCGAGGTCTTCGTAAGCCTTTTTTCTGTCGGGCGCCTGGCGGCTCTCGAGCAGGCCATCCCACGATGCGTATCGGGCACCCCAGGCCTGATTGAGCTTATCCACTGTGCCGTATTTGGCTTTCATATCTGATACAAAAACTTTCTTGGCTTCCTGGCCGGGCGGCGACATCAGAGTGGCCACAGCCAGCGAGGCTTCATCGCCCCAGCTGGCCTCGTTATCCACGAAGTATCCGATGCACCAGGGATCTCCGGCGGATTTTCCCTTCTGCCGGTCTAGGCTTTTCCGAATTTCCTCCTTAAACCCGGGGTCAAAGACGTCCTTGAATTTTCCCCAATAGCCCTCACTGCCCTCGAGGAGTTTTCCGCCGAATCCAACGGCAACGACGTAGGGCGTTTTCCGCTTAAGATAAACCTCTTCACCGGACCAGTTGGCAATCGTGTTCATCCCCCAGCTGCGCAGGCGGCGGTGGCTGATATCCGAAAACGCTTGCGGCCAGGCCGGTCCGTATTTGCGCAGCAGGTTTGCGCCCTGGAAATTGAAAGTTTCGTAGGTTCCTTTGCCTTTGTAATAATTCTGAGGCGCCCATGACGACGAGCCGTAAAATTGAGCCAATGGAGCCCCTGGATCGGGCAGCCCGCGGAACAAATGCTTGCGGTCGGTGATGGGCGTCACTCCGGTCTGGGAGCGGACGCAGTCAATCCCGTGCGACCAGAACAGCCTTCCCTCCGGATCGACCATCCACCACTGACCTTTATATTTTTCAGCTCGGAAAAACCCTGTCGGCGTGAACTGCGGGCCGGCCGTCCAACCTCCGTATTGATCCCAATCATCGGGCTTGGGAAGTTTCAAGAGGTCCGCGGCCTCTTCGTCTCCATATTTTTTAATGTCTTCCACGGAATGAGTTTTTCTGGGCCATTCCTTGTGAATGAATTGGCCGAATTCATCGACCATCGGGAAGAATTCGCTTTCGCTCATGGATACCCAGGTGGGCGCCGTGAAAAGTCCCTCGGCGCGAATCCGGCCAACCTCAAAAACATGGTCTGCCTTGGGGTTGGAGACAAAGAGGACAAGCTGGTTGACTTTGCTGATGTCGAGAGGCGCCTCTTTTAGAAACCCGCCGGGATAGCCGTTCATCCCAAAGAGCCTCGCAGCCAATGGCGCGGGCAAGGCTCTGGGAAGGGATGCCCTAAATGCCCTTTTTTCTCTAGGGCCAAGGTCGATTTGTTTCGTGATGCCGCTTTTCCCGCCATCAGCGCCGGGATTGTCGATGCGGAATCGTACGGCCATCGGCTCACTTTCGAGATTTTCGATATCTAGGGTTATGGACTGAAAGGCGGTCAGGTCCCATCCGCCCTGCGGAGCCTTGAGCGTGAGGCCGGGGTAAACAATGCTATGGCCGGTCGTGACGCGGAGAACGCCCCCGCCTTTGCCGGCCGCAATCTCAATTTTTGCGTCCCGCGTTTCGACCGACGAAAGATCAAGCGTTTTATTGAAATCAAAAAGCACCTGCTCCGGAGCGGGTAGGCGGGCGGCCGATTGGGTCGAGGAAATATTGGTCTCGTCAGATGCCATGCAAAATAAGAAGCCGAACACAAAAAGCACTCCCCAATAGATGGATCTCTTCATCCGAGCCTCCTCGATCCTAGCGGACTTTAATGCGGTAGAGTCCGGCATACCAGGCGCATTTGTCGGCGGTTTTTTTATTCAATGGAAACCCTGTTGGAAAGACGCTAAAAGAATCATTGAGATGAACAGAAGCCTTGGGGCTGCGTTCATGTGCCTGTAAACCTCGGCCGTATTCTACTACAACCGGGTATGCAACCCAATTCTCATTTTGGTGGTTGAAATCCAGGAAAGGCTCGGATATCCTACGTCTGAATGGGCTCTGAAACAGCCGCCCGTCCTGAGAAGCGTGCAAAATATTTTTTAAGGGAGGAACTGTCATGATAAAACAATTTTGCGTATTGTTCTTCTTGAGCGTGTTGATTCTAAGTCTGGGCCATTCGTCCGCAGCCGGCCAAGAGCCCAAAGAGATCAAGCTCCTAAAACCCCAAACCGAGGGCGGGATTCCCTTGATGCAGGCGCTCAAGGCCAGGCAGTCGTTGCGGGAGTTCGGCGCGGAGAAATTGCCTCTTCAGGTCCTTTCCAATTTGCTCTGGGCAGCCGATGGAGTCAACCGGACGGATTCAGGGAAGCGCACCGCGCCGTCCGCAGTGAATTGGCAGAATATCGATATCTATGTGGCCATGGCCGACGGCCTCTATATCTACAAGCCTGTGGAACACGTCTTGGAGGGAATTCTCGCCGAAGACATCCGGGCAGCCACAGGCAAGCAGGATTTTGTCAAGAATGTCCCCCTGGACCTCATTTATGTGGCGGATTTTTCCAAGATCAACAGGGGAACGGACCAGGACAAGAATTTTTATTCGGCAGCCCACACCGGTTTTATCAGCCAGAATGTGTATCTCTACTGCGCCTCCGAAGGATTGGCGACGGTTGTGCGCGGCTTGATCGACAAGGAAGCCATGGCCAAATTGATGAAGCTTCGCCCCGACCAGAAAGTCATGCTCGCTCAATCCGTGGGATACCCGAAAAAAAAGTAAGGGTTTCATCCCATGAAGATCAGGGCCGTCGGACTCCTTCTTTTCGGGGCGGCCGCTTTTATTCTCCCGATAAAAGGAGTCTGCCAGAGCATCGATTGGCAGGGCCAGCTCTCGGGATGGCTCACCGCGAGCGACGTAAAACCTGCAAAAACGCAGCTGGGCCTTCGCTATATCCCCACATTTTCTCTCAAGAAGAGCTTCGAGGATAAATTCGCTTTCGATGCCGAAGTCTCATTCAACGCTTTCGGCTCCGCTCAGATTTTCCGGCTGGACAACATTCAAACCAGCGGAGACATCAAACCCTACCGCCTCTGGGTGAGGTTTTCCACATCGCAGTTTGAGGCAAGGCTTGGCCTCCAGAAAATTAATTTTGGCTCGGCTATGCTGCTCAGACCCTTGATGTGGTTCGACAGGATCGACCCCAATGACCCCCTGCAGTTAACGGAGGGCGTCTATGGCCTGCTTCTCAAATACACCTTCCTGAACAACGCCAATATCTGGCTGTGGGGTCTCTACGGCAATGACGACCCCAAAGGATGGGAAGCTGTTCCGACGCAGCGGAAATCCGCCGAATATGGCGGCCGCCTGCAGGCCCCCTTTCTCTCCGGTGAGCTGGCCCTTACCTATCATCACCGGAGAATCGATCCGCAAAGGAGCCTTTATCCGCTTCCGGCAGAGGAAAAACGAACGGTTCCCGAAAACCGGCTTGCCCTGGACGGAAAATGGGATGTCGGCCCTGGCGTGTGGTTTGAAGCGGTCCTGGGACGTCAGGACTTCGAATTCTATCGTTTAAGAGTTCAAAAATATTTGAACGTCGGCCTTGATTACACCTTTTCGGTCGGAAGCGGCCTCCATTTCCTGACCGAATATCTGACCATGGCCTCCTCGGAAAAGACCTTCGGCGCCGGAGAAACCATCCAATTTTCCGATGTTTCCCTTGATTATCCCCTGGGCCTGCTCGACAGGATCAGGGGGATGGTTTTTTACAACTGGAAGACAAAAGACTGGTACCGCTTCATCACCTGGCAGAGGACGTATGATAAATGGAGCTTTTACGTAATTGCGTTTTGGAATCCCGAAGAGTACCGGATATACGCGAGCCAGCGGGGAAAGAACCTGTTTGGGGGAAAAGGGATACAAATCATGGCTGTCTTTAATCATTGACGGCGAGGTGAACATGGAAAACTCGATCCTGATCAGAACGAAAAACCTAGTGAAAGTCTATCCCATGGGCGAACAGTCCATTGTCGCCCTGGACGATGTCAACCTGACCCTCAAGAAAGGTGAGTTCGCCGGTCTCGTCGGACCGAGCGGCTCGGGCAAAACAACGCTCCTCAACATCATAGGCTCGCTCGACACGCCGACCAAGGGCAGTGCCGAGGTCCTGGGTGAAAAGGTCGAACGCCTGTCGCAGAAAAAAGCGGCTGAGCTGCGGAACCGACACATCGGGTTCATCTTCCAGACCTTCAACCTTCTTCCGGTTTATTCGGTTTACGAGAACGTGGAATTCCCGCTCCTCCTTCTCGGCCTATCGCCTGCGGCCCGGCAAAAGGCGGTCATGGACGCCCTGGAATGGGTCCATCTCGCCGACCGGGCGAAATCCCGGCCCAACCAACTCTCGGGCGGGCAGAGCCAGCGCGTGGCTATTGCCCGGGCGATTGTCAAGAAGCCCGAGATCATCCTGGCTGACGAGCCCACCGCCAATCTGGATGCGGAGAATTCCCATCACATCCTGGATACCATGGAGCAGATCAACCGCGAATTGGGGACGACGTTTCTCTTTTCGACGCACGACGACAAGGTCATCCGGCATCTGCACCGCAAGATCACGTTGCTCGACGGCAAAGTGGCCGGGGACGAAATCATGACGTCCGCTGAGGAGGCCCGCCCATGATCATTCCCAAGCTGGCACTCAGGAACCTGTTGGGCGCCGGGATAAAAACGTGGCTCAACGTCGCCGTGCTGTCCATGGCCTATGTGGCAATTATTTGGACGCAGGGGATTTATATCGGCCTTGATGCCGAGGTGTCGCGGGCCATGATTGCTGCCGAATATGGCGGCGGGCAATACTGGGCGGAATCCTACGACCCGTTCGATCCGTTCACACTGCAGGATGCCCACCTGCCTCTCACCGGACCGACGCAAAATCTCATCGAACAGGGCAAGGCCACGCCCATTTTGATCGTCCAGGCAACCCTCTACCCCGGCGGCCGGATCCTGCCCACGCTCCTCAAAGGTATCGATCCAGCCCAGAAACTGTTGGACCTGCCCTCGTCCGCCTTGAAGCCGACGGATCATGAAATTCCCGCCTTGATCGGAGGCCGCATGTCCGCGACCAGCGGCCTGAAGAAGGGCGATGTGGTGACCGTGCGCTGGCGCGACGCCAACGGCACGTTCGACGCCAAAGACCTTCAAATCGTCGAAGTCATGAAAACCATCGACCAGGGCATCGACAACGGCCAAGTCTGGCTGCCGCTTCCGATGCTTCAGGAAATGGCCGGGATGAAATCGCAGGCAACCCTGGTTGTGCTCGAGAAAAATTCGGCCCCGGCCGGAACGATTTCCGGCTGGACGTTCAGGGGACTGGATGATCTCCTCAAGGACATCAAGAGTCTTGTCCAGGCCAAGACCATCGGCGCGTCCATCCTCTACGTCATCCTCCTCTTCCTGGCCATGCTGGCCATCTTCGACACGCAGGTGTTGGCGATATTCAAGCGGCGCAAAGAGATCGGGACCATCATGGCCCTGGGCTTTTCCCGGGTTAAGGTCATCGAGTTGTTCACGTTCGAAGGAGCCATGAACGGAATCCTGGCCGCCGTCTTCGGCGCCGTTTATGGGATTCCCCTGCTAGCCTATACCGCCATCCATGGCTTTGGCCTGCCGGGCAACCAGGGAGATAGTTTTTCGAGTTTTGGCTTTGCCATCAGCGAAAAGCTCTACCCAACCTACAGCGCCCGCTTGGTCCTCGGTACGATCATCCTTGTTTTTATGATTACGACCGTCGTCAGCTTTCTTCCGACCCGAAAGATCGCCCGGCTCAAGCCGACGGATGCCCTGAGAGGAAAACTCCAATGATGAGATTCATTTTGAAGGGAATCATCCGCGACCGGGCCAGGAGTGTTTTCCCTTTTCTCATCGTCCTGGCAGGCGCATTCCTAACGGTGCTTCTGTTCTGCTACATCAAGAGCATGGAAACGGACGTCATCAGGTACAACGCCAACCTGAGGCACGGGCATGTCAAGGTGATGACGCGGGCCTACGCAAAAGAAATCGACCAGATCCCCAACGAGCTGGCCTCGATGTATGTCTCGGCATTGATCAAAGACCTTCAGGCTGAGTTTCCGGGTTATTTCTGGACCCGGCGGATACAGTTCGGCGGGCTGCTGGATATTCCGGATGAAAAAGGAGAGACAAAAACCCAAGGTCCTGTTGTCGGCATGGCCGCAGACATCTTGACCCCTTCAAGTCCGGAGCCGAAGCTTCTCGAGCTGCAAAAAGTGATCGTTCGCGGCCGGCTTCCCCAGAAACCGGGCGAGATCCTGTTGAGCGATGAGCTGGCCACGAAGTTGGGCGTTCAGCCTGGCGAAAAGGCGACGCTCATCAGCTCCACGATGCACGGCAGCATGAGCATGACGAATTTCGTCATCGCCGGCACCATCCGTTTCGGAATCAGGGCCATGGACCGGATGGGAATCATCGCCGACCTCGCCGACATCCAAAATGCCCTCGATATGGAGGATGCCGCCGGCGAGGTCTTGGGCTTCGCCGAAGACCTTCTCTATCGCCAGGAAAGAGCCGCGGCCATGGCCAAGGCCTTCAATGCCCGTTTCCAAGGCCAAGCGGACGAATTTTTGCCGGTCATGCAGATCCTAGGAGAACAACCCGGCATGGAGATGCTGTTCATCGGGCTGAAGTACTTGACCTCCATCGTTATCTTTATCTTTATGCTCGCGATGTCGCTTGTCCTCTGGAATGCGAGCCTCATCGGGAGCCTCCGGCGGTACGGCGAAATCGGCGTCAGGCTGGCCATCGGCGAAAACAAGGCGCATGTCTATCAATCGATGATCTACGAGTCCCTGATGATCGGCGTTCTCGGCAGCGTGGCCGGGACCGTTCTTGGGCTGGCCGTATCGTACTATATCCAGGTCAAGGGTATTGACCTCAGCGGCATGTTGAGAAACATCACCTTTTTGATGCCTACGGTCGTGCGTTCTCGAATCACACCTTTCGCCTTTGTCATCGGCTTTATACCCGGGTTGTTGGCTACGTTCGCGGGAACCGCCATCGCCGGCCTGGGAATCTTCAAGCGACAGACCGCCCAGTTGTTCAAGGAGCTGGAAACATGAAACGACGATTCGGTATCCGAGTCTTGCTGGTCATGGTTTTGGTTTGGCCGGTATCTATCATCTCTCCGGCCCTGTCCCAAAATCCACCCTCGGCAGACCTGATCCTGGAAAAAGCAGACCAGAATGCCGTCTCCGGCAACAAAATCATCTTAAGCGAAATGATCATCCACGGCCGCCGGGACAGCCGTTCCATCAAAGCCAAGTCCTGGATCCAGGGAAACGACAAAGCTTTCACCGAATACCTCGAGCCTCCCCGCGAAAAAGGAATCAAGATGCTGAAGCTGGGAGACCAGCTTTGGACTTATTCCCCTGATACCGACCGGACCATCAGTATTTCCGGCCATATGCTGCGCCAATCCGTCATGGGATCTGACCTGTCTTATGAAGACATGATGGAAGACAAGGTGCTGCGCAAGCTCTATGCGGCCAAAGTGGCCGGCGAAGAGATCGTTCTTGAGCGGCCCTGCTGGGTGCTTGAACTCAAGGCGAAAGGCGAGGACGTGGCCTATGACTTCAGGAAGGTTTGGGTGGACAAGGAACACTATGTCCTGCTCAAAGAGGAGCGCTACGCGAAAAGCGGCAAGTTGCTGAAGACCCTGGAGGTGAAAGGTGTCGTTCGCGTCCAAAATAGATGGATCCAAAACATCGCCGTATTTCGGGATGTCCTGAAGACGGGTCTGGGCACGGAGTTCAGGATCGAGCACATCGAATTCGACGCCTCGATCCCGGAGACGCTCTTCTCCAAGGCCTCACTCCGCAAGTAATTCTGGGGTCAAACCTACTCATTACGGATACTCTTGGAAGGAAACCCTTTCTCAGGGCTTATTTCCAATGACCATTTAAAAATGAATTCACGGGAAGATGCACCTCGGAGGGATGGCTGGGCTGGCGGGTATTCCCGTCGCCCGTTGGAGGGGGAACCCGTGAAAGGGTCCCCCTCCAAGAGTGTCCGGTCGCTTCGCTCCCTGCCATCCTTCCAAGGAGCATATGACAATGGATTCATCCCGCTATAAATTTGTCCATAACGAGTAGGTTTGACCCCGAATCTAATTATTTGTTATTGAGGTTTGACCCTTGTTTTCTTTATGATAGGGGCTTCTTTCGTTTCACCGATCGAAGCCATTGAGAGGATTTTAGGATTTTATGAAGACGAAGACCCTCAGAGCGTTCCTGTTGACATCCTTTGTTGTGAGCCTTCTCCTGCTTTCCTGGGGTCAAAAAAATCCTGATGAACAGGCCATCAAGAACCTCAGGGCTTTTGCCAAGCTCTATGGATATATCCGCTACTTCCATCCGAGCGATGAGGCCGCTCAAGTCGATTGGGAGAAATTTGCGATCTACGGCGCCGAGAAAGTCAAAAAGGCACGTGATTCCCGCGATCTCAAAGCCATTTTGGAGGGTCTCTTTTTGCCCATTGCGCCGACCGCCCAAATCTATCTTAACGGCGAACCGCCGAAGGACATGTCTTCCGCCTTTCCAAAGAATACGGCCGGACTGAAGGTCGTCGCATGGCAGCACCGCGGGGTCGGCTTCGGAAGCGCCAACTCCCCTTATCTCAGCATCCGCGTCAACAGAGAGAACGTTCTCAAAGCCTCGATGATCGCCGGAACGATCAGCCAAGGGATCGATGCCGCCGCTTGCCGCGGCCAGGAGATCAAACTCAAAGCGTCGGTGAGGATGGAAGGGAAAGAGAGTCAGAGGCGGGGATATCTGTGGCTGCGCGTGGACAAGCCGAACAACCGGGTCGGCTTTTTGGACAGCATGAGGGATCGTCCCATCCGCTCCAGCCAATGGAAAGATTATGAAATCATAGGGACAGTGGCCTCTGACGCCGTGTTCATTTCCTTCGGCGGAATCCTGGAAAACGGAGACAGGATGGCGCTCGACAGTTTCGAGCTTCAGGCGAAAGATAAGAAAGGCAAATGGAAGCCGCTGGCCATCCAGAATCCCGGCTTCGAAGAGGGCGAACCGGACAAGGCGCCCTCCGGATGGACGGCCCTCAGCCGGGGATATCTCTACAAAATCTCGCTGCAAAATCCGGCCAAAGGCAAACAATGCCTGGTCATCGAACCCCCGACCCTAAAACTATCCGAGAAGCTCTTTGAAAAGACCCCGGCCATCGGCGAAACAATCCGGAAAAAATTAACTGACGAGCTGGCCTGCTCTATCCCTCTGGCACTGTACGGAAACGACAAAGAGACGCTGGGCAAGAATGACCGCTATCCTTTTGACAAATGGGCCAAAGCCCTGGCCGCCAAGAAGATTGAGGATTGGTCGGCCAGGAATGAATTCGTCCGGCTGGCCGACGTTATCATCGCCTGGAATATCTTCGAGCACTTCTATCCCTACTTCGATGTCGTGGGCGTGAATTGGGACGCGGAGTTGACACTGTCGCTTCGAAAAGCGCTCCAAGATAAAACTGAAAAAGATTTTTTCAACACGCTGAACCAGATGGTCGTCCATCTGCGCGACGGACACGGCAGCGTCTATGCCGCGAACCTGCCCGCGCCGGCCGGCCTTCCCATGGTCGTAGAGTGGGTGGAAAATGAAGTTGTCGTGACGGCGACGCGCAAACCGTCTCCCCTTCAGCGGGGCGACATCATTGTCGCCGTGGACGGTGTCCGGGCGGATGAGGCTCTGCGGAAGACGGAGGAAACGATCTCCGGCTCGCCCCAATGGGAACGCACCCGGGCCCTCAGCCTCTTTGGATCCGGAGACGAGGGGACGACCGCGGAGCTCGGCGTCAAACGCGGCGGGAAAATCTTGGACATCGACGTCAAAAGAAATAGGAGACAGCCCGTTTCGGAACCCAAGGGCCCGCCGATCTACAACTTCCCGGAGGGAATCATCTATGTCGACCTGGACCGGGCGACCTGGGACGTTATCAATCTTCGGCTCAAAGACCTGGCGGCGGCCAAAGGCATCGTCTTTGACCTGCGAGGCTATCCCAGGGGAAACCAGGACATCCTTTGCTACCTGCTGAAAGCCAGAGATACGTCGGGGGCCTGGATGCAAATCCCGCAATTCATCTACCCCGACCGGGAAAATATCGCCGGCTTCCAGAAAATGGGATGGCTCCTGGAATCGCGCGAGCCGAAGATCAAAGGAAAAGTCGCGTTCATCGCGGATGGACGGGCGATCAGTTATGCCGAATCGGTCCTCGGCTTCGTCGAGCACTACAAGCTGGGCGAGATCGTCGGAGAGCCGACGGCCGGAACAAACGGAAACGTCAATCCTTTTGAGCTTCCCGGCTTCTTCCGGGTCACCTGGACCGGTATGAAAGTCGTCAAGCACGACGGCTCCCAGCAGCATCTCATCGGGATCCGGCCGACCGTGCCCGCGACGCGGACGATCAAGGGCGTCCTCGAAGGCCGGGATGAACTCTTGGAAAAAGCCCTGCAGGTTATAAGAAAATGAGGAAAAAACATTTCGCTCTATTCTTCGTTGTCCTGGCCCTCGTTGTTGCGGCGGGTGAGATTCAGGCAGGTCCCGCAAAACAAGCTGGCGACCTCGATGCCCGGATCCAAAGAATTGAAAATGGCCTGATTCCGAATCCGGGTTATACGATCAAAGGCCGGCCCCCTCTGACGGCCGGCCTGGCCGCCCGGATGAAGGACTACAAAGTCCCGGGCGTCAGCATCGCCGTCATCAATAATCTTAAAATTGAGTGGGTCAAGGGGTACGGCGTTAAAGAAGCGGGAGGGAATGATCCCGTGACGCCTGAAACACTTTTTCAGGCCGCCTCGATCAGCAAGCCCGTCTCGGCTGCGGCCGCGCTGCATTATGTGGAACAAGGCCTTCTCGACCTGGACGAAAACGTCAACGACAAGCTTCGCTCCTGGAAAGTGCCGGACAATGAGTGGACCAAGGAGAAAAAAGTTACGCTACGCGGCATCCTCAGCCACAGCGCGGGATTGACAGTCTCGGGATTTCCCGGATACGCGCAAGGCGCGGCGGTGCCCACGCTCCGCCAGATTCTCGACGGCGAGAAGCCGGCCAACTCCGCTCCCATTCGCGTGGATATCGAGATCGGAAGCCAGTTCCGATATTCCGGCGGCGGCTACACCGTGCTCCAACAGCTTTTGACCGATGTTCTGGGCAAGCCGTATCCTGACATCATCAAAGAAACCGTGCTCGATAAAGCCGGCATGACGAACAGCGTGTATGAGCAGCCTCTTTCCGAGAAGTTCATGGGCCGCGAATCGGCGGCCCACGGCATGAACGGCACGCCCATTAAAGGCAAATGGCATACCTATCCCGAATTGGCGGCGGCGGGATTATGGACGACTCCCTCCGACCTGTGCCGGTTCGCCATCGAACTCCTGCTGTCCAAGCAGGGAAAATCCAATAAGATCCTTTCCCAGTCCATGGTTCAGCAGATGCTGACCCTGCAAAAGGGAGAGTTCGGTCTGGGAATTGTCTTGCGAGGAGCGGGAGAGGGTTTGTTCTTCACTCACAGCGGCGGCAATGCTGGGTTTCGCTGCATCTTTCTCGCTTTCCCCGAACGGGGCCAGGGTGCGGCTATCATGACCAACGGAGACCTGGGTGGTGACCTTTATATAGAAGTATTGAGGAGTCTCGCCGCCGAGTACGGCTGGCCCGCCTTTAAGCCCGTTGAAAGAATCGTGGCAAGAATCGACGTGAGCCTGCTCGAAAGCTATGCGGGGACATACGAGTTCGCGCCGGCCAATCAAATCTCGATCACAAAAGAAGGCGATCATCTCGTCGTGGATTCCTTGCCCGTCGTTCCTATTGGGCGAACGAAATGCGAGTTTTATCCGGAATCCGAGAGCAGTTTCTTCTCCTTGAAAACCGCCGATATCATCAAATTTGTGAAAGACGCCGACGGCAAGGTCACAGGACTAACCGTTAATCAGGGCCAACGCGAGAGAAAAGCTTCGAAAATAAAATAGGATCGAATCGCGACCCAAGCGTTCTGACATTCCCAGAATGGAACGAAAAGTTGAGAAGCAGGGCGACGCTCAATTTCTATTCTTTCAGCTTCTCGATCATTTTCTTGATGGATTAGAGCATCCGGAGGACGCCGAAAAAGGGAAATCTGCTGAACCTTCTTTTTAAAAGGCGGGCCTTCATGCAACCTTCCAGGCGGCTTTTACGTATCTATTATTGAGAAAAAAGGAGAGAGTTGCGGCTCGATGCGCTCGGAATGTCTAGGAGAATAGAGATGAAGAAAACAGCGCTTTGGCTCATTCTGCTGGCTCTACCGCTTATGCTGGCGGCAAAGGACAAGCAGGTTAAAGACGAGAAAAAAGCGCCCGAACAGAAAATCGTGCGGGCCGTGCGGGCAGAAGAACCCATCGTGATCGACGGCCTCCTCAATGAAAGAGTCTGGAAGACGGAACCCGCCGATGGCTTCACCCAAAACGATCCCAACGACGGCGCGCCGTCCACCGAGAAGACCCATGTCTGGGTGGCCTATGACGATAAGGCCCTGTACGTGGCCGCCTACTGCCATGACTCCCAGCCCAAACAAATCATCAGCCGCTTGGGGCGACGCGATTCACAGACCGATTCGGACTGGTTTTTCTTTGCCGTCGATCCCTATTATGACAAGAGGACCGGCTACCTGTTCGGCGTCAACCCGGCCGGTTCAATTTTAGATGAGGCGCTTTCGAACGATGTCAATGAGGATACCTCCTGGGACGGCGTTTGGGAATGGAAAGCCTCCGTCAACGGCGAAGGCTGGATCGTCGAGATGAAGATTCCCTTCAACCAGATTCGCTTCCCGAAGAAGGACGAATACATATGGGGCGTGAATTTCATAAGAATCATCAAGCGAAAGAATGAGAAGGCAGCCTTCTCCTGGGTGCCGAAAAGCGAGTCTGCCTTCGTTTCGAAATTCGCCCGCCTCGAGGGCATCCGCGCCATCAGCCCCGGCAGGCATGTCGAATTCCTTCCATATTCCGTCGGCCAGAGTCAGTTCCGGCCGGCCGAGCAGGGCAATCCCTTCGAACGGGGACACAAATATCTGGGCAACCTGGGTTTCGACCTGAAAGTCGGGCTCAAGAGCAACCTGACGCTGGATGCGTCCGTCAACCCCGACTTCGGTCAGGTCGAAGTAGACCCGGCCGTCGTCAATCTCTCTGCCTATGAGACCTTCTATGAGGAAAAGCGCCCCTTCTTCATCGAGGGGGCGTCGATCTTCAACAACTTTGGCCGCGGCGGCATTTACCTCAACGCCAACATCAATTGGCCCAGCCCCACCTTCTTCTACAGCCGCAGGGTCGGCCGCGCGCCCCAAGGCTATGTCACGCAGGACGGTTTCGTCAACGTCCCCGACCGTTCGACGATCCTCGGCGCCGCCAAGCTCACGGGCAAGCTGGGCGGCTGGAACGTCGGCTTCGTCAACGCCCTGACGGCACGTGAATACGCCGAGATCGACTCCTTCGGCGTTCGCCTCCAGGAAGAGGTCGAGCCGTTCACTTATTATGGAGCGCTCCGCGCCCAGAAAGATATCAACGAAGGCCAACAGGGGATCGGGGTCATGGCCACGGGCGTCATGCGCGACCTCCGGACCGACACGCTCGACGGCATTCTCAACAAGAACGCCTTCAGCATGGCCGTTGATGGCTGGTCCTTTCTCGACAAGAAGCGAAACTATGTCTTTGGCGGCTGGGTCGGCGGGACGCGCGTCGAGGGAAGCGTCCAGGATATTCTTCGCCTCCAGTATTCCTCCATGCACTACTTCCAGCGGCCCGACGCAACGCACGTCGAAGTGGACCCCGCGGCCACATCGCTCAACGGTTGGGGCGGCCGCATGAGCTTCGCCAAACAGAACGGCAACCTTCTCTTCCTGGCCCAGGCCGGAGTGCTATCGCCCGGCTTTGACCCGAACGACGCGGGATTCCAGCAAAGCGGTTCGGACCTGGTCAATCTCTCGTTCCTTCCCGCCTATCAATGGACGAAACCGGGCAAGGTCTTCCAGCAGGCTCTCATCTTCGTCGGCGCCGCCCGGAATTATGACTTCGGCGGCAACAAAGTTTATGAAGGATGGTTTGCTTCGGTCCAGGGCGTTTTCCGCAACTTCTGGAACTTCAACACGATGTTCGCCTACAACCCGCCGACCCTGAGCAACAACATGACCCGAGGAGGCCCCCTCGCGCTCAGGCCGTGGGGCTGGGAGTTGGACCTGCAGTTGGCGACAGACAGCCGGAAGCCCTTTGTTCTCGAGGGCAACGGCATGGTTTATGCGCAGCCGCAAAACGGAACGGAGTGGAATGCGCAGCTGACCCTGCGCTGGAAACCGTGGTCGAACCTCAGCTTATCCGTAGGCCCGCAGCTCGTTCGAGAAGTCACCAACAACCAGTGGGTCACGCGTGTCTCGGACGACTTGATGACCGAAACCTTTGGGACTCGGTATATCTTCAGCCATATCGACCAGAAGATCATCTCCTTGGAATTCCGCATCAACTGGACGTTCACGCCGAAGCTGAGCCTGCAGGCCTACCTGCAGCCGTTCATCGGCGTCGGAAAATACAGCCACTTTAGAGAGCTGGCCCGGCCCAGGACCTTTGATTTTAACCTTTACGGCCAGGGACCATCGACCATCAACTATGCGGACGGCCGCTACTCAGTGGACCCGGACGGCGAAGGGCCGGCCCCCGCCTTCTCTTTCGGCGACCCGGACTTCAACATGAAGTCTCTCCGCGGCACGGTCGTTTTGAGATGGGAATATTTCCCCGGCTCGCTGCTTTACTTTGTCTGGACCCAGAACCGGGCCGATTATGCCCATCCGGGAGATTTCCAGCTGCGCCGCGATCTGGGCGATTTGCTGACGGCCCCCGGCGACAACATCTTCCTGCTGAAGGTTTCCTATCGCTGGAACATTTAATCCCCAATTTTTTTATTTACAAAATCGAGATGTTGGGATATTTTGTCCCCGAATCAAGCAGGAGAGAAGATATGCGAACGGCAGTCATTCCTCGACGGCGTGCCACAGCGATCGCAGGGTGCCTATGGATAGTTCTCATTTTCACCTTTGTGCCTTCATCAGCCGCAGAAAAACTCCAGCCGCTCAAGCCGTATAAAACCGATATGCCGCCCGTCATCGACGGCGTCCTCGATGACCCCGTTTGGAAAAATGCTCCCCATGAGACGGGATTCAAGACCTATCACCCGGACTACGGCAAGGACATGCAGGAAAACTCGGTCGTCTACTATGCGTACGACAGCGAGAATCTCTACTTCGCCTTCCGCTGCTACGACAGCAAGCCTGACAAGATCAAAGCCTCCATCTCGGCTCGGGACACGATCCGGCCCGAAGATTGGATTTGTATCAACCTCGACACATTCAACGATCAACAATCCCTCTATGCGCTTTACGTCAACCCTCTGGGCATCCAGGCTGACTCGAAATTTGAGGGAAACCAAGAAGATTTTAGCGTCGACATCGTCTGGTATTCGGCGGGAAAGATCGACGCAGAGGGCTACGCCATCGAAATGCGAGTCCCCTTCAAGAGCATCCGCTACGCTCGCCGGGAGCCCGTGGAAATGGGCATCATCTTCGAACGGCGCGTCAGCCGTCTTCCGGAGCACGGAACTTATCCGCCCCTCGATCCCGCCCAAGGGATGAACTTTCTGACGCAAGGACGCACGCTCCTATTCACGGACATTAAACATTACACCCTGCTCGAGGTCCTTCCCGCCGTGACCTATAGCGGCCAGAGCGCCCTGGACGAAGGGGCGCTCAAGGCCGAAAAGGGCGAAACCAATCTGAGCCTGACGGCCAAGTACGGATTGACGTCTCGAGCTCATCATGGACGGGACGGTGAACCCCGACTTCAGCCAGGTCGAATCCGATGCCGGCCAGGTGGACTTCAACTTGCGCTACTCTCTCTACTATCCCGAAAAGCGGCCCTTCTTCCTCGAGGGCCAGGAGAAATTTTTCTTCGCCGCATACCAAGATGGCGATCCTCTTGGCGCCGTCATTTATACCAGAACGATCGTCGACCCGCTCGTGGGCGTGAAGCTCAACGGAAAGGTTTCAGCGAGGGACACGATTGCCTCGATTTACGCCATGGACGAACTTCCCTCGGAGGCAGCGGAAGACTACGCCCACTTCACCATCGTCCGGTACAAACATGCTTTAAGCGAGGACGGCCATCTTGGCGGATTCTGGACCGGGAGGTTTCAAGGATCCCACACCAACGCCGTGGCAGGGGCGGACGGCCAAATTCGTCTCACGCCCTCAAGCATGTTCAGCTTCCATGGATTCCTGTCGCGGACAAAACCCGGGACAGCCGGAGAATCCCTCGACGGCCACGCCTTGGGGCTCGGATACCTGTACTCGACCCGCGATTGGGTTATCATGGCCGCCTTCCAGGACTTGAGCGAAAAATTCGATACCGAAGTCGGCTACCTGACACGAAACGGACTGACCCGGCTCAAGGTGGGGGTTCTGCCGATGCTCTACCCAAAGTCCAAGCTGATTTTGCGGATCGATCCCATGTTTCACAGCACGCAGATCCGCGACAGGTTCAGCGGGCTGTACGAAACGGACGATTCGTTTGACCTTCGATTCCTCCTGCCTCGGAATTCCACCTTCACCCTCGGAGGGGGGTACGCGACAGAAATCTACCTCGGTCGCAAGTTCGGCCGCAGCAGCCTGCGGGTCGTCGCCAACAGCTATATCACAAAAAACCTGACCTTGGGCGGCTCCTACAGATACGGCGAAAAGATCCGGTACGTCGACGACCCCTATCAAGGCCGCGGGGCCGACGCTCAGATAGCCGTCACCTACTTTCCCTCAGAGAATCTGCGTTTCGACCTCAGTCTGACGTACTCGGACTTTACACGCTCCGCCGGCGGCGTCAAGGAATACGATTACACCATCGTCCGCAGCCGGAATATCTATCAAGTCAACAAATACCTCTTCTTTCGGGCCATCGTCGAATACAACTCGTTCTGGAAGCGGCTGATGACGGATTTTCTTGCCTCCTTTACCTACATCCCGGGAACCGTCATTCACATCGGCTATGGCTCTCTGTATGAGAAGATCGCCTGGAAGGACGGAGATTATGTCAGCGCCGACCGATTCTTGGAATCAAAACGAGGCTTCTTCTTCAAAGCGTCTTACCTCTGGCGGCTTTGAGCATGACCCGCTCGATGGGGATTTGCGATGCAGCGGGGAAAATGCTATAAAGAGAAAACAAAGGAGAACCGGATGAGCATTGTTCTAAACGTCGAAGGATTGAAGAAGTCCTATGGCCGCCTGGAAGCCCTCCAGGGCATTAGCTTCCAGGTGGAGGAAGGCGAGATCTTCGCCCTGATCGGCCCAAACGGCGCGGGCAAGACCACCACTTTGAGAATCGTAGCCACCCTGCTGTCCCCTTCGGAAGGCAAGGTCGAGCTTCGCGGCTTTGACGTGAAAAAGCAGCCCGAAAAAATCCGAGAGAACATCAGTTACCTACCCGAAGAGGCCGGGGCATACAGGAACCTCAAGGGAAAGGATTATCTAAAATTCATGGCCAACTTTTACGCCCATACGGACGATGAGGCGTCGCAATTCATCAAGAGGGCTGAGGGCGTCGCGGACTTGGGAAACCGCCTTGGCGAAAAAGTCGGCACCTACAGCAAAGGCATGGTCCGAAAGCTGTTGCTTGGGAGAGCCCTGATGACCCGACCCGCCCTGGCCATTCTGGACGAGCCCACATCCGGACTGGACGTGATCAACTCCCTGGAGGTCCGGGAGATCATCAAGCGCTATGCACGTGAGGGCATCTCGGTCCTCCTTTCCTCACACAACATGCTGGAGATCGAGTTTCTGTCCGACCGCGTTGCCTTGATCGACAAGGGCCGGATCCTGGATGCCGGAACGCCGCGGGGACTGAAGGAAAAATACCAGGCCGAGAATCTCGAAACCGTGTTCAGGAGCGCCGTGCGATGAAAAACTTTCGAAACCTTCTCCTCAAGGAAATCAGGGACATGCTCACCCCCCAGCTCATCATCTCTCTGCTGTTCATGATGGCCCTTTTTTACTTTATCGGGGGAATCACCAAAAAAG
The DNA here is from genome assembly GCA_963715635.1 of Candidatus Aminicenantota bacterium. Classification (GTDB taxonomy): domain Bacteria; phylum Acidobacteriota; class Aminicenantia; order Aminicenantales; family UBA4085; genus JAPKZH01. The sequence continues at coordinate 4,137,762 of OY970261.1, read as the reverse complement.
AGGCAGAGCGGGCAGCCGGGAAACAGAAGATCTCCATTCTCGATCTCGACAGCTCTGCGTTTTCTCAGCAACTCCTCGGCGGGCTTCAGTCGATGAACTTTCAGGTCGAAAAGATCAAGGCCGCCGATCAAGCGGCCGCGGTCGACATCGCCCGCGCCGGGGACACCAATCTCCTCGTCGTCATTCCGCAGGGGTTCGGGGAATCCGTGGCCAAATTCGAAACCAAGGAGATCCAAACCTACACGTTCATGAGGAATTTCTCGATCATGGGAACAAGGACATCCGGCATCCTCAAGGGCGTCATCTCCGCGATCAATAGTTACCTTTCCAACGACTTCCTGAAGAAGAAAATCCCCGAATTCGACCCTCAAAATATTAAAAGTCCCATCAAGAGCAAAGATTTCATCATCATCAAGAGCCGGATGGCTGAAGGCTCGGCCGCGATGATCGCCGGCTTCGTCGCTTCCCAATCCGTCATTATCCCCGTCATCCTGATGATGATCCTCATCTATTCATCCCAGATGGTCATCTCCGCCATCGCCATGGAGAAACAGAACAAGACCTTAGAAACGCTTCTGACCGTGCCCATTTCCCGGGCCACGATCGTCTCCGCCAAAATGCTCGCCGCCGGACTGGCCGGCTTGCTTTCGGCGGCAATCTATATGGTGGGCTTCCGGAGCTACATGGGCGGCGTGATGGGAGGCATGGCCAACGCGCCCGGAGTCTCCCAGGTCGTTCAGAAGCTCGGACTGGCCTTGGACGCCAAAGCGCTCGTCATTCTCGGAGTGTCGCTTTTCTTCGCCATTCTTTGCGCGTTAGCCTTGGCCACCATTCTCGGGGTCCTGGCCGAAGATTTCCGCAGCGCCCAAAGCCTGATCATGCCCATGATCTTCCTGGTCATGATCCCATATTTCATCTCAATGTTTACCGACGTGAAAACTCTCTCCCTGCCCGTGAAGATCTTCCTCCTGGCCATCCCATTTTCCCATCCGTTTCTGGCGACGCAGAACATCTTTCTCGAGAATTACCGGTCCGTGCTGTTCGGGATTCTCTATATGGCCCTCTTTTTTACCGTCATGGTCGTGATCGCCGCTCGGATCTTTTCGACGGACAGAGTCCTGACCATGAAGCTCCGCTGGAGAAAGAAAAAGGTAGTTTTATAGGCCAGGACGCGTCAAGACGGCCTCTATCACCGTAGACTTGTCCAAAATTATCAATCCCGCGGACACAATCGAACCCGCCGAAAAACGATCGTGCCGGTTGAAATAAAGGGGGCATCCGCACATGGCGCAAGAATCACGACAAAAGTCCTCTTCGGTCCGGAAACGGGGTCCGTCATTAATTTTCATGCTGGCGACAATGGCCCTGATCGCAGTTTCTCTCCTGACGGCGCAGGAGCCTTTCGATTATTTCCGGAACAGTTGGAGCGTCATCGGCCTGAAAGATTACGAGCGCGGCACGCGCATCACCCCGGACAACCAGCTTCTCCTTTCCGGAAAGGACAGGGTTTCGATCGCCGTCGGCAACCCGCCGACGCCTCTCAGCCGCCGGCAGACAAAAACGCTGCTTGAAGGCTGGCTCCCGGTCGTTCAAGTCACAACATCCTTGGATAATGTCCGCTACGAATTCATGTTTTGGGCCACGCCGCTTCCCGCCGCGGCCGACTGGACACGCGCCTTCGCCTGGCCTACGGACGGAGAAAACTATTTGAATTGGGTTGCGGTCAAAGCGACGAATGCCGGAACCCGAAAGGCCCCGGCCAGAATCCAACTCAAGCGCTGGACGGCGAAAGAAGATTATGTCAAGGTGGCAGAATCCCCTCCGGAAAAGCCGGAAGACATTCTGAAGCGGCAGACGTTCGTCCAAGACTTCTCATGGACCTTGAAGCCGGGTGAGGCCAAGGAAGGACACGTGAGTTTTCCATTCTTTCCGATTGGGAGCTCCGACGCATTCCAAAAGGAGGACCCGAAGATCTGGCTGAAGCGCACTGTGGATTTCTGGAAAACTCTGATGACGGGGACCGCCCGCATATCCGTCCCCTGCCGCAAAGCGACCGAGGCGTTTTTGGCCTCGCATGTCTGTCAGCTCCTGGCTCTTGACCGCGGCGAAATTCACGCCGGCGAGGGATTCTACGACGTATTTTATATCCGCGACGGCGCCTACCAGGTCATGGAGATCGAAGAAGCCGGCCTGCTCGAAAAGGCCCGACGGGCCCTCGACGCCTACCTCAGCCACCAGCGGCCGGATGGCCGTTTCGAATCCCAGCAGGGCCAGCTCGACGCCAACGGCCAGGCGGCTTGGGTCCTTTGGCAATACTACAAGATCACTGGAGACAAGGAGTGGCTGGCCGGAGTCTATCCCAGGATGCAGAAGTCAGTGGACTGGACAATCGCGGCGCGGCAGAAAACTAAGGCCGACCCGGGCTTCCCCGGACTGCTTCCTGCGGCTCCCGCCGACGGCGAATATCTATGGGAAGGAAAGAACCACATCGTCGGGTACGATTTCTGGAACCTTAGGGCCATTCTCTGCACCGCCGAGGCCGCCCAGATCCTGGGAAAAAACAAAGACGCAAAAGATTTGAGCCGCGAAGCGGACGGCTACCGGAAAGCCATTGATGCCGCCTGGAAAAGAACGGGCCTTGCCTATTTCCCGCCGAGCTGGGAAAAGGACGGGACGCATTGGGGGAACACCGAGATCCTCTGGCCGACGCCCATTTTCGACCCAGGCGATGCGCGCATTGCGGCTTTAAGCACGCACGTCAGGAAGGAATACATGGGCGGCTATGTGGAAGGCATCATTCGTTGGGGTACGCCCAAGCTGAAGCCCGCCATCCATCCTTACATGGGCGCCTACACGACTATGAACGACCTTTGCCGCGGCCAGGACGAGCAGGCTGTGGAAGATTTCTATTGGTATCTTCTCCATTCGACAGCAGCCCAGGCTTTTCCGGAAGGAGTTTATTATCAAGAACGAACGGCCTGGGGCGAAACAATTCCGCATGCTACGGGCGCGAGCAACTATGCCCTGCTCCTACGCCACATGCTGGTCTATGAGACGGGCGATGAGCTTCATCTGCTGCCGGCCGTGCCCGATTGGTGGCTGGGAGAAGGCCAGGAGATTCGGATCGAGCGAGCGCCCACCCATTTCGGCTCGATGAGCCTGGTCGTTCGCGGCACAGCTTCGGGAGTCAAAATGGATTTCGCGCCGCCACAGCGAGAACGGCCGAAAAAGATAATCCTGCACCTCCCCCAATCAAGACCCTTTGAGGGGACGCTAAAAGGCATAAAGATTGTTTACCGCCCCGACCAGAAAAAGCGCTGGGATTTCGAGACCGTCGTCCGGCTCTATAACGAAAAAGCCCCGCCTCTCTTAAAAAAATAGGGTGCACTCAACCTCTGATGAGAAACCGCTGGACAAAAAACTAGAAGCACCATAGCCTTTTCCTCAGGACTTGATTGGCTAAACCAAAAAATACTGTAAAATGCGTCTTTATGTATAGTAGATTATAAATGGACAGCTGATGATTCTTAGGGCATTAACCCAAAAAGAGAGGCGGGATTGATGAAAATCTTCAAATCGCTTTTAGGGCCGCTGGTCGCGGCTGTTGGCTTGGTTCTTTGCAGCCAAAATCAAATCATTTTTGCCGCTCAGGCGCTGGTCCCGAAGGTCATTGAAAATCCTGCGACTCCAAAATATTCGGGGAGAGATGCTCCAGAATTGGCCTTCAAACAAGAATTATCCATCCCTCTGGTTGGCCGTCGGTATTCTTTCGATGTGGACGACGCGGGGAATATCTATCTTCTCGAATCCCTGGAAGGTCGCATGACTGTCTACGACAAGGAAGGAAAAATCATCAGGCAGTTCGGCAAAAAGGGACAAGGACCTGGTGAGTTCGAAAATTCGGTTTATCTGTCGGTATCGCCAGAGAAAAAGATTTATGTTCTCGACCGGCCGAGAAAAGTGATCCAGATATTCGACATGAATGGAAAGTGGTTGGAGCGTCGGCAGCTTTTATCGGTAGGAATGATGAACAACCTGAAATTCGATTCCGGAGGTTGCGTTTATATCCAGGACATGAGGAACCTTTTTGCCTTGAAGGACGAAGAGCGAATCAAGCGCGGAGTCGCCGGGCTGAGCCGCCTTCAGAAATTCAACAGCCGGTTCGAAAAAATCATGGATGTCGAGATATGGGATAATAGATTTTTGAAAAGAGCACAGAACGTAGGATATAATTATCTCCTTTACCACGATATTTTTTACTATCAGATTGATTCGAACAATTGTCTTTATTGCGGAGATTCTTCGCAATACGAAATTCGTCAGATAACATCGAATGGCCAATTGAAAAAAATCATTAAGAAAAAAGGGGTTCGAATCCCCACGACGAAACAAGACCTGGCGAGTTTGATGAAGGATTTCCCCGAGTTGAAAGGACAGGACTCGGAAATGTCGAAGATAAAGCCTTTCTTCCTGGATTTCCATGTCCTGGACAAGATCGGGCTGTTGGTTGGAACCTACGAGAACGAATGGAACAACAAAGGAATCCTTCACTGCGATTTGTTCGATCAAGATGGAGTTTATATCGCGAAAGTCAAAGTCCCTCGTTATTATTATTCAAAGGACCAGGATTCGATCAGCGAACAGAGAAATCATTTGTTCAAAAACGGCCGCTGTTATTCCCTCGTCTATAATGAGAAAGATGAGGCCTTGGAATTGGTGCGGCATTCGGTCGAATTGAAATGGCCGAAGCCAAAAAATTAGGGGACATATGTCCTCAGTCCATGGGAAGGGGGAACCCGCTTCGCATTTCCCCCTTCCCATGGACCGAGGGATATGTTGCCCCGCTCCCGAAATTTCCATAAAATGCACTCATTATGAAAATCGGTCTCGGGAATTTCGACCCTCAATGGCTGACGGGAAGGCTCCGCAGAGACAAGCCCGGCCTTCAGGCGCAGCTAATAATGGTGCCCGAGCCTCGGCCCGGCCAAAAGGTTTACACAGAAGTCGAAACGACCTGTTTGAAGGCCGGAGTGGTGGTTTTGCTGTATCAGCGTGAGGGCTCATGGCATATCGTGCTGATCCGCAGGCCCAGCACCGTCCTCACCCATAAAGACCAGGTCGGATTCCCGGGAGGGCAGCTTGAGCCCGGCGAAAATTTTGAGCAGGCTGCGCTGCGCGAGACCTGGGAGGAATTGGGTGTTTATCCGAACCAAATCCAAATCATTGGCAGCCTGACGCCTTTATATATCCCGCCGAGCAATTTTTGCATCTATCCCGTCGTCGCCACATCGAGCGGAGCGCTCTCGTTCAAGCCCCGTCCGCAAGAAGTGGCGGAGGTCATCGAAGTGCCGCTCAGCCACTTGACGAATTCCCGCAATGTGCACAGGGAAACTTGGATGATCGGCGGCCAGCCGGTCGAAGTGCCGTTCTACTCCTTCGAGCACCACAAAATTTGGGGAGCGACGGCCATGGTTTTAGCGGAATTCCTGGAAATCTTAAAATCCTTGGCCCGATAATCAGGGCTCAGCTTTCCTCTAAGGAAGCGATAAGACGATGCGGCCCTTGAAATAGAGCACAGCTTTGCCGCTGATCTTTACGCGTTCTTTAAGATCCTCGCAGAAGAGCTCACCGCCCCTTTTGGAAACCTGGAGGGCATGCAGCTTTTTTTTGCGCAGCTTTTCAGACCAATAAGGGATCAACAGTGTGTGGGCATAGCCTGTCACCGGATCTTCGTCTATGCCGGCTTGAGGGACGAAAAACCGGGAGACAAAATCGACAGAATCGCCGCGCGCCGTAATGATCGCTCCAAAGGTCGGCACTTCCAGAAGCTTCTTGATATCGGGCTTCATTCTCCTGATCTCAGCCTCGGACCGAAAAACCAGGAGAAATGTTTTGTTGAACAAGACTTCCTGAGGAGCGATGGGGAAAACGTCCAGAAGGTTCCCGGGCGAGGTCTGGGGAGCAGGCTTATTGGCCGGAAAATTCAAGCTGATGAGGCTGCCGTCTCTCGTGACGATCAGCTCGCCGCTTCGCGAATGGAAAACGATCTTGTCGAGACTCTTGTCCAGTTCATTGAAAATCACGAACGCTGAAGCCAGCGTCGCATGTCCGCAGAGGTCCACCTCATTGGTGGGCGTCATCCAGCGGATGTGGTAGTGATCCCCTTCTTTGACAAAAAAGGCCGTCTCCGAGAGATTGTTTTCCGTGGCGATATTCTGGAGGACCGAATCATCCAGCCATTTTTCCAGCGGACAGATGGCCGCGGGGTTTCCGGAAAAAAGCCTATCGGTAAAGGCATCAACCTGGTAAATAGGTATGCGCATCTTCATCTCCTCAGGTCCCTTTTCTGCTGAGCTCGAGCGTCTTCTGCATCTTGGGAAGGAAATCTTTTTTCGGCTCGAAGCCGGTCACCCGGATATCCTCGACCTCTTTTCCATCCGCAGCCAGGAAGACCAGCGTGGGAAAACCCTTAACCCGATATTTTTGACAGACGGCCTTGGCCTGCAGGTCCTTGGCCGAAGTCGAATCCACCTTGAGCATGACAAAGCTCTTCGACGCCTCGATCACCTCGGGCTCGGAAAACGTCCGTTTGTCCAGCTCCTTGCAGGCAATGCACCAGTCGGCCCAGAAATCGATCAGGACGGGACGGCCGCTGCGGCTGGCCTCGGCGACTTTTTCATCGGAGTAGGCAAACCATTGGACGGCGTCGGTCACGCTGCCCGCCCCTTTTTCCACGGCCAGGCCGCTCATTTTAACGGCAATTTCCTCATCCAGGTAGCCTTGGATCCCGGTCGCCGCTACAAACAACCCGATCGCGAAGAAGATAATGCCGACGACATTGCGGACGTAGGGGAAGGCTTTGGCCGGGGTTTTTGTCGGCTCGATCCAAGCCATGTAGATGCCGGCCACGAACATCGTCAAGGCCAAAGTCAAATTATAGAAGAGCCCGTTGGGAAAGAGCGGTTTCAGAAAGTAAATGGCCATGGCGATAAGGATAAAGCCGAAGATGGTGCGCACCCAGACCATCCAGGCTCCCGACCGGGGCATTCGGCTGATGCTCCCCGAAAAAATCCCCAGGAACAGGAAAGGCACGCCGAGGCCGAGCGCCAGGACGAAAAACAGGAAAAATCCCAACAAAACATTGCCCTTGTCGCCGACATAGGTCAGCAGCCCGAGGACAAAGGGGCCGATGCACGGCGCGGCCACGATCCCGACGGTCAGGCCCATGAAGAATGTGCCGAAGAATCCTTTTCGGGACCCGCCGGCCAGCTGGCTGAGAAAAGCCGGCACGCGGAGCTCATAGACATTGAACATGCTCAGGGCCAGGATGACCATGATCAGGGCGATGCCGATGAGCACAGGCGGATACTGCAGGGCCGTGCCGAACAGGCTGCCGGTGAACGCCGCGATCACCCCCAGGATGGAATATGTCACGGCCATCCCGATGACATAAATCACGGAATGCGCCACAAGGCTCCCCTTCTTGCCCTGTGACTGGCCGCCAAAATAGCTGATCGTGATGGGGATGAGCGGATACACGCAGGGCGTCAGGTTGAGCGCCAGCCCGCCGAGAAAGACGAGCAGAAACATCAAGAAAAGCCCTTTCCCCTCGAATTTTCCCGTGGCCTTCTTAATTCCCTGCGGTTTGGATTCTGCGGCCTGGGGAGCTTTTTCGGCGTTCGCCGGCGGAGCTGTGGCTGACGGCGTCGTCTGGGGCGGCGCTTGCGGAGGAGTCTTTTGTTCTTGTGCCGAGCTCCTTGGCCGCTCCCACTTTGCTCGTATCGGCAGCCTTTATCCCGGACACCTCGACTGCGATTTTCCGGCTGAAGGCGACGTTGGTGGGGGCCAGACAGGAGCGATTATCACAGGCCTGGTAGCCGATTCTCCCATCGATCAACAACTCTTTTTCCTTGAAATCGGCGGCCAGGGCCACGGATGTCTTAATCTGAACTTTGCCTTCGTAGATGGACAGAGGATTTTCCGAAAGCTCAAGCTTCCTCATGTCCGCCGGAGGGAATATGACCTTCCCGAATGTGATGCCTTTTTTCGGAGTGAAATCCACGGTGACGGGGATGAGATAATCTTCCGTGGGCTGGTCCGAGTTGATGTGATAGGGCGAGCGGATGGTGAGCTCGATCGCCAGGTCATACGTCTGGCCGGGCTTGAATATATCGGCAGAAGGAATGACTTTAACCGTAACAATGGGTGCTTCGCGTTGGGCAAAGACCAAGGCGCCCAACAGGGACATCAGGGCTATCGATAAACACAAGCGTTTCATGGCATCTCCTAAAAAATTTGGAGACGTGTTCCTCGAGTCAATGTCTCCACTGTGTAAATTTCGGCCAAATTTTACTATAATTGCCGCCTGGTGGCAAAATGAAACACAAAACTTTGATGCCGCTTTTAATTCTCTTGACAGCCCTTCTCTCGCTCTCTTTCGCGGCCCCCGGCGTTTCCCAAGGGATTGGGAAAAAGGACAATCCCGCTCTCGACCAGAAGGTCAAAGCCTTTCTCGACGAGCACCGTTGACATTGGAGGGATATGAACGTTTCTGCAACCGACGGTGAAGCTCTTTACAACCTGATCCTCGAACACGGCTACACCCGGGTGCTCGAAATCGGCACCTCGACAGGGCACTCCGGAACCTGGATCGCCTGGGCCCTCAGCAAAACCGGCGGCCGGCTGACCACAATCGATATCGACGAGTACCGCCACGCGCAGGCCGTGGAGAATTTCAAAAAGGCGGGCCTCAGCGAATATATCGACGCCCGCCTCGCCGATGCCCATGAGCTCGTCCCAAAACTCCAGGGGCCTTATGATTTTATTTTTGCCGACGCCGACAAAGAATGGACCACGAATTATTTCAAGATGCTGCTACCGAAGCTCCTGGTCGGCGGCTGTTTTGCTTCTCACAACGTAGGGATGAGCGGCGTTGATGATTTCCTGGATTATGTGAAAACCCTTCCCAACTTTGAGACAAGAATCGATCCCGAAAGCCGCAGGATTTCGCTCAGCTTCAAAAAAAGCGAACGATCGCCTTGATTTGAGGCCCTTTAGCCCCAGGCCGTCCTGAGCCGGGTCAATTCCATCCCGTCGGAAGCCCGGGAAATTTGATGAATAAAAGCGCGCGGTGAAGGTCCTCGGACCTCCTGGACTTTTGCGACAATTCGGTCGCCATAAAACGCTTCGGCGCGATACGCGACTTCGACTTCCACCGGACGCAGAGCCGTCAAGACGTCCGGGGGAACCGCCTCCAGAGCCCATTGGATATAAACGACATTGTTGACATGCCTGTTGAAATCCAGGTCTTTCATGAGGACTGGGAGAGAGAGTTCGTGTTCGGCTTTTTCCAATTCGGGCAGCGGCAGAAATTCGTCCGCGATCGCCCTTTTATTATAGGTCAGGTCGTCCGGCACAAAATCATTCAACCGGACCGGCTGCTTGCTGTCCAAATCGATCATAACCCATGAGGTCGTGGCCGCCAGCGTGGGATGGCCCTCCTCATCCGAGACCTCGAAATCTCGCAGAGCAAAAATCCCTTTTTTCCCCGATGGCCAGGTCGAAATCACGATACGCTGGCCATGGACAGGATAGCGGACGACCTTGATATGATAGCGGGACAAGAGCCAGGTCAGACGATTTCTCAGAAGATCGTTCACTCCTAGGCCCAGGGATCCCGCGTGATCTCCGGCCGCATCCTGAAGATAGTTGAGCAAGGACTGTATATGGGCGCGGCCGGAGGCATCCACCTCATAGGAATGGACCTCATATTTTTTTCTAAAGGGCTCGTTCATGGAATCATCTATCTAACATGATCCGGGCGATAAATCAAATCGGCTCAAGCCAATTTGGAGGGGAAGACCCCTTCCAACGGGCGCCGGGAAGACCCGGCCGGACACTCTTGGAAGGAAACCCTGGAAAAGGGTTTCCTTCCAACGGTCGCTTCGCTCCCTGCCTTCCTTCCAAGGAGCATTTTCCGATGAATTTTCGCGTGGACATTGCAAGCGCTCGTCAATTCGAGCGGCCTCCGATTTTCAATCATCCAAACGGAAGGACGAGGAAAACCAGAAGATCCCAAAGGGTGTGGCTGACGGCGACTAACAGCACGGATTTAAAGCGGAGATAGAGAAAGCCCCAGAACAGGCCGCAAATACCGGCCGCAAGCACGAACATGATGTTGCCGCTCCCGGAATGAACAAGGGCGTAGAGGGCCGTCGCCAGCAGCCAGCCGCGAAACGGGCCGAGGCGAGCTTGCCAACAGCGCTGAATATATCCCCGCCAGAAGAATTCCTCCCCCGGACCGATGAGACAAACCATGAGGAGAACGATCCGGAGCGGAGACACGCCCGCTTTAAAGCCGTAGACCCAGCCCATTCCCTGCCCGGCAAATGGAAGAATCTGCCGGGAGAGCCGGTTGCCGGCATAAAAAACCGCGTAGAGCGAAAGGGCCGTGAAGATACCTATTCCAATTTTCCAGGCAAGTCTATTTTTGAAGTCGGATAATATAAGGCCGGCATAAGACCGGTCAAGGGCAAGGCTCAGCGCGATGAGCAAAGCGATGCTAGCGCTCATCCTCCACCAGAAGTCTAAAGGCCCGATGGAACGAAAAATAAATAGGGGAACGAAAAAAAGCGCCGCCATAGCGGCCATTACGAGATCACCGCGCTTCGCGGTCGATGGCAAGGGAACTGTCATTTATATGAGATCAATAATAAATTGCAGCCAGAGGACAGCCGTGCATAGAAGCCCGAAGACCAGGTTGTAATTGGCCGTCGCTCCGTCCAGGATGACGAAATCCAGGGGCCGGCGGGGGGCGTGCCGGCGCAGGGCCCGTCCCCAGAGGTGAAGCGTCCGCGGCAATGCCAGCAGGATCACGATAAAAGTGAACGGCATGGGCGCGAGTGCCGGGGAAATCAACCTGGGAATGAGCATAAGACCGAAAATGATGGCCATCGAGCCGAAGAGAAGGAAGCCGTAATAGGTGAGCGATCCCTTGTCTCCCAATATTGAGGCAAACGTTCTCACCCGTCGTTCGGTGTCCGAGATCGTATCCCGCCAGTTGTTGGCATGCAGGATGGCGCTGACGAGCATCCCCATCGGCACGGTCCAGATGACCGGGATCCAGGAAAACTGCCCCGTCTGAACCACCCAAGCGCCGAGCGACCCAAGAATCCCAAAGTTCAGGAAGACCGCCAGGTCGCCGAAAGCATGGTATTTCAGGGCTGTGTACGAAGCGCCGATAAGGACGCCAACGGCCCCGATGATCAAAAGGACCCTGCCCGTCATGGCCACAAGGGCCAGGCCGATGACGATGCCGATAACAAAGAGGACCGCCGACCCTGCGGCCACGGCCCCGGCCGAAAGCCAGCCGCGGACGATCGCCCCGCTCACCGGCGTCACATCCTTGTCCAGGCCGCGCCGGAAATCAAAGACATCGCTGAGCATGTTGGCGGCCGAGTGGAGGATGACCATGGCCAGGAGGGCTAATATAAACCGAAACGGGACCAGGTTCGTCCTGCCGATGACGACGGCCAGCGATGTGCCGAAGATGACCGGCATAGTCGAGGCGGGAAGGGACCAAGGCCGGGCGGCGATGACCCATTTTTTTATCAACGAAGGTCGTCTCGTCTGGTTGTCCATAATTATGCTCCTGATAGCTCGGAAATAAGGATCCTTCCCTGATTCAGGGGTTTTCCGGAGCGGCTTTCTTTTTAAAGTAAAGGATCGAGTCCTTGCTGCTTCCCCAGTGGTAGCCGAGATGGAACGGCAATTTTTTGACCTTCGCCGTATCGGCATAGGCCTCTTTCAAATCCTTCTGTTCGACGCCTGCGAAATCGCTCACCGGCTTGATGTATTCCCCATAGAGTTGGGCCTCCCATTTTCCAGCCGGAAAATATCGATAGGGAATGCCCGTATCGTCTTCCAAAACAAATCGGCTTTTGGCCAGAATCAGGCTCCGGATATTGGAAAATTCCTTATAGTGCATCAGGTAAGAAGCCGATTTGATGAACGTGGTTTCAAAATTGAAGCTGTCCAGATAGAGATAGAACGTTGAATCCTTGCGGAAAACATCGTCGACGAGATCACAGGAAAAATAATAGACCGACCGGACCTTGTCCGATTCGTTCGTTACGAAATCGACCTTCACGCCGTAAGGACGCCGGAGGCGTTTTTTAGGGATGGCAAAACCAACCTCCAAGAGTTCGCCTTTTTCGAGCAATTCGCAGCGCTTAATGCCGATAATCTTATGATTCGTCTTCTCCAGGAAAAAGCAGATGACGGGAAGGACCCCGTCGACTTTGTGATCGGTCAGAGTCGCATTCATATTTTTGGTAATGAAATAACTCTTGTTGAAAAAATCCGAGAGCGCCGCCATGAGATTGCCTGTATAGCTTCCGACCTGAGGGGGTAAGGCCTTGGAGAAATCCGGCAGCTTCCCGACAAACTCGAGCCCGAGCAGGACATAGACATCGGCCTTGGGAAACATCAGGAAGGCCGTCAGGAAGTCGGGACCGCCGAAGGGATAAAACAGGAGCTTTGTCACGGCGTCGGTTTCGGTCATCTCCGCCTCCGCCCAAGCCTTCATGGGCTGCAGGCGCTTGGCATCGAGCTCGGCCCAATTCTTTTCCATGGCGGCGGCATAATTCTTCCATTCTGCGCTTTCTTGGAGGGATTTCAGGGGATCCGTCGTGCAGGGCAGCCCGCTGATGAACTTGGCGATCTCATCATAAACGGCCTCCGCAGCTAGGGGAGGAAGGACCTGGGCGGCCTCTTGTGGCAGCGGCGGATACTGGACTGCCTGAGCGCAAAAACGGTCCATAGCAGGCGTGTGGAAGACGATCGCGACTGTCCCAACAACGAGGAATCCGATGAAACGGAGCTTTCTCATAGTCGCACCTTCAAAATGATGTCCAATCATGATAAAAGATTTCACAAGAAATTTCTACTCGGGCGGGGGTGGCCAGGACCTGCGTCCTTTGATCCGTCTGCCCTAGGCGGTTCGTTTGACGACAACTAGCGTCCGGTCGTCGGCCGGGTCGGCCTTAGCCGTAAAATCATCCAATTCCTTCAGGATGGTCTGAGCCAGGTTAAACGCGGAAACCTTGCCGTGCTTTCGGATAATGGCAGTGAGTCTTTCCACGCCGAATTCTTCGTTGACCTTGTTCCGGCTCTCTGTGATTCCATCCGTATAAAGCAGCAAAATATCTCCGGGATCGATGGCCATGGTTTTCAGGTCATACGTGACCGAGGGCAGCATCCCCAAGCACAATCCGGAGCTGTCCAAATAGCCAACCTCTCCCGTCTTCTTGATGACAAACGGAGGGTTGTGGCCGGCGTTGATGTAGCGCAGCTCGCCTGTTTTCTTGTCCAACTCGCAAAAGAAGAAGGTGATAAATACGTTGATGTCCGAACTCAAGTGGACAAAATCATTCAGCTTGACGACCATCGCCCCCAGGTCGTACCCGACATGGACCATGGCATGGAGGTTGGCTCGGAGGGAGGCCATGAGCAGCGACGCGCTCACGCCTTTTCCGGACACGTCGGCAATGGAGATGCCCAGGTGGCAGGGGTCGATCGAGATGAAATCATAATAGTCCCCTCCCACCTCGTGGCAGGGGATGTTCTTTCCGGCAATCTCGTAATTTTCGCAGGACGGATTCTCCTTCGGTAAAAAATTGCTTTGGGTCTGGGCCGCCAGCTGCAACTCTCGTTTCATTTTTTCGGTCTCGATCTCCCTTTCGATCCGGCGCGATTCCCCGATCTTGACGGCGGCCAGGTTGGAGAGGAGCGTCAGCAACCGTAGCTCCTCGTCGGTGAACGCCTCGAGCTGGGAAATCCGGTCGGCATAGATGACGCCGATAATCTCCGTTTCATCCCAGAGCGGGACGCACATCGCCGAATGGATGCCGGAGTTGATGATACTGTCCTTAGCGCTGAACCGGGGGTCGAGGGCGGCGTCCGATGTTAACACGGACAGCTGCTGTTCGAAGGCCATATTGACGATGCTCTTGCTGACTTGGATCTTCTGGTTCTGGAAGCGCTTGTTGTCGATGCGGATGACGCGCGGAATGAGCTGGACCGGATTGCCTTCTTTCAGCATCAAAATGCTCCTGTCCATGGGCAGGTGCTCGGAAATAATATTCATAATGTGGTCCAGGAGCTCGCTGATGGGCTTATGGAGGATCAGGGCTTGGCTGACCTCGCTGATGATGGAGGAGATCTTGTGCTCGGCCCTGATCGTCTCGATATCCCCGAGGGGCGGGAAGGCCCGGATGGTCGTCTTCGTTGGCGGCTTCTTGAGGATCTCCCGAAAGGGAATGATCGTGTTGACGTTCGTCGTGGACGAAAGCTGATCCGTGACTTCTACGTTAGTCAGAATGGCCTTGTCAAAAATGACCCGGACGGAGCCGACGAGGACCTCATCCCCTTTTTTGAGCTCGAATTCGCCGGCGATCTTTTTGCCGTTGACAAAGGTGCCGTTCTTGCTGCCGGCATCCTTCACGGCAAACCCCGTTGCGGTGGGGTAAATCACGGCATGACGGCTTGAGCAGAAGGGGTCGGGGATGAAGATCATATTATCCGCAGAGCGGCCGATCGTCACCTTCTCCGTGCCCAGGGAAATCGTGAACGAGTCGCCCGATTTGGGGTAAATGTATAATGTCGGCATGCGCTCCGGTTCCTGTGCGTAAGATTATATCCCCAGAACCAGGTTCATTTCAAGACTATTCCGACTTCTCCAGGGCCTTGAGGAACTTTTTGGCGCTGCGGGCCTTGTCTTCCAGGGGGATGTCGTCGATCAGGGGCAGCAGTACCTCCTTGATCTCCTTCTTGAGCATATTGTCCAGGAGCTCGACGGAATAATCGATGGCTTTTTTCGACCCGGAACAGATGTTCTGGTAAGCCCGGATCATATCGTCATGGGAGTAAACAAGACTCAGCAGCTCAAAAATCTGCTTGAGGGCCCGGCCGAAATTCTTCTCCAGGTCCTCGGCCAGGACGGCCCGCTGTTTGTCCTTTTTAACTTCGTTGAACTCGTCGAGGAGGAGGTAGCTTTTCTTAATCAGCCGGCGGATCTCGGGCAGGATCTCCCTGTCCCGGAATTGGACTTGCGGATAGAGGGATTTCATCTTGTACATGGCCTCGATCATCTCGGCTTCGACATCCTTGCGGCCTTTCGGCAATTCTGTCGAGAGCAGGTCGGCCGCCCGCTGGTGCCCGATCCGGGCCAGGATATCCGGGATGGCCTTTCGGATAACGATGTCCACATCGGGATCCACCAGATAATCCCTCAAGGTCCCGGTGATTTGGCCGCCATAGGCGATGAGCGTTTGAGCGGCAGCTTCCCGCAGCGCCGGTTTTGTCAGGTGAGAGACAATCAGAGGAACGAATTCCCGCTTTTTCTGTTTGCCGGCGCTCTCCAGGGCATACCGGACGACCTCCAGAGATTCGTGTTTCAGGAGCCTGGCGAGGTTTTGGATAAGGGGGGACGCGGGATCCATAATACCCAGGATTTTTGCCACCTCCATTTGGGAGACTTCGGGCTCACCGCCCGCGCGGGAGGTCACTTTGTCGATGTGCTCCTTCATCAACTCCTGGTACACATCCATGGACATGATCTCCCGGATCTCCTGATCCAGGCTTTCTTCTTCGAGAGCATCGTCCATGGCCGGGACAAGCGCTTCGCCATCCAGTCCCAGGAGCGTATCCATCGACGAGGCCCGGACCTCGGAAGACTTGAAGGCAAGAATTTTTTTGAGCTCCGGGCTGATCTTCTCGTTCTTGATCAGGTCGAACATGTTCATGGCGTATAAGACAGAACTGCGCTGCCGGCTCTCGAGTGTGTCAAAGACGAGCTTCGTCATGTCGACATCTATCTTCTCCGCCACGAACTTGTCGGCATCGGGCCATTTGACCCTCAGGTTCTTCCTGACGATCCCCACGTATTCTTTGATAATCAGAAAACAGAGGACGATCCAGATGAGAATAAAGGCCAGGACCAGGACGCTTATGGCCTCCATGGTCCGAAGGCTGACGGGTTTCCCTAGGGAGAACCCGGCCGCCACCAAGGCGAGCAGAAGGACGGCGGCCAGCCCATCGGCTAGCTTGTTGATGAACATATCGATGAACACCTTGGCCTTGTACTTGATCTCCGGAGGAATCGGTATATAGAGAAGTTCTCGAGTAGCTTGGCTGAAAGTGTGAGTCAGACTTTTATCGGCCCCTTTGACCAATATCGCCCAAATCAGGAGGCCGGTCACCGGGATGAAAAACAAAAAGCCCGCCCCCAATGTCAAAACAACTGGTGATACGAGAAGGGCGACCCGGATGCCGAAGTTCTTCAAGACCCTGTTCGTCAGGAGGACGTTCAGAAGATAAGATACGATAAGCAATCCTGCAGAAAACGTTCCCATAAATTCCGCTTTTTTGGCCGCCGTTGTGTACACTCGCTCCACGACGGCGTTGAATTGCGAATCCAGCAACGTCGATACGATAAAACCGGTCATCATCATTCCGCTGAGGATGACGAGATAGCGGTGTTTTGTTAGAATCTTCAAGCTTTGAAGATAGCCTACTTTTTGTTTTTTTAGGTCTGCCTCGGGATGGCCCGCTTCTTTGACAAGATCCGGATGGGTCTTAGGCACCTCCCGGACAATCCAGAGACAAACGATCAAAAAGCCGGGACACAAGAGGATCAGATTGTGTGTCCCCATCGGCTTGGCGAGAAATCTGGCCAATAACGATCCTACAATCCCGCCCAAAAGACCCCCATTCACGAAAAAGCCGATCAGTCGCCTGGCCTGCCGGGGCTGCATGAGGTCGTTGAACAGGATCCCGAATTGAGTGACGGACGTGGCTAGAAAAATGTCCGACCAAATCCAGTAGATCGTGTACACGCCTTCCCAGATCTGTCTTTTATGCCCGAGATCAAACAAAAACCAGAACAGAAACAGGCAGACGATAAAAAAGACAAGACTCAAAGATATGTAGCGCCTTCTGTTGAGGCGCTGGAGAAGGCGGGTATTCAACGAAACGACAAAGCCCATCGTGACCGCCGTGATCAGATAGGCGGAGGGCAGGTTTTTGGCGCCCGCATGCTGCAAAAAAAGGGATGTCTTAACCGCCTTGATGATATAGGCCGAGGATGTGATCAGAAAAAAATGGAAAAACATTCGTAGGGCAACCCGCGCTTCTTCGGGCTTAACATCCACGAGACGCCGGAGAATCTTATAGAGTGGTCCTTCAGCCATATCTCCTCACACGGTTTTTTTGACAGCCGTGAAATCCTCCAAAACCGGAAAAATGAGGTCCCTCATCTCTTTGTCTAGCGTATAGTCGAGAAGCTCTAAGGCATAGGCCACGGAATCCTTCGTCCGGACCTGGATGTTCTGATAGGCCCGGAAAATATCCTCGTGGGAATAGACCAGCCCCAACAATTTGAAAATATTGATCACAGCGGACGGCTTTTTCTCGTGCGTGTAATGGACAACTTCCTTGACGATGAGCATCCTGACAGCTTCTACGGAGACCGGGAGATTCGGCGTGCGCGAGCGGATCTTATCCAGGGCATCGATGAGGTCGGATTGCAGCTCC
The DNA here is from genome assembly GCA_963715635.1 of Candidatus Aminicenantota bacterium. GTDB lineage: Bacteria > Acidobacteriota > Aminicenantia > Aminicenantales > UBA4085 > JAPKZH01. The sequence continues at coordinate 4,120,170 of OY970261.1, read as the reverse complement.
TCCTGGCCTCCTGCCAGCGCCTGGAGAAGTAATTCGGCCACGTCCGGCGATCCAATTCCGGCCAGGACCGATGTCACCGCCTCTCGGACGGCCGGGGGCTCGGCCGGGTCTTCCAGATAATCACCGAGCATCCCGATAATCTTGGATCCATACTTCTCCAAGGCCGCCCGGGCGTCCTCCCGGGTCAACGGATCGGCCAATTTGCGGATCAATATGGGGACAAATTCTCGCTCCTTGAACTTCGCCGCGGCTTCCATAGCATAGCGACTGACCGCGGGCGATTCATCCCGGAGGAGATCATCAAGCTTCCCCGCAAGGGGCGAACGGGCATCCATCAGGCTGATCGCTTTGGCCAATTCCATTTTGGCCGTTTCTGCGGCTTGCCCTTTCTCCTGAATAACCCGATCGGCAAAACCATTCATCAATTGCTGGTACGATTCGAGTTCCATAATCTCCTGGACTTCTTTTTGAAGGACTTCTGCCGACAGACTCCTCATCCACGTGGACGGTCCAGGGCGACTCCTCGGCCTCCATCAGAACGCCTAGAGAGGCCGCCTTGATTTCGTTTGATTCGTATCCTATGAGCTTTCTGATCTCGGGAGTGAGCTTGTCCTTCTTCAGGAGGTCGTAGAGATGCATGGCATACAGATTGGAACTCCGGTTTTTGCTCTCCAGCGTATCAAAGACGAGCTTGGCCGTCTCTACATCCATGGCCCGGTCAACGATTCGGTCGCCGCGCTCCCATTCCCTTCCCAGTTTTTCCTTGACCGTGCTGACGTATTCTTTGCTGACCTTGAGGTTCAGGACAATCCAGGCCAAAAGAAAGCAGGCCGAGACCGCGCTGACAACTTTGATATTGGGGTCCTTAGGGTTGGTCAGAAAAAAAATGACTAGAAGGATCATCGCCCCGGCTGTCTTGGAAAATCGGTTGAGGAACATATCGATAAAAGCTTTGGCCTTGTATTTTTTATCCGGCGCTACAGGAACATACAGGAGCTCCCGGGCCGACTGGTTGACGGAATAGGAAAGGCTTTTATCGCTCCCCTTGATGAGAATGGCAAGAACGATCCCGGCCAGGGCAAAAAATCCAAGGCAAAACAGAAGAAGAATGGCCGGATAAATCATCAGGGGCAGCCTGATCCCGAAGCGCTTGACCAGGTTGCTTGTCATCAAGATCTGGAAGAAAAACGAAAACACGAGCAGGCCGGCCTGGAACAATCCAAAAAACGAGGCCAAGTTGGCTTTTAAATTAGGATCTTTATTGATGAAGCTCTTGGACTGCACATCGATAAACGTTGAGACGATTTGAGTCAGGATAACGACGGCGGCGAGGAGCTTCAAATAACCGTCCTTGCGGACCGTATCGAAGCATACTTTAAAACCTGCCTGCTCAGTGTCCCTCACGGACGAACCCTTTTTTGGGGCACTGGGAGAGATTGCGCCCTGCACCTTTTTCTGCCAGACAAAAATGGCCCGCACGACAAAAGTGCAGGCGACCAGCAAGACCAAGACAAGGATTAAAAGTTCATGCTCCTCATCCGGCTTGGCGAGACGCCAAGTCGCGACGCCCCCGGCAATCCCGCCCAGGATCCCACCGCTGCCGAAGAAACCGATCAACCTCTTCGCTTCGCGTGGGTTGAAAATGTCATTCATGACCATCCAGAATTGGGTCATGATGACGACGGCGAAAACATTAGCCCACATATAATAAACGATGGGCAGCCAGTTACCCGCGTTCGGCAATAACAGAAAAAAGAGGAAAGATGTTCCGATGAAAAAAGCAAGGCTGAAGGAAATCAAACCCTGCCGGGAAATCCTGGCCTGCATTTTGGAATGAAGGGATACAACAAACCCAACCAGCAAGGCCGTGGCATAAGCATAGGGCAGGTTTTGGACTCCGGGCCCGTCGAGAATACTCTGATCGCGGACGGCCTTGATAATTGTAAACGGCGCGGTGATCAGGAAAAAATAGGAAAAGAGAAGGAGAGCGATGCGCTCTTCCCCGGGCTTGATGTCGACGACGCGGGAAAGAATGCGAGACAGGCGGCTTTTCGCCATCGCGTGATCCCAACCCTCAGGTTAGAGCCAGTCAATCCTTAAAAAAGCCCTGGAGTGCGGTCTCTTCGTCCTCGACAATATCCAGAACTTTGGTCAACATGGTGACCTGGAAGACGAGAAAAAGCTTTTTAGAGATGCGGGCGAGCTTAAGCTGGCCGCCGAGGTTGTGAGTGGAGATGTAGCTGGCCAGGATCTCGCCGACGCCAAAGCTATCGATAAACTCCACTTTCTCGAAATTGAGCAAGATGTGTTTTTTCCCGGATTCCAACTGGTCCTTGACGAGCTGATGGAGCGTCACGTCCGTGATGTCGGACCGTTTGATCTCCCCTTCGATGTCGAAAATCACCACGCTGTTCTTTTCCCGTTTGTTGATGACCATGGCTTTTCGCGTCCTACCTAGCTTTTATCAAAAGCCTATCCGAAAGTCAATCGCAGATGGCCTGACACCTCACGACTTCGCTTTTTTTGTGGTTTTCTTCTTGGCTGGAGCTTCCAAAGCTTTAAATCGGACCTCGTACCCCTCGCGGATTGGGGGACCCGAGAGATATTTGGGGTGAAACTTGAGCAGCTGTTCCTGGTAATAAAGACTTTCCTCATTGGCAATGGCATCTTGTTCGCTTTTCCAGAACGTGACGGAGATTGCTTTTCCTGAGTTGCGGTCGATCAAGAGACAGGCGCCGCCGTAGCCTTTCTGTTTCATGGCATCGGGGATCACACTCTGTTTGTAAAGCTGGACGCCTTCCTCAAGCAGCTCCCGCTTGAATGGAAGCACCGTCATTCGAGCAAACATGGTCTTACCCTCCTTTCCAGCTCTTGTTACAAAGGCTGGTTAGCCCCACCCCCGTTGATGAGACCCGGGATAGGGGGATTTATTTTTACTAACGATGAGATCAACCGTTTTTGGCATCGGAGATTTCGGGCAATTCACAGCCGCTGTCCTTTTTGCTGTCCAATTGCGTGAAAAAAGGATAACAACAATTGCTGAATTAGTCAAATATCAAAAATCCCCCCTATTCTTCCCTGGATAAGAAAGATACGAAGCGGTGGCCCTTGACTTAAGCAAACAAATAATTAATATTACGTTAGATATTGGATTTTGCGAAGCCGATAATAATGCGGATACACACCGCGGTTGGAAGGGGCAATTTCATCTTGAGAAGTTACGCCAAAAAAAGCTTTTTGCGTTTATTCAGGATTCAGATCCTGTTTGTTGCCGTTTCTCTCTTGATTGTTTCTTCGCTGCTGACAGCACCCACCAGGCAGTGCATCTGGGAAGGCGTCGAAAAAATCATTGCTGTCGGAGATCTCCATGGCGATTACGACCACTTTGTGGCGATTTTACAAAACGAAAAAATCAATCTCGTGGATGAGAAACTGAATTGGATAGGCGGGAAAACCCACCTGGTCCAGATCGGCGATGTCATGGATCGGGGTGACCACGCTAAGGATATTTTTGACCTCATCAAAAAGCTGGAAAAACAGGCAGCCGCCGCCGGCGGCATGGTCCACATGCTCATTGGCAATCACGAGGAAATCAACATTACGGAAAAAACGTTTGATTATCGGGAATACCTTAGTGTTGCGCAGCTTAAAGATTTCGTGCGCGATGAATACAAGAACAAAAAAGAGGAAGAATTTGAAAAAAAGGTAGGAAAAGGCGGTGATACAACGTCCCAATGGCAGAAACTCATAGACACGCAAGATCCCGAGGTTATGGCAGAATATTTCGAGTTTTTCAACACATACTACGGCCGATGGATTGCGGAAGAGCACAATGCGGTCATTAAGATCAACGATACTGTCTTCGTGCATGGCGGAATGAACGAAAAATATTCGAAGATGAAGCTTCAGGATATCAATAATCTTTATTACACAGAATTTCTCAAATCGTTTCGCGGAGAGAGTTTCCGAACAAAAATTCTGTTCGACCCGGAGGGCCCTCTCTGGTTCCGCGAGCTGGCGACCTGGAATGAGCAACTCTTCAGTTCCGAGGTCGATAAGATCCTGGCCAACCTTGGGGCCAACCATATGGTCGTCGCCCACACGCCAATTATCGCAGATCGCATCAGTCGGTTTAACGAAAAAGTCTGGGTGATCGACACTGGCATCTCGCGTCTTTATAGGGGATTTCTCAGCGCGGTGATCATCGAAAATGGGAACTTTACGCCCTGGAGAAAAAACTATGCATCTTGATTCTTTAAGACCGGCATGGCCCGGTCCACGGGGGGGCAAATGAACAAGGACATCGTATGGATTTCAGGCATTATGGGCTTTCTCCTGATTGGGCTGGCCGGATTCTCTCTACTCTCGGCCGGACAGGCGACCACGGAACAGAAAGAAATGGAGGCCTACCTCAAGAACGCGAAATTCAATCCCAGCGGCATCCAAAAAGGCGGACTTGGCGGGAGAAACGAGCCCTGGCAAATTTCGCTCAACGACGGAAAAACCGCGCGGAAGGGGATCTTTAAATACATCGACCGCCCCGAGCGAAGGCTAAATCCGGTCAGCTACAAGCGCGAGATCGCCGCCTACGAGCTGACCAAGCTCTTCGCCACCGACATCGTTCCGCCCGTCATCGAGAGAGAAATCCTGGGAATGAAGGGATCGCTCCAGATCATGGTCGAAGGCTGCGTCAGCGAACGAGACCGGCTAGTCTTGAAGTCGGAGCCGCCCGACGCACAGGCCTTTGAGAATAAGATAGAGGAGCTCAACGTCTTCGAGAATCTGACCTACTGCCCGCGCGACCCCAAGGATGTTTTGATCCATAAAAATACCTGGAAGGTCTGCCGGGTGGATTTTATGGAGGCTTTTGACACGCTTCCCGAACTCCTGCCCGAGACAACGATCAGCCGCTGCTCCCGACGTCTTTATCAGGGCCTCCGAATGGATCCAGACATCATCGAGGTCGCTATGAAGTCCTATCTTACCCCCAAAGAAATCAAGGCCCTGCTAGACCGGCGAAACATGATCCTAGAAAAGCTCCAGAGCCTGATCAAGGATAAGGGCGAAGCCGCCGTCCTATTTGATATAAAGCCTTAGAAAAAAATAAAGGGCGCCGGCCTTTAGAAAACGCCGACAAGGAGGGACCCATGAAAGCGAGTATCCAGGGCATGAACCACGGGAGAATGGAGTCTCCCAATATCCTCTACCGCCTGTTTCGACTTTTCACCGTCGTCCATCCTGGCGAAGTCACCAAAGCCCTGCTACTGTTTGTAAACAGCTTTCTCATCATGTTCGGCTACTACCAGATTAAGGCCATCCGCAACGGCCTCCTCCTGGCCAGGCATAAGGCCGAGATCCAAAGTTATCTGGCTATCCCGCAGGCGTTTATCCTGATTTTCGTCGTCTGGGCCTTCGCCAAGATCTCCTCGAAATACGCCCGGCACCTCCTGATTACCTACGTTACGCTTTTCTGCATTTCCAACCTCATCCTGTTCAACATCATGAATTGGGCCGGAGTATCCGTCGCCGTCATGGGCATCGTCTTCTTCATCTGGATCGGCATGTACAACCTGCTCATCCCCGCCCAGTTCTGGGGATTCGCCAACGATATCTACAGCGAAGAAGAGGGGAAACGCTTGTTTCCCATGATCGCCTTCGGTGCGACTTTGGGCGGCGTCCTCGGGCCTCAAGTCGCCAAGCGAATTATCCCGTATTTCGGGTCCTACGGAATGATGCTGGTCACATCGGCCATACTCGTCCTCTGCATCGTGATGACATGGATCATCCATAAGAGGGACCTTCAGGAGGAACAGCGGCGCATCGTCTCCGCGGAAGCGGAACCGAAGCGAAAGATAAAGGCGCAGCCTCTGGATAAAAGCGGCGGATTCCGACTGATCTTCAAGAGTCACTATCTTCTTCTGATCGCCCTTGTCATCGGCCTTTACAACTTTATCAATTCTTTGGGTGAAACCATCTTCAGCATTATTCAACAGCGGGTGGCCTTACGGGCTCTCGGTACGGCAGCAACCGGCAGCGCCGAGCTGCAGAATTACCTTAGCCAAGCTTTCGCCGGCTATCAGGGCCTGGCCAATCTTCTGGCGATGCTCATCCAGCTCTTCCTTGTTTCGCGTATTTTCCGCTATGTCGGGATCGGAGGGGCGCTTCTCTTCCTGCCGATCATCGCCCTGGGAGGATATGGGTATGCCATGTTCGGCGCATCCCTTGTCCTGGTCAGGGCGATCAAGTCTGTTGAAAACGGCACGGATTATTCGCTGATGAAAACGGCGCGCTCCGCCTTATTCCTGATCACCAAACGGGAGGAAAAATACAAGGCCCAGGCGGCCATCGAGACGTTCTTTGTTCGGGGTGGCGACACTTTGTGTGCTTTGGTGGTTTGGGTGGGCACGACATTCCTCGCTCTCTCCGTCGAAAGCTTCGCCATGATCAACGTCGTGAGCATCCTCGGCTGGATTGCCTTGACCGTCCTTGTCATCCGCGCGTATAAAAAAAAGAGGGCGAATGTGCCGGTCGGTCCAACCGAATAAAGATCAGGAGGACGCCAAAAAAGCTCTATGTCTCTTTCCGCAGGTCTTTGAGCTTCAGGATTCTCCCCGAATCACGGCTCCGGACTATCTGCCAGGAACAAACATTCTTATTTGATTTTCTGCACATTCCTTATTATCATATACACGAATATATACATAAAAGGGAGGAGGTTACGATGAGAGGTCACTTCGCAAGAAATAGGGCCGTCCTTCTTCTCACCTTCTTTTCCCTTATCGGCGCCGGCCTTCTCGTCCGCGGCCAGTTCAAGCCGTCCGAAATCGCCCAGCGCGAGCGGTGGGAGGAATTCCTCAAGACGGCGGACATTGTGAAGTCCGAGCCGATCGGCGAAGGCGTCACGGCGCCCACGAGGCTTTATCTCAAAAAGGGTGAGATCGAGAAAAAGGGCGCCTGGAAAAACCCCAGCGGCATGATGTACGGGTTTTTAGAAGGCTGGCAGTACGAAATCGCCGCCTACCGGATGGATAAACTCCTGGGCTTGAACATGATTCCGCCGACCATCGAAAGGGAATTCAAGGGGAAGGCGGGCTCGCTTTCGCTGTGGGCGGACTCAAAAACCAGCCTTTTAAAACTGGCGGATCAGGGCCAGAACCCCCCGCCCTCAACGGATAATGCGAAGTATCTGACCAGGGCTTTTGACTGCCTGATTGCCAATGACGACCGGACCCAACAGAATATCCTGTACACGGAGGACTGGAGGACGATTCTCATTGACCATTCCCGCTCCTTCCGCTCGGACGGGGAATTCACGGAAAAGTTGATGTATGGCGCCCATAGCATCAAAAAATTCCAGGACGGCGGTCTCGTTCTCTTCCGGCGGCTGCCGCGAGCCTTTGTCGAAAAAGTCAAGGCTCTGGATTTTGCCACGATCAAAAACGCGATGGGGCCTTATCTTAAGGAGAAAGAGATCGACGCCGTGCTCGCCCGGAAAAAGCTGTTCCTGGATGAAATCGACGAGATGATCAAGCAGCAGGGCGAAGATAAAGTTTTATACTGACTTGATTTTCTTGACCAGGGTCAGGATGTTCTGCCCCGCCTGGCGCTTGTAATCGAATCCGTCCATGAACGTCTTGGAGAGATAGATCCCCAGCCCGCCTTTCTGCCCGGCCTTGATGATGTCCTCAATGTCCGGCTTTTTCACCCGGCTGGGGTCAAAGGGAATACCGGAATCCCTGATTTCCAGATAGATCCGGTCGTCCTCCTCCCAAAGTCTGAGCTCGATGCTGCCCTTTTTCTCCGGATAGGCATACAGGATGACATTCGTGCAAATTTCCACGAGCGACAGGTCCAACTTGAAAAAATCTTCTTCGGAAAGATCCCGGTTTTGGAGGGCGTTCCTTAAAAATGCCCTGGCCTTATCGATCTCGGCCAGCTCGGCGGCGATGGTGAAGGAGTGCATGGGAAGCCGTTTGACCCCGCCCAAATTTTAGCAAATCAAGGACGATTAATCTACTAAATAAAGAAGGCTCGACTTTGTTTTCGCCCTTCGCCGCTCCAGGAACTGTTTGACTGTCATTTGATAATGCCTTAAGATCGAATGCTGCCCAAAAGCATGTTTTACACTCGATAAAGGAGGATGACATGAATCGAAGAATCGCCTGTTTGAGCGGAGTGGCCCTGTTGGTCGTCGCTTGGACCTCACCTCTGGCCTTTTCGCAGGCCGCGGAAATCCGCCCGGTGACCGTCGGGCAGCCCATGCCCGACTTTACGCTGCCGACGTTTCAGGGGGGGACATTTTCTCTCTCCGCCCTTAAGGGGAAAAACGTACTCCTCGTCTTCCCCCGCGGTTTTGCCGCCGAAACCCGTTGGTGCACGATCGACAATTACAAATACGCAGAGCTCGTTGATTTTGAGAAGACCGCCGAAATCCAAAAAAAATATAATGTCGAAGTCGTCTTTATCTTCCCCTACGGCCAGGATGTCGTGAAGCAGTGGGTGGAGAGCAACCCCGATCAGTTGGAGAAAATCAAGGGCTGGAAAAATCCGCCCGACCCGGCCAAGCTGGATGATCAAGGGAAGGCGCGGATGGAGAGATGGCGCACGTCCTACCCCAAAGAATTCAGTATGGAAAAAGGAAAAGTCCCCCTGCCCTTCCCGCTGCTCATCGATGCCGATCGCAAAGTCTCCAAGGGCCTGGGCCTGTTCGCCACGGAATGGGGCGGAAGCAAGGTGGACCAGTGCATCACCAGCGTCTTCATCGTGGACAAAAAGGGCATCGTGCAGTTCAAATACATCGGCCAAAACACCACGGACAGGCCGGAATACGATTTCCTGTTCAAGACACTCGGACGGATCAATAAGGGCGATTAGGCCGCAAACAAGATCGGAATTATTTTTTTTGAAGACGGCGTGAGACTGCTTTCCAGACCGAATCGACCGTAACTGCAGAAATATCCTCATCGCTCAAGACGTTGATTCGCCCATACGGCCTCCAGGCGATCTCCAGGTCTTTTCGGAATACGGCCAAGCCTGGCGTCCCGCAAGCGGCGGCCAAATGAGTCACGCCTGAATCATTTCCGAGATAGAACTCCGCTTCCTGCAGAAGTCGGGCAAGCCTCTGAAGCGGCGGCCGGCGCAGCCATGGCCATCCGGGAGGAAGAGTGGAGCCCTGGATTTCCTTTTCCATTCTTGCTTCGGCCTCCCCGGTGATGAGAAATCCTTCGATCTCCTTCTGATGAAGTATTGCTATGATCTCCAAAAAATTCTCAAGGGGCCAACATTTTCTTTCGCTGCCGCTTCCCGGATGGATGACGGTAAACGGCTGGGGCCGGACCACCCGTTGCGCTTCCTCCGGCGCGCCCCTTTCCCGGCCATCTTTTTTTAATAAAGGAAGCCGGCCGCAGTCTTCGAGCGTCGCGTTCGCGCCGGGACGGTCGCAGACGAGCGCCAACGTCTGGTCAAAAAAATAGCGGCTCACTGGGATCCTTGATTGAGGGTCGTAAACGATCCAGTGGCGGTTGGAGACAGGCCAGGAGAGGGTTTTTCGCAAGAGCGCTCGGGACGTTTCGCGCTGAAGCCATCCCACGATGAAATCAAACCCGGACAGCCATTGACGGAAATCTTCGGGCGGCTGGGGTTGTTCATCAAAGAGCGGCAGCCATCGGGAGTCATCAACCGGAAGAACGACATCCACAACGCGGGCCTCCCGTAACAGCCGCCCATACTCCGCGCGGCAGACAAGGCTTAAAAAATGTTCTGGGAAGACTTTTCTGAGAAGTCGAATCGAGGGCAAGGCCACAAGCAGATCGCCCAGTCCGCCGAAACAGAACAGCAGTCCGGATTTCATTTCGAATGGAGGCCGGCTGCCTTTTTAGCAGGCCATGTCACGCTTTTTATCGATGTGGTGCTTGATGGTCTTGCCCTTGGCTAAATAGATGACGTCCTCGCCGATATTCGTGGCATGGTCGGCGATCCGCTCCAAGTGCCGGCCGACCAGGATCAGCTCGACCGCGCGTTCGATCGTCGTAGGATCCTGCATCATGTACGTCAGAAGTTCCCGGAAAATCTGGTGGTTCAAAGCATCGACCTCATCGTCCCTCCGGCACACACTCCGGGCCAGTTCTTCGTCGCGGTTGATGAAGGCATCCAGAGAATCCTTGACCATGCTCTGGGCCAGCTTGGCCATACGCGGAATATCGATCAGCGGCTTGACAAGCGGCGCTTTCAAGAGCTCCAGTGTTCGCTCGGCGATATTGACGGCCAGGTCTCCCATGCGCTCGAGCTCGCTGCCGATCTTCATGGCCGAGGTGATAAAGCGCAAATCTCCGGCCATGGGCTGCCGGAGAGCGAGCAGCCGGAGGCAGGTCTCATCGACTTCCACATCGAGAAGGTTAATGGCGTCTTCCCTTTTGAGGACCTCCTGGGCCAGCTCTTCCTTCTGGCCCTTCAGGCCTTCGATCGATAAAGAAATGGACTCCTCGACCAAGGCGGCCATCCGCAGCAGTTTTTCCTTCAGGTTTTTAAGCTCTTCGTCAAACAGCCTTTCCATCGCGGCCTCCGTTCTTTTTATCAATATTTTGGACGAATTCATCGCTTTTGACAAGGCCTTCTGTTTTCTTTATAATTTTGCTTAATAATTTTTTATCCCCGTTACAATTCTCAGCCAATGCAGTTAAGATAGTGATATCTATGAAGAGACTATGTCTGCCAGCGTTTTCCCTGCTGTGCCTCTCCTTTTTTGCACCCTTCCTGGACTCGCCCGCGGCCGCCGCCCAAAAAAGCGTCTCCATCCAGATCAAGGGGTCGGACACCATGGTCAACCTCGGCCAGGCCTGGGCGGAGGCCTTCAACACGATCCATGCCAATGTGAATGTCGCCGTGACGGGCGGGGGTTCGGGGACGGGCATCGCCGCTCTGATCAGCGGCACCTGCGATATCGCCGAGTCGTCACGGGCGGTCGAGGAGAAAGAGACCAAACAGGCTGAGGCCGAAGGCATCCGGTTCAACCAGGAGATCGTCGCCCTGGACGGCATCGTCGTCGTCGTCCATCCCAGCAACCCGGTCAAGAACCTGACCCTGGACCAGTTGCGCGAGGTCTTCATGGGCAATATCAAGAATTGGCGGATGCTCGGCGGACCGGACATACCGATCGTCCTTCTTTCCCGGGAGGTCAATTCCGGAACCCATATCTTTTTCAAAGAGCACGTCCTGCGCCGCGGCAAGAAAAAAGGGACGGAAGAGTTTTCTCCCGGCGCCCTCATGATGCCGTCCTCCTACGCCATCGCCGAAGAGGTGGCCAACAATGAAAACACCATCGGCTACTACGGCATGGGCTACATCAGTCCGCGGCAGAAAGTCATCGCCGTCGCCAAAGACGCCAACTCTCCGTTCCTCGAGCCGAACCTCCAGGCTGTCCGTTCCAACGCCTATCCCATTTCCCGGCCCCTGTATCTTTACACGAACGGAACGCCGCAAGGGGTCATCAAAGAATTTATCGATTTCGTGTATTCGAAGGAAGGGCAGGAAATCGTCAAGAAGACCGATTTTGTCCCGATCAAATAATGGCCAAGCTGCGCAAACTCAAGGAAGCCATCATTGAAAAGCTCATCTTTCTGAGCGGAATCGCCTCGATCGTCTTTGTGGCGCTGATTTTTATCTTCCTGCTGCGGGAAGGCATCTCAGTTCTCAAGAGCACCTCGTTGGGGACTTTCCTCGGCGGGAAATATTGGTATCCCATTTCCGACCCTGCCAAACTCGGGATCCTGCCTCTTATCCTGGGCTCCCTTTTGGTGACACTGGGGGCTATCGCCTTGGCCGTTCCTCTGGGCATATCGGCCGCTTTTTATATCGCCGAGGTCGCCCCGGCCCGCCTCCGCAACATCCTCAAGTCGTGCGTGGAGGTCCTGTCCGCCATCCCCTCGGTCGTCCTGGGGTTCCTGGGCATCACCATCCTCGTCCCCTTTCTCAAGCATTCGTTGAACCTGCCCACGGGCCTGACGGCTTTCGCCGGATCCATCATGCTGGCCTTCATGGCCATGCCGACGATCATCAGCATCTCCGAGGACGCCATCAACGCCGTTCCCCGCGAATACAAAGAGGGAGCCATCGCCTTGGGCGCGACTCACTGGCAGACACTCCACCGGGTCATCATCCACGGCGCCCTGCCCGGCATTATCGCCGCTTCTATGTTGGGCATCGGCCGGGTCTTCGGCGAAACGATGGCCGTCATGATGGTCACGGGCAACGCCGCCGTGATCCCCACCAGCCTTTTTCAGCCCGTCCGGACGCTGACGGCGACCATCGCCGCGGAAATGGGCGAAGCGGCCAAGGGCAGCCCGCATTATTTCGCTCTCTTCGCCATCGGCATCGTCCTCTTTATTATTTCCTTTCTGATCAACTTGACGGCGGACCTATTCTTGAACAGGGGTCGAAAACGATGAAGAACGAGGTCGTCAAGGAAAAAATCGGGTTCGGCGTGCTGCTGCTGGCAACGCTCCTGGTCGTCATCCCCGTCCTGCTGATCATTTGGCTCATTCTCAGCAAGGGTTGGAGCGCCCTGTCCTGGCAGTTCTTGTTTACGATGCCGCGCGAAGGGATGCGGGCCGGCGGTATCTTTCCGGCCATCATCGGGACATTCTATCTTGTGATCGTTTCCATCGCCTTTTCCCTTCCCATCGGCGTGCTCGCCGCCATTTATCTCAGCGAGTATGCCAAGGACAACTTGCTGACCCGGACGATCAACCTGGCCATCATCAACTTGGCCGGGGTTTCCTCGGTCGTCTTCGGGCTCTTCGGGCTGAGCCTGTTCGTCATATTCCTGAAGTTCGGGGTATCGATCATTTCCGGCGCTCTCACGCTGGGCATCATGACCCTTCCCGTCATCATCACCACCACACGGGAAGCCCTCCGCGCCGTCCCCAAATCCTACCGCGAAGTGAGCTTCTCGCTCGGGGCGTCGCGCTGGCAAACCATCCGCCATTCCGTGCTTCCCTTCGCCCTGCCCGGCATCCTGACGGGCGCCATCCTGAGCATCGGCCGCGTCGCCGGAGAAACCGCGCCGATCCTATTCACGGTCGCCGCGTTCTATCTGCCCAAGCTTCCCCATTCCCTCTCCGACCAGGTCATGGCGCTTCCCTACCATCTCTATATCATTACCACGCAGATCCCCAATATCCCGGAAAACTTCCGCTTTGGGACGGCGCTCGTCCTGGTCGGTCTTGTCCTGATCATGAACATCACGGCCGTCATCATCCGTTCGAAATACCGGATAAAGAAATGAGCCTCCAAGAGATCAAGATCCAGGTCCGGAATTTGACGATTCATTTTGGAAAGGTTCGGGTCCTGAACAATCTTTGCCTCGACATCCAGCCGAACGAGATTCTAAGCGTCATCGGGCCATCCAATTCCGGAAAGACGTCCTTCCTGAGAAGTCTGAACCGGTTGAACGATTTTGATGCGGCCATGCACATGAGCGGTTCAATCCTCCTAGACAACAGGGACATTTACAAAGATCTCGAAGTCGAAGCTCTGCGTAAACGGGTGGGAATGATCTTTGCTCTTCCCATTCCTTTGCCCCGCTCCATCTACGACAATATCACATACGGGCCCCGGCTGGCCGGCATCCATGATAAAAGCCGGCTGGACCAGATCGTCGAGGACGGCCTGAAAGCCGCCTTTCTATGGGACGAGGTCAGGGACCGGCTGGGGAGCTCGGCCTTGAAATTATCGGGCGGACAGCAGCAGCGGCTGTGTATCGCCAGAACCCTGGCCCTCAGCCCGGATGTCATCCTCTTTGACGAGCCCTGTTCCGGCCTCGACCCGATCTCGACGGCGAAGGTCGAGAACTCCATGGTCGAGTTGAAGAAAAACCATACGATCGTTCTGGTGACAAACAACACGAAACAGGCCGCCCGCGTCGGGACGCGGGCGGCATTTTTCCTGATGGGAGATCTGATCGAGATCGGGGACACGGACGAGATTTTCACCGCTCCTCACGATCCAAGGACCAACGATTATATTATCGGGAGATTCGGATAATGGGCCGTAGTCAAAGCTACTCATTACGCAAAATATCGAGGCGAATAAGGGAGACTTGCGTAATGAGTAGCTTTGACCCCAATTATAGAAAACGATGAAAAAGATCGAAATCGAGAGCCTGAATCTTTTTTACGGCGACTTCCAAGCTCTCTCTGACATCCGCATGTTCATCCGCGAGAAGACGATCACGGCCCTCATCGGCTCGTCCGGCTGCGGGAAATCGACTCTTCTCCGCTGCATCAACCGCATGAACGACTTGATCGAGGACGTTCGCATCCAAGGCACCGTCCAAATCGACGGCGAGGATATCTATAAGATGAAAAGCGGGCTGACCCAGCTGCGCAAAAAAGTCGGGATGGTCTTTCAAAGGCCCAACCCTTTCCCGCTGAGCGTCTACGAGAACGTCGCCTTCGGCCCCAGGGTTCACCATATGGCCAAGGGCGACTCATTGGAGGAAACCGTCAGCGAAAGCTTGAGAGCGGTCCACCTCTGGGATGAGCTCAAGGACAGGCTGCACAAGAGCGCTCTCGATCTATCCCTCGAGCAAAAGCAGCGACTGTGCATCGCCCGTCTCATCGCCGTCCGGTCCCAGGTGCTGCTCATGGACGAGCCTTGCTCGGCCCTCGACCCCCTGGCCACACTGAAGATCGAAGAATTGATGCAGCTTCTAAAAAAGGATTACACCATCGTCATCGTCACCCACAATATGCAGCAGGCCGCTCGTGTTTCGGAGGAAACAGGGTTTATGCTCCTCGGGGAGCTCATCGAGTTCGGAAGAACCCCGGACATTTTCACCCGACCCAAGGACAAACGGACGGAGGACTATATCACGGGCCGTTACGGATAAACATTTCGGACAATGAAGATATGGCGCCGCTAAAAAGCAAGACCGGCTCCCTGGGAGATATTGCCTTCATGGCCCGCCTGCCGGCCGCCCTCTTCGGCTTTCTTTTGATGACCAAGCGGCGACGGACTTTGCCTCGGTTCCGGCCGATCGCCGGTAGGCTCTCGATTATTGACTTTCCCCCGGAAATGAGGAATGATATTTTTTTTATGGCCAAAAAAACCTGGGGTGCGCACAAGATTCGGAAATTTGATTGGGCGCCCTTTTTTTTGGCCGAATCTGAAAGGAGGTTTATGCGTATGAAACGCTCTCTCATTCTTCTCTTCACCCTGCTCGCGTTCGCCTCGCTCGTCGTGGCCGCCGAGATCAAACTCGACGTCAAGGAACACGTGCTTCCCAACGGCATGAAAATTTTGATGATCCCGAAGCCAGGTGTTCCCCGCGTCGTCTGTCACATCTATTTCAAAGTCGGCGCGATCAACGAGAAACCGGGCATCACCGGCCTGGCCCACATCCATGAGCATATGATGTTCAAGGGCACAAAAATGATGGGCGTCACGGACTTCGCCAAGGACGCCGCCATCGACAAGCAGATCGACGAGCTCATGGACAAGGTCTATCGGGAAAAGTACTGGAACGCCGACGGCGGCGACAAGGCCAAGCTCGCCCAGTGGCAAAAGGAATTCGAAGATTTAGTCAAATCCGAAAAGCCGTACGTCATCAAAGATGAGATGTGGAACCTGTACATGAAGAACGGCGGCACGGCCCTGAACGCCTCGACCGGCAACGAGAACACGGGCTATTACGTCACGCTTCCCGCGAACAAAATCGAACTCCAGATGCTCCTCGAGTCCGACCGGATGCTGAACGCCTATTTCCGCGAATTCTACTCCGAAAAGGATGTCATCATGGAGGAGCGGAGGCTGAGCGAGAACCGCCCCGGCTATTTCTTCAGCGAACAGGTCAATGCCGCCTTCTATGCTGCGTCTCCGTATCACTGGGACGTCATCGGCTGGATGGACGACCTGCGCAAAGTGACCAAGGCCGACCTGATCGAGTTCCACACCAAGTATTACGTTCCCAACAACTGCGTGGCCATCTATGTCGGCGACTTCGACCCGCAGAATATCGTCCAAATGGCTGAAAAATATTTCGGACGCATTCCCAAGGGCCCGGACCTCGAGCCCATTCGGACATCCGAGCCGCCGCAATACAGTGAAAAACGAATGTACGGCGAGGGCCCGGCGGCCACCAGCCTTCAGATGATGTTCCATATCCCGCAGGCAGGCCATCCCGATGCGGCGCCGCTCTCTGTCCTGGCCAGCATTCTCGGCGGAGGAGGCGGCGGCATGCGCGGATTCGAACCCGACGATCAAGCTTTGCTGACCGCGCCGTCGATCATCCGCGGCCAAAGAGGCGGAGGCTTCGGCGGAGGCGGCGGGACGGGTCGGCTCAACAAAATCCTGGTTCAGGAAAAACAGCTGGCCGTCAGCGCCTCGGCCTCCAGCCGGCCTCAGTGGTATGTCGGCTCCTTCCAGTTCAGCTCCTCGCCCCGCTTGGATAAAAATGTCCAGCCCGAGGACCTTGAGAAGGAAATTTGGGCCGAGGTCGAGAAAATCAAGAAAGAAGGCGTGACCCCCGAAGAGATCCAAAAAGCCAAGAATCGCTCCGAAGCCATGTTCATCCGCAGTCTAGGCAGCACGTCGGGACTCGCCGGAAGTGTCGGTCGGGCCGAGCTCAACCGTGGCTGGCGCTCGATCATTGCGGACTATGAGAACCTGAAAAAGGTGACCAACGATGACATCAAGCGGGTCACAGTCAAGTACTTCGTCAAGGACAACAGCCTCACGGCGATCTACAAGCGTAAGATGGGGCAGTGAGGAAGGAGGACGACAATGAAAAAGACACTCACCATACTTCTAGCTATCGGTTTCCTGTGTGTTTCGCTGGGGCTGGCCCAAGCCCAGAAGCCCTCCGACCTGAAGTTCGCTCCGCTCAAATATGACCCTCCCGACCCCAAGGCGTTCCGCACGGTTTTCGCCAATGGCCTGCGTGGCTATATCGAGGAAGACCACAACCTGCCGCTCATCAACATCTCCGCGATCGTCAACTTCGGCGGCCTGTATCTTCCCAAGGACAAGCAGGGCCTCGATTCGGTCATGAGCGGGACGATGATCCGCGGCGGCACGAAGACGAAAGAAGGCACCGCCATCGAGGAGCGCATCGACTTCCTGGGCGGCTCGCTGAATTTCATGGTCAGCGAAAGGACGGCGACTCTGTCCCTCTCCGTCCTGAGCAAAGACCTCGATGAGGGCCTGGGCCTCTTTTTCGATGTCCTGATGAACCCGGAATTCCGGGAGGGCCCTCTGAACCTGGCCAAAGTTCGTCTCATCCAGCAGCTCCGCCAGGCCAACGAACAGCCCAGCGGAGTTCTCAGCCGGGAGTACGAAAAAGTCTTGTACGGCGACGGCCCCCTGGCCTGGCAGCCGACCCGAAAAACGTATGAAAGCATCACCAGCGCAGACCTGAAAGCGATCCACGCCCAGTACTTCTTCCCCAAGAACATCATCTTGACGGCCTCGGGCGACTTTGCCAAGGCCGACCTCAAAGCCAAGATCGAAAAACATGTCGCCAGCTGGCAGAACAAAACTGCCAAGTTCCCTTCGTTTTCCAAACAGTTCCCGCAGCCCGAGCCGGGCGTCTACTTCATCCAGATGCCCATCAACCAGGGCTATATCAATATCGGCCACCTCGGCCTCGAGGAAACGAACCCGGATTATTTCGCCGTCCAGGTGATGAACTTCGTCCTTGGCGGCGGGAGCTTCTCCTCGCGGATCACAATGAAGGTCCGTTCCGACGAGGGTCTGTCTTACAACCAAGGCAGCCGGTTCAGCTACAGGTGGGGATTCCCCGGGACGTTCTCCGGATATGTCCAGACGAAATCGTCCACGGTCGGCTACGCGATCTCGCTCATCGAGAATGAGTTCAACCGCATCCGCAAGGAACCCGTTACAGACCCCGAGATGGACACCGCGATCAACTACTACCTAGAGAGCTTCCCCGGCTCGTTCGAGACCGCCCAGTCCCGGATGTCCACGTTCGCCAACCTCGAGATGACCGGCAGGCCGATGGATTACTACAAGACCTATCGCGACAAGATCAAAGCCGTGACCAAGGCCAAGGTCCAGGAGGTCGCCAACAAGTATATTCAGCCGGACAAGCTGGTCATTATGATCGTCGGCGACTGGGAGCCTTGCAACAAAGGCGGAGACCAGTGGCCCGGCCCATTGGACAAGCTGGGCAAAGTCCACAAGATCACTTTGCCAGACCCGCTGACGGGCGAAATTAAATAGGCAAAATTAAGGCGGAGGGCGCAGCGCGGGTCCTGTCGGATACTCTTGGAGGGAAACCCTCACTCCGGGTTTCCTTCCAACAATCGCTTTGCTCTCTGCCTCCTTTCCCTTGAGCATCTGGCAATGAATTCATAAGGGAACCCCCCTTTTTCTTCGTTTGCGTAATTTCCCGGGATTTCTATATAATGATGCTTTCGTCCGGAGGTAAATGTATGAAAAATATGAAATTCTACGCGGTCATCGCGTTTTTTAGCTTTCTCCTGCCGGTCATATCTTCCCAGGCGCAAGCCCAGGGTCAGCGCCAGCAGCCCCCAGAATATAAAGAGGTCGTGGCGGCCAGCCGTATTCAAGACGCGGCCGCGCGGCTCAAGGAATTCGAGCGGATCAAGTCCGCCTATCCAAACGCCAATCTAATGGCCGCTATCGACCAGTACATCCTAACATCGAAGATCGAGCTGGCCGGCACCCTGGCCGATGTTTTGAGCTTGCAGAAAGACTTCATTGGAAAAAGCCAGGGGCCGCGTCGCCTGCAAAATCCCTATATGGCGGCCGCGCAGATCCTCGAACACCCCAAGCTCGCGAATTTTGACAAGGCCAAGGTCACAGAAACGATCCTGAAATACGAAGAGGACGCGGTCAAGGCCGCTTCCGACCCCGAAACATTCGAAGGGATTCCCGAGAGCCAGCAGAAGTCCTACAAGTCCTTTTTCGTGACCGGGATGAAGATCGCAGTGGCCCAAGCGCATCTCAACGCGGCCGATGCCAACAAAGCCTTGACCGCGCTCGAGAGCTACAAGGCCGCCGGCGGGGCGCCAGACGCCACGTATTCCAACACACTGGCCGAGGTCTACGCCAAGCTGGGCAAAATTAACGAAGCCTACAACGCCTACCTCGACGCGGCTGTCGAGGATTACAAGGGCGCGAAGGACAAGGCAAAAGCGCTTTACGTCAAGCTCAACGGCAAGCCCGAAGGCTTCGAAGCCCAGGTAGAGGCCAAGCTCAAAGAGCTCCCCTACCAGCCCGAGCCATTCAAGCCCTCCGCCGATTGGAAGGGCAAGGCGGTCCTGGCCGAGATCTTCACCGGATCGGAATGCCCGCCCTGCGTCGGCGCCGACCTGGGATTCGACGGCTTGATCGAGTCCTATCCCTCCAAATACCTAGTTATTCTTGAATACCACCTGCCGATCCCGCGGCCCGACCCCATCATGAACCCAGCCACAAAAAAAAGGCAGGACTATTACGCCGTCAACAGCACACCGACCGTCGTTATAGACGGCGACAAGAAGATGATTGGCGGTGGAAGCCGCGGCATGGCCGAGGGCAAGTTTAAAGAGTATAAATCCGAGATCGATGCTCGGATCAACGCCGCACCCGCCGTCTCGCTCAAGGCAAAAGCCGCCCGGGCCGGCGACTCGGTCAAGGTCGTATGCGAATTCGACAAGGCCGTTCCGGGGGTCGAGTATTACGTCGTCCTCGTCCAGAACGAGGAGAAATATAAAGGCAGCAACGGCATCGCCTTCCATAAGCTGGTGGTCCGCGACCTCATCGTCCTAGACCCGGCGGGCACCAAGCAAGCGTCGTTCGACCTGGCCGCATCCGAGCAGGCGACCGATCGGTACCTAACCGAGTTTGAGAACACCAATACGAGGTTCCAGGGCTTCAAATTCCCCGAGCGGCACCACAAGATCGACCGCCGGGGCCTCAAGGTCGTCTTCTTCGCACAGGAGAAAGAGGGACAGAAGGTTCTCAACGCCGTCGTCGCTGACGCAAAGTGACATATCAAGACTAAACGATAGACAGGACGAATGGCCGAATCCTACTCCGTCGAAACCGTTCGTGAGCTTGAAAAAATTGTTCATGAACAAAATGTCTTGCGGCCGTTGCGCGTCCGTCGCTACGAGCCGGGGACCATCCTGGAATACGACATCCGGGGAGTTCTTCCGCCCGGGAAAGCCGAGGCACGGTTTGAAATCGAAAAATTTGTCGGCGGCGGTTTTGCCGGCCAGGTTTACAAAGTCAAGCTGTTCGAGCTAGACAGCCGGGAAGGACACGTTGAGGGACTCAACGTCGGCGCATCCTATGCCCTGAAAATCTTCGTCCCGCCCAAAGGCTTCGGCCTTCGAATCCGCAACCTCTTCTATGGGATGGGCTTTCAAGGCCCGTTCTCTCTCCAGGCCAATCCTGCGGCGGGCCGATCCCAGGCGCTCTGGCAGAAATTTATCCGGCGGGCAGCGAAAATCGAATTCGGGTCCGAGGACAGCGTCGTGGACGTCCTGGCCACGTTGACCGACGCCGGGCTCGGCAGCTGCGGCGAGCTCAGCGAATGGGTGGACGGTCGATCGTGGCGCTTCGAGGTTGACGACGACCTGGACGAGCGCCGCGCCTGGAAAATCGGAAGCCCCGATGAGCGCGTCGGCTCTCCCGAATATCTCACAAAGCACGCCTTCATGGTCCGCCTCGTCCGCCTCATGCATCGAATGGGCGCCCTGGAGCTCGCCCGGCAGTACGAGTGGTGGTCGCTCAAGAGCCAGCCCAACGTCATGAAACGGACATCGAGCGACCCCGATCCCAAGGCCGGCCTCGTCGCTGTCGATTTCCGGGCGGGCATGACGCTCACCGCGGTCACGCCCCAGTGCCCTGCCGATATCAAGCTCGTTTTTCAAGGTCTCGGCCGCGGCCGGCTCGTCCAATTCGACAAGGGCGATATCGGTAAGCTCGAAAATTACACAGCCGAGCATCCCCGGGAGTTCGCCGACATGGGGAGCTCCCTGGAAGAACTCAAGCGGGAAGACAAAGCCTACCGCGATTCGCTGATTGACTTTACCTATCATCATGTCCGGCTGTTCGGACGAAAGCTTCGCCACTCCATCATGAACGGTTTTCGGGAGAGCTGGCGTATCCGGAATCTAGCCGATGCAACGGCCGCCGCAAAGCTTGAGCGGAGCGGGCTCCTCTCGCTTATTTTTCTCCTGCTCCCGTTCCTTTCACTGGCGACAGTGGCGCTCTTCGTGTTTGCATTTCCCGGGCCAGTCTGGTGGAAATATTTGTTGTGGCTGGCGCCGCTGTTGGCGCCGTTCGTCCGCAAGCTTTGGGGACGGGCGGATTATCGCCGTCACTTCGGCCGGATGCTGACCAGCTTTTCCTATTTTATGCGGGCCAGCCGAGCCCGTATCGCAGAGGCTCTCATCCGCTGGCACAGGGCCGGTCGCATCTCGGAAAGCCGCGCCCTGCGAATCGCCCGCTCCCCCTGGCGCTATTATTTGCATCTGCCGCTGTCCATCATGCCTGCCGGCCTTCATCGCTTTCTGTCTGATGGAGCCTACTTCAAGCAAAAGCTGCTGTTTATATTCTGGAGGCCCCTAAGGCTGTATTTTAACGCCGAAGAGCGGGAGAAATGGCTTCGCGACATGATCGGCCAGGGCCAGAAAAACGGCATGCTCACCCGGGACGAAGCCGCGCATATAAACTCCCAGATCAAGGAGCCTTATATCCAGAAATACCTCAAGAGCCTGGCCATTCATCTTCTCCTCATGCCCACGACTCATGTCGTGGCCCTCATCGTTGCCTTTTTCTATGTCCGGCTCCATCCCGAGCTGACCTGGCAGCAGGCGTCATTGGCCACAGGAATCATCTTGGGGATCTTTCAGATCATCCCCATCTCGCCAGGTTCGATCGCCCGCGGCATCTATACGAGCTCGCTCATCTTAAGGGGACGGAACTTCAAGGATTACAGCATCGCCTTTTGGCTGAGCTTCTTCAAATACATCGGCTACTTGGCCTTCCCCATCCAGATGGCATACCGCTACCCGGACCTCGCCCGCTTCATGGCCGGGCATTGGGCCACGAGCGCCGTTCATATCGTCCCCGTCTTCGGCGAGAAAGGCGCCTGGCTCGAACATTTTGTCTTTGACGCTTTTTACAATTATCCGCTGACCATCCGGCACCGCATGCAACGCCGAAGCGAAATCCGGGCGTCAATCAAGCCAAGGGTTGGGCACGCGGCGCTGATCATTTTGGCTGGGACTGCGCTGCTGGCGCTCCTCGATTTTGCTTATTTTAAGATCGCCGGACACGTCCCCGTGCTCAAGAACGTCTGGTGGTTGGCGCTGTGGTCGCCGATTTTCGCCTCGGCCTTGGCGAGCCGGATGGCCGGGGGCGCAAAGTTGGGGAAAAGGATCATGCTGGGAATGCTCAGCGGGGGCATCATCGGACTACTCTACGCCCTGACAAACACGATCCTGCCGCCCCTCTATGCGATAGTGAACAATGCTTCTCAGACGCTCGGTCAACTCGCCGTCAAGTCCGTATGGCACATCTTCCTGTTCACGCTTGTCGCCCTCGTCGGCGCCATCATCGCCGAAACCCGCAAATAATCCGGGGTCAAACCTACTCGTTATGCACAATTTTCCAGGGGCGGATGCGTAACGAGTAGGTTTGACCCCGTTTATTTGGCGAGGGTGCTGTCCAATAACGTAACGGCGCCGGTTGTTTTCATTTTCTCGGCGTTCGCCCCGGAGATGCGCCAGTTGCTATCGAAGCGGCCCTCGACGATCACGTCGGCCAGCGACCCCTTAAACAGAACGTAATCTTTCATGCCCATTAGAGCAGACGGCGTTCCGGGCATGAACCCGAAGCCGCGGCGAGAGGGAGGCGTCGCGGGCGCCGCGCCGGCAGGCGGCGGGGGCGGCGTTGTCCACCACGGCAGGCCGGAACTGACAACAACATAATGCTCTCCGACCGGGAAAACATAAACGAGCCCGTAATCGGCCGCAGCCGAGTTGAACAGGATGGGCAGGCGGTCACCGAACTTTTCGATGAGGCCGTTAGTTTCCTTCGTCCCAAAGAGAACCAGGTTCGAACTGTCGAGGTCGCTCGGCCTCACGTCCTTGTCGGCGAGGACGTGGGGGAACACCATCAAGCGCCCGCGCTGCGAGGACCAATCGGCGGCCTTCGCGGCCTGATCACGCCGGGCTTGCAGTTCTTCGCGCGACGGATCGCCGCCGGTTCCATAAACATAAATGTGCCGGCTCGAGATGGCCTCGCCGACGGGTCCTTCCGCTCCCCGGCGTTTGGTAACCGGCGGGGCTTCATATTTTGCTGCCGTCCACCCGCCGTCACCTTGGAGGAACGAGAGGGAACCCGTCGCAGGCACGGTCAGTATTGCGCCGTCGATGGTCGCCTCCACCGGACGGCCCGCTTTGAATTTTGGGTGGCCCGCCAGATTCAGCGTGAACGCGCTGAGGCCGGACGTTGTTATCTCAAGGCGATTGAGCGCCGTGAACTTCGCGTCGATGCCGGCCAGGGATCCCGGCGTCAGCTTGTCGATCCGGACCCAGTAAGCGCTGTCATATTTGAAGCGGCTGGTGGAAAAACGCACCCGGTCCGGATAACGGTTGCGGCGGAATTGCGCGAACCAGTTGAAGATCGCACCGTCTTTATAGGCGTTCTCCCAGCTATTGTGGCCGACCCCGGCATACTCAGTGTACTCGACTTTAGTCCCGAGATTCTCCAGACGCTTCGCCCATTCTTGCGTCCCGTCGGGCTTCACAACGGGGTCGGCGCCGCCCTGAAAGAAATGAACGGGGACATTCAGGACGTTGGGCGCCAAGTCCGCGGTATCTGCGGGCGGCGCCGGACAGACCGGCGCGAGGGCGGCCCAGACGTCGGGACGACTCAGGCCGAGCCACATCGTACCACCGCCGCCCATGGACAGCCCGGTGAGATACACGCGGTCTTCATCGATCGGGAACCGTTTCCTGACGTCCGCCAGTACGTCGTAGACATCCTTTTCGGCGATCCCCTGGTAGCCCATCGTGCCGCGCGCCAGGGGGGAGGCGACGATATAATCCACGTCGCGCCATTCGGGAAAATAGCGGGTCGCTTCGACATCGGTTTCGCCCTGCAGATTGCTCTTGCCAAAGACGCGCCGCAAATTAAGGCGATGATTCGAGCCGGCGCCATGGAGGCTGATGACGAGCGGATATTTCTTTCTCGTATTAAATTTATTGGGCAGAAACAGCGCATATGGCTGGTCCGTGTCGTTGACGTCGGAAAAAAACGTCAGCACCTGCGGCCCGGGCTGGAGCGTTTGGCTAAGCGACGCACGGTCCGCCGTAAGCAGCAGAAAAACGACGATAATTGATAGACATATCCGTTTACGAAACATGGCTTGCGCTCCTTTTTGATTATTTCAGCTTAAGCCCGAGCTCGTCGAGTTGACGCTCTGAGACTTCGCTGGGGGAATTCGTGAACAGGCAAAGGGCGCTCGTGGTCTTGGGGAAGGCGATGACTTCCCGGATGGATTCTTCCCCGGCCAGAATCCTCACCAGCCGGTCGAAGCCGAAGGCAATCCCGCCGTGCGGCGGGGCGCCGTAGGTCAGGGCCTCTAGAAAGTACCCGAATTTTGCCTCGGTTTCTTTCGGGGTCAGTCCGAGCAAATCGAAAATTTTCTGCTGAAGCTCCATATTGTGGATTCTGATGGAGCCCCCGCCGATTTCGACGCCGTTGAGCACGAGGTCATAAGCCTTGGCCCGCACCCTCGCCGGCTCCTTGTCGAGAAAGACAAGGTCTTCGTCCCGGGGCGAAGTGAAAGGATGGTGCATAGAGACGAGCCTGCCTTCCTCCGCGCTCCACTCGAACAGGGGGAAATCCGTAACCCAGACGAACTTGAGGATCCGCTTGCCCTTGGGGAGGTCTCGAGGCCAGTCGCGGCGGATTTCTCCAAGAGCCTTTAGGGCGGTTTCCTTTTGATCGACCAGGACGAGCGCCAGGTCACCTTCTCCGGCCTGAAGGCTCTTCCAGATAAGGTCAAACTCGCTATCCGTCAGTTTCAAGGACGATTTGAACCCGTCCTGCTTTTTAATCCAGATCAAGCCCTTGGCGCCGAGAGAACGGGCTTTATCATTGAGCTTGTCGAGTTGGCTCCTGGACAGGCCTGATTCGTGGGGAATAGCCATGCCTTTCAGAACGCCCCCGGCAGAAAGCGCATTCCGGATCATCTCGGAGCTCAAACCCGATGCGATTTGGGTCAAGTCCGAAATCTCAAACGGGATGCGCAAATCAGGCTTGTCCGACCCATACTTGTCCATGGCCTCCTGGTAGGTGAGCCTGGGGAAAGGCGGGCTCAGTTTTTCGCCGATGAGCTCGAACAGGGCGGCCATCATTCTCTCCACGACATCGAAAAGATCCGCCCTCTCGATAAAGCTCATTTCGATATCGATCTGGGTGAACTCCGGCTGGCGGTCGGCTCGAAAGTCCTCATCGCGGAAGCAGCGGACGATCTGGAAATAGCGGTCGAACCCGGAAATCATCAACGTCTGTTTGAAAATCTGCGGCGATTGCGGCAGGGCGTAGAACTTGCCCTTATAGAGCCGGCTGGGGACAAGAAAGTCTCTCGCGCCTTCGGGCGTGGAATTGATCAAAAAAGGAGTCTCTATTTCGAGAAAACCGTTCTGACTCAGAAAATTCCGGACGCGCAGGGCGGCTTCATGGCGCAGCCGGATTTTCCGCTGCATCGCCGGGCGGCGCAAGTCGAGATATCTGTATTTGAAGCGCAGCTCTTCGGAAACCTGGGGAGGATCGACAATAAGAAAAGGAGGTACTTTGGACGTTGAGAAAACCTTTAGCGCCTCGGCCTCGACCTCGATTTCCCCTGTAGTGAGCTCCCGGTTCACGGATTTTGGCTCGCGCTTCTGCACCCGGCCCTCCACGCCCAGGACATGCTCCGACCTAAGTTTTTTAGCCTCCTCCAGGAGAGCGGGAGTGTCCGACCGGACAACGATTTGGACGAGCCCTTCCCTGTCCCTGAGGTCCACGAAGACCAGGTTTCCCATGTCCCTCTGCCTGTGGACCCAGCCGCAGACGACGACTTCCTCGCCGGCCTGTTCCGGGCGAAGAGCGCCGCAATAGTGCGTTCGGTGCCAGGTTGTTTTATCCGTCTTCCTCTCATTTTCCATCGGTGTTTGTCCTTATTGAGAATGCGGATTATAAGGCGCCGCAAATAATTTTCAGGAGGTCCTCGACCGTTCCCTCTTTCTGGATCCCGGAAGCCATATCCTTAAGCTGGTAAAGCCCTTTGCGAATCTCCTCTTCGCCCACGATCAGCGCCCAAGCTGCGCCCAGCTTATTGGCCCGGCTCATCTGATTTTTTAGGCTGCGGTCGGCAAACTCGATGAGGCTTTCGACGCCCTCCCGCCTGAAGAACCTGACAAGCTCGATCCCTTTTGTCTTGGCTTCCTCGCCCAGGGTGGCAATATAAAGGAATTTCGACTTTTCCGGCTCGATCTTCAGCACAGAAACTAGCCGCTCCATGCCCATGGCGAAACCGATGGCGCTGAGGTCGGGCCCGCCGAATTCCTTCATCATGTCGTCGTAGCGGCCGCCCCCGAGGAGCGCATTCTGGGCGCCGAGCCCGGCGCTCACGATCTCGAAGGTGGTTTTTGTGTAATAATCCAGGCCTCGGACGAGGTTGGGTTCGACTTTGTAGGAAATCCCGTAAAGATCCAGGTAGGAGCAGAACTTGGCAAAGTGGTCGCGGCATTCCTGGCAAAGATAAGCCGAAATCTTGGGGAAACGGGCGGCCTGCTCCCGGCAGGACTCGACTTTGCAGTCGAATATCCGGAGCGGATTGGTCGTGATCTTCCTCTGGCAATCAGAACAGAGAAGGTCGCGGACTTTTTCGGCGTGGGCCCTTAAATCCTCCGAATAAGCGGGACGGCAAGCCCTACAGCCGACCGAATTCACCAGAGTCTCGATCTTTTGAACCCCTAGCTTTTTCAGGAGCGTATCGGCCATCTCGACGATCTCAGCATCGATGGCCGGGTCTTTCTCCCCGAAGACCTCGATATCCACTTGGTGGAACTGACGGTAACGGCCTTTCTGGGGCCTGTCATAGCGGAACATAGGCCCGATGAAATAGAAACGCAAGGGGTCGGGCTGAAGATAAAGCCTATGTTCGATGATCGCCCTGACGACGGAAGGCGTGTACTCGGGCCGCAGCGTGATCGACCGGCCTCCTTTGTCGGTGAACGTGTACATCTCCTTGGTGACGATGTCCGTAGTTTCGCCGGTTCCTTTTTCAAAAAGCTCGGTCGCCTCGAAAACGGGGGCCCGCAGCTCCCGGTAGCCATACAGCTCCAATAGCCCCTTTACTTCGGCCTCGACCTTCTGCCAGACGCCGACTTCGCGCGGCAGAATATCTTTGGTCCCCTTAATGGCGGCGGTTTCTTTTTTGGGGGGCGTTGAGCTGCTCACTTTTCGCTGAAGATCCCCATGATCCTGAACTTCCGGTACCGCTCTTCAAGCAGCTCCTTGACCGGCTTCGGCTCCAGCTTCTTGAGGGCCTGGCTGAGTTGCTTATCGACATTCTTGAATGTCTGCTCGGGATCGATGTGGGCGCCTCCGGGAGGCTCTGGGATTATTTTATCGATGACGCTCAGCTCCAACAGGTCCTGGGCGCGGATTTTCATGTTCTGGGCGGCCTTCTCGACGGCGTTCTGGTCCTTCCAGAGGATGGCCGCACAGCCCTCGGGCGAGATTACGGAGTAGAATGCGTTCTCGAGCATCAGAATCGTATCGCCCACGCCGATGGCCAGGGCGCCGCCGCTTCCGCCTTCGCCGATGATGACACAGACGATCGGGACGGTGATTGTAGAGATGACTTTGAGATTGTAGGCGATGGCCTCGGCCTGGCCCCTTTCTTCCGCGCCGATGCCCGGATAGGCGCCGGGCGTATCAATCAGGGTGACGATGGGGAACCCGAATTTTTCGGCCATTTTCATGACCCGGAGCGCCTTTCGATAGCCCTCGGGATTGGGCTCGCCGAAATTCCGCTCGATTCGTTCCCTCGTCGTCCGGCCTTTCTGATGCCCGATGACACCCACGGTAGCCCCCTTGTAGAAGGCAAGGCCGGCCACCAAAGCCGTGTCATCGGCGAAACGGCGGTCGCCATGCATCTCCATGAAATCCTGCATCAGGGCGTTGATGTAGTCCAAGGCATACGGCCGCTTGGGGTGGCGGGCGATCTGGACAATCTGGGTGGGCGTCAGCTTGGGAGAGATCTTGGCCCATTCCTTCTCGATTTCAAGCTTGAGACCGGCGATCTTATCTTTTTTGCCCTGCTCTTGGCTCAGCTGGATCTCGTCGATCTGCACTTTGAGCTGGACGATTTTGTTCTCTAACTGATAAAAATCTTCGCTTTTCGACATCGGCTTCTGATTGCTTCAGGCTAAAGTATGCGTGTTTATTCTATAAGGTTGAGCAAAGCTCTGTCAAGAAGAGGCGCGTCCGGTCGGAAAACGCCCCTATCCGTTATGAGTTTGGCCTGTAGGGAATTTCCTTAAAACGGATCAGAAATTCCGTCATTCCGGACTCGCCCATATCGATCGTCCCGTCAATCTGATCGACCAGCGTGACGACAATTTGCATGCCCAGCGTCTCCGTTCGGCGGAAGTCCAAATCCTTTGGAAACCCCACCCCATCGTCGCTGACTCGGAGGAGAAATTCACCGCTTTCATTCCGGCGAAGCTCCACGGCCACCTCGCCCCTGCGCCCGTTGGGAAAAGCGTGCTTCAGGGCGTTGGAGATGAGCTCGTTGACGAGCAAGCCGCAGGGAATGGCCGTATTGATGTTGAGGAAGACCTCCTCGCTGTGCAGGCTTAGGCGGATCCGGTCGGAATCCACCTGATAGGAATGAAACAGGCGGTTGGCCAGGTTATCCAAATATTGGGAGAATTCAATGCGGGACAGGTCGGCGGACTGATAGAGCCGTTCGTGGATGAGAGCCATGGAGCGGATGCGGCGCTGGCTTTCCTTGAAGATTTCGACAACACTGGGATCCTGGATATGGCGGGACTGGAGGCTGAGGAGAGAAGAGATAATCTGCATGTTGTTTTTTACCCGGTGGTGAATCTCCCGGAGAAGGACTTCCTTTTCTCGAAGCGAAGCCTGGAGCTGGTCCTCGGCCTTTTTCCGTTTGGTGATATCGCGGACATACTCGATCACGCCTCGCATCTGGCCGGTTCGCTGGTCGATGAGAGGAAAGCTGTAAAGGTCCAGCCACCCTGTGACCTCGCCCCCCGTGCCGACCTTGGGGACGACTTCGTAGGCCGCCTGTCCTGTCTCCAGGGTTTGGCGAGTGGGGCAGACGGCGCAAACCCGGTCCGCAAGATGATAGGCCTCAAAACATTTTTTCCCGATGAGGGGCATGGCGTGAGCATACCATTTTTCTATGGCCGGATTGACCCGGATGATCCTGTAGTCCAAATCCAGAATCGAAAGCCCGTCCTGGATGCTCTCAAAAATGCTGGCCAGCAGACGGCCGCGTTCCTGGACCTCCTCTTCGATCTTCTTGCGGTTGACCGCCATGGCCACCTGGCCGGAGACGAACTTGAGGACATTCATTTCCTCTTTGCCGTAACGTACGCCTTCGGTGTAGGTCTGCAGGACCAGCACTCCGATGATCTGGCCGTCGAGCTTCAGGGGCACGCCCAGCCAGTCGATGGAGGGCGCTCCGATGGACTCGACGTCGCCGCTTTTTTCGAGTTCGGCAAATACTTCGGGAGATGCAAGCAATGGCTCCCCCGTCCGGAGAACGTATTCCGTCAAACCCTTGCCCAGCTTCTTGGGGGCGGGAGTCGGGTCGCATTCATCCACAAAATATGGGAAGCTGAGCATGTCTTTCGTGGGATCATAGAGGGCGATATAAAAGTTGTGGGCGGGCATCAGCTCGGCGATATTCCGATGGATGGAAAAGAAAAGGTCATCCAGGTTTTTCGAGGAAATAGCGGCTTCAGAGATCCTGAAAATGCATTCATTGATTTCCTCTTTGGACCTGCTCTTGAAGAGGCCGTTGGACTCATTGAGCTCTATGTGGTTAACTTGAGAAACGAGGGAATCCGGGGAGCGCTTGGATCTGGACCTCACCTTTTTTGCGGCGCGAATCCCCCGTCCAGGCTTTTTTTTGCTTCCGCAACCCGTGTTTTTAGACTTCTTCATCTTCTGGCCATGGCGTCCCTAGGGGAAATGATTCGTTCATTTCATAATAGCCGCAGAAATCACTCCTCAAATAATGTATTCAAAAAATTTACGCTCTTCAATAACCCTGAAAGGTGATATTCGGGGGGATATTTCCGCTCCCCTTTCTCACTGCAAGGGGTGAATTGACTGGGGTTGACTGGGGTCAAACCTACTCATTACGCATGTTCCCCGAGACGTTTTTGCGTAATGAGTAGCTTTGACCCCGGATATGACTCCGGATAACGGCTATGGATGCTTTTGACTTTTTCTCTGGCGGGCGACCTCAAACAGGAAAACCGCGGCAGCGGCGGCGACATTGAGGGAATTGACTTTGCCTCGCAGGGGAATGGATAGGACCTTATCGCACCTTTTGCGAATCAGGGGCCTGAGGCCCTTTCCTTCCGAGCCGAAGACAAGGCCGACAGGCTGAGTGTAATCAAATTCGTAAAAATATTCGCCGCTGCCGCCCTCGGCTCCGACAAGCCAAAGCCCCCTCTCCTTCAATTCGTCCATCGTCTGGGCAAGATTAGGAACGCGGGCCACCTTCAGATGCTCGAGCGCCCCCGCGGAAACCTGGGCGACGACTTCGGTCAGGCCGGCGCTCCTCCGTTCCGGTAAAACGATCCCGTCCGCTCCGGCCCCTTCGGCGCTGCGGAGAATGGCGCCGAGGTTCTGGGGATCTTCAATCTCATCCAGCAGGACTAGAAAGGGCACTTGAGCGGCCGAAAGGATTTCTCCGAGCGAAACGAATTCCTTGGAGGCGACGAGAGCGACAACTCCTTGGTGATGAGGAGAAAGATTATCCAAAGCTTGCTTGGGGACGAAAAGGTACGGAACATGATGGGTCCTGGCCAGTGAAACGATCTCTCCGACGGGACGTCGACCACCCTCTTTCTGGAGATAGATCTTATTCAAGCGCTGGGGGGAGGTTCTCAGGATTTCCAGGAGCGGGTTAATGCGGCTGATTTTATCCACTTCGGTCCCTGACCTAATTCCTTAAGCAAGCCTTCCAAGATACTTTTGAATTCCCCTGACTCTTTCCAGACAGCTTTTAATGGGCTTGGGAAAGCTGAGCCGCGCCCCTTCCTCCACCAGCGGGATGAACTTATCGAGCTCAAGCCCCGAGGTCCTGGCCGTCAGGGCGACGCGCAGTGGGTGAAAGAGGAGCTTGCCTTTGATACCTGTTTCTTTCTTGATCTCCTCGATGATCGCGGCGTATTTACCGTAATCCAGCTCGCCGGCCCGCTCCAGCTTCTGAGCGAATGCCGCAACAACCTTCGGGGCCGACTCGGAATTCAGAATGGACCTGGCTTCCTCGTCCATAGCCTCCGGCGAGAAATCAAATAGCAAAGAAAATTTTTGAGGGAGATCCGAAAGCTTGTCCGCGCCTTCGATCAGACTCTCCACAGCCTTTTCGAGCCAGCGCCAATGGCGGTCCGTCATCGCTTCCGGCAAAAGCCCAGCATCCCTTAAAAAAGGAAGCGTCCTCTGCGCCTTTTCCGCTGGGTCCAATTTTTTAATGTGCTGGCGGTTGATCCAGTGGAGCTTTTCATAATCAAAAATGGCGGCCGAGCGGCTGACTTTCCGAAGGTCGAAGAGCGCGAGAAGCTCGGCCTTCTCCAAAACCTCCCGCCCTTCCGGCGGCGCCCAGCCGAGGAGGGCTAGGTAATTGAAAAAGGCCGCAGCCAGGATGCCGTCCTTGGCAAACTGGTCAACCGCCGTCGCCCCATGGCGCTTGCTCAGGCGCGTGTTGTCCTTGCCCATGACCATAGCCAAATGGGCGAACAGAGGAGGTTCGAGGGACAAGGCCCTGTATGTCAAAATCTGGCGGGGCGTGTTCGAAATATGGTCTTCACCGCGAATGACGTGAGTGATCTTCATCAGATGGTCATCAATGACGACCGCATAATTATAGGCGGGAAGGCCCGTCGAACGGACGAGCACGGGGTCACCGATTAGCTTCAAATCGAATTCGAGATGCCCCCTAATCAGGTCATCATAGCTGATCAAGCCTTCATCCGGGACCTTGAGCCGGATAGCGGCTTTCTCGCCGTTACGGATTCTTTTTTCGACGGCGGCAGGATCGAGGGCCCGGCAGCGGCCGCTGTAGATAGGCATCGTGCCGCCCGCCAGCGCCGTCTCCCGTTCCTTCTCCAACTGCTCGGTGCTGCAGAAACAATAATAGGCTTTTCCTTCAGCGAGCAGCTTCTGGGTATAACCTCGATAGATATCCAGGCGCTGGGACTGCCGGTAGGGGCCGAAATTTCCGCCCACATCCGGCCCTTCATCCCAGTTGAGACCCATCCACCGCAAATCATCGATCAGCCGGTGCTCATATTCTTCGCGCGACCGCTCGACATCCGTATCCTCGACGCGCAGCACGAATACTCCCTTGTTCTGGCGGGCGAAAAGCCAGTTGAACAGGGCCGTGCGTGCGTTTCCGACATGAATATAGCCGGTCGGGCTCGGCGCAAACCGGACGCGGATCTTCTCAATATTCATAGCGATTCAAAATATTAGCATCCTCCCGGGTGCAAAGCAAACAATAGAACCAGCGAAGAATTGCCCCCTTATCCATTTCGGATATGAGCTATATAATTAATGGCAAAAATCAAATTGATTAATGTGAATAGCGCAAACACGATCATGACAGGCGTTTCGGCAGCGAAACCTTTTGCCGAGGAATAGCCCAGAAGAAACGTGATATTAGCCGACATGAGCGTTAAAAACACCAAGAGTCCGCCTCCCAGCACATATCCCAACTTTCTCTTCTTGAGAAGTCGATAGCCGCCAATGATGAGAGCCGGCAAACAAAAAGCGGTGTCGATGACATAGACTCCATTTGTTGGCAAGCCCGTTTCGATAATATTGGAGGGGACTGTCCCCGCCGCCAGGTTAGAAATAATTTCCTTGCCCCAAATCAAATAAAAAATGATCCCGGAAACCAGGAGCAGAATCGCCGATCCTTTCCTGCTCCAGTTTTCCGTATGGTATATTTTCTCGGCCAAATTCCTTTCTTGCGCCAACGAGAAAATCAAGAAATAAATCGAAAGGCCAAGGACCGCCATATAAACGGGGAACATGGTATTGAAATGAACCAGGAACGCATAAAGAAGAAAGGAATACACAATAAAAAAAAGCGTTCCCAGCCACACCAGATAGGCTTTGGATGATTTTTTGTAAGAAAAAAATGCAGAAATAAGCAAAATCGGAGCTGCTAGCAGCAAATCCGCCCAATCTTGAGCCCTCGCTTGGGTTGCCCAATTCGCGGTCTCTTGAGAATAAGCGCCGGGAACGAATAACCCATAAAAAGATGTGACGGCAATCAAAACAAACAAAATGATCGAGCCCAAGAAATAGATTTTTTTCATGGTTCCTTTTCCATTATGGCGAATCGTACTTCACAATGGAAAAGCCGTCAAGGCGGCATCGCGAACGGCCTGAAGGAGAAATCCCGGCGCCCTCAACCTTCCTTGATATCGTTTAACCTATAAGGCTACAATCGTAACCAATATGATCGTAAAGAAAAAAAACGATAGAGCGGCCACGATTTTTATTTGGCCGGTCATGAAGACGAAAGAGGTGATTTTTAGACATGAAAATGAATACCCTTATTTCAATGCTGCGGGGCATAAATGTGGGCGGGCAAAAAAAGATACGAATGGCGGAACTGGCGAACTTATACGAATCACTGGGCTTGGTCAATGTCAAAACCTATGTCCAAAGCGGAAATGTCGTTTTCAATAGTGCGAAATCTAATGCCTCCGCTCTGGCGAATCTAATTGAAGCGCAAATCAAACGATTATTGGGATATTCCGTGTCCGTTTTTATTCGGGGTACAAACGATTTTCAGCGGATCATTGCCAACAATCCCTTTTTAAATAAGAGAAATGAAGACCCTGCCAAGCTTTACGTAACTTTCTTTTATCGTCCTCCGTCGGAAGCAAAATTGGGTAGTTTGGGTATCCCAAACGATAAAGGTGATGAATTTCGTGTTGGAGACCAAGAGATATTCCTTTTCTGTCCCAATGGTTACGGAAAAACGAAATTTTCTAATACCTTTTTCGAGAAAAAATTGAACGTGCCGGCCACGACAAGAAACTGGAAAACAGTCCTTGCATTGCATAAAATGGCAGCATCGACAAATGAATAAGTTAACGCTGGAAAAGGTCGGCCCCGAAAACTTGTCCGAGTGTGGTATCGGTTGCCTCACCAATCCGAAGCACCAAGGATATCGACCCAAGGTCGAATGGCTGCAAAAACGCTTTGGGGAGGGCTTGCGCATCCTGCTCTTCCGCGACGAAAAGGGCAAGCCGCTGGCTTTCCTCGAATACGTGCTGGGCGAATACGCATGGCGGCCGGTGGACGCTAAAGGTTGGCTATTTGTCCATTGCCTGTGGGTCTATCCCGAAGGGCAAAAGGTAGGCGGCCTGGGCAGCCGGTTGATCCGCGCCTGCATAGAGGAAGCGCGCCAGGCAGGAGCCACGGGCGTGGCGGCCATGGTAAGCGACGGGACCTGGATGGCAAGCAGACAAGTGTTTCTCAAGAACGGGTTCGAGCAGATCGCGGAGGCCGATCGATTCCAGCTCGTCGTTCACCGCCTAAAAAAAGGCCCTGGGCCGCGCTTTCGCGACATCAGCCGAAATCTGGCAAAGTACCGGGGCCTCCACATCGTGTATTCCGCGCAATGCCCCATGCTGCCCAAGTCGGTGAACGACCTCTCGGAAATGGCGGCCGAACACGGCCTGGACCTCAAGGTCACCGTACTCAACAGCGCGCGAGAAGCGCAAAATGCTCCTTCTTATTATGGTGTTTTCAATCTGGTATGGAACGGGCGGCTGCTGGCAGATCATTACGTGAGCAAAGAGCGATTCAAGAACATCTTGAGGAAAGAGGTCCTGAAAGAAGAGCCATGAGGAGATATGACAAAATGAAGGCAATGATTCGGAAGGATCACGAACCTCCAGCCGCTACGATCAAGGGATGGCATTATCATCACATGGGCATTCCCTCTGATAAACCCAGGCCCGGAGAACGGTATCTTGAGCAGTATAAAATGTATGTCTCTGGTTTTGAGACCAGCCCTTATGGCATAGAGTGGATGCGCTTTGAACTAGACAGCCCAATTTCAGAACTGATCAGGACAATCCCTCATATTGCCTTTGAAGTCGACAATCTCGATGTCGAAATAAAGGGCAAGCAACTTCTTGGGCCGGTGAGTGAACCTTCTGAAGGTGTCAGAGTCGCCATGATTATTGACAACGGGGCTCCCGTGGAACTGTTGGAATTTCGTAGTGTGTTTCCCAAATCAGTAGAGTGAATTGCGGATATGAAATCGCTGCTTAACCGGCCAAATCTGTTTATCTTCCCAGAAAATCGCTCTTATTCTTGAATCTGAACCCACAAATGTCCCTTGTTTCATGATATTTATCGGAAAGAGGGTACTTGCTGCACACATAACCGCGTATTCTATATATTTTACACATTGCTTTTTCGCTCTCATCGTAGCTTAAGAAAGGACAGGCATATGTGAATTTGCAGCAAGCGCCGCACCTTTTGCATTTTCCATACCTTGTCTTGTCAATCCGCTTCAGATAGATGAATGCTCTTTTAATCTTCATGATAGGATTATTTCGATTCATGCTGATAGCCTTTCATTCTGCGGGATTAGAAAATTCGTTTTTCGCCAGGTCCGACGTTCACTTCAAAAAGCATATGATCTAGGCCGTCCATCGGGAAAATAATGGTACCTTCAGCTCGGATCGTTGTCAAGGACGAGCATAAAGCGCCGCTCCGCCCTTCGAATGACTCACATTCTGTTATCGGCAACGAAAACGAAATTCTTATATTTTCTTATATAAAAGTTGCAGCGTAATCATAAGAACCGGGGCAGAGGTCAGCTGACCGTGACGGCCAGGCCCTCGGCGCTGATATCAAAATCGAAGAAACGGGCGCGGTCATTGGGCGGAGCCTCGTTGAGAAGCTGACGGGCCGCCGCCGCATCTTCTGGCGTCCGGCAGACCATGAGCAAGAATCCACCTCCGCCAGCGCCAAGAAGCTTGGCTCCATAAATGTGTGGCTTGATCCGCGACAGGATCCCCTCGATGACATCCGTCGTCGAATCCGGGTCGATTCGTTTATTCAGATTCCAGGCGACGTCGATCAATTCTCCGAACCGCCGGATATCCTTGCCGGCCATCGCCTCCACCATCATAGGCGGAAATGCGTGCAGTTTTCGCAGCGTCTCCATGGCGCCCCTATCGCGGTCGAGGTAATTGCCGACCACATAATGTAGGATGTTCTTGGCCAGCCGCCGCAGGCCCGTATAATAGAGCAGCGTTCGGCCGAGGTTCAGCCTGGGGTCGAGGACGTCCTGCGGGACATAATGGATCCGCGTATCGGGGACGATCCCCGGCTCCGCGGTGATCATCTTGACTCCGCCGACCGCCCCTCCCACCTGGTCCTGCCAGCCGCCGCCCGTGGTCAATTCCTGTTCGAGCCTCAGCACGTTATAAAAAAGCTGCCGCGCCGAGAGCTCCCTGCCAATTAAGCGGTGGGCAACGGCCATCAAAACGGCTCCCATGATGCTGGATGTCCCAAGTCCGCTGCCGCTCGGGATGGCCGCTAAGGTGGTCAGCTCAATTCCGCCGCCAAAGCGCTTCATCATCCCTTCGAGAGTGTTCACTCCTCGCGGCCATTTGGCGGTATCGCGGGAGAAACCGGCCAGGGCTAGCGTGGCTTTGGCCAAGCCGAATTGACTAGTCGGCATCCGATAATCCAGGAGCTCATCCATTTGCCGGATCGTGATCTGGGCTCCGAGGTCGATGGAGCTAATGCGAATTTCGGGCCTGTCGATGACCTTGGCATAAACATGGATCGGCGGCTGCCCGTTGAGATCCACGGCGGCATTGATGACACAGCCGCCGTGCTCGAGGGAGTAGGGAGGAGTGTCCGACCAGCCTCCCCCAAGGTCCAAACGGGCCGGGGCGCGGCCCCAGATGATCTCATCTGTCCGCAGGGCATTTTTTGGATAGTCTTGGGGCCTGTCCTTGCTGAAAACAATCGTCCGGCTGACATTCTCGAACGCGGCTTCCTGGGCCGCCTGAGCCCAGCTTGCCGCATTCCGGAAAAAGCCGGATTCGAGGCCCAATGAATCAAGCCATTTTTTTTCCGCTTCGGAGAGCTGTTCGCCCACATAGCGCAACATCTCATTCCGGCGCCTGGCATTTTCAGATATGAATTTTGATATTCCAGTGCCCAGCGTATGGAGAATCCTCGACAATTCCAGTTGTTCTAGCCCCGCTCCCGAACCGGGCTTCTCCTCGCCAAAATAAGCAAACGCTTCCTTAATAATCTGGACAAGCCATTGAGCCGAAGCTTCAGAGCCCAAGGTTTGGAAAATGAAAACGAGCTCTAAGGCGGAAAACCCGCTTTGATGACGAAACAGCCGCCGCAGCGACCGCCGCATGTCCTCAAACCTGTTGCGAAGCCTTCGGGAATAGAAATCCTCGATCGATGCCAGGCCGGCCATCTCCGAGAAGCTGTATCGTAGGGCGGCCTTCCAGGCTTTTTTCTGCACCGAAGTCGCTTTGTCCGGCGCAAGCATCCAGAGCCAATCCCGGTAATCCTGTGCTTTCGAGGCCGCGGGAAAAATCCGGGCCTGCCAGATCTGCCGTTCAGCCGACGGAATTTTCGGATCCCAAATATCGTCTTCCGCAGCGTCCATCGCTTTGAGCCATTCATCGACGGGGAGGCGGCACAAACGCGCCCCTTCCGCAATTGTCCGATGGAACACGTCGTCAGTTCCGTAGCAGCGGACAAACCAGGCATCACAGTCTGCCCCATCTTTCCCTCTCAAGACATCGACGACCGATTGGGCCGGGATGGAAAGCGGGGCTTCGACGTCGATGCCGATGACGATATTCTCTCCGCCCAGGGTCAGAGTGGAGGAAATGCGGCACCCTTCCACCCAGGAATTGGCGCCGACGATCTGCCCTTCCCCGGATATGTCGTTGTTAATGCTCAGACAGGAGCTGGAATGCGAAGTGCCGTAGTCCATGCTCAAAAGATCGTTGCCGCTATAGATCAACTGGCGGGAGGTCCCAAAATGGAGAAATCCGCATTGGGGCAGTATGCAGACATTGAAGGGCTCCTTGGACATCGAATCGAAAATATGCCGAAGAAGCGACTCGTCAAGGTTCGAGCCGGACCGCCTCACGGATCGAAGATAGTCCTTGAAATTCGCCTCGGTGCCCATGGCGCAGGTGATTTCGCGGTAAAAATCGAGGCCGGCCGCTTCGATGGCAGCGGCGAGGGCGCCGGCCCAGGCCAGCTCTCGCGAAGAGTTTTTCCGGATATCACAAATTTGAATCAACCGGACAGCCGCTGATGGGCTTAAATTCATAACGCCGATGTCAAGAACGGACTGGCCGTGCCGGTGAATGCCTTGTTTCTCGGCCTGTTCCGCAGGGGTCGGCTTTTGGAGGAAACGTCGGACCCTCCCCTGCGCATCCGGACAAAAGACGCCGTGGTTTTTAGCCAGCTCCGGCACCGCATAGCAGCCCAGGCCCGTGATCCCCTCGGCCGAAAACCGCACTTTGCGGCCGTCAAACGACAAGAGCACGTCCCCCGTAGCCACGACGACCTGACCAGGTTCGACCGGAGCGGGAGGGAGGCTAAAATAGGTCGGCAGCAGCCGGTCGAAAAGCGTCATCCCCAAGGCCCGGTCGGATTCGCCGGGGACCGGGATGAAAATTTTGCCGCATGCGCCATAGGCGGGGATTCTCTTGGAATCTCCGCCGGCGTGGACGATCAATATCCGGAGCTTGGACAGGACGTGCAGCCAAGCGGCTGGGTCCGCCATAAGGCCCGGCGAGCCGGCCAACTCGCGGCTTAGAATTTTGAGCAGGCAGCAGATTGTGCTGCCGCCGCTTCCGACACGTTTTCCTCCGGGATCCGCGATGGCCAGGATTTCCTCGGCCTGGGGAATGAGCCCCAGGTTTTTTCGGATGTTGAGCTGGCCTTGGTAGGCCGAGGCCTGGTCTTCATGCGAGGCCGTGACGATGAGATAATTCCAGGATGGGTTATTCACTTACTTTTGTCTGGCGGCGTCCACCTGGGCCTTGATCCAGGGATAGGTCCGGGATAAGCCTTCGCGCAGGGAGTATCGCGATTTCCAGCCAAGAGAGGAGATGCGGTCGATCCGGAAATTCCGTGCTTTAACCCCGACCGGCCCTTCGACGTGCTTGAAGCGGATGGTTTTACCGGAAATTCCGACAACTGTCGAAGCGAGTTCGTCCACGGTCACGTATTCCTGGCGGCCGATATTGACGCCATCTTGGAGGTCGGAATTCATGAGCAACCGTATGCCCTCGATGAGGTCATCGATATAAATGAAGGCGCGGGTGGCCGTGCCTGCACCCCAGACCTCGATCGTGCCGTCGTCTTCGGCCTCGGCGACCTTCCGGCAGAGCGCGGCCGGCGCTTTCTCCCGGCCGCCGCGCCAGGTGCCTTCGGGGCCGTAGCAGTTCTGGAAGCGGGCCAGCCGAATGTTCATTTTATAGCGGCGGCCGTAGGCCATAGCCGTGCGCTCGGCATAGAGTTTTTCCCAGCCGTATTCGTTGTCGGGCATGGCCGGATAAGCTTCCGCCTCGGACAATTCTGCCTCGTCCCGCTCCATGTCTCGATACACGCAGGCTGATGACGAGAAGAAATATCTCTTGATGCCGGCGTTGGCGCTCGAATGGATCATATGGATATTGACCAGGGCGCTGTTTCGCATGATCTCGCACTCGGCGGTCTGAATAAAGCCCATGCCTCCCATATCGGCCGCCAGCTGATAGACTTCGTCAAACACCCCGCCTTTCGACGGGCGGACAGCGGCCTGGCAATTTTTTTCTTCGCGGAGGTCCGTGATCAGGAACTCGTCGGCTGGGGTCGGAGAAAACTCCGGATGTTTTAGATCCGCGCCCCGGACCCAATATCCTTCTTTCTTCAGTCGCTTCGCCAGATGACTGCCGATGAATCCTCCGGCGCCGCATACAAGTGCCTTTTTCATGGCTCTAGGCTCCTTCCATTCAATGCTTATGTATGGGACTTATACCATAGAAAAAAAACGAGTTCAATTTTTTTAAGATGGGGTCAAAGCTACACATTTGACAACTAAAATCCCCAATCCAACTGCGTCTCCCATGCCCAATCGCCCCTGGATATAAAATGTCAAATGTGTAGCTTTGACCCCGATCTTGTTCGATCTTGTTCAAGGATTGTCTCGCGGGAATGAAATGGATATAATTAACCGAACTCGGAAGGAGTGGTTCTTGGTTTGAAGGCAGTCCTGGTCCTCGAAGACGGCAGCGTCTGGCCCGGCGAAGGGTTCGGCGCGTTCGCCAAAGTCTCGGGCGAGGTCGTCTTCAACACCGGCATGGTCGGCTACCCGGAATCCATCACTGACCCCTCCTACCACGGCCAGATCCTTTGCCAAACCTATCCCCTGATCGGAAACTACGGCGTCAGCGCTAAAAGCTTCGAGTCGGACAAGCCCAAGATCTGGGGCTACATCGTCAGCGAGCTGTGCGAAGTCCCATCTCACGCGACGTCCGAAAAGACCCTCGATCACTGGCTTAAAGAGAACGGCGTCCCTGGCATCGCCGGCGTGGATACGCGGGCGCTGACCAAGAAGCTGCGCGTCCACGGCGTCATGCTGGGGATTCTCGAAACGTATTTCAAGAAAACCGACATCCGCGCCCTCCGCCAGGAAGCCCGCCTTATCCCCGATCCCAACAAGCGCCACCTCGTCGCCGAAGTCACGGCGAAAAAAATCAAGGTTTACAACAAAGAGGTCGCCAAGGGCGTCGCCCTGATCGACTGCGGCGCAAAGGCCAACATCCTCAACTGCCTGCTAAAAAGAAACATCCGAGTCGTGCGCGTCCCGGCCGAGACCGATTTCCGGAAGATCATGGACTATGCGCCTTCGGGCGTCGTAATCTCCAACGGCCCCGGCGATCCCAAGCAGTGCGCGACTACGATCGCCACCGTCAAAAAGCTTATGCAGGAGCGCATCCCCATCTTCGGCATCTGCCTTGGGAACCAGATCCTCGGCCTGGCTGCGGGCGGAAATACTTACAAGCTCAAGTTCGGCCACCGCAGCCAAAACCAGCCCTGCCGCGAGGAAGGCACAAAGCGGTGCTACATCACGAGCCAGAACCACGGTTTCGCTCTTGAGGTTGGGAGCCTGCCGAAAGATTGGCGGCCCTGGTTCACCAACGCCAACGACCAGACCAACGAGGGCATCATCCACCGCAGCCTGCCGTTCAGAAGCGTCCAGTTTCACCCGGAAGCGGCGCCCGGACCGACCGATACGGAATTCCTGTTTGATCAATTCATAGAGACCATTCGATGATTAAAAGCGCGGGAACCCCTAAAAAGAATCATGCGAAGAGGCTCCTGTCCAAAGTGTTACTCCTGGGCAGCGGCGCGCTCAAGATCGGAGAGGCCGGCGAATTCGACTATTCGGGGAGCCAGGCCATCAAGGCCCTCAAAGAAGAGGGGATCGAAGTCGTCCTCATCAACCCCAACATCGCCACGATCCAGACATCCGACTATCTGGCTGAAAAAGTCTATTTTTTGCCTGTCACGCCCTATTTCGTGGAGAAGGTCATAGAAAAAGAACGGCCGGAGGGAATCCTGCTTTCCTTCGGCGGCCAGACCGCCCTCAACTGCGGCGTGGCGCTCTGGAAATCGGGCGTCCTCTCCAGGCTCAATGTAAAGGTCCTGGGAACGCCGGTCGAAGCCATCGAAAACACGGAGGACCGAGAGCTTTTCAACCTCAGGCTCGGCGAAGCCGGCCTGAAATCGCCCCGGGGCATCGCCGCCACCAGCCTCGAAGAAGGCCTGGAGATCGCCCATAAAATCGGCTATCCGGTGATGGCCCGCGTCGCCTACGCCTTGGGAGGACGGGGCAGCGGCCTGTCGCGCAACGAAAAAGAGCTCAAGGAAACCCTCAAAAAGGCATTCGCTCATGCCCCACAGGTGTTGATCGAGGAGTACCTGGAAGGCTGGAAGGAAGTCGAGTACGAGGTCGTCCGGGACTGCGAGGACAACTGCATCACGGTCTGCAACATGGAAAATTTCGACCCGATGGGCATCCACACGGGCGAGAGCATCGTCATCGCCCCGTCCCAAACGCTGACCAACTTCGAATACCACAAGCTCCGCGAGATCTCGATCCGCACGGTCCGGCACCTGGGCATCGTCGGCGAATGCAACATCCAGTTCGCCCTCAACCCGAAGGACGGCGATTACAAGATCATCGAGGTCAACGCCAGGTTGTCCAGGAGCTCCGCTCTCGCCAGCAAGGCCACCGGCTACCCGCTGGCGTTCATCGCGGCGAAACTCACCCTCGGATATTCCCTTCCCCACCTTCTCAACTCCATCACCAAGAAGACCACCGCCTGTTTTGAGCCGGCCCTCGATTACCTGGTGGTCAAGATCCCGCGTTGGGACCTCAAGAAATTCCGGCGGGTCTCCAAGAAGATCGGCTCGGAGATGAAATCGGTGGGCGAAGTGATGGCCATCGGCCGCAGCTTCGAGGAAGCCATCCAGAAGGCCACGCGGATGCTCCAGATCGGGATGTACGGCGTCGTCGGCAACGAAAGCTATTCCTTCCGCAACCTGGAAAAGGAGCTCATGCACCCCACCGACGAGCGGCTGTTCGGCATTGCCGAGGCTTTGAAAAAGGGAACGCCAATCGACCGGATCTATAAATTGACGAAGATCGATCGCTGGTTTTTGTCCAAGATTCACAACATCGTCGAGATCGAAGAGAAGCTCCGCAAGCACAAGCTCCACGATATCACGGCGGGGCTCTTGGCCGAGGCCAAGCGAAAGGGCTTTTCAGACAAGCAGATCGCCATCCTCACCGGCTCGGACGAGCTCGACGTTCGGACGCGGCGGCTGCGCCTGCGGGTGGTGCCGTCCGTCAAGCAGATCGACACCCTGGCCGCCGAATACCCGGCCCGGACCAACTACCTCTACCTCACCTATCACGGCCGCGAAGACGACATCCGCTTCGGCCCGGGCAGGAACAAGGTCATGGTCCTGGGCTCCGGCTCCTACAGCATCGGCTCGTCCGTCGAATTCGACTGGTGCTGCGTCTCGGCCGTGGTCAGCCTCAAGAAGATGGGCTATGAAACGATCATGGTCAACTACAACCCGGAGACCGTGTCCACGGATTACGACATCTGCGACCGGCTCTATTTCGAGGAGCTGAGCTTTGAACGCGTCCTGGATATCTACAAACGGGAAAAACCCAAAGGCGTGATCCTGTCCATGGGCGGGCAGATCCCCAACAACCTGGCCCTGAAGTGCTTCAAGGCGGGGATGAGGATCCTGGGAACGTCGCCCGAGTCGATCGACCGGGCCGAAAACCGCTATAAATTTTCCAGTCTACTCGATAAGCTGGGCATCGACCAGCCGGAGTGGAAGGAGCTGACGAGCGTCCGGGAGGCCGAGGAGTTCTGCCGGAGGATCGGCTATCCCGTCCTCGTCCGGCCTTCGTATGTTCTGAGCGGTGCGGCGATGAGCGTCGTCTTCGATGAAAAAGACCTCGACATGTACTTGAAGAAGGCCTCCAAAGTATCTCCAGAATATCCGGTCGTCATCAGCAAGTTCATCCTCAATGCCAAGGAGATCGAGATGGACGCCGTAGCCAGGCACGGCGAGATCATCGCTTCGGCCATTGTCGAGCACGTGGAGAACGCCGGCGTCCATTCCGGAGACGCGACCATGGTCCTGCCGCCGCAGAAGACCTACATCGAGACCATGCGCAAGATCCGCGAGACGGGCCGGAAAACCGCCGCCGCCCTCGACA
The DNA here is from genome assembly GCA_963715635.1 of Candidatus Aminicenantota bacterium. Classification (GTDB taxonomy): domain Bacteria; phylum Acidobacteriota; class Aminicenantia; order Aminicenantales; family UBA4085; genus JAPKZH01. The sequence goes on along the minus strand of OY970261.1, from coordinate 4,076,048 downwards.
TCACCGGGCCTTTCAACATCCAGTTCATCGCCAAGGACAACGAAATCAAAGTCATCGAGTGCAACCTGCGTGCCTCGCGTTCATTCCCCTTCGTCTCCAAGGTGGCCAAGGTCAATTTCGTCGAGCTGGCCGTGGCGGCCATGATGGGACGTCCGGTGAAAAATAGGAAATCGACGCTCGACCTGAATTATGTCGGCGTCAAGGCGCCCCAGTTCTCATTCTCACGGCTCAAAGGCGCGGACCCGACGCTGGGCGTCGAGATGGCCTCCACGGGTGAAGTGGCCTGCCTCGGCGAGGACGTCTACGAGGCATTCCTCAAATCCATCCTTTCCGCGGGATTCGTCCTCCCCCAGAGGACCATTTTGCTCAGCATCGGCAGCCGCGTGGACAAGGCCAAATTCCTGGAATCGGCCCAAAAAATCCACGGCCTGGGGCTGGCCATCTACGCTACCGAGCAGACCTCGGCCTTCCTCAAGAATCACGGGATCGAAAACACGCTTCTCTACAAGGTGCACGAAAAGAAAAAGCCCAACATTTTGGATTACATCACGGAGCGGAAGATCGATTTTGTCATTTCGGTGGCCGACCCGGAGAGAAAAGCCGCCTTCGACAGCGATTACATCCTTCGGCGGGCGGCTGTGGATTTTTCCATCCCGTTGCTGACGAACCTCCAGGTAGCCGAGCTTTTCGTCCAGTCCATGGCCGCCAAAAAGCCGGCCGACCTGCACGTCAAGCACTGGGCGGAATACGAATAAAGAAAAAGAGCTTCCGCCTTCCAGCAGAGCTTTCAGCGGAAAATTCGTCAAAAGAAAAAATCTCTATTCTTCTTTGACGGCTCTGACGCTGAGGCTTATGACCGAGCCAAGCGAACGGGCCAACTCCTTGCGAGAAATTTTCAGCGTGCGAACGATTTCAGCCGCCTGCGAGCCAGCGAGCACAGAATCAGCCGGGAAGGACGTTTCGCTCACGACCTCGACCTTGCGGAACCCGGCCGCCTCGATCTCCCGGAGGTAGTTGTCTCTGAGCATCGCGCCGGCGACGCAGGCCGCATAAACCTCGGCGGATTCCCGGAGCGCTTTGGGGAGCGGCTTGCTCAAGACGAGGTCGGAGACAAGCATCCGACCGCCCTGCCTGAGAACCCTAAAAGCTTCCCGGAAAACGCGGTCCTTCTCGGGAGAGAGATTAATGACGCAGTTGGAGATGATGACATCGATGGAGTTGTCGGCCGCGGGGAGGTTTTCGATCTCGCCCAGCCGGAACTCAACGTTGGTGTAGCCGTTCTTGCGGGCATTTTCCCGGGCACGGTCGATCATCTCGGGCGTCATGTTGACGCCGATCACCCGGCCCGAAGGCCCGACCTTATTTGAAGCGAGAAAACAATCGATTCCAGCGCCGGCTCCCAGGTCGAGAACGGTTTCACCCTCTTTCAAGCTGGCCAGCGCCGCCGGGTTGCCACAGCCGAGGCCGAGGTTGCTCTCTTCCGGCACTTTAGCCAGGTCTTCCGACGTGTAGCCGACTTTCAAGCTGCCGTTCGCTTTAGGGAGGCTTGCCTCGCCGCACCCGCAAGGCGACGGGCCGCAACAAGAAGCTCCGCCGGTCGCCGCACCCGCATATCGTTCCCTAACTTTCTTTTTGATTTCATCTTTCTTCATTTTCATGGCCATAACCTCCCGGTCAGAAGATCTCTTTCATCAACGGGCCCAGCATGCCCTTGACCATGCCCGTGAGGGCATCGACCTTGATGAGAGACATGCAGCAAACCTCTTCGCCTTTCTTCCACATGATGAGGGCCAGCTTGTCGCCGGGTCGGATCCCGGCGGCGTCACGGACTTCCTTGGGAAGCACCATCTGGCCCCTCTCGTCTACGCTCACGATGGACTCGACCTTGCAGCACTGGCTCCCTTCCTTTTTGTCTTTCGCCCTCATTCCGCATCTCCTTATATTTTATATTTATCTGATTTATCAGAATATTAAGATAAGCCAGTATCGCCCGTTTGTCAAGTATTTTTTCAAGATTCCAATCAAGGATTTCGGATCCTTCGTTTCTCAGGCGTTCCAGATGGAAGCGGAGGTTTCGTCAGCGTAAGAGCGCGCGCAATAATTGTCTGGCGGCTCGGGATCGCGGAGACTCAGGTTCCCACAGGAATTCCTCAAGGTCGATGCGGCCTAGGCGGCTGACATGCACCCCTTCATCGAGAAGGAGGCGCTTTTGCTCTTCGAATCCCCGACCCCGGGCAAGAGAGATACCGCCGCGGCTGTTTATAACGCGGTGCCAGGGGAGGCGATCCTTCTCGGATGACGCGTGGAGGACCCGGACGACTTGGCGGGCGGCCCGATGGTTTCCCGCAAGAGCGGCGACTTGAGCATAGGCCGCGACCTTGCCGCGCGGGATCGCCTTGATCGCTCTCTTAGCTCTGGCCTCGAAATCCATTATTAGAAAAATTTGTTGCCCTTATCCAAAGCGAATAAGGAAGATGGAAATAGATTATTCGCCAGATCGCTTTCTTATCTTTTCTGTAAATCCTCAGCGGAGAGCTTGTCCTTCTTGGCATATCCTGCCGGGGGCGCATAAACACTGGCCGGCGGGGTCTTTTTGGAGATCTCTAAAACCTCCGTGGTCGTATTAATTTTGACACCCATCATATCGCCGCTCAGCGCGCTGGCGATCTGGAACCCCTTGATCTTCATCATCTCTTTGACGGAGGCATCATCCAGCATCATCTGGCCTTTGAGCACGTTGCCCCAGATCTTGGCGTTGAACTGGTTCACATCGAAGGGGACATCCGTCGAAGCCCAGATGCGCATTTTCATGGGCATCCCCATCATGGTCATTGTGACGTCATAGCCCGTGCAGTTCCACTGTCCGACTTTTTTTGTTTCGGCGGTCGGGCTGACAGTCGCGGTCATCTTCATCATGCCGGCCATCGCCGCCATCTCGGGCGGGAGGAGCTTGGCAAAGTCCAAGGGAAGAGTGGATTCGACATAGGTTTTTGACTTGTGATTGATCATGTACACCATGTTCTTTTTCAAGTCGACAATGAACGACTGATCGGGCGATACGGTGGCAAACGCGTTATCGCCGATCCACTGCTCCATGATGTCATCCCGGGCCGGCTGCCCCATGATGGCGTCCGTGTGCGATTTCTGTTTGACATAGACATCCGCGCTCAAGGCAAGCGCAGCCATCAGCACCAGGACCGTCATTGCAAAAAACTTTTTCATAAAAAGTCCTCCTTTTTCTGCCTCCGGGGAGGCATTCATCTCAAAAGGGGGTATTATAGAGAAAAAATCAATGATTGGCAATGTTATCGGGGTCAAACCTACTCGTTACGCAACTTTCTGACCTGATAAATGCGTAATGAGTAGGTTTGACCCCATTATCAAGTAGGTTTGACCCCATGATCAATATAATAGAAATATCCGGATGTCCATGACGTTCGTCCCCGTCGGGCCGGTCATGATCAGCCCTAGTGTTTTTCGAAAAAAGTGGTGGGAATCATTGGCGTCCAGATAGGTTTGGGGGTCGAGGCCGAGCGCCGCGGCTTTTTCGAGAACATCATGGGTCGCCCAGGCCCCCGCCGCATCCGTCCCACCGTCAATTCCATCTGTCCCGATACTGGCCAGAAGCCAATTCTTCGGCCGCTCCCAGGACCCAGTCAAGAACTGCTTTTGCATTTCCACAAGCACGGCAAGGACAAATTCCTGATTTCTGCCGCCCTTCCCCTTCCCTCTTACCCGGACCGTGAGCTCTCCGCCGCTGAGCAGGCAAAGAGGTTCGCTGGGCCGGTTTTTGGATTGAGACAAGCTGGCCAGGAGCGCGACGTAGCGTTTCGCCGCCTCCCTGGCCTCACCCCGGTCTGCGGAGGTGAGGATGATGGTCTTGAAGCCGAGCTCGTCGGCCTGCTTCTGCGCTGCGCTCAAAGCCAAGAAATTGTTGCCGATGATGAAAGAGCTCACTTTCTTAAAGATGTCATTCTTTCTTTTCAAGGTCTCGGGGAATTTCCCTTCGACTCCGCCGGCGATCACTTTTCTGACCGACACAGGAACCTGTTCCCAATAATCGTAGATCTCCAGCACGTGCTGGGCGTCGGCATACGTCGAGGAATCCCAGTGAGAAGGACCTGAAGCTATGTTTTCCAGATCATCGCCGATGACATCCGAAATCGCCAGGTTCACAATGCCGGCCGGGCTCGCGGCCAGGGCCAGGCGCCCGCCTTTAATGTCCGACAGGTGCTTGCGGACGGTGTTCAATTCGGTGATATCGGCCCCCCTCTTCAACAGCTCTTCCGTCACGCGCCGCTTGTCTTCCCATGTCACGCCCTGGAACGGACAACAAGCCTGCGCCGAACCGCCGCCCGAAAGGAGGACGAACAAGAGATCCTGGTCGTCCGCGTTCCGGGCTAAGTCCAGAATCAGGTCCCCAGCTTTGCGGCTCCTTTGATCCGGGAGAGGATGAGGGGCGGGCAGCACGAGAAGTCCCGGCAGGTCCACTTCCTGGCCGGGGACGCAGACAACAATTCCCTTGCGGATGAAATCTCCAGCGATTTCCATGAGGCTTTGACTCATGGGCAGCGCCGCTTTGCCGAACGCCACCATATACACATTCTTGTGCCAAGAGAGATCCAGGCTTCGCCCCTGGACGATCAAGCGGCTGCCGTTTCGCAAAACGGCTTTCTCGATCAGGCTCTGCGGCGCGACCTCGTCCAGCGCGGCCCAAAGGATTTTCCCGGCTTTCTCAAACAGGCGTCCCGTATCCCCGGGCATTTCCGTTGTTGTCATGAAACAGCTTCTGTCGAAAGCGAATATATATGAATTTCTATCATTTGAAAACAAAAATGAATATCCGTCCGAAAATAGACAATGCTTCCCGATTGTGGTAAAAAATCTGTGCGGCCCCTGATGGTAAAACGAAACAACCTGGTTCTCGCCGGCAAACTCCTCTTTAGCCTCTCCGTCCTGGCGTTCCTCCTGGTTGTCTCGAAGGTCTCTTTCAAGGAGATCGGCCTGAAACTCAAGGACGTCGTCTGGGGCTGGCTCGCCCTTTCCTTCTCCCTACACGCCCTGGGACTCCTCATCAGCGCCTACCGCTGGCAAATTCTGGCCCGCGCCCAGGGAGACCGAATCCCGTTGATATTCCTGGCCAAGTCCTATCTCGTGGGGACTTTCTTCAACAATTTCCTCCCGACCCGCTTCGGCGGGGATATCGTCCGCATCTGGGACGGATCGCGCTATTCCAAGTCCATTGTGAAATCTTCGGCCATCGTCGCGGTCGAGCGTATGACGGGGATCATCGTGCTCTTCGTCTTCGCTTTGGTCGCCTCGCTTCTGCGCCTGGATATGGCCCGGAAGATTCCTGTCATCTGGGGCGCGCTTCTCCTCGGCTTGGCCGGCCTGGCGGTTCTAGCGCTCTTCTTTCTCCCTTTTTTCGGCCGCTGGCTGGAAAAAGTACGGGCTGGGGGATTTCTGGGAAAGGTCGCGCAAAAGTTCGTCGTCTTCCGGACGACCGTCCTCGGGTACAGGAACAAACGGACCGAGTTTGCCCAGGCCACACTCTGGGCGTTCCTTCTCCAGCTCAACGTCATCCTCTATTATTTCCTGATCGGAAAAGCCCTCCGCCTCGAGATTGACTTTCTGGATTACTTTATCTTCATCCCGATCGTTCTGCTCATCCAAATCATTCCCGTGACGATCAACGGACTGGGCCTCCGGGAAGGGGCCTATATCGAAATCTTCAGGTTCTATGGCATCGCTCCGGAGACGGCGCTGTCCTTCTCCATCATCGAGATTGTCTTCGGCCTCGCCGTGGGCCTGTTCGGCGGCATCATTTACGTTTCAAGAAAATGAACCCTATCAAGAAATTCGGCCTGTGGACACTCGGTCTCGTGCTCATCTCGGCCGGGACGGCTCACGGCCAGACTCCGCCGGCCAAACAGCAACCGCAGCAACAGCAGGAAGCCGCCGAATATGAAAAACGCCTGGCAAAGATCAAAGAAGAAATCGACAGGCTCAACGGCAAGATCGTCGAAGAAAGAAGAAAGGAAAAGACCATCCTGTCCAGCCTGGACCGGATCGGCTTCACCAAGCAGCTGATTCGGAACGAGCAGGCCCTGCTCAACATGCAGCTCGAAAAAAACAGGCTGGAGCTGACGTCGATCAAAAAGAGCATCCCCGAACTCGAGGCTTCTCTCGAACAGGAACGGGAGGCGCTGGCCAGGATCATGGTGACGCTTTACAAATTCGGGCCGCTGAGCTTTGTCCGCTTTGTCTTCCAGGCCCAAGATCTGAAGGTCCTCCTGGGCGAAAGCAAGAACCTGGGCGTGCTGGCCTCTTCCGAGGAGCGGATGATCGCCGAATACAAAAAAAACCTGACCGATCTTGGCCAGGCCGAGGCCAACCTCAAAGCAAAGGAACAAGAAATCGGAAGCCTGATCCAGAGGGCGGACGCCAAAAAAATCGAGCTGGAGGCCGAAGAGAAAAAGGACCGGGCGCTCATGGCTCAGATCAGGACCAGCCAAAAAACCTACGAACAGACGATCGACGAGCTGAGCATCCGGGCCAGGGAGCTCCAGCTCCTGATCCAAAAGTTCGAAAAACAGGAATGGGAGATCCCCTTTCCCTTCACGCCTTTCTATGAAAAAAAGGGCAAGCTTCCCTGGCCAGTCAATGCCAAAAAGGTCGTTTCGTCGTTCGGCCTGCAGAGGCATCCTCAATTCAACACCGTGACGATGAACAATGGGGTGGAGATCGCTCCCTCTCAAGAGAACCTAGAGGTCCGCTCCGTCCATGCCGGCAAGGTCGTCTTTGCCGACTATTTTCAAGGCTACGGCAACATGCTCATTATTGACCACGGCATGGCCTACTATTCTCTCTACGGCCACTGTGCCAAGTTTTTGGTGAAGAAAGGCGATATCGTCAAGACCGATCAACCCGTCGCCGAGGCCGGGGACACGGGATCGCTGGTCGGGGTTTCCCTCTATTTCGAGATCCGCTATAAGACAAAGCCCCTCGATCCCTTGCAATGGCTCGCGCGAAGATGATACAATCCTGCCTCGCTCAAGAGAGAGAGCCCGATGAAAACGAAGAAAACGCGTGTTTGGATGACGGTGGCTCTGGCCGCCGTCGTCTTGTTCTTCTGGCTGGAAGAGAGCGTTTTGCGGGGTGTGTCGCAAAAATTTCCGCCGCACAAGAGCTTTGAGCTCCTGCCCAGGGTCATTAATCTCGTCAGGAACGACTATCTCGAGGAGCCCGTTCCGAAGTCAACGATGGAAGGCGCTTTCCAGGGAATGGTCGGTTCACTGGACGTTCTTTCCAGCTATTTGGACAAATCCAACGCGATAAAATACCTGCAGCCGCAAAAGTCGGCCTGGAAAGACATCGGTGTCATTCTGTTCAAGCATTACGGCGCCTTCCCGGTCGTCTTCGGCCTCGTCAAAGACTCCCCGGCCGAAAAAGCAGGGATCAAGTTCGGAGATTCCGTCACGGCCTTGGACGACCATACCACGCTGGTCTGGAGCCTCTCGGAAATCGGCCTCTATCTCAAGGACAAAGAGAAAAAGCCCGTTAAGCTGAGGGTCCTCCATGATACCTCGACCCAGGAGGTTCCTGTGGAAAGGGCCGACCTCTATCCCCAAAGTGTGTCTTATTCGGCCCTCAAGGACACGGCGGGGATCGTCAAAGTGCATCATTTCTTCCCGCCCCTGGTCAGAGAATTCAGGACCAACCTCCTGCCCCGCCTCAAGTCCCAAAAAGGCCCGCTCGTGTTAGACCTCCGCAACTGCTATGAGGGCGACCTTGAGGAAGCGCAAAAATTCCTGAATGTCTTCCTCAAATCGGCAAAAATCGGCTACCTGGAAAAGAAAGGGGGCGCCAAAGACATCCTGGCCTGCCCCGATGAGCCCTCGCTGGAAAAAATGCGCTTGGTCATTTGGGTCAATTCGGCAACCATGGGCGACTCGGAAATAGTCGCGGCCGTCCTCAAAGACTTCCAAAAGGCCAAAATTGTAGGAATCCCGACTCCTGGGCTGGCCTCTCGGCAGGAACTTTTTCCTCTGGAAGGCGGGGACGCGCTCCTCTTAACGACCGGCATCTTCTGCCTGAATTCCGGCGAGAAAATCTGGGGAAAGGGCGTTGCCGCGGATATCAAGATCGAAGCGGACAGGCAGGAAGACAAAGCGTATATCGAAAAAACCATCGGTCTGATCTCCGGCTCATAATTCATGCGGAGGACCTCCTTCCCCTTCCTGAGTCTCCTGCTCCTCGTGCTGGCCATCGGTTTTTTGGATCCAGGCTGCCGGAGGCAAGAGCGGAAAACCCCGCCCACAGAGCCCGGGCCGGCCGAAATTTTGACAAAAATCCTGGCCAACCAGGGTCTGACTGCCAAGGACATCCACCTATTCCGGGATAACGCCGGCAGACTCCATTGCAAGGTTGAACTGGAACTCGATATGTACGAGGCCATCGAACCGCAGCTCGAAACGCAGCTGACAAAGGCTTCAGGGGTGATCCTGAAAAAAGAAAAAAATCAGGAAAAAGACGCGGTCTATTTTCTGTGGCAGGTCACAGGCAAAAGCCAGGAACAAGTGACGATTTTGTTTGCCTGCCGGCCCAAGGGGCCACCCGCCGGGCCGCCCTCAAGAAAGATGGCCGCGATTATCGTGGATGACCTGGGCTACAGCCTGGAAGCCGTCCAAAGCCTCTGCGCCCTGAAAAAGCCGATCACGGTTTCCATCCTGCCCTTTGTTCCCTTGACTCTGAAAACGGCCGAGCTTGCCCGCGAAGGGGGCTTGGAGATAATGCTTCACCTGCCGCTGGAATCTCTGAAGCACGCGCCCAAGAAAACTCCGTTGGGGGGGACGATCAGCAAGGGCATGAACAGAGAAGAAATCAAGCGGGATATGGAGGCCTGCCTGCAACAGATCCCCTGGTGCAAGGGCGTGAACAATCACACCGGCTCGAAGATTACCGAAGACCTAGAAATCATGCGCATTATTCTGGAGGTCGTCAAGGATAAAGGCCTCTATTTCATCGACAGCCGGACGACCAAAAACTCGGTCGCCTTCGACTTGGCCCTCAAGCTGGGCGTCCCGTCCGCCTCTCGCAAAGTTTTCATAGACGCCGTGGAGAGCGAAGAGAGCATTCAAGCCAAGCTTATCGAGCTCTTCCAGATGGCCCGGGAAAAAGGCCAGGCCGTGGGCATCTGCCACGCCAGGCCCGAGACGCTCCGGGCCCTCCAAAAATACATCGGACTGGCAGAGGGCTACGGCGTCGAGCTCGTCTTCGCTTCTGGAGTCGTCGCTACTAGAAGAGGATTTTGAAGCCGCCCGCGATCCTGAAGTAAGAGAGCTTGAAATTCAGTTTTGTATATTTACGCTGCAGGGTGTTCACTTCCTGCGCCTGCAACTCCCAAGTAAAACCCGAATAATTGGCCGCCGGATAGCTCCCCGCCACGAACGGCCATGATTCCTCGGATGAGGGGCCGAGATAATAGACCGCATCGATATTCATGCCGATATTCGGTGAGAAAAGGATATCGAGGCCTGCTCCGATATTTCCTCCCACCGTGTCCAATTTCTTTTCCAGTTTCACCGGAATGATAAAATAATCAATATATTGCGTCGTCAGGTCCTCGGAAAACCATGACTGGCCGTAGCCGACCGAAGTATTGAGGTTCGCTTTTCCTATAAAATACGTGATCCCTGCCGTGAAATAGGGAATTAGAGCGCCGCCCGACTGGAGCTTATAGATGAGATTAAAGCTGATGGGAGAGAGCGAATAGTCTCCCTGGACTGGCCATGTTTGATCTAAAGTGTATGCGCCTCTTTCCTGTGTCCAAGTCCAGCTCATATGGAAGGCACTTTCGGCAGCCGACAACGTCTGTTTAAAGTTGTAATCAAAACTCAGCCGGAGGCCGAAGCCTCCCTGGAAATAATACGTAAAAAAACCGCCCGCCATGGCCGGAGAATTGTTCAGTTTGTGCGTAATCGTACCGGTTTCCGTGACGGATTGGAGCTCCTCCCACGACCAATTATCCGAATAGGAAGAGGATGCAGGCAGAAATGCGCCCGCGTTCATACCGAAAATTAACCCAAACTCGAAATTCTTCATCCCTCTTTCTCGGGCGGGACCCAGGTCTTTAAAAACCGGGGGCCGCTTGGCCGCGGCGGCCTGCTCTTCGCCTTCCTTGACGACTTCGATATACATTTCATGAATATAGCCGGTCAGCTGCACTCCCAGTTTGGACCGGAACTTCACTTCGTACCATTCGCCCTCTTTCTTGGAGGAAAGATAGACGGCCCCCAGCGGGATCTTCTCTTCGATGACCAAGGCATCAATGCCCGGCCTGGATCGAATGGACGCGTTTTCCACGACCACTTTGATCTTGACCTCCGCCGCTTGGACGGCCAGACAACATCCCAGAAAAATAAGCAGCCCAAGAGTTGCCCAGTTCCGCACGCTCCGAACGTTCATCAAGCCTCCTTTTTCATCGGCCTATTTTTGTCTCCGCTATGCCGGATTTAATTTTACGCTTCCCGGACCGAGACCACAACCGCCGTGATATTGTCCTGGCTGCCTTTTTTATCGGCGGCCTTGATGAGCGCCCGGCAGGCGCCCTCAGGCCGTCCTGCTTTCTCGAAGAATTTGACGAGGACCCGCTCGGGAAGGGGCCCATAAAGCCCGTCCGTGCACAGCAGCAGCCAATCACCGTCCAAAAGTGGGATCCTGAAAGAGTCCACCTCGATCTCAGGCCCGTATCCCAGAGAGCGGGTCACCAGGTTCCGGAACGGCGACCGCCCGACTTCTTTCTCCGAGAGAAGTTTGCGCCGCACTTGCTCGGCCGCCCAGGAGTGATCTTGACTGATCTGGACCGGGGTATTCCCCCGGATAAGATAAAGCCGGCTGTCTCCGACATTGGCCACAGTGGCAAGCTTGGCCGTGATCAGGGCCGCCACCAGGGTCGTTCCCATTCCCGCGAGCCGCTCGGCCTCGGCACCCTCCCGGAAAATTTTCCGGTTGGCTTGATGAAAGGAATCCTCTAGGATGTTTTTTAAATCGAGGCCGGGGCCCCCTTGACCCAGCCGCTGGGCCAGGTTGTCGTTCAAGGTCCGAATGGCAAGGCGGCTGGCCACCTCTCCCCCGGCATGCCCGCCGATGCCATCGGCCACAGCAAAGAGGTACAAGGGCTGCGGCGGGCCCGCATGATTGCCGGAAAAGTCGACGCACAGGAAGCTGTCTTCGTTAAACTCCCGTTTTTCCCCGATATAGGAATGGCCGAAAAATTCGATCCGCATTCGGTTATTTCTTTTCCACAGAAAAGATATAGGAATGGTCGGCGATGTCCTTGATGTTCTGTCTCGAAATCCCCCGCGGTAGGATCCAGCAGACCGCATATTTCCCCTGGAAATAATCCATTGTGTATTCGATCGCCCTGCGCAGGGGAAACCCTTTCTCGGAGACGACGTTCACGACGATCATCAACCAGTTCACGGAATAATGGCTGATGTTCGAGCCGTTGGCCAGAAGCTGGGTGACAGAAGGGCCCGCCGTTTTTTTCTTGGCATGGCCGAAGTCAGGGGCCTCGGCGTTGCCGACAGGCTCCAGTCCGGTGATTTTCAAGAACCCCTCGGCCGCCCACTCGGCGACGGCCTGGCAAGAGGAAATCATGGAGTAATTACAATCATAGATATCCATGATCAATTCGAAGGCCGAAGAAAATCCCTGGTCCATGGGCAGCATGAAATCCGGGGAAAAGACCTCCGCGCTTTCCAAAAAGCGCGGCTTGTAAACCTTGGATTTGACGGCCATGCTCTTCGACGGCGACAGCCCGGCCTTGAAGATTTTTGTGTTCCACCGGATGCGCTTGATGTCGGCGAAGGACCCCCGGGGCAGATGCCAGCAGACGGCGCCCCGCGCGCCGAAATCAGCCAGGGAAAATCCGACCGCGTCCTCGACAGGAAGGGAAGCGCACGTGAAACAATTGGCGCATCCCGTTTTGCCGTAGCGCCGATAATTGATGGCGCTGGTCTCGATATACTGGACCAGTGTATCCCCTTCCCCGAACCTGATGTCGGAAACCATGGGCGTCCCGAAGGCCTTCATCTTGATGGCTTGGCAGGTTTCCCGGCTCCACGTCTTCACCTGTTTCAGGCCCGGCATGCGAGCTCCGGTCAGTTCGATATCCATAACGACTTCCTCGCCGTACTTATCCGTCTCCAGACGCTTTTGAAATTCGGGATAAGGCAGGGCCGATATTCGGGGCGAATACCAATCGGTCTTGATCCCCGCCTCCTTGTAGGATTTCTTCGCATTCCTGTCTGCCTGCTTGAAGACCTTCCTTCCCTTCGAGCCGGCGGTCAGGCTAAACGGCCCGCCCATGTAGCTGACATTGGTGAACTGGACGACCCGGACATCATCAAAGATTCTTTCCATCTGGCGCCAGCTCCCCGGGCATTCGTACGGCTGGAGGATCAAGGCTCCCGTCTGATGGATGGCGATACCGCCGTCCGCCAGGGCGTCGTAGACGCTTTGATAGAAATTCGTGTTGAAGAGGCTCTTGGCGGGGCCGATCGGGTCGGTCGAATCGATGATGATGACGTCGTGTCTGCCCTTGTCGGCCCGAATGACTTCGGCGCCGTCTCCGACGATCAGCTTGAAGCGGGGGTCGTCGAAGATGCCCTCGGAAATCGCAGGCATATGCTCCCGGCAGAGGTTGACGACCATCTTGTCGATTTCGACCATGGTGACCGTCTTGATGTTTCGGTGGCGTAGCACCTCCCGGGCGACGCCCCCGTCTCCGCCGCCGATGATGAGGACGTGTTTGGCCGGCTTGAGGAGCGCGAACAACGGCCAGTGGGCGATCCATTCATGATAAATGCCTTCGTCTTCCTCGGTCAGCTGGACGATGCCGTCGAGGACAAGGACGCGGCCCAGCCGGTCCGTTTCTAAAATCATCAGTCTCTGAAAGCCCGTCTGCGTCTCCGGGACGATAACTCTGGCAACCTTGAACCCATAGGTCACGTCCGGATAGAGCTCTTCGAAAAACCAGAGCTGGCTGCCTTTTTTGACTAATCCCATCGGTCTTCGATCCTTTCTTCGTTCAAGTCCCGCTTGGAGACTCCTATTATATTAAAAGTGGGAACAGTTCTCTAGTGGAGATCGTGGAGAACCGTCACCCGGTCAATCCAATAAAAACAAAGAATGTCGAAGGCGAGAAGCCCGGTCCAAAAGAGAAGCTTGAAGAGCGGTTTCCGCTTGATGTTTTGATAGAAAGAATCGACAAGCCCAAAAATAGCAAAGGTCTCCAGGGCAAAGGGGATGAAGCCGCCATAGCCGAAGACCGGCATTTGAAAAACCCTCCAGAAATTGAAGTAAGGAATCGAATACTCCCAGTGCGACCCCGCCCAAAAATTTAAACCTTCCCAAACCAGGCCAGCCGCCAACCCCGCCAGCGCCCAACTGACCAGCCGCTCGCCCCGTCGGCCCTCCAGGTCCGCCAGAAAGGACGGCGTCCGGCGGCGGTAATTGACGGGCTCGAGCAGGAAAATTAAACTGAGCCAGACGAGGGGGAAAAAAAGCAGCGGCCAAGCCAAGCCCAGGACCAAAGTTAGAACTCCCATGATCAAGCACATCCGGAGCAAAAATGGGCCGACACGAAACCGGGGCAAGGGTATTTTCTTGCTCTTGAAGAAACCACGAAAAAATACGGCGAGTTCCTGGAGGGCGGGGATGACCGTGGCAAAGCCGATAAAATACCCGAGCCATCGCTCAGGAAGGTTTCGGGGCAGCTCATGGTAAGACCAATTTTTGAGCCTCAAGTTGAAAAGCTCAAAAACCAGCCAGGCCGGAACGGAGACCAAGGCGGCAAAAAGAAAATCGGGGGCGGATTCCCGCAGGGGAGACGAGCCCCATCGTCTCAAATTCAGGCTGTCCAGGAGAAGAAGGAACGACCACCAGGCAAAACAATAGAACCACGCTTTCATGAACGGCAGGCCAAGGCCGAGCACGGCTGTTGCCGCGGTCAGCCCGGCCAATCCGATATAGAGATTTGCATACAGGATTCTGTCAGCCATCTTCATAGCGCGCTCCTCTGGAGCGGACCTATTGTACGGGATTGCCCCCTTTATACTCAAATCAAGGATTGAATAATTTCCGGCCATCCGGTATCATTAAATAAAGAAGGAGAATCATGATGAACACTCGCCCGAAAAGGACCTTCGGCATCGTGGCCTTGATGATTTTATCGCCCATCGCGCTTTTTCTGGCCAGCTGCAAGACGCCCTCTGATACAGAAGTCAAAAGCGCGATCGAAGTCAACGTTCTTGAGACGAAATGGGTGATGAAGGAATACCGCCAATGGCCCAACCCGAAACTCGTCCTGGTTCCGGCCGTCACCTATCAAATCAAAAACAACTCCCAAGAGCCTCTCCGGTTTGTCAATATCAATGCCATCTTCAAAGAACGAGATGCCGTAGAAAATAGGGGAGACAGTTTTTACGCCGCCATCCGGAAAGACCCGGTTCCGCCCGGCGGCTTGAGTCCCGCCTTGAGCCAGAAAAGCAATTTTGGAGCTTATGCCTCAACTCTGCAGGCTATCAAAACCAGTCCCGGATGGGCGAAACCCTGGATCGTCAGGCTCTTCGTCCAGTGGAAAGGATCACACCCCGTCCTGCTCGGCGAGTGGCCCGTGTCCCGGACAATCGATTTCAAGGAACCTGAGCCGGTCCACATGGGGAAAGAAAAGAAAGAGCCCGAACCCAAGAAATAAACTTGGCCAGGGTTTCCGGCTTGACTCTCCTTTTTTCCATTTCTTTCAAACAGACAGCAACAAAAGAGACCGATCATTCGTATATATATATGAGAGAGAATAGCTGAGACCTGGAGGAAGAGACGTTGTTAGAGAGGAAGTGGACGGCCAAAGATGATTGGACGAGGTGGACGATGAAAAATTCAGAGACGACGTTGGTATCTTCCCCAAGCCAAACGAAAAAAGAACCCAAATATTTTTTCTTTTACTGTCCGGACCTGGATTTGTGGTCCCTGGGCAGGACCAAGGAAGAAGCCCAGAAAAAGCTCGAAGAAGACCTGCGGCGCCTTCAGATGAAATGCTCTAAATACAATTGAGCCCACGGCGGCAGGGCCAGTCGGGTGTTCGGGGTACAAAGCCAATGAACCTCTTCATCCTTGGTTGATTTTCCGAAAAAATCCAAAAGCGGTTTTAGATCTTGGAGCTGGTCTATATATATGAATTTCTCGACAACCTTTAAGAAATTTGTCAAAAACGTTTCGGATGGTTCTTTTCCGTCTATGAACAAACCACGTCGTTTTGTAACGATAAAAAAATTATCTTTTGCAGAATATCCTTTCGAAAGGCGGTGGTTGGACTCCCGCTCACAAACGATGCTGTCCTAGCTTTCTTATCAAGATTTGGCCTTGCGGCGGACGTAATCGAGAAAATAGATGGTCCTTTCTCCGGTTTCTTTCTGGCCGTTGATTTTGAGCGAGATTTCCAGCCGGGATCCTCGCCGTGTTTTCATCGTTAAGCCTTCGATCCTCCCGTTTGCCGAGGCGGCTTCAAAAACGAGTGACCGAGGCAGACAATGATAGCGGTCCTTAGGGGCCAGCTGGACTTCCGTGACCTTTTTGATAGGGAGAGAGCTCTCCAGGGATCCGCTGAAGGTGCTTTTCTGCTCGCTCCACCATCTCAAATGATAAATATCCTTTCCCTGCCAGAGGACAAACCCGGATGGCAAAGAAAGGTCGCTGCGCATCATTTTTATAACAGAATCGATGCTGGGCTCGTCCCGGCAGAGGCAGAGTGCCTTTTTGTATTCTTGCAGCGCCTCAGCTTTCGATCCTTCCTTGATGTGAGATTCGGCCAGCAACAGATGAAACCAGGTTGACGATTCGCAAAAGGCGGGATCAAGGTTCCTGGCCGTGCTCAATAACACAAGGGCTTCTTTGATGTTTCCCCGGCCTGCGGATTGCTCTGCCCGATCCATAAGCAAATCGACAAGCTGGCGGGAAAGCTCTCCGCGGACAAAGTCGTGAGCCGTCATCCCTTTCAGGAAAGAGCGCTTGTCTGTCCATTGGTCAGAGGATTCGTTCACGGCTTGAGCACGTTCCATAGGAGCTGGTTGCGATTCGAAGCGCCCGGCCGCCGCGATCTGTTGTAGGCCATCCGGGATTCTTCCGGCGCAAAGATTGAGTTTCGCCGACAATAAATGGTATTCACTCTTCCTCTCTTGTCGGCCTTGAACAATCATCAATAAATTGAGGGCCAAGGCCAGTTTTTCTTGGAGCGTTTTCCCCCCGGCCGGAAAATGGAGGAGGGAATGTCGCGAAAATTCTTTGATCTCAACCTCCGGCAGGGAGGCCTGCAGGTCGGAGGTCTGTTTCTCCTTCAAAACCTTGTGGCGCACGAGCACCCATAGTCCTGGATCGGGAGACTTCAAGAGATCGCAGGTCCCCTGGCCGGCCTCGAAGATCATCACTATTTTTTTTGCACGTTTGACGCCGGAAACCGGCCTGACAAGGAGAACTTCCGATTTGTTGAGGTAATCGTCGGAAAGGATCATGTCGAGACCGACCACTTGCTGTCGGAGCTGAGCATCGATAGCCGGTTCTCTTTTCAGCGACCGGAGATTCCAAAAAGAGAAGCTATAGTCGCGGAGGTAAACGCCCTCGACGAACATCATTCCGACCATCAAAAAGCCCGCACATGCTGTCCGGAGAGCTTTGGCGATCGTGGTGGGCCCGAACTTACCCAGCCCAGAGGCCGTGGCTTCATAGATCCCCGTCAGTCCTTTGGCCGTAAAAAGATAAATCACGGGAAGGATGAAGATGAATTTATTGTCCTGGGCCAACCAGTAGACGCTGGGCGGATTCGACAGGACGAAAAGGAAAAAGGGAAGGATGAGATAAGACAGGAGAAAAAGTCCTTCTCGTCTTTGACGTTTGAGACAGAAGATCCAGCCGAGGATCAAGAGCCCGAAGTTCACAAAGAATAAGAGTGGCCGAGTCGAATAATCGAACTGCCTTTGAACGATCTCGCGGAAAAGAGAAAAAGCGTTGATGTTCCTTCCGGTGTGAAATAGACTGGCCAGGGCGTTTTTCATCAAATAAATGAAATTGGGCGCTATATTGGCATCTGTCGGGGCATTTTTTGTGGGCCAATAAATAAGAACCGTCAGAGAGACGACGAGCACTCCGGCCAGAAAAAAAAGGAGCAAGGTCTTCTTAGAAATTCTTTTCTCGACGGCCAAGACAAGACTAAACAGGCCGTGGATCAGGAGCGTGACAAGCAGGAAAAAATGGGCGTAGGCACCGATGATCATAAAGAGTGCGTAGAGGATCCAGAGAGACTTTTTCTCTTCCGCGAGAGCCCTCCAAAAAAGATACAGGGTGAGGAGAGAAAAAAAGAGCAGGCCGGTATAGGCCCTGGCCTGCTGGGAAAAATAGAGGAAAGGAGTTGAAACAGCCCCCAAAAACGCTGCAAGGACGGCTTCCCTCTGGCCCAGGATTCGCCTTCCGACAATGAAAATGCCCCACACGCTCAACAGGCCAAAGATGGCCGCGGGGAGCCTGGACATGACTTCTGTATTTCCGAGCGGAAGGAGAAAATGGAGGATGAGGGGATAGAGATTGCTTCCGTAATTGGTGGTCAGAACATACGATAGAGACTGATTGGAGACTTCAACCGTGTTATTCGCTTCATCCCCATACAGGGGACGGCTCCCCAGGTGATAAAGACGGAGGAAAAGCGATAACAGGAGGACGGCCGCGATAAGAATCCACAACCGGACGGGGCGACTCTTGGCTGGGACGGACATCCTGTTCACGAGTTCATGATTCTTTCTTTTTAAAGTGCCGCTTCCTCAAGAGCGCGAGCTTGGTCACAATGAACAGAGATTCAAGAGCCACTCGAAAAGACATCTTGGATTCGCCTGTTTCTCGTTCCCGGAACAGGAACGGAATCTCCGTGGTCCGGTAGCCGCTCTTGATGACTTTGTAGACAAGCTCGATCAAAAATGCATTTTGCTTTCCCCTGAAGCTCTCGACGTTGATGGCTTCCAAAACCTCTCGGCGGAAGCATTTAAAGGCCGTCGTCGTATCGGTCGTCTGGAGGCGAAGGACCACCTTGATGAAATCATTGGACAGCTTGCTCAAGAGAAGTCGCTTGAACGACCAGTTATAAACCCGGACGCCCTTAAAATAGCGGCTTCCGAAGACGGCGTCATGGGATTGAATTTTGTCCAGAAACTCCGGAATGGCCTGGGGATCATGGGAGAGATCCGCATCCATTTGCATAATCACGTCGTATCGTTTGTCCAGGGCCCAGCGGAATCCCTCCTGGTAGGCCCGCCCGATCCCTTCCTTGGCGGCCCGGTGAAGGACGTTGATCCGAGGATTATCCCGGGACAATGCCTCCGCCAACCGGCCTGTTCCATCCGGTGAATTATCATCGACAAAGAGGATATCGATGTTGACGTTCTGTCTCTGAATGGCTTGGGCAAGTCTGCCCAAATTGTCTTTTTCGTTGTATGTGGGGACAACGATGAGCGTTCTCATGGATTCTTGAAGGACACCTTATTATATAGTGGCCGGCGATCTTTGGGAAATGGATTTATTGGATCCCGGCGCCCGTTACAGGTTCAACGGGTTGGGCTTGAGGATCTTGATAAAGCTTCTTTTTTTCAGGTTGGCCAAAAATTCCGTCATCTTGGCCATCCGTTTATCCGTCGCGATTTTTTGCTCGATGGCCGGCTTGGCTTCCTCGAAGGTCTTCAGCCGGCTATCCTTTTTTTCGGCGAGCTTCAGCAGGTACCAGCCATTTTTGGTCTCGACCCAGGCCGAGACCTCTCCCGCTTTAAGCTTGGCCACGGCCTGCTGCAGAGTTTTATCGAGCTCCCCCTGCTTGAATGTTCCCAGTTCTCCCTTGGATTCTTTGATGGGGCCATCCGAATAGGACTGGGACACGGCCAGAAAATCCTCCCCGGCCTGGAGCTTCCCGCTGATCTCGGTCTTCTTCTGCCCGAGATCCTCCGCGCTCTTGCCCTCCGGAGAAAGATAGATAGCGTTGATCTTATATTCCTCCGGGTCGATAAACTCCTTTTGATGAGCCTTGTAATAGCTGACGACCTCCGAATCATCCAGGGCGATGGTCCTGTCCACTTCGATGCCGACGACGGCCTGCTTGAGGGCGGTCTCTTCCATTTGTTTTAGAAACTGTGAGTAGTCCATGCCCTGGCTGACCAGGGCCCGCTTGAAGTCCTCGTCGGACTCGATGTTGTTTTCTTTCTTAAGGTTCTCGATATATTTTTTGACATCGTCGGCGACATTCAAGTTTTTCTCTTTTGCCTGTTGCAGGAGCAGAAGGTCGGTGATCATGAGATCCATCAGGTTCGTTTTCAGTTGTTCCAACGCCTTATCGAGATCCTCGTCCTTGGCCTGGGCGCGGGAAGCCTGGGCCCGCAGATCCTGGACGCGCAGCTCGTATTCCCTCTTGTATTGAGAGAGCGTAATGACGTCATCATTGACGATCGCCACGATCTCATCCACGACTTCCTGGCCGACGAGGAGCATCCCGGACAGGCCGAACAGCAGCAGCGCAAATGTCTTTTTGCTTCTATTCATTTTCGATCCTCTGGTAGGGGAACACTAAATTTTCTGGATAGGATTTCCATTCCATCGTCTTGCGGAGCGTCTCCAAGTGAGCGGATACCGCCTGCTCCGATTTTTGCTCCAAAAGCTTGGTTCGGATGGACGGCGCGGCCTCCTCGGCCGTCAATAAATGCGGCTCCAATTTCTTATCCAGCCGGAAAATATGATAACCGTAGGTCGACTCCACAACCCGGCTGATCTCTCCCTCTTTCAGGCTAAAGATGACTTTTTCAAGCTCCGCGGGGAGCTGGCCGGCCTTGAAGGCGCCCATGAGGCCGCCCTTGGCCGCTTCGGGCCCCATGGACTGCGCCCGGGCGACCTTCCGGAATTCCTCTTCAGAAGCGTTTTTCACCTTGTCCAGGACGCCGCTCGCTTGGCCCTCGGAGGCCAGCAGGATTTGGCTGACCTGGACTCGTTCGGACTGCAAGAATTCGCTCTTGTGCTGTTCATAATAATCGGCAATCTCTTTATCCTCCACGACAATGGTTTTGAGGAACAGAAATAAGTATTTTTCGACAAGCAGATTTTCGGTGAGCGCGGGGATGTCCGAGTCAAGGGCCGGCTCCTCTCCTTTCTCCGTCCGGAGAGTGCTTTTGAGCTTGGCGAGATAGGCGCCTTTTTCTTCATCGGTCAGGCTCGTCCCTTCATTCTGGGCCCGCTTGAGAAGGATTTTTTCTTCAACGAACTCATCAAAAAGGCGGCTGAGAGCCGCCGCGGTCAAAGTGTCCAAATTATCCCCGACTGAGCTGCGCAGGTATTTGGTGAAGTCGGAATTGGAATAGGCGGCCCCCTCTACCTCGAGAATCGTCTCCTTCTGCTTTTCAGGATCGTCCAGACGAAAGGCTCCATTCTCCGCCACCGGACTCTGCCGGCGGCAATAGACGGAAAAGACAAAGGACACGACGACCAGCAGGGGAACCAACCATTTTCGCCGCTCTCTAGGACATCTCATCTTTTTTAAATTCAATCTATTATATTATATCCGTATAACTCCATCAAGACGGCAATCGTTTCACCAAGGAGCTCGACTTCTCGTCCTGAATGAACCTCCAGGCTCATGACGCCCTGCGGCGTCAGAGTTCCCCGATACCGGTTCAGGAGCTTTGTCATCCGGGCCACCTGCACGTTTGTGGATGGCAGGAATTTAAAAATGATTCGATGGTCGACCCGGTCGATGGCCTTGATCCGCAATTCTTGGGCCAGGAACTTGATCCTTCCATAGTCGAGGAGGCTGACGACGCTCGCCGGCAGCGGCCCGAAGCGGTCAGCGATTTCGTCCTGGATGGCCCTAACCTCGTCCAGGCTCTCCACGGACGACACGCGCTTGTAGAGGTTGAGCCTGAGGTTGATCTGGGGCAGGTAGTCCTCCGGGATCTGGATATCGACCTTCAGGTTGATCTCGCTCTTGACCTCCTCGACTTTTTCGCCCTTGAGCTCCCGGATAGCCTGTTCCAGGAGATGGATGAAGTAATCCAGGCCGACAGCCTCCATCGTGCCGTGCTGTTTCTCGCCGAAGAGATTCCCGGCTCCGCGGATCTCCAGGTCTTTCATCGCCAGCCGGAAGCCTGACCCCAATTCGCTGAATTCCTTGAGTGCTTCCAGCCGCCGTTTGGCCAGGGTCGTCAGCTCGTTAAACGGCGGGACGAGAAAGTAGGCGAAGGCCTGGCGCGAAGATCGGCCCACTCTTCCCCGCAGCTGGTAGAGCTGGGCCAGCCCGAAATGGTCCGCCCTGTGGACGACCAAGGTATTGACCAGGGGGATATCGATGCCGTTTTCAATGATCGTGGTCGAAACCAAGACGTTGTACTTCTGGTCGATGAAATCGATCATCCTCTTCTCCAGGGAGGCCGCCCGCATTTGTCCATGGATGGTGACAACCTTCGCCTCCGGCACCCATTTTTCGATGAGCGAGGCCATGTGCTCCATGTCTTCGATCTTATTAAAGATGTAATAAACCTGGCCGCTGCGGGCAAGCTCCTGCTTGATGGCCGAGGCGATGAGCTTGGGGCTGAACGTTGTCACGACGGTGTGGACGGCCAGCCTGTCCTTGGGAGGCGTTTCGATCAGGCTGATGTCGCGCAGCCCGGTCAGGGACAAGTTCAGCGTCCGCGGGATGGGAGTCGCCGTGAGGGTGAGGACGTCGATATTGGCCTTCATCTGCTGGATCCGCTCCTTGTGCTTGACGCCGAACCGCTGTTCCTCATCGATGACCAGCAGCCCCAGGTCCTGGAATTCGACGTCCTTGGACAGCAGGCGGTGCGTGCCGATGATGATGTCCACCTGCCCTTTTTTCAGGTCGGCAACGGTTCGCTTCTGCTCAGTTATCGATTGAAGCCGCGTCAGCTCCTCGACCCGGACCGGGAAAAGGATCAGCCGGCTCAAAAACGTCTTCAAGTGCTGGCTGGCCAGGACCGTGGTCGGACAGAGCACGGCAACCTGCTTTCCGTCCATCACGGCTTTGAAGGCCGCCCGCATCGCCACCTCGGTCTTGCCGTAGCCGACGTCCCCGCAGAGCAGCCTGTCCATCGGCGCCTCGACTTCCATATCGTTTTTAATCTCCCGGATGGACCGCAGCTGGTCCTCAGTCTCCTCATACTCGAACGTTTTTTCGAACTCGGCCTGCCAATTGCCTTCGGGGCTGAAAGCGAACCCTTTCATCGCCTTCCGGCGGGCGTAGAGCTCCAACAGTTCCTTGGCCAACTTCTCGACGACCTTTTTTGTCCGCTCTTTCGTCTTCTGCCAGGAATTGGTCCCCAGCTTGTCCAGCGGAGGCAGGACCGCTCCGACCTGGGCGTATTTCTGGACGAGGTTCAAATCCTCGACGGGGACATAGAGCTTATCCTCATCGCGATAGTGAAGCTCGATGAATTCCCTCGTTTTATCTTCAACGTCCATCCGAAGAAGCCCTTGGAAAAGCCCGATGCCGTAATCGGCATGAACGATGAAATCACCCGCTTTGAGGTCCTGAAACTGGGTGAGGGAAGGACGGACCGAGGGGCGGCTGACGATGACGCGTTCTTCGGTGATGATATCAGTCTCGGCAAAGAACGAGATCTTCTCGCGGGGAAAGGAGAACCCCTGGGCCAGTTCTCCGACAAGGAGGACGAGCTCGCCGCTCTTAGGGAGCGTGAACGGAGAGTCTGAATCCAATGCCGGAATTTCGTTCTGGGCGAGAAGGCTCGAAATTTTCTTGCGGATAGTCTTACTGGAGAGAAAGATGAAGACACGTTCCCGCTCTCTTTGGAGCCTCCGCGCGTAGTCGAGGAAAAAGGGGATTTTGTTCTCGAACCGGGGGACTGATTGAAAGGGGAAATGAAAGACTTTTTTGACTTTGCGCAGCTCAAAATCTTCGCAGAGGACGGCCTGCTTTTCGATGAAATCCCAGAGATAGGGAGGAAAGATCTCGTCGGGAGACAAAACGTCCTTTCCGGTTTTCCGGAGGGCCTCTGCTTCGGCGCCCAGCTCCTTCCGTCCCTCGTCCCATTCCTTCTTGACTTCCTCTGGGTGATCGATGACAAACACCGAATCTTCAAGGTAGTTGGTAAACGGGACACCGGGATCGGCAAAGGTCGGCGACTCAAGGAGCGAGGGGATGAGAATTCGGTCCAGTCTACGCAAAGAGCGCTGGGTGGAAGGGTCGAATTCCCGGAGCGAGATGATCTCGTCTCCGCTGAACTCAATTCGATAAGGAACCGTCTGCCACGGAGAGAAGACATCGACGATCCCGCCCCTCCAGGCATATTCGCCGCGGAAGGCGATGAGGTCATCGCGGGCATAGCCGTACTCATTGAGCGTCCGAATCAACTTATCCCGGTCAAAAAATTCATCCTTGGCCAGCCTTAAAAAAAGTCGCGGCAAATTTTCAGGCGATGGGAAGGACTTTAAAAGTCCGAAAAGGTTGGTGAGGACAAGGGACGGAGAATCGTAGAGGAGGTCATGAAAAAAAATCAGGCGCGACGAAACCGCCTCGAGCGGAGGCGAAGTTTCCCGATAGGGATCTTCGGCTAGCGCGGGAAGCGCTTTGACATGCTTGGCCGGCGCCCACTGAGAAAAAAAGAACCGGCACTGCTCCTCAAACGGAGGCAGCGGCCGGCTCGCCGGTTGGATATAGACGATTTTTTTCTGAAGCTTCTGGGTCAGGAATGAGAAAAAAAAGGGCTTGGCCGTCTCGATGAGGCCCGAAATCCTCAAGCTCGTCTCGCCCGATTGAAGGGAACGGACCAGCTCCTTGAATTCCGCGACGTTGTCGAGAAAATTGAGGCTCATATAGGAAACTTTCGTCGGCGACAGGTCTCTCCCGGCACCCGTCCCCATTTCATTATACGATTTGCCCGCTCACCTCGTCCAATTGAGCATAAATATTTAGCATTCATGACTTCTCACGAGAGCATTGCCAAATCGAGAACCGATTACTATAATGGAGGGATGAGCTTCGCCATGAAGCCTAACCCTGCCGAAAGGAGAATTCGATGACCAAAGCATTCCCGTCCAGAAGTCTGGGCATCGTCATCATCCTGGGATCCGTGTGGGGCTTGTCCGAAGCCGTGCTCGGCATCGGCCTGCGGAGCTGCGCCTCTCTCGCCTCGGGTTCGATCATGACCGGCGTGGCGCTTTTTTTTATCGGCGCCACCTGGAAACGGACTCAGCATGTGCTGGGGCCGCTCGTCCTCGTCGTCATCGCCAGCATTTTTAAGCTGTTCGATGCGCTCTTTCTCTCGCTGCCAATCAAAAATGGCGCGGTGTCCAACCCGATCTTCGCCTTCTGGACCGAGGGGCTGGCTCTTGTCCTGATGCTCGCTTTCATGAAAGATGGCTGGAAAGCCAAAACGGGGGGCCAGGCCTTTTTGGGCGGACTATCTGCCCTCGTCGCAGTCAACCTATTTCCTCTCGTGAAATATGCCACGGGAATACCCGCCTGTGTTTTTCCCGGGACGACTACCCCGCTTTCGCTTTACTACGCGCCCATCGCCGTAGGCGTTTCTCTCCTCACGGTTCCCGCCGCCTTCTGGCTTGGAGCAAAATTAGCGGCCTTCGAGACGCGCACCATAGAATCCGGCCGCCTCTCGGCGTTTCGTTTTCTCGTTCCCGCGGCGGCCGCCGTTTTATGTCTTGGCGTAATGGCCCTCATCAGACTAGCCTAAGGAGTTTCCCCATGGAGCGATCTCCCAAAAAGAAAAGGAAGACTTTCAGCCGCCGGGATTTTCTGAGAAGCCTGGGCGGCGGCGCCGTCAGCGTCGGCGTGGCCTCGAAGATCCTGGGCAAAGACATCGTCTCCCTGCAGGCGGGACCGGGCGATCCGGAGATATTCTCCACGAAGCGGATTTCCCTGACCGTCAACGAAAAAAAGCTTGGCGTCGATGTCGAGCCCGGCGAAACTCTCCTCCAGGTGCTCAGGGGCAAACTGAAGCTGACCGGGACCAAGAGGACCTGCAACCGCGGCGAGTGCGGCGGATGCACGGTCCTTCTCAACGGCAAGCCCGTTTATTCCTGTCATATGATGGCGCTGCAGGCCGATGGAGGAGAAATCCTGACCGTCGAGGGCTTAGCTAAAGGAGATAATCTTCACCCGGTCCAGCAGGCCTTTATCGATAAGGACGCCTATCAGTGCGGCTTCTGCACTCCGGGATTCATCATGGCCTCCGTAGCGCTCTTGAATAGGACCAAGACCCCCTCACCCGAGGATATCCGGGGAGCGCTCGCCGGAAACCTCTGCCGCTGCGGCAACTATCAAAAGATCTATGAGGCTGTCGCCTCGGCCTCGGAAACAATGAGGAAGGTCTAAAATGAAGAGCCGCGACAATCTCGAAAACTCGGGTCTCGAATATTACGAGATGGCTAAAATCCGGGGACGCCAGACGGGGCGCCGAAACCGGCCGCCCCGGCGAAGGAATTCAAATATATTGGCAAGGCCACGCCGCGCGTGGACGGAAAAATGATCGTGACGGGAGCGGCCCATTTTACCCACGACCTCTTTTTCGAAGATATGCTGTATGGGAAAGTCCTCCGCTGCCCTCACGCCTGCGCCGACGTTATCTCCATCGACCTGAGCCCGGCGATGAATTATCCGGGTGTCAAGGCCGCCCTGAAACTCAAGGAAGGCCGGGTGAGATGGGCCGGCGAGCAGGTGGCTGCCGTCGCCGCTGTCGATGAGCAGACGGTCGAAGAAGCCCTGAAGCTCATCAAGGTTGAGTACAAAGTTCTTCCCCACGTCGTCGGCGTCGAAAAAGCCATGGAAAAGGGCGCTCCGCAGGTAATGGATTCGGGGAACATTCAGGAATTGAATAAAAATAGCCGCGGGGATGTTGAGAAGGGCTTCCAGGAAGCGGACCTCGTCTTCGAGCAGACCTATGTGACTTCGTGGGAGGTGCACCAGACCGCGGAAACCCATGCCAGCGTTGCCAAGTGGGAAGGGGAAAACCTGACCGTCTGGGATTCGACCCAGGCCGTGATGAGCGTCAGGGACGGGCTGGCCCGCGCGCTGAACATTCCGGCCAGCCGCGTCAAGGTCATCAAGACATACATGGGCGGCGGATTCGGCAGCAAGCTGGGCACGCAGGATTTCACGGTGGCCGCGGCCAGGCTGGCCCGCGAAACAAACAGGCCGGTCAAGATCGTCCTGACCCGGCGCGAAAATTCCTACTGCGTCGGCTACCGGCCCTCTTCAAAAATCACGATCAAGGGCGGAGTTAAAAAGGACGGAACGCTGACCGCCCTGTCCATGAAAAATTACAATTCCGGCGGGATCGGACGGGGGGATTCCTGCTCGGAACCGCTTGTCGATATTTACAAGTGTCCCAACATCAAGGTCGAGGAATATTCGGTCTTTGTCAACACCTGCGGCTCGCGACCGACCCGCGCTCCCGGCCATGTTCAAGGGGCATTCGCCTTGGAAGGGTTTCTCGAAGAGCTGGCCGCCAAACTCAGCATGGACCCGCTCGAGCTCCGGATGAAAAACTATTCGGTCAAGAATGCCGGCGACACCGGGATTCCCTATTCGACCAAGGGCCTGGATAAATGCTACAAGCAGGGCGCGGAAAAAATCGGCTGGACAACGAGGAATAAAAAGCCGGGCGGAGGCGCTGGAAAAATCAAACGCGGAGTCGGGATGGCCAGCCAGATCTGGTGGGGTTCCGGGACCCCTGGAACCCTGGCCGATCTAAAAATCTACAGGGACGGAAGCGTTGAAGTCGAATGCGGAACGCAGGATATCGGCTGCGGCACGCGGACTCACATCGCCGTCGTCGCCGCGGACACGCTGACCCTGGAGCCTCAGGACATCACGGTCAAGATCGGGAACAGCGACTATCCATGGGCTCCGAGTTCGGGCGGAAGCCAGACGACACCGTCGGTGGCGCCGGCCGTCCGCGATGCGGCGCTCAAGGCGGTCGAATCCCTCAAACAGATGGCATCCAAGAAGCTCGGCGCGCCCCCGGCCGAGATCACCCTTGAGAACAGGAAATTTATCCTAAAGGGCGACCCGGCTAAGGGGCTCGATTTCAAGGAAGTCGTGAAGGATTTGCGCCGGCCGGCCGTTTTCCATGGCGAGCGCTCCGACTTTCCGTCCACATTCGCCTTCAACTCCTTCGGCGTGCACTTCGCCGAGGTCGAGGTCGACACCGAGACCGGAAAGATCAGGGTGAAAAAAGTGGTGGCGGCTCACGACATCGGCCGCGTCATCAACCGCCTGACGGCCGAGAGCCAGGTCATCGGCGGCATCACCCAGGGACTGAGCGCGGCCCTCTTTGAAGACAAGGTCATGGACCATGAGACGGGAACGATGGTCAACCCCAACTTTCATGATTACAAGATCGCCACGGCCATGGACATCCCCGAAATGGCGGCCATCTTCGTGGACGTCGTCGATGACCGTTTGAGCAACCTGGGCGCCAAGGGACTGGGAGAACCGGGGCGAATTCCTGCCTCGGCTGCCATCGCCAACGCCGTGTTCAATGCGATCGGCGTCCATCCCAGGGAGATTCCGATGACGCCCGCCAAAGTCCTTCAGGCGCTCAAAAGAAAGGAGGTCCGATCATGAGCAGCTTCAAATATGCCAAGCCCGCCTCCATTGAACAGGTGACCTCCTTTCTGGCAAAAGGAAACCCGAACGTTTTCCTAATGGCCGGCGGCACCGACCTCTTGGGAGAAATCAAGGAAGGGATTGTTGCGCCCGATGTAGTTGTGGACCTGAGGGCGATTCCAAACCTCTCGTATATAAGAAAGGAAAAAGACGGGGTTGCGATCGGGGCGCTGACGACCGTGACCGAAGTGGCTGAAAACGCGGCCGTTGAGCAGGATTACAAGGTTCTTCATGAGGCCGCCAAGGCCGTCGCCTCGCCGCAGCTTCGGAACATGGGGACGGTCGGAGGGAACCTCTGCCAGAGGCCGCGCTGCTGGTATTATCGCGACGGCCAGATCCTGTGCAACAAAAAGGGCGGGAGCAAATGCTACGCGGAAAAAGGGAGGAATAAATACCACGCCATCTTCGGCGGCGGCATCTGCTACGCCGTCTATCCCTCTGACCTTGCGCCGGCCCTCATCGCCCTCGATGCTAAAGCCGTGCTCGCCTCGCCCCAAGGAGAGAGAACCCTTCCCCTGGCCGAGTTCTATACGCCGCCGCTGGTGAATGTCCGGAAGGAAAATATTCTGAGCGGGCAGGAGGTGGTAAAGGAAGTCCGCATCCCGCCGGCGAAAAAGAGCGACAGGAGCACCTACATGAAATTCACCGAGCGCGGGGCCTGGGATTTCGCGGTGGTCTCGGCGGCGGTCAAAGGGACGATGTCCGGCAGCGTGGCTGATGACATCAGAATTGTCTGCGGCGGTGTTGCGCCCATGCCCTGGCGGTTGAAGAAGGCCGAAGATTTGATCAGGGGAAGAAGGGTTTCGGAAACAATAGCCCGGCAGGCCGCGAAAGCCGCCTTGGCCGATGCCACACCGCTCGAGGAAAATGCCTATAAAATGGACCTTCTCGAAACTGTGCTGGTGCGGACGGTCGGCTCGCTCGTCAAAGCATAAAATTGAATGAGAAACGATCCAGAGACGGCTTCGCTCCCTATCCGGGTTTCTAAACCCTTCATAGTCGCTTCAGCCGTCTCTGGATCGTTTCTCTTTTTTGCACAACTTTAACGAAATAGGCAAATATAAAGAATGAAAGGAAAACCATGAGAAGAGCGAAGTTTTCAAGCTTATGGCTTCTTGCGTTCATTATCCTGGCCTTCTTGACCGCAGGGCTTTGGGCCCAGACGGCGGAGAGGTTTTTCGACACGGCGGGGGCCCCATCTGATCGTGCCCGGCTGGTGATTTTTTATCCTTCCCTAGGCACCATCAAGGACCTCGTTGCGCTCAAGGACAATGGACTTTTCCCGGCGGACAAGTTCGAAATCGTCGGCGTCTTTCACGAGAAAGAAAGGACGAATTACAGGCAATCCATTAAGTTCGCCACAGATAACAACTTGACTTGGCTCAAGTTCCACCAGGTGTCCGCAGATATCGGCCCGGCATCTCTTTTCAAGAAGAACGCCTGCACGCAGGAATTCGAGACAATTTTCAAAAAATCCGACGGGATTATCTTCTTTGGCGGGCCCGACATCCCGCCCACGCTCTACGGACAAAAAACGAACATGTTCACGGGAATCGATGACCCCTACCGTCATTTTTTCGAGCTGTCCGCCATTTTCCACCTGCTGGGGGGACTCCAGGATCCCTCCTTCAAGGGCCTCCTGGAATCGCGGCCCGGCTATCCCATCCTGGGAATCTGCCTGGGCAGCCAAAGCTTGAATGTGGGAACCGGCGGAACGCTGGTCCAGGATATCTGGTCCGAGGTCTACGGGAAGAAATTTTTCGAGGACGTTGTCGACCTCGGTCAGGCCAGTTGGCATACCAACCCTCACCGCCGCCTTCATCCCGAAAACAGGAGCCTGCTTTCCTACATGCTCCATCCGATCCAGCTCAACGGGAAAGGCAAACTCTGCACGGAGCTCGGATTCAAGCCGGATGACGAGCCCTATATCATGAGCGCCCACCACCAGATGGCCGACAAGCTCGGCAAAGGCTTTCGCGTGGCCGCGACGTCGCTCGACGGCAAAGTGATCGAGGCCATCGAACACGAGAGGTTCTCGAATGTCCTGGGCGTCCAGTTCCACCCGGAATTCTCCATGCTGTGGAATACAGAACCCAAGTATAAATTCACGCCGCAGGATAAAGAGCTAATCGCCATCAAGCCATACCTCGAGAATCATCCGCCGAGCTTCGAATTCCACAAAAAGATCTGGGCCTGGTTCCAGGGAAAGCTCGAGCAGAATCATGGCCGCTGATTGACAATCGGGACCTCTCAATCTATAGTATTCCTATAGAATTTATGAAAGGAGAAGTAGCCCATGAAACGCTACATCGTTCCCCGGGTTTCTCATTGCAAGAGCGGCTGCCAACGCGCCTCCCGAGCAGGAGGTAAAAAGGCTCTTTTATTTTGAGAATTGAAGGCCCGCGGGTGTCTCCGGAGAGGCGCCGGCGGGCCTTTTCTTTTTTAAGCCGGGGTCAAACCTCAACATTCAACAAAAAAGAAACCGAGAGAGATCGTCTGCCAGGCAGTTTGTCCCCAGAGAATATCCGTGTTGAATGTTGAGGTTTGACCCCGTTGGGCTTTTTCGATAAGCTAGGGCGCATCGGGAAGATTTCGAGTCGGGAGGTGCGCATGCTTTCAAAAATCCGTCCGTTTTTCGCGTTTCTCACGATCCTGGCGGCTGTGCTTCTTCTGACGGCTCCCGCCGTCACGGAGCAGAAGCCCGGCCCGGCCAAGACTGAGGACTTCGACTACGCTTCGATCCTCAAGACGTTCAAATTCCGCAATATCGGCCCGGCCAACATGGGCGGCCGCACGGTCGATTTCGCGGTCCCGCTGGCCGATACGTCGATTATCTACGCGGCGGTCGGACCCAGCGGCCTTTGGAAATCCATTAACAATGGTGTGACCTGGGAACCTTCCTTCGTGAATGAGGGCTCGGTCGCCGTCGGCGCCGTGGCCGTTTCCCAAAGCCATCCTGATATCGTCTGGGTGGGATCCGGCGAAGCCACGGCCCGCAACAGCGTGGCCATCGGCGACGGTGTCTATAAATCCGAAGACGCCGGAAAGACGTGGAAAAAGATGGGCCTCGAAGATACGCGTTTCATCTCCCGGATTGCCATCGATTCAGCCAACCCCGACATCGTTTTCATCGGCGCCCAGGGCCATCTCTGGGGCCCCAATGAGGACCGTGGTGTCTATAAAACAATAGACGGCGGCAAGACTTGGAAGAAGGTTCTCTTTGTCAATAAAGACACCGGGTGCTCGGACCTGGCCATGGACCCGTCGAATGACAAGATTCTCTATGCCGCCATGTGGGACTACCGCCGGCTCCCCTACAGCTTTCGGAGCGGCGGCGAGGGCAGCGGCCTCTATAAATCGACCGACGGCGGTGAAACTTGGAAGAAACTGACGAACGGCCTTCCCGGCGGCGTCACCGGCCGCATCGGCGTCGATATCTGTCGCGCCAAGCCGAACGTCGTTTACACGCTCATCGAGAACAAAGACGGCGGGTTGTTTCGCTCAGAGGACAAGGGGGAAACATGGACGCGGGCGTGCGACAAGCGGACCTACGACCAGATCAATTTCCGGCCGTTCTACTACAGCCGGCTCACGGTTGACCCCACCAACGACCTCGTCGTTTATGTTTATTCCGGCTCGACATACGTCTCGCGCGACGGCAGGAAAAACCTTCCAGGCCATCTCCCGGGGAACGCATCCCGATCACCATGCCGTCTGGGTCAACCCCTTCAACCCCAAGCACATCATCGACGGCAACGACGGAGGCATCGACGTCTCCTATGACGGAGGAAAAACTTGGTATTCCGTCGTGAGCCAGGCGTGGGCCGAGGTTTACAACGTCGGCCTGGACATGCGCGACCCCTTCTACGTCAATGTCGGGCTCCAGGACAACGGCAACTGGGAGGGGCCCAGCAATTCCCGCGACCGCATGGGCATCCTGAATCTCCACTGGTTCCCGACGGGCGGCGGCGACGGCTTCTATGCCCAGATCGACCCCGAGGACTGGTCCGTCATCTACCGCAATCTCCAGATGGGCGGCATCGAGCGTCACAACATCAAGACCGGCGAGTCGCAGGGAATCAAGCCTGTGGCCAAGCTCGGAGAGGAGCCGTACCGCTTCAACTGGAATTCGCCGATCTATATTTCGCCCCATGACCACAACGTCGTTTATTTCGGGGGCAACTATTTATTCAAGACAACAGACCGGGGCCGCTCCTGGGAAAAAGTGAGCCCTGATCTGAGCACCAACGACCCCAAGAAAGAGCAGGACTCCGGCGGCCAAATTACGGTCGACAACACGGGCGCCGAAATTCACTGCACCATTCTCACCATTTCGGAATCGCCCCTCAAGCAGGGCGTGATTTGGGTCGGCACCGACGACGGGCTGGTTCAGGTCACAAAGGACGGCGGCAAGAATTGGGAGAACGTGACGAAGAATATCAAGGGGCTGCCGCCCGAAGACAACTGGGTGACGAGGGTCGAAGCGTCTCATTTCAGGGAGGGCGCAGCCTACCTCACGATTTCCCGGCACCAGGTGGACGACTACAAACCGTATATTTTCAAAACCGAAGATTTCGGGAAGACTTGGCTGTCCTTGAAGTCCAACCTTCCCGATGTCGGCTACCTGCATGTCGTAAGGGAAGACCTGGAGAACAAGAACCTGCTGTTTGTCGGAAGCGAGTTTGGCATATTCTTCAGCTTCGACGGCGGGAAAAAATGGATTCCCTACAAGTGGGACTTCCCGACCGTCGCCGTGCGCGACATCCAGATCCATCCGCGGGAGAGAGATCTCGTCGTCGGCACACACGGCCGCGGCGTTTACATCATGGACGATATCCGGCCGCTCGAGAAATTGACTCCCGAAATTCTCAAATCCGATGCGGCGCTGTTCGACGTCCGGCCGGCGACGCTTTATTCAACGAAGACATCGTCCGACAATTACAGCGGCGTCGATTTTGCCGCCCAGAATCCCGCCATGGGCGCGGGTATCTATTTTTATTTGAACGGCAGCATCGCCGCGGGCGCTAAGCTCAGGCTCAGCGTTTATGATAAAGATGGAAGGGAAATCCGAAACCTTCGGTCCACGACCGATGCCGGCCTGAACCGGACACTGTGGGACCTGAGAGAGAGCCCGGCGCCGGGTCCAGGCATGGACGCCTCGGCGGCTGGAACGGCGGCGTCCTTTGGCGGCGGGGGCGGAGGAAGAGGCGGCAGCGGCGCTCCAGGCGGAGGGATGGGCAGCGGCCAGCGGGGCGGAGGCGGCGGGGGAATGGGAGGATTCGGCGGAGGACCGCTCGCTCTCCCCGGCGAGTACAAAGTCGTTCTCGAAGTCAACGGCAAGAAGCATGAAAAAAACCTCCTCGTCAGAGAGGATCCTCAGCAAGGCATCTCGATCGAGGACCGGAAGCTGAACCAGAGATATGCCAGGGAAGCGGCCGACCTGTCCGGCAAAGGCTCTCGACTGCTCTCGACCCTGGACAATGTCAGCAGCCAGCTCCAGCAGCTCGAGACGAACTTGCGGGCGATGAAGAACGTGGACGCGGCCGTCACAGAGAAGCTGAAAGCCGTAAAAGACAAACTGGCCCCGATCCAGAAGGTCTATTACCGCAGCCCGGAAGGGCAGACGGGATACCGCCAGCCTTACAAGACGGCTCTGCGCGGCGGCACGGCGGCCGAACAGCTCATGCGGATATCTAGAGACATCACGGGCTATCCGGGCGCCCCGACGCAGACGACGATCGACCGGATCGAAGAGTTCAAAGCCTTTCTCGCGCCGCTCGTCGATAAGATGACGGAGATCACGACCAAGGACATCCCCGAGCTGAACAAACTTTTGGCGGAGAAGAAGATCGACTATATCAGGGTATTCTAGCCGATTGTTTGGGACATGTCCGGCAGGCACCCGTCCCTGCATCAAGTCTTTTTGAATAAAAAATACGATTTGAAGATTTTTATTCGTTCAAGAAAAATTCCGCAAAATCTTCTTGAGGATCGATGAGCTCGAGTGACCCTTGAGGTAGGGAACAAGCACGACTCTTCCCCCCGCCGCCTCGACCTCTTTCTTGCCGACGACCTGATCGGGCGGCCAGTCGCCTCCCTTGACCAAAACGTCGGGGAGGAGAGCGGCGATTATTTTTTGGGGCGTTTCCTCGCTAAATGACGTCAGATAATCGATATATTCGATGGCGCCCAGGACTTCAAAACGCTCCTCGAGCGGGAACACAGGCCGCGACGGCCCCTTGATCTTTCGGACCGAGGCATCGGTATTGAGCGCCACGATCAGCACATCGCCCAAGCTCTTGGCTTTTTTAAAAAGTTCGATGTGCCCACCGTGAATTAAATCAAAACAGCCGTTGGTGAAGACAACCTTTTTGCCCTGCCTGCGCAGCCGTGCCCGAATCTTAAGCAGGTTTGTTAACGTCTGAACTTTCGGCGTACGCATGTCTTTTGAACGGGGACACATAGCTAATTAAGAAATTGGGAACATGTCCCCACTATCAACTTATTTATCAGGCGCTTTGATCTGGACCTGGGGCGAAAAGGTCCATCTGTGCTGCAGCCTGGCGATGCCCACATCTTTGAGCGTGGACGAGACTAAGAACGAATACAGGTTGCGGTGGTAATCGTACGGATAGCCGTCGCGCTTGTGGACCGCCACGTCCAGATAATAGGTCCCGTTGATGAGGTTGAGCTTTTCGATCCGGCACATCGCTTTTCCCTCCCCCTGGAGGGCCACCGGCTCATAATCCTCGAGGCTTGTATTCGTCCCGTAGCAGGAAATTCCCTGAGAGTTGAAGACGCCGATCCCGAAAACAAAATCCTTGACGGGCTCGTGGGCCACCGCGTCGATTTCGATGACCATGCCCTCGTCCGGGGTGAAGACGTGTTTTTCCTCGCCCCGCAGGTTCCTGAGGGTGACTTTGCGGATCTCGACCTCGCGCTTGCCCCATCGTTTTTCCCGCCGTTCGTCCTCCCATTTCTGCTCGAGGTCCACATCGGTTTTGCGCTTCTGGTAATCTTCTTCCTGCATGGCGGCGATGTCCTGGAGGTAGGCGTCGACGACCCGCTTCGGCTCGCCGAGCATCTGGATCCTGCCGCCCTTCATCCAGGCCACCTTGTCGCAGATTTTCTCGACCGTGGCCAGGTCGTGGCTGACGAAGAGGATCGTCTTTTTGCGCCTCCGGAAGTCGTCGATGCGGTCCAGGCACTTGGGGACGAAGGCCGCATCGCCCACGGCCAGGACTTCGTCGATCAGCAGCACATCCGGGTTGACGTTGATGGCAACGGAAAAGCCCAGGCGCATGTACATGCCCGAGGAATAAGTCTTGACCGGGGCATCGATGAAATCCTCGAGTTCGGCGAAGCGGACGATCTCGTCGAACTTCCGGCTGATCTCTTTCTTGGACAGGCCGAGCATGATGCCGTTGATGAACACGTTCTCCCGGCCCGTGATCTCGGGATGAAAACCGGCCCCGAGCTCGATCAGGGCTGAGATCTTGCCCTCGACGCGGACCCAGCCGGACGTGGGCTTGGCGATCCCGGCGACAAGCTTGAGCAGCGTACTCTTGCCCGAGCCGTTCTCGCCGATCACGCCGAACGTCATTCCCTTTTCGACCTGGAGGTTGATGGCGTCGACCGCCATGACCAGCTCGTCTGCCTTCAGAGAGCGGAACAGGTCGCCTTTGACCAGCGCGCTCTTGAATGTCTGGAAACGATGCCGGGCGGAGTATTTCTGGTAAACCCGGGTGACATTCTCGAGCTCGATGGCGAACATCAGACTTCCTCCGGGAACGAATCGCGAAGCCTATCAAAAACGGCATATCCGATATAAAAAAGCGCCAGCGAAATGATCAAAGTGATGCCCAGCTTCTTCCAATGAAAAAGCTGCCCATAAAACAAGCAGTAATGGTAGCCCTCGATGATGTGGGTCATGGGGTTGAGGTTGATCAAGGTCTTGATGAGCTTGTATTTTTGGACGAAGGAATAGGGGTAGACAATGGGCGTGGAGAAGAACCAGAAGGTCAGCAGGTTGGACAGGATATCCTTAATGTCCCGGAAGTGCACCGTAAGGGCAGACAGGAGGAAGCTGAAGCCGAGAGTGAAAATATATTGGACCAGGACGACCACCGGCAGAAGGAGTATGTAAAGGGTAAAGAGCTTTCCGAAAATCAAGACGAACAAAAGCAGGATCGGAAGCCCGAAGCTGAAATGGACGAGGTTGCTGGTGACGGTGACGACCGGCAGGACTTCCGCCGGGAACAGGATCTTCTTGATCAGGTTGCCGTGGATCATCAGGACGTTGGCCGACTCGATGGAGGACGAGGAGAACCAGACCCAGGGGAGCACCCCGCTGAAGAGAAACAACGCGTAGAGCCACGGGGAATTCCCGAATTCCGTACTGCGGTTTGGGAGGATAAAGCCAAAGACAATCGTATAGATGATCATCAGCAGGAGCGGGTTGAAAAACGACCAGAGAAATCCCAGGACCGTCCCGCGGTAGCGGGCCTTGAGCTCGCGGCTGACCAGATTCTGGACGAGCACCCGGTATCTATAGAGCTCTTGGAGGTTCTTAAACAGCCGGGCCACGGCGTCTCCCTTCAAATATTTTCCGGACTTCTAGCGTATAGCCTCCCCGTTTATTGTAAAGGACGAGCGGCCGAAGCGTCCGCAGAGAGCCGGCCCCGAACCCAAATTCCGCCAGGAACAAATTCGCTTGTTCTCCCTCTCGCGGTTGGATAAACCTCAAGGCGCGCACCTTCAGTCCAAATTTATTGGCCGCTCTCAAAAGGTCATCTTGTCTTTTGGCCGGATAAATAAAATACGCCCTGCCGTCCGTTTTGAGCAGCTCTCCCGTCTTTCGCATCACGTCTAGTATATCGCATTTAATTTCGTGTTTGGCAATGGATTTTTCCAGGGAGGCGCTCAGATACCCGGTCTTTTTTTTGATATAGGGCGGGTTGGAAAAAACGATGTCAAATTTTTTGCCCGGCGCGTAATCTCTGAAATCCCCGCGGACGGCCGATATTTTGTCCTCGAGCTTGTTCAGCCGCACGTTGCGCCGGGCCACGTCGGCGAGCGCATCCTGGATCTCGACAGCCGTGATATGCTTGAGAGGCTTGAGGCTCAGGAGAAGCGAAATGATGCCGTTGCCCATTCCCAATTCCAACAATTCGTCCGCAGCCTTTGTCCGGATGAAGTCGGCCAGCAGGGGCGCATCCACGGCGAACCTGTAACCTTTTTTCTTTTGCAGGACGAGGATGCGCCCTTTATAAAAGGAATCCAGGGATTCGTCCTCCGCCTTAAGCTTAGGAGAGGCCTTCTTCATCGCTGAGTTCCGTGAACACGATGACCCTGTCCGGCAGGATCTCGGCCGTGCCGCCCTCGACGGCAAAACTCTCCTCGCTCTTTCCCTGCCTGTAAATGATCTTCCCCTTGCCTAAAGCCGTCATCAACGGCCTGTGCCCGGGCAGAATGCCGATGGCGCCCTCCAGGCTCGGGAGCGAGACCTCATCGACCTCGGCTTCGACCAAGAGAACCCTGGGCGTGATCACTTTCAAATGGAAGGAGGGTGACGGGTTGGGGCTCATGCGTTTTTCAGTTCCTCGGCGCGCTTGATGACATCATCGATGCCGCCCGCCATGTAGAACGCCTGCTCGGGCTTGTCGTCGTGCAGCCCTTCGACGACCTCTTTGAAGCCGCGGACGGTCTCTTCGACAGGCACATAGATGCCGGGCCGACCGGTGAACTCCACGGCCACGTGGAACGGCTGCGACAGGAAGCGCTGGATCTTTCGGGCCCGGGCGACGATCAGCTTGTCCTCGTCCGACAGCTCCTCGATGCCGAGGATGGCGATGATGTCCTGGAGGTCCTTGTACCGCTGCAATATTTCCTTGACGCGGCGGGCCACGCGATAATGCTCCTCGCCGATGATGTTCGGGTCGAGAATACGGGAATACGATTCCAGCGGGTTGACGGCCGGATAGATCCCCATATCGGTCAGGGCGCGGGACAGGCTGGTTGACGCATCCAGGTGGGAGAACGTCGTGGCCGGCGCCGGGTCGGTGAAGTCATCGGCGGGGACATAGATGGCCTGGACGGAGGTGATGGAGCCTCTCTTGGTGGACGTGATCCGCTCCTCGAGCTCGCCAAGCTCCGAGGCCAGGTTGGGCTGGTAGCCGACGGCCGATGGCATCCGGCCGAGCAGCGCCGAGACTTCGGAGCCGGCCTGAGTAAAACGGAAAATGTTATCGATAAACAGCAGGATGTCCTGGTTCATCTCGTCGCGAAAATATTCGGCGACCGAGAGCGCCGCCAGCCCGACCCTCAGCCTGGCGCCCGGGGGTTCGGTCATCTGGCCGTAGATCAAGGCCGTCTTGTCGATGACTTTGGACTCCTTCATCTCAAGCCAGAGGTCGTTCCCTTCGCGCGTCCGCTCGCCGACACCGGCGAACACCGAATATCCGCCGTGCTTCAGGGCCACGTTGTGAATGAGCTCCTGGATAATGACGGTCTTGCCGACCCCGGCGCCGCCAAAGAGCCCGATCTTGCCGCCCTTCAGGAAGGGCTGGATGAGGTCGATGACCTTGATCCCGGTCTCGAACATCTCGAGCTTGGTGCTCTGCTCTTCGAGGCTGGGAGCGGTGCGGTGGATGGGATATTTCTGTTTGGCTTCGATCGGACCCATATGGTTGACGGGCTCGCCGATGACGTTCATCACCCGGCCCAGCGTCTCGACCCCCACCGGCACCTCGATCGGGCCGCCCAGGTCGAAAGCGCTCATGCCTCGGGAGAGGCCGTCCGTAGGATGCATGGACACGCAGCGGACGATATCTTCTCCCAGATGCTGCTCGACTTCCACGACAATGTTCACGGGAATCGAGGTCTCGAACCCTTCGCTCGTGATGCGGATGGCCGAATAGATTTCCGGGAGCTCCAGTCCCTGAAAGGAGACATCGACGACAGGCCCGATGACCTGGACGACTTTTCCGATTCGTTCTTGTTTTTTTCCGTCACTCATGAGTCGCTCCAATCGCTATTGCGTTTCTTTCAGGGCTTCCACGGCCGTCATGATTTCCAGGAGCTCCTTGGTGATGCTAGCTTGGCGGATTTTGTTTAAAACCAGGACCTGGTCGGCGATGATGTCCTCGGCGTTCTTCGAGGCGTTGTCCATGGCCATCATGCGGGCCGCCTGTTCTGCGGCCTGGGATTCGAAGAAAAAATGGGAGAGCTGGGTTTCAATATAGCGGGGGACCAAGCTTTGGAGAAGCACCGCCGAGGCGGGCTCCCAATCGGGAAGACCGGCGTCCCGGCCAGCGGCCTCATCCTTGACCGTGACGGGCAACAAGCGGGCCGTAGTGATCCGCGGCGCCAGGAGGGACTTGAACTCGTTGTAGATCACATAGGCGGCGTCCGTCTCCTGGAATAAAAAGGCGCGCATCACATGCCGGGCGATCTCGTTTAGCTCCCGGACCGTGAGCTTGTCCACCCGCTCGGAATGGGCGCGCTCCACCGGGTAAGGATATTTCTTGAAGAAATTCACGGCCTTCTTGCCGATGAGCGCCAGGCTGATTTGAGAATGTTTCGCCCTGCCTTCGATAAAAGATAGGGCTTGGCTCAGCAGGTTCGAGTTGAAAGCGCCGCACAACCCCTTGTCCGAGGTGATGACGATGACATGGATTTTTTTCTCCGCCCTGACGGCGAACAGCGGATGGGATTCCCGGCCGGCCCAGAGGACGACACGGGCCAGCAGGTCCGGAGAATTATGCCAATACGGCCGCCCCTCCAGGACCAGCCGCTGCGCCTTTTTGAGCTTGGCCGACGAGACGGTCTTCATGGCTTTGGTAATCTGCTGCGTATTTTTGACACTTTTGACGCGGCGTCTCAAGTCGATGAGAGTCGGCATCAGGCCGCTCCTTCTCTGAATCGCGCGTTGAATTCCGTGAAAGCCTGGCTGATGGCCTCATCCAGCGAGCCGTCGATCTGTTTCCGCTCGCGCAACCGGGTCAGGACATCGGGATGCTCCCGGTCAAAAAACTCATAGAGTTTCTTCTCGTACTCCCGGATCTGGCTGACCTTGAACTCATCCAGGAAACCCCTGTTGCCGGCGTAGATGACAAGGATCTGCTTCTCGACGGGCAGCGGGCTATGCTGGTTCTGCTTGAGGACCTCGGTCAGCCGCTCCCCGCGCTCGAGCTGAGCCTGGCTGATCTTGTCGAGCTCGGTGCCGAACTGGGCGAATGTCAGCAGCTCCCGGTACTGTTGGAGGTCCATCCGCAGCTTGCCGGCGATCTGTTTCATGGCCTTGATCTGGGCATTGCCGCCGACGCGCGAGACCGAGATGCCGACGTTGATGGCCGGCCGGACGCCGGAATTGAAGAGCTCGGGCTCGAGGTAGATCTGGCCGTCCGTGATCGAAATGACATTGGTGGGAATGTAGCCGGAGACGTCGCCGGCCTGGGTTTCGATGAGGGGCAGGGCCGTTAGCGACCCGCCGCCGTGCTCGTTGTTAAGCTTGGCCGCCCGCTCCAGGAGCCGTGAATGAAGGTAAAAAACGTCGCCGGGATAGGCCTCGCGGCCGGGCGGACGCCGTAGGAGCAGCGAGATCTCGCGGTAGGCCGCGGCATGCTTGGACAGGTCATCGT
Organism: Candidatus Aminicenantota bacterium; assembly: GCA_963715635.1. Lineage (GTDB taxonomy): Bacteria > Acidobacteriota > Aminicenantia > Aminicenantales > UBA4085 > JAPKZH01. The sequence goes on along the minus strand of OY970261.1, from coordinate 4,035,674 downwards.
AGATCACCAGGGCGTGCCGGCCATTGTCCCGGAAATATTCACCCATGGCGCAGCCGCTGTAGGGCGCCAGGTACTGCAGCGGCGAAGGGTCGCTGGCCGAGGCGGCGACGATGATGGAATAGTCGATGGCCCCGAAGTCTTCAAGCGTCTTGATGAAATAGGCAACGGTCGAATTCTTCTGTCCGATGGCCACGTAGATGCAAACGACGTCCTTATCTTTCTGGTTGATGATCGTGTCGAGGATGATGGCCGATTTCCCGGTCTGGCGATCTCCGATGATAAGCTCCCGCTGGCCTCGTCCGATCGGGATCATGGCATCGATGGCCTTGATCCCTGTTTGCAGAGGTTCGCGGACCGGCAGACGGTCGACGACTCCGGGCGCCAGCCGCTCGACGGGCTGATAAATATCGGTTTGGATCGGGCCTTTTCCATCCAGGGGGTTGCCGAGAGGGTTGACAACGCGCCCGATCAGGGCCGGTCCGGAAGGGACCGACATGATGCGGTGGGTGCGTTTGACCAAATCGCCTTCCTTAATGCAATGGCTCTCCTCTAGGAGGACCGCGCCGACACTGTCCTCTTCGAGGTTGAGGGCCAGGCCGGACACGCCGTGCGGGAACTCGAGCAACTCGTTGTACATCACCCTGTCCAGCCCATGGATCCGGGCGATGCCGTCGCCGACGGAGATGACCGTCCCGATCTCCCGGATATCGACTTCGGTCTCAAGACCTTCGATCTGCTTCTGGATGATCTTGCTGATTTCGTCCGCCTTTATCTCCATGGTGCGCTACCTCTCACTGATTTTTTCTTTGAGCCTCGTCAATTGTCCCTTCAGGGAGACATCGTAAGCCATGTTCCCTTTCTTTATGTAAAGCCCACCCACGATCGCGGGATCGATCTGATAGGTCAGATGGACCGCGCTTTTCTCCAGTTGCTCAATCTGCGTCTGGAGCTTCCGCTTCTGGCTGTCTTTGAGGGGGACGACCGACCGGACTTCAAACGTCAGAATGCCCTGTTTTTCTCTCCAGCGCACGGGAAGGTCTTCGACGATCTGGGGCAGGATGTCCAGATGCCTGTGCTGCAGAAGAAGCAGGAACAGCCTGACCGTCTTCTCCTGGTACGACTTTTTGGCCAGGATGTCCTTAACAATTTGCGTTTTCTTGGAAGTCTTCAAAAAGGGACGGAAGAGGACTTCCCGAAGCTGTCTGTAGCTCTCGAGAAGCCGGCAAAAATCCGCCATGTCGCGGCGGACGGCTTCATACTCGGCTTCATTTTTGAGGGCCCCGGCCAGCCCCTCGGTGTACCTTCTAATCAGAACTTGGCTTTTCATACAGTTCCGCCAGTTTTTCGATGGACTTGTCGATGAGCTTGGCATGGTCCCGGCTCGTGATTTTTTCCTTGAGCCTGGCCTCTGCCAAGGCCGTGGCCAGCTCAGCCGTGTATTCTTTGAGCTCCTGCTTCCCGGCCCGCAGCTGCGCCTCAATCTCTTGTTGGGCAAACATCTTGATCCGCTCGACTTCTTTCTCGGCCAAGGCCTTGATCCTCTCTTTATCCCGGACGCCTTCGTTCTCGCCGTCCTTGATGATCCTAAAGACTTCTGCTTCCAGCGCGGCGAGTTTCTTTTTGGCTTCCTGGAGCTTCCTCTCTGCGTCGAGCCTTGCCTCACGGGCTTCGGCGATGGCTTTCTCGATACCCTCGGACCTCTTTTGGAGATAATTGCGGAGTGGTTTGTACAAAAAATAGCCCAGCCCGCCGAAGAGCACGACAAAATTGATGACCTTGCCCAGAAATTCGCCTTTCCTCGAAGACGACCCGCCTTCTTCCGCGACCATGAACAGGAACAGCGGCACCAACAGGAGGACGATCAGGGCCTGCTTTTTTCCCGGCATCAGTTGAGCAACCTCTTCTCGATCCGTTCGGCCAGGGTTTCCGCCTCGGCGGCGAGTTCCTTTTTCAGGCTGACCAGCTCTGCCTGGAGTTTCGCTTTAGCCTGTCCGATCTGCTCCTTGGAGGATCCGCTCACTTCGGCGACCAGGCGGCCTTTTTCTCTAAACGCCTCAACCTCCATCTCTTCATGCGTCTTCTCCGCTGCCTGCTTGGCCGATCTGAGAGTTTTGTCGACTTCTTGAAGGCTGCCCTCGTACGCTTCGATATTTTTCTCGGAGGAAGACCAGTCTCCCCGAATCTGTGAGTCCCGATCCTGCATGAGCTTGATCATGGGCTTGAAAAATATCCTAGAAAGGACAAAGACGAGGATCCAGATGATGAAGAATGTGACTAAGAACGTCAGGTCAATTTGAAGGAACATCCAGGCGCCCTTTGAGGTTCAAATTTAATCTGGAAATTTAGCATTTTTAGGGGAAAATTTCAAGCCAATTAAGCCCAATAATCAGCGCCCCCTGACAATTTTAAGCCAGCCCTCCGGGCTGCAGACATAAATATCCAGCCCTGCAACTTTTTTCGAATAGCCGGGGTCGGCCATGGGGCTGACAAGAAAATTCTTGCCGTGCGGATAATAAGAGCGGAATTTCTTGATCGCCGCTACATCAAACTGGGCCACATCCCATTTGCATTCGATGGCATCGACCTCGTTGCGCGAGCGGGCCATCACAAAATCTACTTCCCGGCCGGTCTTATCGCGCCAGTATTGAATTTTCCATTCATGGCCGTGAGCTTGAAGATACTCGAGGACCAGATGCTCCCATAGGGGACCATAGTCATCGGGTCTCAAGGGATCCCAACCTCGTGCGAAGCTGACAAAGCCGCTATCGAAAGCGTACGCCTTGGGCATCTTGATGATTTCCTTTTGGCCGCCGCCGTAGAACGGACGCACCAGGGTGACGGTATGTGTGGCATCCAAGGCCCGGAGATGGGTTTCTATGGTATGGCGGCTTATGCCAAGGGCGCCGGCGGCGCGCGTGGTCTCCAGCAGACCGCCGCTTTGTTTCATGACATATTCGAAAAGGGCCGTGAACTTGTCCGGATCGCGGAAGGCGAAGAGCCGCTGAATATCCCTGGCAAAAAAAGAATCCATCCATTCCCTGTAAAAGCCGGGCTTTTTATCCTCAGACAAAAGCGCTTGAGGCAATCCGCCGTAATAAAGTCTTTTAAGAAGAGGAGAATTGTTGAAGGCTTTAAGCTCGTCCCAGAGAACAGGCGTGAGATGGACAAGACGTTTCCGGCCTGTCAGCGTATCCTTGAATTTGCGGCTGGCCGCGAGCGTCGAAGAACCCGTCGCAAGAATCTTGAGGTGGGGAAAAAGATCCGCGCCGATTTTGAGCAGCCTGGTCGGATCCCGGAGTTGATGAATTTCATCGAATACGACGATAGAACGCTCGCAATTTCTGTAGAACAAGCCGGGATCGGCAATCATATCCTCGACGATGGGAAGGTCGCAATTGACATACTGCGCCCGATCACTGCCAAGGCTAAGGGCCAGCGTTGTTTTTCCGGATCGCCTGACTCCGGCGAGCCAAACAATAGGAGCTTCTTTCCAGGATTCCTCAATTCGATCGAGCCAAAAAGGTCTGGGTATCATGTAAGTATAATTATCATATAGGCGGACTATTTGTCAAGTATTATTATAGAAACGTATTAATGGAAAGGTCGGCCATCTATAATATCTTTCTGCATTTATTGTTATTCTTTGTCTAACTTTTTAGCTTATCCAAATGCTTTTTGGCATCCTCAACCTCGGAGCGGCCGGGGTCGGCGTCCTTCCATAGGTCGAGGAAGCGCTGATACTGTACCTTGGCCTTGTCCTTCAGCCCCTTCTGCTCATACAGCTTGCCGAGACGGTAGTGATAAAGAGGATGGACGAGCAAGCGGGCCGGCTTGGTCAAGTCCAAGGTGATAAGCTTTTCATATTCTGTGATCGCTTTATCTATCTCCTCTCTTTCGGCAAAAGCTCTGGCCAGGACATCTCTTTGGAACGGTGTGTTATAACGAAACCTTTGATCGGCCATTAGATTCCAAACATTCCAATACGGCACGAACTTGGGATCACTATTTCTCGCAAAGGAGGCGACAGTTTGATCAAACGATTTCTCACGAAGCATGATCATATTGCGCAGCCATTCAGTCTCGAAATCGGCCATGTCCCTTTGCGTCCACGTCTTGGGAAGGCCTGGAGCAAGCGAATTCATTTCGGGCAGCCTGGACCTGGCAGACTCGACCTTTTTCTCCTCGAGGTCGATCAGTCCTCCGAGGAAATCGTAGCCGACCCTGTCCAAAGAATCGTGGCTTGTCAGGAGCTCGTTAAACTTGCGGCTTGATTCAAGGTCGCCCCTGTCATAATAAATCCAGGCCCTAAGCAGGTTTGCCAGGACCTCGCCTCTTTCAACCTTCAAGGCTACCGAAAGGTCCTCGGCCGTTTGGATGCTGGCGAAGCTTTTTTCATAACTTCCCAGCCAGGCAAGATAAAAAGCCTTCCAAAAATAGGGACACGGCTTATCTGTCCCGATCGTAACGGTAATGGCTCTGTCAACCCACTTAAATGCTTGGGAATAATCGCCCCTCAGTGCACAAATATATCCGATGACCAGCATGGAATTGTAATAGCCGGGATCAACCTGCAGAGCTTTATTGTACGTCTCGACGGCATCATCCAGTCGCCCCATTTGGAAGTAGGCCTCTGCCAGCGAATCAAGGGGGTTCGCATCGCCGGGCCGGACAGAAACATATTTTTTGAAAGCATCAATGGCCTGATCATATTGCCTAAGCTGCAAGAAACTATAGCTAATATGATTCAAAGCAGGAGCATAATTTGGGTCAAGCTCCAGAGCTTTACGATAAAATTCGATCGCTTCCTGGGGATTTTCAGCCCCATTGCCCAGGGTATAATAGGCCCCTTTTTCTTTGGGGTACTTTTCGACAATCTGCCGTCTAATGGATATTGCTTTTGGTTCATTTTTTTCTATTCCGGAAGCATAACTGGCCTCGATATAAAGCCTTTCTTTTTCGGTGACATTTTTTGAAAGCGCTTTTGCCCTCTTTAGGGATTCTCCGCCAAGATTCCGCAAGGCCATAGCGAAGTTCGGGTCAAGCTCGACGGCCTTCTCATAATACTGGTGAGATTGGCCCTGATGGAGCTTTTCTCCTTCCTGCTGTCCTTTGATATAATAATTATAGGCTTCGAGTGAATCGGTCGTCAGTTCCCCAATACGTTTTGTTGCCGCCGCGAACTTCTGCTCGGAGAGCCCGACGCCCTTGGCAATCTGCCGGCTCAGGTCATCAACCTGATTCTTAAGGATGCTGTCCGGACTGTCCCCCCGAGAGTTGGCTGTCCCCAGCAATTTCTTTGTCCCGACATCCATAACCTTGGCGTCTGCGACAAAGGTATTCCCCGCTTTGGTCACGCTTCCGAGGACAATGACCTCGACCCCGTCCTTCTGGCAGAGTTCGAAACCCAGGTCGCGGCCGATAAATTCCGTGTCCGGTTTGCCGACCTGCTTGAGGAGATCGTAAATCCTCTCCCACGTCGTCACGTTGAAGAACCCGGACTGCTCGAGGTCCGTGATAAGAAGATTGGGGATGACTTTGCTGAGATAATCATAGGCCTTGTCGCCGGTCTGGTTCTCGAAGCTGATTATAGCGATGGAGCGTTTTTGTTCGGGGAGTAGAGGCACCTTCTTTTTAAGAAAGGCAAACCAGATTATTGCTGCAATGGCGACCAGGGCAATGATAAGCGTAGGAATGAGCAGTTTTTTCCGGCTCAAGGTCACGGTTATCGGCTTTGCCGTTACCGTCTTCCTTTTGGGAATAGGACGTTCTGTGGTCGGGATACCTTTTTCAATCTTCTCAAGGTCAGCCCTCAACTCATCGGCGTTTTGATAACGTCTCTCTTTGTCTTTCTCCAGGCATTTGAGTACCAAGCGGCTGAGGTCCTGGGGAATCTGGACGTTTAGCTCTCTGGGATTTTTCGGGATTTCGCTCTTCTGTTTCACCCCGATGGTGAAAGGCGTATCGCCTTCAAAAGGCACCTGCCCGGTCAGCATCTCATAGAGAATAATGCCCAGCGAATAGATATCCGAACGCTGGTCAACTTCTTTTCCCTCGACCTGCTCGGGGGACATGTATTCGGGAGTACCGATCATGACTCCGGCACCCGTGATCCCCTTGACCGATATAGACCGGGCTATCCCAAAATCCATGATCTTGGCATTGCCCTCTTTGTCGATCATGATATTGCCCGGCTTCAAATCCCGATGAACAACCCCAAGCCTGTGAGCCTCGGCCAGTCCATCGCAGACCTGCTTGGCAATGAAAATAGCCGTTCCCACAACGAGTTGCCTTGACCGCCGGATGAAGCTCTTGAGATCCTCTCCAGACACGTACTCCATGGTGATGAAATAATTGCCGGCTTCCCTGCCCAGGTCATACATCCGGCAAATATTCTTGTGAGAGATATCCCGGGCAATTTTGAGTTCATTCCGGAAGCGGTCGATCGTGTTCTTGTCAGCCGACACTTCGGGCTTGATGAGCTTCAGGGCCATTTTGGCCTGGACTTCCTGGTCGAAAACCTTATAGACCTTGCCCATTCCTCCTTTGCCCAGCTCCTCGATGATCTGGTAGCGGCCGGCAAAGGTCGAGCCCGTCGTCAGCTCTTTGATCGGCGTTTGAAGGGTCTCGGTTTTGAAACCGGGGGACACGATACCGAATTCCGGAGATTTCGGTTCATGTCCCCCAATCTGGGTTCCGCACTTATTGCAGAAACCGCTGTCTGAAGGATTGTCAAAATGACACTTGGGGCATTTCATGGCCCTTGTTCCCCTTATCGGATGGAAATAGAATAATGAATTATTCGAGAGGAGTCAAATTAAGCTAGTTTTTTTGGCTGATCGCGATAATTTTTTTTGCCTCGCCCACTAGGAATAAAGAGCCCGTGACAATGACCGTTCCTTTGCGGCCGGCCTGGCGGCGGCCGATGTCGAGAGCTTTATCTAAATCGGGCTCCAGGGTGATCTTTCTCCCATATTTTCGCGCTTTCAGCCATATTTCTGCAGGAGAGGCGGCCCGGGAATAAGGGATAGAGGTGAGGATCACTCGCCTGGCGAAGGGGAAAAGAAGGTCGGCCACCCGCCTGATGTTTTTATCCTTCATCATCCCGAAGATAAAGATGACTGGTGGCAAAACAAAATCCCGGAGATAGGCCCTCAAGGTTCTGGCGCCGGCTTCGTTGTGGGCCCCGTCGAGAATGACCGTCGGATTCCGCAAAACGACCTCCAGGCGACCCTCCCAGTCCGCGTGCTCAATCCCTTGAATGACCTTCTCTTTATCAAGCCTTCTCCAGAGGCGAGACAAGACCGAGGCTGCGGCAATGGCCACAGCCGCGTTCCTTCCCTGATGGGCGCCGCAGAGCCTGGGGGAAAACCGGTAGGATTCCGCGCCGAGCTTGTAGGTAAAACCGTACCGGTCTTTCAGTTTTCGGGCTTGAAATCCGCCCGGCTCGTCGAAGACGCCCAGGAAAGGGGCTCCAAGTTGCCTGGCCCGCTTTCTAATGACTCGATAGGCTTCGCCTCCCTCAATTCCACAGATAACCGGGATTCCGGGCTTGATGATCCCCGCTTTCTCGAAGGCGATCTGGCCGATCTTCGTCCCCAAATATTCCTGATGGTCCTTGGAAACCGTGGTGATCACCGAAACCAGGGGTATCACAACGTTCGTGGCGTCGAACCGCCCGCCCATCCCCACTTCGAGCACGGCCATGTCTACTTTCTGCTCGGCAAAATACAGCAGGGCGAGGATCGTCAAGACCTCAAAAAATGTAGGATGGCTCTCGAGGACTCCCTTTTGCAGCAGGCCCTCAATTTTCTCCCTAATTAAGCCCAGCCGGCTGCAGAAATCTTTTTGGGATATCCGCCTGGCTCCGATCCTGATCCTCTCTTCGACCCTGACCAGATGGGGAGAAGTATAAAGTCCGACCCTGAGCTTGTGTTCGACCAGAATCCGGGCCAGCATGGCGCAGACCGACCCTTTACCGTTCGTCCCGGCAACAAGAATAGTAGGGAAGGTGCGCTGCGGATGGCCGAGAGACGTTAAAACCGCTTGGATATTTTCGAGGCCGAGCTTGATCCCGAATCGCTGGAGATTCTCAAGATAGGTCCGGCACTGGGCAAAAGTCATTGAGGCCGGTTAAGGAACAGTCGCAAAGCTCTGATGATGTAAGCGCGCAGGCCCTTTCGCGGCACGACATCATCCAGCATGCCGTGCTTGAGCAGGAATTCCGAGCGCTGGAATCCCTTGGGAAGTTTCTCCTTGATTGTCTGCTCGATGACGCGGGGTCCCGCGAACCCGATCAGGGCATTTGGCTCGGCGATGTTAATATCGCCGAGCATGGCATAGCTGGCCGTCGTCCCTCCCGTGGTCGGGTCGGTGATGACCGAGATGAAGGGAAGCTTGGCCTCTTCCAGGCGGGCCAGGGCCGCGCTCGTCTTAATGAGCTGCATCAGGGACAGGGCGCCCTCCTGCATTCTGGCGCCGCCCGAACAGGAGGTGATGATGAGGGGCGTTTTTTCCTTGACCGCCCGTTCCACGGCCCTCGTGATTTTTTCGCCGACGACCGAGCCCATGCTTCCGCCCATGAAGGAGAAATCCATGGCTGATATCACGACCTTGATGCCGCCCATCGTCCCGACCGCATTGATCGTTGCTTCGGGAAGCGATGTCTTCTTCTGATAATCCTCGAGCCGACGGGAATATTTCTGGGTGTCCACAAATTTTAAGAAATCGACGGGCAGGATGCCATGGTCAAACACCTCAAACTGGCCGTCGTCGAAGAGCATCGTCAAGCGTTCTCGAGCCGAAAGACGAAAGTGGAAGTTGCAGGAGGGGCAGACCGAAAGGTTCTCGAGGATATCCGCCTTGTAGAGGATCCTCTGGCAGTTATTGCACCTTGTCCATAGGCTGTCGTTCATGGGTCTGACGAGTCTAACAGCTTATTAAAGGGATTGTCAATTTTTCGGGAAATGGCCCTTTTTATGGGGTTTGGCCGCCTTGAGCTTCTTGCCCAGGAAATCGATGACCTCCTGGGGCTCGGGCAGTTCCAGCGGGATGTCGAGTTTCTCCCTCAGGAAGCCTAGGATGGACGCGAGAAGCTTTTCGTTATCGATGGGCTTTTCAAAATAATCGGACGCCCCGAACGTGGTCAGGGCTTCATGTCTGTACTGGGAACCCCGGTAAAGCCCGGTCACGATAATGACCGGGACACTCCCCTTGGATTCCTGGTAAATCCGCTTGGTCAGGTCGAAGCCGTGGAGCTTGGGCAGGATCGCCTCGAGAATCACAAGATCCGGCTTTTCCAGCTTGAATTTCTCGTAGGCGGCAAGACCATCGGAGGCTTTGATGATCTGAAACTTATGGGGTTGCAGGAGTTTGGACAGTGACTCCAAGCTCTTGTTATCATAGTCAACGATGAGAATTTTCTTTTCGGCCATTAGATCCTGCTCAGCAAGCTTTTTCCGACCGTGGTGAAAGCGGTATTGCTTTCCCTGTTTTTGCCGTCGACGGCCGTGATGGCAAAGGTATATGCCTTATCTCTGGCGGCATTTTTAAAGGTGCAGTTGGTGATCGAGGCTTTCACTTCGGCCAAGGACTGCCTCTTTCCCTGGTTATCAAACCAATAGACCCGGTATTTCTGGATGTTGCTGTTGAGGCGGTTCACCTTCCAGTTGAGGAGGATGGAAGAACCCTGGGCGCCCGGGGCCGCCCCTTCTTTTCTCATTCCCAAGAAATCCAAGGGCGGATAGATCGGAGGGTCAGTGACCTCCAATCGGATGCGGACCTCGAGGGGGCTATTGGCAGCATCAGGGCTCTCGACGTTGATGGTCCCCTCATAGGTGCCGGATTTCAAGTTCTTCGTCGAAAGCACAATCCCAATATCCTTCCAGGCGCCCCAAGAGCGTCCGCTGTCGGGAGAAACCTTAATCCAGCCCTGCTTCGGCTTGACCTCGAAATTGAGCAGCCGGCCTCCACCGTTCTTGACTTTTAGCACCTGAGAACCCGGAAAAGCCCGCCCCTCTTGGACTTGAAAAACAAAAGAAGGCTTGTCCACCTGGATGGACGGCGGCGGGTTGACAAGGATGGTGGTGGAGAGGATATCGCCGTCGTTGGCCGTCCAGGGAAGGTTGGAATTGTCAGTGTATCCCGTCAAGATATAATCGATCCTTGCTTCTTCGTTCTTCAGGGTCAACTTCGTGATCCCCGACGGCCCCCAGAAATCCGGGTTCGTCTTGAGCCCGTTGCCGTAGTTCTGCATCCATAAGTTGCCCTGCCACCAGCCTTTTTCGCCTACATACTTGGTCGTCCCGCAGCAGATGCCCACCAGGTCCTTCTGGTTCAAGCCCGGGCCGATTTTTTTGACCTTGAAGATGTGGTCATGCCCGTAGATAAAACCTCTCAGCCCGTACTTTATCGCCCATTCGGTGAGCTTGGGTTGTTCAATCCGGCTTGGGTCGCCGTATTTCTGATAATCGGACGTCGTGAAAAGCGGACCGCGTCCGTAGGCGAGATGGGTATCGGTCTCGCCGGGCCCCGCCGGCCATCCCCCGAGGACATGATGATAGCAGGCAAAGCTCCAATCCTTATCGCTGCTCTTCAAGACGTTCTCAAGCCAGTTCAGTTGCTCCTGGCCGAGCGTCCAATCACAAATCGCCTTGGGTTCGATCCCGCCGCAGAAGGCCGTGACGTCGAGGACGATAAACTGGACCCCGCCCTCATTGTTTTGATCGCTCCCCCAGGAGAAGGCATAATAATTGCCGTCCGGATGGCCGCCCTCCGGATAGATTGTCTGGTCAGGCAGGGGAAAATACTTCTTGCGCCATGCTTTGGACTCGAAGCGGAGTGAATTCCAGCCCTCCTCTCCATCGTGGTTGCCCATGGCCATGTAAACGGGCATGCTCGGGGTCAGGCCGGAGAAGACTTTTCTCGTGCGCAGCCACAGGGTCCGGGCAATATAATCGTAGTCCGCGTCTGTCAGATTCTCACTCGGCAGCCCCCAGGCCTTCCATCGGTAGCCGGCGCCGATGCCGGTCGTATCCCCCAAATTGATGACCACGTCGGGGTCTTCATAATTCATGATGTATCGGATGGCCTTGGCCAGGTAAAAGCCGTTCATAAGCTTATTGAGGGGATACCCCGGGTCGGCCTTGGGATTCGTCCGTATCTTTCTCAAGATATCGTTGACGTAATCGCCGGTAATTTTCGTTTTCTTATATTCCTCGGGCACGCTGTAATCGCCGTCGTCAAAATTATGGTCATCGGAGATGAAAAGAACCTGGACCCTGCCGCCATTTTGGAGGTTGGCGTTTGGCAGTCGGAAGCTCCTGGGAGCTTGCGCCCTCCAGGGACCCTGCCCTTCGCGATACTGCACCTGATAATACAGCCGGGGGCTGTCATGCCCTGTCAGGATACAGTCGAGCAACCCTTCGACCGCCAAAAAAGACTGAACGTCCCCCGTCTGGGAAAGAGTTTCTTTTCGGTCGCTGGCGAAGACCTTGATATCGAGCTTTTTCCCTTCTTTGAGTAGCAGATTAAGGCCGGCCTTAAAGCTTGACGGATCCTCGGCGCTTCTCCGAACATTCGTGATCCGTTCGGCGCTATGAAAGACTTGATCATCGTAGGGAAAGGGATACTCCTCGGCGAGAAGCCGCTCATTGAGGAATGGAGAAACCGACTGGTCAGACCGGCCCAATGAGAAGAGTTTTGGTGTCTGCAGACCAGCCCCGATGAGGCTAGCCCCTCCCCATTTAATAAAATCGCGCCTCTTGAAACCCATAGAAGCCGCTCAATGTCAGCAAAAAGATATAGAAATTTCAATCACAAGTCAAATCTTATTTTGCGGCTCCGATTGTTGCCGGTGGTTCCTCTTTATGATATATTGGCGCCAATGGACAAGCCTAAAGGCATCAAGCTCTCTGTTGTGATCCCGGTTTTCAACGAAGCCGAAAACCTGCCGGAGCTCTATCGGGAGCTCAGGGCCTCCTGCCAAAACCTGAATATCCCCTTCGAGATGATCTTTATCGACGACGGGAGCACGGACAACTCGTTCCAGCTTCTGAAAGAGCTCAAGGCCGAAGACTCCCGGATGAAGCTCATCCGGCTGCGCAAGAATTTCGGCCAGACCGCCGCTTTGTCCGCCGGGTTCGATTATGCCCACGGCGATATCATCATCACCATGGACGCCGACCTGCAGAACGACCCCCACGACTTCCCCCTCCTCATCCAGAAGATCGAGGAGGGCAACGACATCGTCAGCGGCTGGCGGCTCAAGCGGAAAGACAAATTCGTCTCCCGCCGGCTGCCCTCGCTGGCCGCCAACTGGATCATCTCCAAGATCACCAAGGTCAAGCTCCATGATTACGGCTGCACGCTCAAGGCTTTTCGCAAAGACATCGTCAAGAACATCAAGCTCTACGGCGAGATGCACCGCTTCATCCCGGCCATCGCCAGCACCATGGGCGTCACGATTGCCGAAGTCAAGGTCAACCACCGTCCTCGCATCCACGGAAAATCCAAATATAACATCCTCAAGTCGATCCGGGTCTTTCTGGACCTCCTGACCGTCAAGTTCCTCTTGAGTTACTCCACCCGGCCCCTCCAGATCTTCGGACTGTTTGGGCTGGTCATGGGCGTCCTGGGGGGCATCCTGGCTTTGATCCTATCCTACCAACGCCTGATTCTCAGGATGGGGATTGCCAACCGCCCGCTCCTTCTTCTGGCGATTCTGCTCATCGTCATCGGCTTCCAGTTTGTGACCATGGGACTGCTCGGGGAAATCATAGTCCGTTCCTATCATGAGACCGCTGAGAAGCACATCTATGTCGTCCGCGAAGTGATTGATTCGGAACGAGATCAAGAGTCCTAGAGCATCCGCTCATGAAAATACTCATGCTCGCCCCCGAGCCGTTTTTCCAGCCACGGGGTACCCCGATCAGCGTCTATTTCAGGATCAAGGCGCTTTCCGACCTGGGCCACCGGACGAACCTCATCACCTATCCGCTCGGAGAAGACAAAGAATTCAAGAATTTCCAGATTTCGAGGATTCCCAACCTGATGGGGATCCGCTCGATCAGGATCGGCCCCTCGCTGGCTAAAATCCCCCTGGACCTCCTTCTTCTGGCAGGCGCCTTTTGGGCGCTGGCCAAGACCCGTTACGATGTAATTTTCTCTCACGAGGAGGCCGCCGTGATCGGCGCCGCACTGGGGAAAATCTTCGGAACACCCCACATCTATGACATGCATTCCAGTCTCCCCCAGCAGCTGGAAAACTTCGAGTTCTCGCATTCCCCGCTCCTGCGGAATGTCTTCCTGTGGATGGAAAGGCTCGTCCTCAAAAACTCCCATAGCGTCATCGTCATTTGTCAGGACCTGCTCCATTATGTTGAGAAAAAGGGATTCGGAGCGAAGGCCGTGTTTCTCGAAAACTTCATCGATTTTGCCGATTTTGAACCTTCACTTTATCCCCTGGACGTTATCTGGCGGAAAAAGAAGGAAATTGCACCGCACGGAGAACCCATCATCCTCTATGCCGGCAACTTCGAGCCTTACCAGGGCATTCCGCTGCTTGTCGAAGCCTTTGCCAAAATGGCCGATCCGGCCGTGCTCCTGATCGTCGGCGGGACCAGGCGCGAGCATGATCTCATGAAGCCTAAAGCCGAGGCCTTGGGTGTCGGCAGAAGGGTGGTGTTCATCGAGAAAGTGCCGCCGTCTCAAATCCCTCTTTACATGTCTTTGTCGGACATCCTGGTTTCGCCGCGGCTTTCGGGAACGAACACGCCCCTAAAAATATATTCCTTTCTCAAATCCGGAAAGCCGATTGTTGCCACCAACCTGTGGACTCACACCCAGGTCCTGGATGAGACGATATCCATCCTGGTTGCGCCCGAGCCGAAGAGCTTGGCGCAGGGCCTTTCTTTTGCGCTCCATTCCGACGAAGCCAGGGCCCGGGCCCGCGCGGCAAAAGACATGGCCCAGAGAGAATATATCTACCCCCGGTATCTCGAAAAAATGAGCCTGACATTAAATATGGCTATCAAAGATTTTCGGAAGAGGTGAGCTTTCTCCATGCGCGCCTTCATCACGGGAGCCTCGGGATTTATCGGGAAACATCTTGCCCGGCATCTTCTCCAGAACGGATGGCAGGTCCGTGCCCTTGTCCATGACAAAAAAATCTTGGGCCTGGACAGGTTGGAGACCGTCGAAGGCCATATCCAGAACCTCACGCTCCTGAAAGAGGCCCTGACGGAAACGGACATTATCTTTCACCTGGCTTCGGCCCTGGGGGCTTCACAAATCGGCAGGCGCGAATTCCATGCCGTCAATGCCGAAGGCACGCGGACTGTTTTGGAAGCGGCGTGGGAGACAGGCGTTCGAAGGGTCGTCCATTTCAGCTCGGCCGGCGTCCTCGGCCATGTGAAAAATGGCGAGGTGGCCGGAGAAGATTATCTCCCTCGGCCCAAAGACATCTATGACCGGACCAAGCTCGAAGGAGAGGCGATCGCGCTCGAGTCCGCCCGGCGGGGCATGGACGTCGTCATCGTCAGGCCGGGTTGGGTGTACGGGCCTGAAGACCGACGCACCTTCAAGCTGATCCGGGCCATCGCCAGGAGACGATTCATCCTTGTTTCAAAAGGAAAAACGCTGCAGACGCCCGTCTTCATCCAGGACCTGATCCAGGGCACGATGCTCTGTGCAGAGAAAGGCAGGCGCGGCGAAATCTATCATCTGGCAGGGCCCGAAGTGCTGACGGTCAGGATCATCGTCGAAACGATCGCCGCGGCTTCGGGGAAAAAGATCCCACGCTTTCATCCTCCGCAGTTCCCTGTGAGCGCCGCAGCCTGGCTGATGGGAAAGGCGTTTTCTCTCTTTAAAAAAGAGGCTCCGCTTAGCCCCTCCCGGTTGAGCTTTTTCGTCCATCCCAAACCCCTCTCGATCCAAAAGGCCGTGAGCGAGCTGGGGTATGCCCCGAAGACATATTTCCAAAAAGGCATGTCCCAGACGGTAGCCTGGTACAGGGACGCCGGCTGGCTGTAAAGCCTGGGAACGACTATGCTCCATTGAATGGACATGCGAAAAAGGTTTATGCTAAAATTCGCCTAACAATGGCAAAGGAATTCCGGAGCAGCACCCAAAAAGAGCTCATCGACCGGGAGCGGTCGCTGTCCTCCAAGTATTCCCGCCTTTTTCTCGGGCGGAAAAGCCTTTGGGGATTCATCAAGTATGAATTCATCAATCATTTCATCACTCCCGCCCCCGGCGCGCTCGGCTTTTGGCTGCGCAAAGTCTTCTATCCCCGCCTCCTGAAAAAAGTCGGCAAAGGCGTCGTCTTCGGCAGGAACATCACGCTCCGCCATCCCCACAAGATCATTGTCGGGGATAATACGTTCATCGATGACAACGCAGTCCTAGATGCCAAGGGCGAAGCCAACCAAGGCATTCAGATCGGGAACAATGTCTACATCGGGAGAAACTCGATCCTGAGCTGCAAGGAAGGCTCGATCGCCCTCGACGACTATTGCAATGTCTCGGCCAACTGCAGCCTGCTCTCCGAAACGGAAATCCGGCTGGGCAAATACTGTTTCCTAGCCGGCCAATGCTATCTCGTAGCGGGCGGAAACCACAATTTCTCGGACACATCGACACCGATCATGTTCCAGCCGTCTTTCACCAAAGGGGGAATCAGGATCGGCGAGGACGTCTGGCTGGGGGCCGGCGTGATCGTCCTCGATGGGGTCACCATCGGCCAGGGGAGTGTCATCGGCGCCGGGTCGGTCGTGGCAGCGTCCCTTCCTGATTATTCTTACGCGGTCGGCGGCCGGGCGCTGCGCATCCGCGACCGCCGTCAGCTGGTCGAGATGGACAAAGCCTAAGCCGTAGGTTCTTCCATCCGCTAGGATTTTTTCCGGGCTTTAAAAATAAAATTGGAAGAGCTGTCGAAGCGCCCGGACGCCGGCAGGAATTGTTCCACGGCAAGCCCCTTCTTCCCGAGGAAATCCTGGATCTCCTCGGGCGCATAATAATGCCGGATGGGAACGAAATACCAATCCAGGATAAGCTCTTCCAGCTTCTCGCCTTTTCGTGATTTCTCGCGTTTCTTGAAAACAAACACGACAGGCGCCAGGAAAAAGGCCATGGTCTTCGAGAGCGCCGTCCAGGTTCGTCTCGGCGTCTTGATCAGCGTCTTGCGGATGATCTCGTGGATGAAGGTGACCTTGGTCTTTTTGTAAACGGCCAAAAAAAGGGAACCCCCGGGTCGAAGGACTCGGATGAGTTCGGAGACGGCCCGCAATGGGTCGGTCGTGTGGTGAACGGTCCCCCAGGCCCAGACGATGTCGAAAGCGGCATCGGCAAACGGGAGCCGGAGCATGTCCTGCAGCCGGAACTCGGCGTTGGACAAGTTGAATCTTTCTTTCAGGCCCTTGGCCGTCTCCAGGCTGCCGGGGCTGATGTCGATGCCGACGACCCGGCCGGCGCCGTTCCGGGCAAAGATGATGCTGAAGATGCCCGTGCCGCAGCCGGCATCGAGGACGGATTTGCCCCTGACCTCTTCTGGCGAATAAAAGAGCCGCCAGTGTTTTTCGGAGGCCTCCAGCTCGGGGACGTATTCCGTCCAGACGACGTCGTAGAAGCTCCCGACTTTCTCCTTGCTCACGGCGTGAATTCCTTGCTCAAAAAACGAAGGATAGTTTATCGGCTCGCCGAACCCAAGTCAACTTTTCACATCGAGGACTTCGAAATTGGAATACACGTCCTCGACGATCTGGCGCACATGCTTGATGAAAATGCCCCCGTTGACTTTGAACTGCGTCCTCTTCAAAACCAAATAGCGGTCGTTGAGGACCTCGAAATCGATCTGCATCGTCAGTTCTTTGACCATTTTGGGATTCTGAGAGGGGCGAAGGTTGACCTTGATGAGGCCGTATGTCTCCGGATCAAAAAAGAACGTTCCTTCCCAGTTCCTCTGGTTTTTCACCTTGGCTCGCACGTCAAGGACTGAAATTGTCTGTCCCTCTGCGGTCGGACGATCCTGCAGGCGGAATTCAAAATCTCCTCTTTTTGTTTCGGAGAAAGGAAGGAACTCGTCCAATGACATCGCCCCTCCTCCATGTTCATCGTCGGCAGAGGCGCTTGTCTTTTCTTCCGCTCGCTTCCTTCTGGCTTTTTCCCTTTCTTTCCGTCTTTCTTCGGCGTATTTCTGCGTGATGTCCGTCGTCTTCCCCTTTTTCGTTTGCAGAGCCCTTAAAATCTCTTCCTGGGGCTCGCCCTCATTGGACGACCCGATGTTCTTGGTCACAACCGTCACTTCTTCGGGAGTCCAGTTTTTGTCCGTCTTTGTAATTGTGGAGACAATCGTCGCCCGCCAGTTTTTATAATCAAAAGAGGCCTTGATTTTCTGGGAGAGTTTATCCAGCAAGCCTCCCATGTCCTGTTGCGGCATCTGCCCGGACAAGAGCGGAATCGCCGCTGCCGCACACCAGATCATCAGCCCGGCCCATCGGCCCGTTGTCTTAAAAGAAATTTCTGACACTGACCAACCTTATCCTTTATGGAACGCTCCTATCCTACAAAAAGTTGCGGGTTTTGGCTATCAAAATGTCGGCGGGGCGTTTCTTTGATATTTGATGGGAATCGATAAAAATAGGACGGAGATCGGTGGCCGCGAGAAGATCGGAGATCGGGTCATCCTGCTGCCCGAAGGCGCGCGGCCGCCGGCCATCCCGTTTTCCCTCCAGGCGCAGCGGTCCACCTAGGGGCTTTTTCCCGGGCGTTGACAAAGTCCCGGGCGTTGACAAAGGGGGAAGAATGTGCTAACTTATTGATGCTATTATTCCCATAGTTTCTATAGAAATAGTAAGGAAGGAGAGAGAGGTCCCATGAAGACATTCTTGATCGTGTTTCTGAGCATCGTCGGGTTCCTGGCGCTCGTCTTGGGCGGCCTCGTCGTTCTCTGGTTCTACCAGGGCGGCTGCTGCATCCGGAGGATCAAGGCCAAGATCACCAAAAAAGATTTCGCCGCCCCGGTCCTGAAAAGCAACTGATCGATCCCCCTGGGGCGTTCCCCCATCTTGAAATATTTTTTCGGGTATGAATAATGGAGGGGTGTCGAGGCGCTCAAGGAGCGAACTATGAAACCTGTCAAGAATGAAGTCGCGGTCATGTTCTCCGGCGGCATCGACTCGCTTTTGGCGGCCGTCGTCCTCCAGGAGAAATTCGACAAGGTCCACCTCATCACCTTCGACAAGGGCTATCTCGAGTTCGGCGTCAAGAACAACCTGCCCAATGTCGATCGTTTGAAGAAGACGTTCGGCGAGGAGCGTATCACGCACCAGGTCGTCGAACTCAAGGACGTCGTCAAGCGGATCTCGGTGAAGAGACTCCGCAAGGACCGCAAGGCCTATAACCTGGAGACCCGCTGGTGCGTCGGCTGCCGTCTGGGCATGAACACCGGCGGCCTGCTCTACGCCCTGGAGAACGACCTCATCGGCTACGCCGACGGCTCGAACAGGGAGCAGATCCCGTCCGACGAAAACTTGGCGGGCACCGCCGAAAATTACCCGAGCATCGTCAACCGGCTCAAGACATTCGCCATGGAATACGCCGTCCATTTCATGACCCCCACCTACGAATTCGGCAGCCGCGAAAACCGCCGCGACAAACTCAAAGACCTGGGGTTCGCCATCGACTACCTCAGCCTGGACCACAGCAAGAGCATCAAGGGCATGATGACCAAGGACGTCATACACCGCTCCCAGCCGATGTGTTTCTCCGGCTGGATCATCCACTGGAAGCGGAACCTGCTGGGCAAGCCCGTCGAACAGAACGAGACGATGACCGTCGATTATGTCACCAAAAAACAGGACAACGTCGTCCGCGAGCTCATCCGCGATTATTTCGAGGACAAAGGCATCGATATCGACGAGCTGGTCCAGGGCCGCCAGCGCTTCCTGCCCAAGATCAAAGAGGGCTTCGCCCTCGTCTAAAAACCAAAGGCCGTTCTCTCGAATCGACCGCATCATCTTTTGCATTTTGTATAAATCTATGATAATTTTTTTGTAAAATTCATGAACATAAGCTGTTTTTCCGCCGGGGTTCTTGTGACATGAGCCAAAGGCCGCCGCAGGGACAAGAAGGCAAGGCCGTGCAGTCTTACTTCCGAAAAATCTATTCGGTGTACCAGGAAAAGGTCGAGCGCGAGGACGTCGCCAACGTCCACAGCCGGATCAAAAAGAACATCGAGCCGCGCCTCAAGGGCGTCGTGGTCGATATCGGCTCCGGCGGCGTCGCCCACTATGAAGGCGCCTCCATCCAAAAAGTCATCTCCGTGGACAACGTCCTGGAGTTCCTCAAGCATGCCAAGGACAAGACCGTGCTGAACGTCGCGGCAGATATCCGGGCCCTGCCGCTGAAAAATGAAACCGCCGACAGGATCATCATCCAGTTCGTCATCCATCATCTGACGGAACGCCGTCTCGCGGAGAGCCTGACGAATGTCCGCACAGCCGTGGCCGAGTCCTCTCGAATCCTCAGGCCCGGCGGAGAAGTCTACTTCGTGGACTCCATGGTGCCGTTCCTCCTGGAACAGGTCGAACGGTCTTGCTATGGACCGTCCTATCGTCTTCTGAGGATGCTGAACAAGCCGATGGTTTTCTTTTTTTCGGTCCAGAATTTCTGCCGCATCTTGCACCGCTACGGCCTGGCCCCCGACAAAATCGTGGATATCGATTGGGGCAGGATGACCGACGCCAGCGCAGCCCTCTTCCCCCGGCTGAAATTCCCCCTGAAATATACGCCCGTCCGCTGCAGGCTGATCTCTGCGGTCAAGCTCTAAGCCGCTCTCTGCGCGCCGCGCCACCCACCCTAGCTTTTATACAAGAAATTAAGATGCCAGCTCCGGCTTTCTTTTTTTGGCAAATTCATTAAAATGAGAGTGTCCATGGCCACGAAATCCCGATGGGCGTTCTACCTAAGCGTTCTCTCGCTGACGCTGGCCGTCTGTTCTCCGGAAAAGGAGACAGCCAGCCGCCTTCCCTCACTTCAAAAAATCGACCTCGGCTCTCTCAAGGCCGGTTTCCCATTCCGGGGAAGGATCGTTTTTCAATCCGACATGGACGGCGATAACGAGATCTATCTCCTGACGGCGAACGAGCTGCGCAAGCTCACCGACAATTCCTGGAGCGATGAATATCCCCGCTGGTCCCCGGACGGAACCCGGATCGCCTTCACGGCCAATCCCCATGGCAACTTTGATATTTATGTGATGAACGCCGACGGCTCGGGGCTCACCGAGATCACGAGCTCCCCGAACGATGAGCTCGAGCCGGCCTGGCTCCCCGATGGGACGGCCCTCGCCTTCACGGAAGAAAATAAGCGCCTCCTGGGCATGGAGGCTGTCCTGAAGACGATCGACCTAAAAACAAAGGAAATCCAGACGATCGTCCCAGAATTCAAGGGATCTCACGGCCTGTCCGACTTTTCGCCTTCCGCGCCGCTCCTGGCCTTCACGGGACACAGGTTCATCGGCTGGGATGTCTTTCTCTATGACATCCAGGCGAAAAAATATCGAGCTTTGGCCGAGGGCGGAAAAAGCTGCCGGGCACGTTTTTCCAGGGACGGCCGGACGCTGGCCTACGTGTCATCCCAGGCGGACGGCAAAGGGGACATCTGGACGATGAACCCCGACGGGACGGACAAGCGCAGGCAGACCGAGCGAAATGAGACCTACGATTATTTTCCCTCCTGGGCGCCGGACGGGGAGCACATTGTCTTCTGTTCAAGCAACGAGCATTCGCCCAAACAGGGCCGTTGGTCCCTGTATCTGTTAAAGGTGGGCACGCGGCGGGTCATGCCCCTCTTTTCGAGCTCGGCGCGGGACCTGTTTCCGGATTGGCATTGAGAGGGCAGCCATGAGCGATATCTATCTTTTTAGCGTCGACCTGGAAGACATACGCTTCCTCATGGAGGATGGACGGCGCCGCCGAGAACGTGTCCCGGACAATGTCCGTGCCTACCTGGAATGGTTGAAGAAGCACGGCTTTCATTGCACCTTTTTTGTCGTGGGCGAGGTTGCCGAGGCCTATCCCTCACTCGTCCGTGAGGTCTTGGAGGCCGGCCACGAAATCGCCTGCCACAGCGATCGCCACGTCCCCATCGATCAGCAGGCGCGGGATGAGTTCCGCAAATCGCTCGAAGCAAATATCGCCGCCCTCAGAAAAGCCGGCGCTCAAAACATCCGGGGATTCCGGGCCCCCGTTTTTTCCCTGACCGCGAAAACATCATGGGCGTATGGATTTTTGAAGGAGCTGGGCCTGACGTACTCCAGCTCCGTGCTTCCGGCCAAAAACCCCTTTTACGGCTGGCCGGAATTCGGGCCTGAGCCGAAAATGATCGATGGGATCATAGAAATCCCCATGACGGTCGGAAGATTCGGCCCCTATCTGGTTCCCGTGGCCGGGGGCGTCTATTTTCGTGTCCTGCCCTCATTCTTAATTCGCCGCGCTGCGAATAAACTTTTCCGGGCAGACCGACCGCTCGTCGGCTATTTTCATCCGTACGATATCGACACGGAGCAGGAGCGCTTCATGCACCCGGAAATCAACAACAGCCGGTTCTACAATGCCTTGATGTATTACAACCGGAGAAACGTCTTTAAACGCCTGGACGCCATCATCAAGAAGGGGTTTGCCGTCTGCACTTATGCCGAATTCATCACGCGCATGGGACAGAGCCAAAAGGTCCGTCTCTTCAGCTAAAAGCCGACTGAATACTAAAAATCCAGCCTGAGCCCCAAGCGAATCGTCCGCGTGCCGAAGACGGCGTTTGTGACCCTGTAATCCGTCTGTAGAAACGTCACGCCGGGCTGGCCCGCTCCCTCTGCGGCAGGCTCCCAGCGGCCGATATCATTCAGGCCGACAAAAGAGGCGGTGAAGCCCAGCAGGTTGGCGACATCGGCGTACAGCCCCAAATTGCCCGAAGCCCCCAAGCGCCATTTTTTTTCCAGCCTCAGGTCGAGGGTTGACCAGGCCTTTTCTCGCCGGGCTCCCGACGCTTCGAGGTTGACGGTATAATACGTCCATTCCACATTGTGGGCTGAACACCAGTCGGCCGGAGGGAGAACCTGAGCCCATCTCTGCCAGGGAAGGCCGCTCTGATAGTGGAAGGAAGCGCTGAGCCAAAAGCCGAAGGGGAGCTCCGCGCTGCCCAGGAGTTTAATTTGTAGTGGTCTGTCCGTGTCCAGCCGCCCGTATTGATTAACAAAGTAGTTCGGGCTGTTCGCCGCCTCCGTCAAGCCCGTGGTCCCGTCGGCGAAGCCGCCCAGGTTTCCCTCGGCTTTGCTCCAGACCAGAGAGCCGGCCAGCTCCCAGCCCTGGGCCATGCGCTTGTGAAAGACGAATTCCAGGGCCCGATATTTGCGCTTGAGCTCCGGGACATTTCGCAGCTGCAAAAAGGTCGGCGGCGCTTGAAGGGATTTGGCATAGATCGTGACGGTCTGGCTCGGGTAGGAGTCGGTGCCGGGAACGGTGGTTGTGAAGGGAAACCAGTTCTTTTGGGTCGAGGCCTGACCGGGAGCATACAAGTATTCTCCCGTATCGGGGGCGTAGAGAACATCTTCGAGAATATTCCTCTGTACCTTAGAAACGAAATGAAGGCCGAGAGTGAAATTCTTGAAGAGCTCGTGGTCGAGGCCGAGGGAGATTTCCTCCGTACGCGGAGCCTTGATATCGCTCGCCACTCGGTTCTTGCTAAAAGAGCTGGAGAGAAACCGGTAATCCAGGTTTGGGAGACTAAAATCGTCCTCCACGTCGGGCTGGCCGTCGCCGTTTGCGTCGATCCAATAGACGGCAAGGCTCTGGGGATAGAGGGGGTGCAGCGGCAAAAAGTAACGGTGAGAGAGGTCGTCCGGATAAAGGGCGTAGGCGGCTTTGAGGATGGTTTTTCCGGTTCCCCAGATATCAAAGGCAAGCCCGGCCCGCGGAGAGAGAACATTCCAGGAGATGAAATTATCCAGCTCCGGCATTGTGAACTGGCCCCAAAGGTTGAAATCCTCGGGGAAATCATTTGGATAAGCGGCCCTAAGATAGGGGTTCACGAGCGCATCCCCGACGAAGACAGAGAGGGGGTTTCCTGAAATACCCTTTGGGGCCAGGGGAAACGAGCCCCAGGAACGCTCGAAGCGAAGCCCGAGGCTGAACGTCAGCCGTCCGGCCAGGCTGATAGAATCCGTAGCAAAGACTCCCAGCCTGCGCGTCCGACCCGAGAGAACAGTAGTGCCCTGTTGGGTGCCGCAGAGCCAGAAGCCCAGAAGTCCGCGGTCGGAATAAAAATAATTGTTCGGGTTGCGGCTGTCCAGGTACAAAAGCATGTTGTCCTGCCGCCACCAGTCAAGGTTTGAGGTGGAATCGTCGAAATCCGCGCCGACATTGAGGGTATGGGGAACGCCGAGGAAATCATCGACGAATCTTCGAAGGGAAGCGTTGGCCTGGAATCTCTGCCTCTGGGTTTGGGAATTGTAATCGGCGCCGCTCAGGGGGCCATAAACATCTCCGGCGTCATCGGTCCAGGGAAGGCTCTGAGCATCCGTCTGGAGGGAAGCGGGGATATTCCTGTTGATGTAGGAGGCCCCGACGTAAACCTGCGTGTTCTGATCGAGGGAATAATCCATGACGCCGTGCAAGGCGAGGGATTTATCATGATCTAAAATATGGGTGGAGAGAAAAGGCAGACGAGGCGACGGGTCTTCGGATACGGGTTGATAGACGTTGGTCAGATTGATCCAGGCCATGAATTTGGCGTTGGAGATGGGACGCACGGTGAGCTTGAAAAATCCCGAAAGGTCCTTGCGGGACCAATCGTAGGAATCGTGTTGTCTGCCCAGGATGTCCACGAAGGGACCGATAAAGTTGTTCGTCATCGATCTCTTGAGGTACCTTCCGGCCAGGAAGTACCAGGCGCGATCCTCCAAGATGGGGCCTCCCAAGCTCAAGGAAGTTTCGAAGAGATTCTTATCTCCCGCAGGCGGGCCGACGCCCAGGTCTTTGACTTGGGAGGATGTCCACAGATCTTTGTTAAAGCCGTTATTAATCAAAAAAAGGCCCAATTCTCCGGCATGGGAATTGCCGCCTGACTTGCTGATCACATTCACCTGCGCGCCACCCGCGGGAAGCTGGGACACGGGCGCCCCGGCGGGAATGATCTCTATCTCTTCCATCTGGTCGATGTTGAGATTGAGCAGCGGAGCCATGGCGAACATATCGGTCAGATTAGCCCCGTCCAGAAGATATGCGTTGTCCCGCACCGTGCCGCCTTGGATGGAAGCAACGGCATCAAAAACATATCCGGCCGAGATAACGCCGGGAGCCGTATTCAGGATTGCCCCGAAATCCCGGGCTAGGGGGATGTTGCGTATCAAGACCTGTTCCCTGATGACAGCCGTCTTGGCCGATACCGTGTCCAGAGCGGTTGGAGGCTCTTGGGCAACCACCTCCTGCTCCTGCTCCTGCTCCGACGGGCTCAGTTCAATACGAAAAAAGAAGGACATCCCGGAGCTAAGGACAATCCGATCGCGGATAAAGGTTTGAAACCCGGGTATCTCGGCAGTCACCGTATAGACTCCGGGAGCCAGGGCGGCAAAGTCGAAACCTCCGGCTTTTCCGGTCGTCATCATCAAGTTTCCGAGCATGGCCGGGGAGGTTAAGCTCACCGTCGCCCCGGCCAGGAACTTGCCTGATTTATCGGCGACCGTGCCTTGGATGGATCCCGTGAGGTATTGGGCTCGGAGGAGTGACATTTCGCCTGCGAAGAAGAACAGGAATACGAAAACTGCGGCGGACGCTTTTCTCAATTCGGACCTCCTGGATTGTCCGTTCATGCGGCTGTGTCTCTGATAATCGCCGGAACGTGATGTTTGCGAAGGACAGGACGTATCATAAATATCTAAACCTTAACCGGAGCGCTTTCGTTTCACGCGCAATAAGATACTACATTTAGGACTAGAATTCCAGCTTGCCTGGTGCAACCATTTCAGATAAGCTATTGTTTTAGCTGTAAGGAGCAAGCCATGGAGAAAAGAATCTTGACCGGCGCAGCCTTGATCACCTGCTTTTGCTTCCTGGTCTCCGGGACAGGGAGGCCAGCCCCCTTAGAACAGAGATCTCCTTCGCCCTCTGCATCGGCCGGTCATCTTCTCCGCGCCCAGTCTGATTTTGGCAAGATGCCGGTGAATTTCATTCCCAACCGGGGACAATTGGACGAACGGGTCGCTTACTACATCCAGGGAAAGGATAAAGCAGTCTATTTTGGCCCTGAAGGAGTGACGTTCGCTTTGATCAAAGCGAGTGATTCTCGGTGGGTGGTGAAGCTAGATTTTGTGGGCGCCAACCCAGGCGTAAAACCGGTGGGCACGGATAAGACGGGAGCGATCATTTCGTACTTCAAGGGAGAACAAGCAAATTGGAAGAAAGGGCTTCCCACCTATTCCCGGATCATATATGCCAACCTCTGGCCGGGAATTGACCTGGTGTACTCCGGGACGATGGACCATCTGAAGTACGAATTCGTCGTTCATCCGGGCGCAGACCCGTCGCGGATTCGTTTGGCTTACCGTGGGGCGAGTTCGGTGCTCATCAATAACAAAGGAAGCCTGGTTGTTTCGGCACCGTCGGGCGGGTTCGAGGATGATCTGCCCGTCGCCTACCAGGACCACTCGGGGAAACGGGTCAACGTGCCGCTGGCTTATAAGATAGTCGCAGGCGGCAAGGAAAGAACAGGTCATGGCGGCCTCGGGGAGAACGAAGAAAACACCGTCGTCTACGGTTTTACGGTCGGCGAGTACGACCGGACCGGATCCCTCATCCTGGACCCTACGATTCTCATATATTGCGGCTATATCGGCGGTCCAAACTCTGATTATGGTTATGGAATAGCCGCCGACGCGTCCGGTAACGCATACCTCGCGGGTTACACATACGCGCCGGGGGCCGCCTTTCCGGTTAAGGCGGGTCCGGATTTAGCCTTCAACGGCGGAAGTGTGGATGCCTTTGTGGCCAAGATCAACGCCGATGGAACAGCGCTGGATTATTGCGGCTATATCGGCGGCTCGGGGGATGATTTCGGATACGGGATCGCCTTGGATATCTTTGGCAACGCCTATGTCACCGGGTACACAGCTTCGACGCAGTCCACTTTTCCCGTAATTGGAGGTCCGAACCTGATGCATAACGGCTCTTTCGATGCTTTTGTGGCCAAGGTCAATGCCGACGGCACGGCGCTGGACTATTGCGGCTATATCGGCGGCTCGGGCAACGACTACGGAAGGAGCATTGCTGTAGACGGCGCTGGCTGCGCCTACATTGCCGGTTATACAAATTCGATAGGGACCTCCTTTCCGGTCAAGGAGGGTCCCGATCTGACCTTTAACGGCGGAACTGCGGATGCTTTCGTGGCCAAGGTCAACGCCAACGGCACGGCGCTGGACTATTGCGGCTATATCGGCGGCTCGGGGGATGATTTCGGATATGGGATCGCGGTGGATATCCTTGGCAATGCCTATATCACGGGGTCCGCAACCTCGACGGAATCGACGTTTCCTGTAGCGGGAGGTCCGATCCTGACGCATAGCGGTCTCTCTGACGCTTTTGTGGCCAAGGTCAGCGTCAACGGCACGGCACTGGATTATTGCGGATATATCGGCGGTTCAGGATATGACGTCGGCATGGGCATCGCGGTGGACGGTTCCGGCAATGCCTATATCACAGGGTATACATCCTCGACGGAAACGAGCTTCCCTGTAAATACGGGCCCGAACGTAACCCACAACGGCGGCTATTATGACGCCTTTGTGGCCAAGTTGACGGAGACAGGAGCGGGGATCACGTATTGCGGATATATCGGCGGTTCAGGATATGACGCCGCCACCGGCATCGCCGTGGACAGTTGGGGCTATGCCTACGTCACTGGGTACACCTCTTCAACGGAGGTGACCTTCCCCGTGAAGGACGGACCAGGGCTGACGCACAGCGGCAGCTTCGATGCCTATGTTGCCAAGGTGGACGCGTCCGGGACACAGCTCTTGTTCTGCGGATACATCGGCGGCTCAAATGCCGATTACGCTACGAGTATTGCCCTCGATGCGGACGGGTCGGGAAATGTCTACCTGACGGGGAGCACCTATTCAACGGAGTCCACCTTTCCTGTCACTGGCGGCCTTGGCCTGACTCATAACGGCGGCCGGGACGGCTTCGTGGCCAAAATCTATAACCTTTCGGTCATCGTGACTTCGCCCAACGGCGGGGAAAGCTGGCATGTCGGGTTTACGCAGAACATCACCTGGCTGACGACAGGCAAGGTGGGGAACCTGAAGATCGAATACTCGACGGATAACGGCGACACCTGGACCGGGATTGTCGACTCGACCGAAAATGACGGGACCTACGCCTGGGTCGTGCCCGATGAAGTTTCCGTCAATTGCCTGGTAAGGGTCAGCGATGCGGAAGACGGGGATCCTTCAGATACGAGCGATGCCGTCTTCACGATCACGAACGAACCAATTATTATCGTGAAGTCACCGAACGGTGGGGAACAATGGCCGGTGGGATCCATCCACGATATCACCTGGATCACGGGAGGCGACGTGGGGGACCTGAAAATCGAGCTTTCGACGGATGCCGCCAGCACCTGGACGACGATTGTGGACTCGACCGAAAATAACGGGCATTACACGTGGGCTGTGCCCGATGCGGTTTCCGATCAGTGCATGATCCGGGTCAGTGAGGCGGAAGACGGGGATCCTTCAGATACGAGCGATGCCGTCTTCTCCATTATTCCGGCAACGACCACTCCAGGGACGAAGCTGGGGAAGCTGATTTTGATCAGATTTATGCTCAGTCCATTTTTTTAAGCAGAAACCGCCCCAGATAGTCCCGGGGAATCCCGAGAAACTGCCTTCTCCAGAGGCGGTCGCACTGGGAGCATGTCTCTAGGTCCTCGACATTGCCGCGGATGACCTTCCGTCGCAGCGCCATCATTTTTTCGTTGTTCCAGATGTCGGCAATCGAAGTCTCCTTGACGTTCCCCAGCCCATAATATCCGAAGAAATCCTGGGTGCAGGGGAGGACAGAACCGTCCCAAAAAATGATCAAGGCATGCCAAAGGAATGTGCAAGACGAATATGCTTTTCCCCTGTCGGCGGCCCCATAATCGCCCGCCCAGTTGTGCAATTCCTTGACAATGAGTCTGTCGAGCCGAAGCCCCTGGAAGCGCTTTTTGAACTCCTTGAGCTTGGCCCGCCCCTTGTCATCGAACAGCTCGGGAAAATGGATGAGCTCGATGATCGTATAGGGCCGCCGAGCCTTGAGGCGTTTTTTGATCTCTAAAAACCGGACGATGTTGCCCACGGTCTTCTCGAAGTCGGCCTGGACCCGGATTCTTTCGTAGCTTTCTCTGTCGTAGCCGTCGAAGGAAAAAGCAAACTGGTCGAGCCCGGATTCGATCAGTTCGTACGATTTTTCTTCGTCCAGCAGTGTGCCGTTGGTATGGAACCGGGTGACGAGGCCGGCCTCATGGGCGTACCGGACCATCTTGAAGAAATCGGGGTGGAGGAGAGACTCTCCCCTGTGCAGGAGGTGGACGTCAAAGACAAAGCCGCGGGCCTCATCGACGATCTTCTTGAACAGACCAAATTCCATGAACCCCTTCTGGCTTTTCTCGAGGTCCTTGTTGGGACACATGATGCAGTGGAGGTTGCAAACACTCGTGGGCTCGATCCAGAGCCGGACAGGCAGATAGTTCAGCCGGACCTTCTTTCTTTTATAGCTGAGCAAAATGCAAAACAGCCGGCTGTAGTAGCGTCCTTTTTTCATGGGGACATCTATTTTAGCGGCAAACAGGGCCGCTGTCCAATGGGGATACGGATCGAAAGTACAAGGGCTTAAATTTTATGATATAATCGGGCGGTTCGGATGCGGTTGACCAAGACATATCCTCGGAAGATACTCAAAACCCTCCAGGTCACCTTCTATCTCCTGTTTGTTTTCCTCTGGCTCAAAGACAACTTTCCTCCGCTCAGGAAATGGCACGTATCCCCCCTCATCCCCTTGATCGGCCTTCTCGCCGCCACGGCCGTCCGAGTCGCTCCTCAGCTCAAATTCCTCAAGGCCAAACTCAGATTCCGGCCTGGAAAAGAATGGGGGGCCTTGGCCCTTATCATTCTCCTCGCCACAGCAATCCATATCCCCTACCTAGTCTATAATTATGGGTTGATGGACAGCGATGAGGCGATCCCGTCGCTTCAGGGCAAGCACATCGCCGAGGGCAAGCTTCCGCCCATCTTTTATTACGGCGCCCTGTTCCAGGGCACGTTCCCCCAATTCTATCAAGCCCTGCTCTTTAGAATTTTTGGCTATTCGGTGCTTCT
The DNA here is from genome assembly GCA_963715635.1 of Candidatus Aminicenantota bacterium. GTDB lineage: Bacteria > Acidobacteriota > Aminicenantia > Aminicenantales > UBA4085 > JAPKZH01. The sequence goes on along the minus strand of OY970261.1, from coordinate 4,006,273 downwards.
GACGAAGATCACCGCCTTTCTCGCTTTCCTCGCTTTTCTCGTCGTCCAATTCTGGCTCCTCAAGAAAATCTTTTCTTTGACCTGGGCCTTCGTCATCTGCCTTTTCTATTGTCTGCCCTTGACTTATCTTGTCCAGGCCAGCCTTGATGTCGGCTCCCACTTCCCCGTCGTCTTTTTCCTAGGGACCCTGATCCTGACCTGGACCTACGAGATCTATCACAAAGCCAAAGACGAGCGGCTGGCCGCCCTGGGTTTCGTCATGGGACTCGCCTTTTGGACCCATCAGATATCGATCGTCTTTATCGCCGCTTCGGCCGTTTTTCTCCTTCTCCGTTATAAGCTTCGAATTCAAAAATATGCCAGGCTGGTTCTCTATTTTTGTGTCGGTGTCTTCCCCATTCTCATGAGCGAAATCTACTGGAAATTCCCGCTGGTCCGAGAGCTGTTCGGCGTGGACGCCGGCGTCGTCAGCGGGTCGAAGATCGTCCGTTTCAAGAAACTCGCCCTGACGATCCTTTCCTCGGGCCCCGCGGCTCTCGACTGGGTCTATCTCGTCCTCATCCTCGCCGGCCTGGTTCTGCTGGTGAGCTTTTCGGTCAAAAAGAAGACGCTCCTGCCCTCGAGCCTGTTCGCCGTTTATTTCTTGGCCTTTACGGCCGTCTATCTTTTGTCCCATTCCAGCAATACGGACGTCCTCCGCTATCTCTATATCCTCTATATCGTCCTACCTGTCCTTTGCGCCGCCGTCTTTATGCTGATCAAGCCGAGGATCCGGTATGTCCTCACCGCCGTCTTTTTTCTACTCCTTTTCTTGTTAAGCAATGGGAAAACGAGCCTGGCCTATTTCAACACCGTCCGGGAACGGCATGGGGAGCTTCAGGCAGTCCTGGCCGCCATGTCGGAGACGAAAGAAAAATACTGGCAGGGCCACTACTGGATCTCGTATCTCATCAACAGCATTTCCAAAGAGAATTTCATCGTTGCCTCGACGACGGTCGAAAGATATCCCTATTATCGGCTGCTCTACGACAGCGAAGCCGAGCATTCAAACTATCTTTTTCTGAGGGACACTCCCCAAGCGAAAGAGGACGCCTCCAGGTTGACCCACCTGCTCGATACGTGCGGCATCGAGTATCGGACAAAAGAGGCCGGGCCGTGGCAGCTGGTGTACGGCATCAAAGAATATATCTATCCCCAGAATCTCTTTTTCCCGCCGCAGGAGATCCCCCAAGTCTCCCTGGAAAATGTCCGCCTGACGGAGACCGGCTTGGATATTGAGTTTGCCAGAAAGGGGTCGGCTCCCGCGGGAGGCTTCAGGGTGGATGCGGAGATTCCCGGTTTCTGCTCCAGGTTCATGCCTCTCCCTTTGGCAGAAAAATTCGTCATGCACATGCCCGCGCCTGCACAAGAACACGTGAAAATCCGGTACGGCGTGAACTATCAGGGCTTGCCTTTTGAGACCACATTCCGGGAGCGCGATTGCGTCCTCCCCCCGCCCGCCTCCCCCTGCCGCCGGGAGCCTATCGAATATTTAGCGGGCATAGGCCCCCGCGAAAAGATCTCAGGAAAGAATTGTTACATCTGCGCGAAAGAGGCCACGCTCCGTATGAACACGCCTCTTCGAGATTTCGCCAAGGTCGTTCTTGCTCTAGTTTCCCCCCTGAAATTGAAAATCAAAGACTTCTGGTGGCACGGCGATTTTCCTCAGGAGGTCGCCGTTTTCGTCAACGGACAGCTATTCGCCCAAAAAAAATTGAACGACGGGGAAAATGCGCTCACGCTCGACTGCCGCTTCCCCCCTTTTCAAAAGGGCGAAAATATCATCCGCCTCAAATTCAAGTATGCCCTTGTTCTGTTCCAAAAAGACCACTGGAAAACAGCCGCCTTCCTTGAGGACGTCCGGATCGACTAGAGTCTGTAGAGCCCCTTTTTCAATCGCCTGCGGATCCGTAGAATCCCCATCAACTCCTCCTGGCTGTCCTTGACAAGACGGACCGAGGAGACATATTGCTCATGGCGCTCGTTCCAGTTGATGGGGATCTCGATGACGGAAAAACCGTTGGCGCGGGCGATGGCCAGCATTTCTAGGTCCCAGGACCAGCGGTCCTCCCGGCTGAGTCGGTTCATCTGATGAAGACATTCCAGCCTGAACCCTTTGAACCCGGCATCGGGGTCCTTGATTTTCAAATGGGGGAAGAGGATCCGGACAAAGAGACGATGGGCCAGGCTCACCGCCTTCCTTTTCCAGATCCGCCGCGTTTCCGATTTTCGAAGAAACCGGGAGCCGACAACGACCTGGGCATCGTGCAAGGATTCGACCATGTCCAGGATACATCTCAGGTCCGTCGTCCGGGGAAAATCGAGGTCGGTGAAAATGAGGATATCTCCGGCGCAGCCCTCCGCCGCATACCGCACGGCAAAGCCGCGCCCCCGGTTCGGCCTATAGCCCAGCGGCCTGATTTGGGAACAGGAGCGGCCGAGCGCTCCGGCAATTTCGGGCGAGCGGTCGGTGCTGCCGTCATTGCACAAGACGAGCTCGAAGCCGCCGAGGTTCTGTTTAAGAAACTGATAAAGAGCCAAGACGTTTTCTTCGAGGTTTTTCTCATTATTAAAATACGGGACAACAAAGTGAATCATCGCCCTCTCATCACCGGCCGGTCATTTTTAAAGGCGCCTCGTCCTTCATAAAGAAAGATGGGTGGCGCGGCGATAGTCCCCGCAGCCACTCTTGGAGGAGGACCCTTTGATAGGGTCCCCCTCCAACGGGCGGCGGAAAAACTCGCCCGCCCTGCCACTCCTCCAAAGAACTTTCCCTGATGAATTCATCGCCAAATGCTCCATGGAAAGGAGGCAGAGAGCGAAGCGATCGTTGGGGGGAAACCCAACCAGAGGGTTTCCCTCCAAGAGTGTCCGACAGGACCCATCTTTTTTTTAGGCGGTTCAGCACCAATAATCTTCCAGTTTTTGTTCGTCCGTGAGCGATGTCCACCACTCGGCGCATTTACGGATCCCCTCTTCAAGAGGGGTTTTGGGAACCCAGCCCAGCTCGTTCTCGGCCAGCCAGTTGTGGACCCGCTTGATCTTCGGCTCGACGCGGGCCTGGGGAATATACTCGATTTTGGCCGGAATGTGCTTGACGACCTCCTTGGCGATCTCCTCGATGGTGATGGGGCGGCCGCCCGTAAGGTTATAAATTTTGTTTTCGGCAACCGGCTTCATGGCCTGGAGCTGCCCGTCGCATAAGTCGCCGACATAGAGAAACTCCCGGAATTGCTTGCCGTCACCCATGATACTGATAATCCCGGTCCGCTCGGCCATCTCCATGAACGCCCGGACCACGAGTCCCTTCCACATCCGCTCCCCGTAGGGAATGCCATAGCGAAAAATCGTGTAGTTCGGGCCTTTGTATTCGCTGTAGAAGGAAAAGCAGAGCAGCTCCTGACCGATCTTACTCGCCCCGTAGATGGTGTTGATGTCATCCAGCCGGAACGGGCTTTTTTCGTTGACGATATCGCCTTCTTGGGCGCCACAGACCCATGAGCTCGAGGCCAAGAAGACCCTCTCGACATCGTTTTTCAGGGCAGCGTTCAGGACGTTCAGCGTCCCCTTGATATTCATGTCCGTGCACAGCTTGGGGTCCTCGGATGATTTGCGGGCATTCGCCAGCGCGGCCAGATGGAAGACGAGGTTGAAATTGGAGAGTGCGCCCCCTAGGTCTTCCCGGATATCGCGGTTGATCCATTCCACGTCCTGGATCGGCGGTCTCAGGTCGAGGACCGAAACGTCATAGCCTTCCCCAAGCAGCTTCTGGACTAGATGGCTGCCGATAAAACCGGAACCACCCGTGACGAGGATTTTCATGGCCGAACCTCCTTTGGTTTCATATCTCAGGCCTCTGCCTTCATTGTCTCACATCACCGCGTATTCATGAAGAAGCCGCGGCTGGGAAGCAATCTTTTCATGTTATAGACAAAATTGATCAGGCCTTCCCGGGCCGCCCGCAGCAGAAGCGGCAGCCGGAAGGATGTCTTGGGAAGGAGCTCGTAGATCCATCTGCACACATGAATCAACGGATACAATTTCGGCGACAACCGGACATAATAGTCGAAAAAGCCCTGATAGCCGAAAAGGGTCTTGCCGGAGATCGCCGGATGCTTGATGGTGATGTTCGTGTAATAGATCTCTGCATCATCGATGGAATGCTCGAGCCAGCCGCCCGCGAGGCAATCTTCGCCCAGCTTGGTCCCGTGGAACGGCATATAGACCGTGCACATGATCCGGTCGGGCTGAACGCGCTTGTTGAGGCGGATGGTGTCCCAGACAGTGGACGGGTCCTCTCCGGGCAAGCCGATCATGTTGAAGCTCCCTGTCCGGATCCCGTACTGGCGGGCCAGCCGGAACGCCGCGAGGATCTGTTCGTCGGAAATGTTCCTTTGCAGGACCTCGTTGCGGATCCTGGGATTGCCGGCTTCGATGGCCATGTTAACGAAATCGCAACCGCCGTCTTTGAGCGTGCGGATGGTCTCTTCGTCGATCAAGTCGGGCCTCGTTTGGCAGAGGAAAGGAATCGAATATCTCTTAGCATAGCGCTCGCAGAATTCCTTCAGGCGCTTTTTGTTCAAGGTGAAGGACTCATCCGAGAAGGACAGCCGCGAGGGATTGTACATGCGGAGGACTTCGTCGATCTCGACAAAGACATTGTCGATGCTCCGGTAACGCACGAACCGGCCGAATCCACGATAGAGGTCGATCAGATATTCGTTTTGACAGTACGAGCAGGGGAAGGGGCAGCCCCTCGAAGACAAGAGGTTGATGCCGTAGAGCTCCGCCCGGAGCCTTCCGGGATCGAGCAGGCCGCGGTCGGGAAAGGGGATCTTGTCCAGATCCTCGATCAACGGCCTCATGGGATTGCGGAAGACCTGGCCGTTTCGCTTGATCCAGAGAGCGGGGATCCGCACATGATCTCCGCCCCGATCCAGAGCGGACAGAAACTCTGTGAAGCTGTCCTCTCCCTCGCCCCGGCAGATGACGTTGATCGCCCCTTCCTGGATTGTCTCTTCAGGGGCGATGGTCGGGTGAATGCCGCCAAAGACGATCCAGACATCGGGGGAGGTCTTCTTAGTCAGCCGGGCCAGCTCCAAGGCGATCCTGTAGTTCACAGACATCACGGAGAAGCCGATGACGTTGGGCCGGAAACGGGCGCAGAGCTCGGCATATTTTTCCTTCATGATCCGGTACGGGTCACCCCGGAGGGGCCGCCGCCTGTAGGGGCTGATTTCAAAAAGGGCAACGGCATGCCCGGCCGCCTTGACGGCCGATCCGATATAAAGGATGTTCAGGGGCTGTTCGCGGACGATGTATCCGGGATAGACCAAGAGGACCCTTTTCATGGCTTGGAACTCGCCGAAGGCCGGCCGTATTGCCGCCGGAATCGCAAAACCATGATCAGCGTTTCGACGAGCGTCAGCCCGCTGAGTTTCGTCCGGCCCTGCCTCCGGTCAACAAAGATGATCGGAACTTCGCTGATTCGTGCATTCAGGAGAGAAAGCTTGTAGAGGATTTCGAGGACGACCGACGGGCCGAAGGAGACCATGTCGTCAAGGTCGACTTTTTCCAGGATCTCCCGGGTAAAACAGCGGTATCCCGAAGACACATCGCGGATAGGCGTATGGAACTTGCGCCGGACAAAATTTCGAGCCAAAAAGGTGATCGCTTTTCTGACCAGGTTCCGGTCGGAATCCTTTCCGCCGCGGACAAACCTGGAGCCGATCACCATATCACGATTTTTAATCGCTTTTAAAAGGTCTGGGATGAAACGCGGCTGGTGGGAAAAATCTCCGTCCATTTCGACGACATAGTCGGCTTGAAGCGCCAGCGCGGCTTTAAAGCCGTCAATGCCGGCCGCCCCCCGGCCCCTCCGCTTGGTGCGGATCAAGGCATGGATCCGGGGATCGCTCGCCGACATCTTTTGGACCAGGGCACCGGTGCCGTCCGGAGAGCTATCATCGACGACCAGGACGGACACCTCCTCGTCGAGGGGAAGGGCCAAAATCTCCAGCACCAAGGCCTGGATGTTTTCCACTTCATTGTACGTGGGAATCATCACCACGACTTTTTTTCGGGATCGTTTATCGTCGGCCATAGAACTCAAAGGATTTTTTGGATTTCCCGGAAGACTTGCTCGGGCTTTATGGCTTTCATGCACGCCATGTCCGAACAGGTTGACTTATAGCACGGCGAGCAGGGCACTCCGGCGAAAAGCTTTGCGCCCCGGCCGGTGAGGCTGATTTCCTGGGGGCAGGTGGAGCCGAATAGGGCCACGACGTTTTTCCCGAGGGCAGCGGCCAAGTGCATAGCCAGCGAATCCGAGCTGACGACGACGTCCATGAACGAGAGGATCCCCGCAAACTCCAGGAGGGAATTGTCGCTGCCTGTGTTGAAGGCTTTGCGCCGGGCGCGGCGTTCCAAAGAGCGATTGAGGGCTTTTTCTCTCGGACCTCCCAGGAGAAAGACATTGGCCTTGAGCTTCGATGTCAAAAGGTCGATGAGCTTGGCAAAATACCGCGGCGGCCACTGCTTGGTCTCGAATCGGGTCCCCGAGCCCGTATTCAAGCCTATGGCCGGCCTATTTTTTGGAATTCTCAGCCTCTTGAAGAGCAGGCGGGCTCTCTCCCGGTCGGCTTCCTTCAGGCAAAGGGTGTAAGGATCGCCCTGATAATCCAATTCAGCCATCTCATAGATGATTTCCTGGTATGTCTTTTGATTCCGGTAGAATTTTAGGTCATTATCGACGCCCAGCCGGTATGCGTAATCGGACGCCGGGTTCAAGATCGAAAGGTTCCCGTGTTCGTTCAGGCCGAAGCCGTATTTCCGAGGGCAGGATATTTTTTCGGCCAGGGCCGTCGACCCCTTTTCCTTATCCAGGGAGAAGAGGACATCGAATTTCTCCACGAACAGTGGCAGGATATTTTCCAGGTTGAAGGGGACGATCCGGTCCACGTCGGGATGGCACTCAAGGAGTGCTGTGCTATCCTCATCGACAACCCAAAAAATCGTGCTTGTCGAGTACTTTCTTTTCAGGCCGGGGAGAAGGGCCGTCGTCCTCAGGACGTTGCCCATGGCCCCCCGCTTGATGATGAGGATCTTTGTCTGGAAGGGCTTGAAGTGAGGGCAATCGTCGCAGAGAAGACCATAGATGCAGGGAGTTTCCCCTTTAAAATAGATGCAGTCATTCCGGATCATTCTGAATTAAATATGAAATAAGCGAGCCCCTATTTATGCCACAAAACGAGGATAAAGGCAACAAACGGGGCCGGGTGGATCAGTTGCCTTCCTGGACGATGTTGGAACTCCGGCTCTCATACCCCTCTGAATCAATGGCCGTCAAGCCATAGTTGAACTTGTCCTTGGCAGACAGCCGCCGGTCTTTATATTCCAGCGTGCCGGCTTCGACGGTGCCGATCACTTTCCACATGGAGTTATCCTCATCCACCTTTTTCCGCCAGATATTATATTTGACAATAGTCACTCCCAGGTTCAGCGGATTCGCTGACCAGCTGAGGACGTTGATTTTTTCCGACTGGAACATGGAGTTGTTGGTGACTGTCTTGAGCGAAAGGTTGAGAGGCGCAAAGATCCGCTCTTCGTCCACATAATCCGAGGGATCGCTGACTTGGTTGTTCGAGGCCACCGCCACTATCCCGTAGGTAAATTTTTGCGTAAACGGCAGGTTGGCGTCATCGTATCGAAAAGTGCTTCCGGAGACGGCAGCCGCTTGGACAAATTCGCTGTCCGAATGCCCGAGTGGCTTTCTGTATATCTCGAATTGGCTGATGGTCAGGCTGCTATCTTGTGGGTTTTTATACCAGGTCAGTGTATTGATCTTTGCGGTGCCCGAATCATTCATTTTGGTCTCAACAGTAAGCCCGACAGGAGGATGCGGCTTCGTAGGAGGCGGAGGTGGAGGAGGCGGGGGGGGCGGCGGGGGCGACCCCGATCCCAAGTAAAAGATATCATAGTTGCCAGGGGTTTGGTCTGCCCAGGCCACGTGGACTTTTCCCCCAGAATCCACAGCCACGGTGGGCATTCTCGAATCGGCGGAGGTGCCGGAATAGTTGATTGGTCCCGTCCAGCTGGTGCCCGAATAGGAGTTCATATAAATCTCGCCGTTTTCTGACCAGACGACATACACGGCCAGCTGCGTTTTATTTACGGCAATGTCGGCCTCATCCGAAAAGCCCGCCGTGCCAGAAACATTCATTGGATCGTGCCATTCGCCGTCAACAGTCCTTCGTCTTAAAAAAACCTCCTGATTTCCGGTCGTGCCGTCCAGCCAGACGACAAAGGCGTTTCCGGCATTATCCACGGCGATCTTCGGCCACGCCCACTCGGTGTCCGTCGGGCGGGCAACTATGGCTTCATCGCGCCATCCGTTGGGGTTCTTGGGGTCGGGGTTTCTGGCATACCTCACCGAGGCGCCGTCGCGGCCCATCCAAACCACATGGGCGGTCCCGCTGGCATCGATGGCAATCTGAGGCATATAAACGCCCCCATATACAGGGAGGGTATATGTGGAACTCCAGGACCCGCTCGGGCTTCGGTACCGCAAAAAGCCTTGCCAGGCCGTGACCGTGCCGTCCTGCCAGACGACATAGAGATAATTGTCGGTGGGGCTGACAGCGCATCCTGAATAGGCGGACCCACCGTCATTGTTGGAAACGTTCACAGCCCCCGCGCCCCAGCTGTTATTTTCATACGATTTCAAGAAGATATCGTACGAAATCACCCGGCCGTCTTGAAAAGTTAGATAACAGTTCCCAGACTGGGAGACGGCCATGGTCGGATATCCTGCCTCGTCGGCGTTGTAAACGATCGACTCGACGGATTGGGGCGCAGCCCATGAGCCCAACCTGTTTGTGGAGAAATAAAAGGTTTTTGTCCCCAGGTATTCGATCCAGGTCAGATAGGCGGCCCCGTTTTGATCCACGCCCAGCTTCGGATAGCCGGATTGCGAGGAAGAATTGGAGATATTGACGGCAGCGGCAAGCTCGGTAACCTTGTCGGCTATCTTGTCGATAAGCTTCTGCGGGAGGCGGGATCGCGCCGACTGGCTCTTCTGGGCTTCCAGGCCAAGGGATGAAAATAAAATAAGTGCGATTATTAAAAATGTAACAAAAATTGTCATTTTTTTCATCGGATTTCTCCTAATCCTTGGATCTATTATTAATGGACCATCAAAAATTGTCAACCCGTCGCATTAAAAAAGCCGGGAAACGCTGGAAATTTGCTTTTTCCTTCCTCCTATGCTATATTGACATGCGCATTACAAAATGCGTAGAATCAACAAAATAGCGTTTTTTTTCCTCTGCCCGGCCCTTTTTCTCTCGCCCTTGGAGGGGGCGGAAAAAAGGCTGGTTTTCCAGGGGCATTCCGCCACTCCTTTAGTCGATAAAAACGGCAATTTTTTGATCTTCCACCAAAATCCCTCCCAGGGGATCAGCTTGGCCATCCCCTCTTTCGGAGCGCAAAAGTCCAGGATCGAGGAGGTTGTCTCTGCGCCTTCTCTTTCCTCTCCGGTCGTCAAGCAGAACAGAGACGGCGAAATCGGGATGGTCTGGGAGCAGATGGATCCGGAAAAGGACGTACTTTATTTCGGCCTGCTCCAAGGGGGCAAGCTCAGCGCGCCCCTAAAGGTGGCCGAGGCACGGCCCTCTATTTTTTCTCCCGACCTGGCCTTTGATGCCCAAAACACACCATGGATCGCCTGGGTCCAGCAGGTGGAACAAAAATATTACGTGCTGGTCAAAAGCCTCTATTCCAGCAGGGTTTGGCTCATCAACAGGGGCTTTTTTACTTCGGCCTGCACGCCCAAGCTTGTCGCCGCCGGAGACCAAAGGATATGGATTTTCTGGGTAGGACAGGACCGGGGACGGGATGAGATCTTCGTCAGTGTTTTTGAGGGGACCGGCTGGTCCAAGCCGCATAAGCTCAACAGCAGCGACCGGTTTCCTCATATAAGCCCCAGTGTCGCGCTGGATGAAAACGGATTCCCATGGGTCGCCTGGTCCGCCTATGACGGCCGCGACTACGAAATCTATGCCTCGTCCTGGAACGGCAGGGGCTGGTCAGGAGAAGAAAAGATCACAGACAGCGAGTCTGGGAACACCTGCCCTTCGATCGCATTTGTCTACGGGTCTATTCCGCTCGTCGTCTGGAGCCAATCCTCGGGGAGAACCAGCACTCTCGCCTGCAAGGTAAAGTCAGGTCCGGCCTGGAGCTCCGAAATCGCATTATTTTCCAGCGAAGGGAGCTTCAACAGGTCTCCCAAGGTGGCCGTTCAAGGAGACAAGATCGCCATCACCTGGCAAGTGGGAGAGAACATCGAGTTGCTGTCCCTGTCGTTTCAAGAGCTCGGCGGATCCATCCTCGTGGCCTCAAACGGATGGACCATCCTCCCATTTTTAACCCGGCCCTGGACGATAATCAGTACACCGGTTTCGGCGACAGCATCACTTATGCCGAGGAACATGGCTATCTGCCCAAGCTGGAAGCGCTGCTCATCCAAAAATACGGCCCCTCAAAGGTCATCAACGAAGGCATCGGCGGAGAGGTGACAAGCGACGGGCTGGCCCGTTTCGATTCCGTGCTGGCGGCCCATCCGGCCAGGTATCTAATGATCATGGAAGGCACTAACGATGTCATTTTTCTAGAGATATCGATGGACACGACGGCCTTCAACCTGGAAGTCATGGCCGTCAACTGTCTGGACTTCGGCGCCTTTCCCCTGCTGGCCACGATCATTCCCAGGAATGACTGGCGCTGGGCTTTGCCCCTCTACCGGAACAGGATCTTCGACCTCAACACGAAAATCCGCAGCCTGGCCGAAAAAATCAAAATCCCGCTCGTCAACCAGTTCAATGCCTTCTATAATTATCCAAAAGCCGATGGAGGCTGGACGTCGCTCTTGCTTCCCGATGGCGCGCATCCGAACGAGAAGGGGTTTTATTTCATGGCCGACACATGGTTGGCGGAGATCGTTCCTCTCCCCTTCCCGCCGACCAACCTAGGGCTGCAAAGGATGTCCAACAAGATTCTCTTTTATCGCCAGCCGGGCAACATGATCCGCTGGCAAAACAGCCCGAAAATCGATACCGCCGACCGCGTGGCAAGCTATAAGATCTATCGCCGGGAGCAGACCGGCGGCTCAAAAAAATTTGAGCTCCTGGTTTCCCTCCCCCGATTTCTAGACTTGCCTGAATATAAATATTTTGATATAAGAATCCTTTCATCCTCAAAATACACCTATGTCATCTCGGCGGTTCGCCAGGATGGCATGGAAGGTCCCTGTTCAGAGGTCGTGAACGATTATTTTTAGGGAGGCACCTGAATTGAAAAGACAGATCACAATCCTGGCTTCAGCGGCAGTGCTGTTGTCGATGGTCGGGCTGAGCGTGTGGGCGGCCGAGGATCCCGCAGTGCTCAAGACGATCAACTATCAAAAGCTGGACAAAGGCCTGGAAGCCACCATCCTGCTGGAAGGGTCATTCGTTTATCAAGCGTTTGCCTTGACCAACCCCAACCGGTTGGCGATTGATCTCTCTCCGGTCGAAAAGATCGAAGCCGAACTCTACTATGAGGTCAATGCCATGGGTCTGACCAGCCTCCGCACAGGAGAGTTCGCGCCCCAGATCGTTCGTGTCGTATTTGATTTTACCGACCAGATCCTCCCCTACGAAATCAAGAAAATCGATGGTGGAATCGTGGTCCGGCTGTCGATCGAAGAGCCGCAAGCTCCGGTTGCGGTCAAAAAAGAGCCGAAGATCGACGCCAAGGTCAAAGCGCAGCTGGCCGAGAGGGTCCGCGAAGAAGTTCCGGAAGTCCAGAAAGAGAGCTTCTATAACACCATGATCGGCCTGTCCGTGGCCAGCTATAAGATCCCTGACGCCAATTATGGCGAAGTCTATGGACCAGATGCAGCACCCATCTACGGGCTGAACCTTTCTCGCACCCTTGTCTCGTTGGGGAATTTTCAGCTCGATATTTCGGCCGAGGCAAGACTGTATAAAAAGACAGGGGCCGCTACTGTCAGCCTGGAAGAAGCCAAGTTCACTATGTTTCCGATCATTTCTATCGCCCCCCGGCTTCTCTTCCAGACAAAATATGCGATATTCTTCGCCGGCGGAGGGCCGGATTTTTATTCCTATAAAGAGGAAAGTGTCCTGGCTACGACAACGGGCTCAAAAACCGGGTATCATTATCAAGCGGGCCTCTACATCATCCCGCCCACCATCGATTTCTTGCGAGTCAAGATCTATTACAAATTCACCAAAGTCAAGGCCCTGGAAAACGGCTACGAAGCCGACCTGGGCGGAACCGAATACGGCATCGGCCTGTGCTATGGCTTTAATTTTTTGAACGGGGCGCTCATCAATAAATAATTCGGAAGTTTTTTTCACTCGTCGATAGGGCCAAGGGGATGCGTGCATGCCGTTGAGCCGCGTCGGCAAAAAATCGCTCCTCCGGAGAATCCCCGTTGTTCTTCTCTGCATCCTTTTGGCCGGGACTTTTCTCCGCTTTTACAATCTCAGCCACATCCTTCTCTACGACGATGAGCCCCTCCATCAGGTCCGGATCTCTTATCAGCCTTTACCGTTCGCCTTTTCCCATAATAACGGCTCCGGCCTCTTTACACTGCTCGTTCATATCTTTCTCCATCTGGGGGACATCGTGCTCATGGCCCGCTTGCCGTCGGCGCTTTTCGGGACGGCCACGATCGTCGTTGTCTACCTCCTCGGGAAAGCCTTTTTCTCTAAAAAAGATGGGTTGATCGCCGCGGGCTTGGTAGCGCTTTCCCCGTTCCTCATCCGCTATTCGCAGTACAGCCGCGCGTACTCTCTGTTCGTTTTGTTATCGCTCCTGTCCCTATATTTCTTCGACAAGGCGCAAAAAGAAAACCGGACACAATCCTGGGCCCTCTACGGCATCTTCACCACTCTGAATATTTACACCCATCTGATCGCTCTCCTCCTCCTCCCGGCTTACGTCCTGGCGATGGCGTTCACGAAAAGAACGGCTGGGAAGAAAAAGAACCAGGCCGGGAATTCTCCGAGCCTCCGACTTAAGAAATTTATCCTTTGGACGTGTCTCATCTGTGTTCTGACTGCCTGTTTCTATCTGCCGAGCGTTTCGATTAAAGAATTCTTCGTCGGCTCCGCCCAGAGGGCGATCACCCGGCCGCCCGATACCCATGTCTCGCTTCTCTTGATTCACGATATTTTGATGTCCCAATGGGCGCCGCCATCGTCATTTTTCTTCCTCCTATTTCTCGCCTGCCTCGCGATCGGATTCGGAGTGAGTGTGAGGAAACAGCCCAGGGCAGCCCTGCTCAGCTCCTTTTATGTGATCATTCCCCTGCTGATTTTTGTTTTTATCAAGCCGCGCGAAGTGAACGTCCTGTCTGCGGACAGGTATTTCATTTTCATCCTGCCCGTTCTCTTCCTGTTCATCGCCAGGGGAATGAACGAGGTGTCCACTTTCATAACGTCCCTCCTCTCCCGTTTCCAGTCCAATAAATTAGCGGCGCGAGGAATCCGACGCCTGCTCCAAGCTTCTTTTTTCCTTCTCGTCCTTGCGGGACTCTGCTCAAACTTTAAAGATTATTATCTCATGTACTGGAGGTTGGGCTCTCTCCGGCTCGAGAACGACGTCGCCGACCTGCTAAGACGAGAAGTCAAAAGTGATGCCCTCATCTATTTTGATGCCTGGCCCGGATCCTCCTTGATCACCCTGATCAACCCCCTCACCCACAATTTAAAGCCGGAGGAATTCGAGTTTATGATCCGGGACGGGTTCGTGGCCGCGGCACCAGAGAATCGTTTTATCGTTTATCGCATCGGCAACATGCTTTTTCAAGAGTACGTGGCGAGCCGACCGATCGACCTCTGGGTCGCAACGAAATTGGATCCTGAAAATACCGCCCGTCTTTGTACGGTGGTCAAAAATGAATTCGGGGTCAAAGTGTATGCCCTGAAGGACAATATCATTCTTCATATCCAAAACGCGGATGAGCCTGTGGCCCACAAGATGGCCGCCATGGCGCGTATTTTTCTTTCGCTCCCGCTGGATAAAATGAGGGAGCAGCAGTATCGCCTGGTGGCCGTGAAAGCCGCACTGCTGACTTATGGGCCTGAGGAGGCTTACCAGAACATCCAGGCATACAGGTCGATCACGATTCCGCCCGCAGAATGGAACAGGATACCTTCTTCCCTCGTCGTCCGGCTCTTCGATCGAATCTTTGGACTCAGCCCTCAAGCCCTCCATCGCCTCACGCAACGCTTCGTCCTCGACGAGATTCAACGCCTCTTCTTCCTCACCGGGAACAACTTTGTTAAGCGCAATGACGATAAAAATGCATATCGTGCTTACCAGGAATGTTTAGACCTGGGACAGGGCTTTAATCTCAAGGTGTCGGAAAAATTGGCTGTTCTCGCAAAAAAGTTGACCGGGCAGGGCAGAGGGCCGGAAGCCCTGGCCCTTTTTGAGAAAGCCGTCGATTTAAACCCGGGAAAAGAGGACCTCCGCTTTTGTCTAGCCGAAGCTTACAGACAGGAGGGCGCAGCTGGCCGGGCCGAGCAAGAATACAAAAAGGTCTTCGGCCTCGCCTGCCTTCCGCCCCATTTCCTTGAGCAACTTTCCAGTCATCCTCAGTCTATTATCGTATGGGAAAGCGCCGGCCTTTGGCATCTGATGTTTCGAGCGGAAGAGGATGCCTCCGTTTCCGGAACGATGGCCGTTCCCAAGATCTCGGAAGTCAAAAAAACGGGCTTCGACATTCATGACTCTCTGAGGCTATCGGCCAATGGCCTTCAATTCGCGGTTTTCGCCAAAAAAGGCGCCGTCAAAATCTTGAGCTTTATGGCGGCGAAAAACAGCAGGCCGAAATTCGACATCAAGATCAACGGCAGGCGCGAGACAGGGAACCTCATCGTTATCAACTAGGACCGAGCGCCACTCAAACGGCCTTCTCCCTAGTGTCTCCGCTCGATTTTCAAGGAGATTTCGGATAAGATTTAAGCGAGAAAGGCTGTCCGTGGTCATTGAGCATCGAAAAGAAACAAGGCCCTCCGTAAAAAACGCAGCCAACCCTTTTGGCAAGATAGCCGCCAAGGCTCTCATCGGCCTTCAATGGCTCCTCTACGCGGGTTTTATCTTTTTATGGTTCAAGGACAACATCTTTGCGCTCAGAAAATTTCACGTCAGTCTCCTTGTTCCTCTCCTTCCCTTGATTGGAATTGTCGGCTTCCGGATCGCCCAGAAATTCCGGCAAAAAAAATTTCCCTGGAGGCCAAAATTCGGTCCCGCCGCCCTGGCCCTGATGGCCCTTCTTCTTTTGACTATTGTCGTACGCCTTCCCTTTCTTCTCCACGCCGCCGGGCCGATGACGAGCGACGATGCCATCCCCGCTCTGATGGGCAAGCACATCTCAGAGGGGAAGCTTCCTCCGATCTGTTATTACGGACAACAGTACTTGGGCAGTCTGTCGAGCCATGTCTACGCCCTGGTTTTTAAATTGTTCGGGTATTCGATGCTGGCTCTGAAAGCAGCAACCTTGCTCATATATTTGGCTTTTGTCATCGTCCAGTTTCATCTCTTAAGGGCCGTTTTTTCCTTGGGCTGGGCTGTCATCCTGTCCCTCTGCTACGGCCTGCCCTTCGGCCAGCTCGTCTTTGTCAGTCTGGACAACGCATCGGCTCATCCCCTGGTTCTCTTCTTGGGTGCCTTGCTAATCTATGTCTCCTATCACATCGCCTATAAGAATCGAGACCTGCTTATCCCCCTCCTCGGCTTTTTGATGGGGCTCTCCTTCTGGACCCATCAGATCACTATGGCCTTCATCCTCACTTCACTCATCCTTCTTGCTGTTAGGTGCAAACCCCGATTGAAGACATATGCGATCCTCATGCTCTATGCGTTTCTCGGCGGTCTGCCTCTCGTCCTCCAGGAAATTTTCGGCAGGTTTCAAATAATCGGCTTCCTTTTCGGGGGAGAAAGGACAATTTTGAGCCGGGAAAAATGGAAAGGGGCGAACAAGCTTTTTCGGTCCCTCCTGTTCTCGGAAAACGGTCCACCCGGCATTCTTTGTCTTGCCTTCATCCTTTTGGGCATGGCGGTCCTTTTCGTCCTGGCGCTCAAGAAAAGCGGCTCTTCAGCCCAGGCTGTTTTTCCCCTGTTTTTGATCGTCTTTTCTATGACGTACCTCTTCTCACGCTTCAGCGACAAACAGCAAGCCCACTATTTGTTTGTCCTATATTTCTGCTTGCCGGTCTTCCTGGCCGCTCCTTTTCTGTGGATCAAAACCAGGCTGAAATATGTCCTTTCCCTGGGCCTCATCGCCGGCCTTTTTTTCGCGGACAGCTGGCCAGCCTATGCTGCGTTTTATGAGTCCGTCAAATACCGCCATCGGGTCTATCTGAAAATGATTGCCGACATGGCCGGAACGGGGGTCCGCTATTGGCAGGGAGAGTATTGGACCGCTTATCTCTTGACGGCCATCAGCAAGGAAAAAATCATCATCGATTCTTTCACCACCAACAGATATCTTCCTTACCGTCTTCTCTACTATAACCAACAGAACAGAGATCATTACATTTTGAACACGGAGGGAGGCCGCGCCGGAAACCTGGAACAGATGCTGACGCGGCTGGGGATCCCCTTTGACAAGAAAGTCACCGGGGACTGCACCCTCCTTTATAATATCGACGGCCCGGTCTTCCCGGATGTTCTGGACGAAACCGTGCCTTCACAGATCCCTGATCTGGACGTTGATCAAATCCAGAGTCAAAACGGCTATCTCCAGCTCACTTTTATCAATAGGCAAAACCAAGACCCTTCCTCCTTCCGTTTGCATGTGGACATCCTAGGATACAGCTCCAGGACAAGAGTGTTCTCGGGAAGGGCCGAGAAAATCCCGCTCAGAATTCCCTATCCTTCTGAAGGACCCTTCACCATCAGCTATTTTTTAGATTACAAATCGCTCAAAATTGCCTCCTCGGCCCACCTCCTTCCCCATGTTCCTTCCGCCCGAGAGGCTCAGCCGAGAAAAGAAACCATCGTTTTTTTGCGCGGCATCAGCCCTGTCATCCATTTTGCTGGCAAAGACGTGAGATATTGCAACCAAGAAGCCGCCTTTGACGTCAACGCTCCCCCCGGGAAAAAAGCAAAGCTCCGCGTCGTCTTGAATTCCCCCTTTCAATTCTCCGGCCTCAATTGGTACGGCAACTACGTCCAGCATGTTCAAATCCACCTTCCTGCGGGCGCGGTCATCGAGCGGGACCTCCGTGACGGGCCCAATACGATTGAGCTGGAGATCAGCGGCGCAGAAGCCCAGCCGGGGCCGAGGCTCGTCACCATGAGATTCCGTCATCGATGCAGGTTTGACTTCGCCGACCTCAAGACCCTATCGGCCGTCTTGGAAAACGTGGAGCTCATCGAATAGGTACAAAGCCCGAAATTGCCGATAGGATAATTTTGGGAAAAGGAATTGCTTCAAGGGAAACCTCCGGAAGGTGATGAAAGGCTAAAATCTTCAAAACGGAAACGCTGCTGTTCGCGATTTGACTTGGTGTTGGCGAAAGGCGGGCATTTTAGGAGAGCTTCTCCCTGATAATCGTCGCTTTGATTTTATCCGAATAAAAACGGATTGCCCGCAGTTAGGAAAACGCCGCGCAGCGTTCCCGGATCTGAAGAAACACCCGGAGTTTTTCCCAGGACGCTGCGATCCGTAAGACAAGGCACCGGCCATGACGAACTAAACGGCCGGCGGTCTCCAGGAGCTGCCAGCGCAGCGTGGCCATCGTCTTGGGCCTCCACTCCGGATCCATAAACAGGAGCTTCTGGGCCTGAGTCAGGTTATACGCCAGGACTCCGATCGAAAACCACAGGGCATTGGCCGCAAAGTCGCCGCTGGTCATTTGCTCCATGCCAAACCCGATCTTCAGTTCCTTGATGAGGTTCTCGACTTGGCCTCTTTGGTTATGGAACCAGACCACTCCTTCCGGGGACAGATCGTCCCTGTTGGTGGCGATCACATAGTAACGATAGCCGTTCGGCTCATAGAGCCGGAGTGAGGTTCGCGCCAGCGCTGGACGACCAACCGGAAAGGTTCTTTGGCCTTGGTCATCATATGAATCCCCGTTCCAATCTCCCGGTCTGTCTTTTTTCCGTCCTCATCCAAGAGCGGCTTCCAGTCCCGAACAGTCGGGATAACTCCTTTCACGCCAGCATCTTGGTCGGCCGTGATCGTGAAGCCCAGGTCGTTTTTTTCACACTCATTGATGACAGGCGCCTGATAGAAGGCGCTATCAGAACGAAGGCGTTTAATCTTAGGACAGAGCCGAAGACAACGCTTCAGAAACTTCAAGGCGTCGCTCTGGGCCGTGACGTTCCCTTCCCGAAACTCATGGGTCAAACACACCCCGTTTTCCGCCAAGTACCCCAAGATCGGCTGATACCCTTTAACTTTCTTATACGTCCACTCCGCCTCCTTCTTCTCCGCTTCGATCACTGTCGCGTCCACATCCAGCGTATACTCCGGCCTCGCTGTTCGTTTCCAGATCGTCTCCGCCGTCTCTTCCCCGACCTTCCTCATCGCCTTGATTCCGCCATTTGCTCCCGCTCTGGCCAACCAGTCCCCATACGTTGACAGCGACGGCATCCGCTCAAGCCCGATTAGAAGCCGCAGCGTTCTGTCCTCCCGAATCTCGCGGAGATCTTCGATATGCTGGCCGCCGCCTTCCATCATCAATAACAGCGGCTCAATATAGGACCACGCTTCATAGCCCCGGTTCGAGCCGGGCTTGGGAAAATACGCCTCGACCTTCCTTTTTACCTTGAAGGCATGGATGACTTCGGCAAACAGAGCCAGACCGCTTCGCGGCGTTATCAGCTCGTCAGTCAGTTCAATCTTGAATGGCAGGATGCCTTGCTGTATCATACTCTCGCCCTCCTGGTTAAGGTCTCACCCCCAGGGTGAGTCTGTTTTTAGACCAAAAACACCTTATACCAGGAGTCTGTATCGTTCAATAGATTTTCCTATCGGCAATTTAGGGACAAAGACCGTTTCTTGACATCGATTTTTTTTCTGGTATAAGCTTAGCTGACTCTGCCGATGAACCAGAATCGCCAAACGTTCAGCCCTGAATCCGTCTGCATCTTGCTTCTCTTCCTCCTCTTCCTTTCGCTCAGGATCATCCATCTGTCCGCCGACCCGCCCGACAACCTCAGCCTGGAGAGCGGCGGCGAATACGGCGACCCGGGGAACTATGCCTTAAACGCCAGAAATAAGGTTCTCTTCGGGCAGTGGCAGATCGACGAATTTGCCGGGATGTACGTGGTCCCCGTGCCCCATTTCGTGACCTATGGATCGTTTCTTGTCTTCGGCGTGGGCATCTGGCAGATGAACCTCGTGCCGCTCTTTTTCAGCGCCCTATGCTGGCTCGGCCTTTTTCTCCTGGCCTCCAGATATTTTCCGCGGTCCCGCCTGCTCTTCTTTTTTCTCTTGGGCATCAACTACCCCTTCGGCATTTACAGCCGGATCAACGATCAGGTCATGCCCATGACCTTTTTTGTCATCCTGGCCGTTTATTTTTTTATCGGGGCTTGGGACCGCCCCAAATATTTTTTTCTAACTGCCCTCTGTCTGTCGCTTTCCTTTCTGTCGAAGGAAAAGATTCTCTATTTTCACCTCATCGTCGTCCCCCTTTCGTTCGTGTTCATCCTTCTCCAGAGAGGAGAGCTCGGCAAGATAAAACTCAATCTGAGGCGGATCGCCTATTTCCTGTCCGGCTCGGTTCCGATCGCCCTCTTGTGGTACGTCTTCCTCTATATCCCGCACCGGACCGTCTACGACAATCTTTTGGGCCTCAATGCCTCTCACATGGTTCCCAGAAGCCTGGCCCAGGCAGTCGGCAACTGGCTGCGGAGGCCGCCCTTTGATTTTCACCCGGCGAATGCCGTCTTGACCTTCCTTCTTTTTTTCTATTTTTTGACGCTTCTTTTTATTTTATTCAAAAAGAATCGGGAGGGAACGGCCGCCTGCGGACCTCTCGAAATCATCTGTTCGGTCTGGCTCGTAATCGGCCTGGGCGTGAACTCGTTCATCTCCTACCACCCCATCCGCCACTACATCGAATTCTCCATTCCCCTGTTGATTCTTTCGAGCATCTTCCTCAGCCGGCTCCTGGCTTCTTTCCGGCTGAAAACTCAGCTCAAGAACAGGCCGCTTTTTGTCCTCTTGAGTTTCCTGCTGATCTGGATAGGGGTGACAGCCTATTCCCAAAGATTATTTTCCCGCGAGACGTTTCTTGGCCGGCCGGAAAAGGTCCTTCTCATCACAGCTCTTTTGGCCCTGGCCCTCGCCGCCCTGCTTTATCTGGCCATCCGTTTCGTTCTTGCTTCCAAAGACATCGTCCTGCCGAAGACCACGGCCCTCGTCCTGGCGCTCCTCCTCATCGCTCTCTATTCTTTCCAAAACCTCAAGAGCTATATCCAGTGGGCTGCGCATGCAACGTATAATCTCAAAACGATCGGACAGGACCTGGGCCGGGCATTCCCCCAAGGAGTTTTTTGCGGCCTGCTGGTCCCCAGCCTGTCCCTGGAGAACCGAAACAAGGCCCATACCTATGCGCCCAACTATGCCAATGATGAGCCGGACTTTTTAAAGCACCAGAAGGTGACCCATCTTTTCGTCGGCACTTATAACAACGAGCCGAAGTATTATAAAGACAATCACCCCGAGGAATGGAAAAGGGCCAAGCTCCTTGTCCGCTACTGGTTGTGGAGAAGCTGGTTCCTGCTTTACGAAATCCAACCCGATGCCTTCCTTCCCGTGAAACCCCCCTGCTACGAGGCGGAACAAATGGAGCGGGACGTCGGCCGGCCCCAGTTCGATCCCGGATCCAGCAACCGGTTTGCGGTCTGGGTGGATAAAAACGAGAAGGGTATCATCGGGAAAGAAAAAGTGTTCTTCCCATCCAAAACCCGGCTCCAGGGCCGCCTCTATGTCAAACTCCGGGATAAAAGGATAGAAGGATCTCTGCTCCTCCTCAGAATCTGGAAAAAGGGAACGGTGATCTATAAGAAGCCGATGGCCGTGCCGGGAGATGATTCTGTGAAAGAATACAAGCCTCTCGGCTTCGAGCTGCTTCTGCCTGAGGCAGGGGATTATGAATTCGAAATCCAATCGTCGGGCGGCCAAGCCTTGTTTTTCGATAGACTTGAGCTGAATACGGATTTTTGAAGACGGCGTTCAAGCCTTCCCGCTCGTCCGGCCCCGCTTTAGATATTTAAAACCGATTTCGCCACGGAGAACGTGTGATAAGCTTCAGGAACCGAACCGATGCCCAGGACGACGGAATCGATCTTTTTGTCTTTCAGGTAGGGGAACGCCTCCTCGGGCGTGAGTCTCCCTCCGGCCAGGACTTTTTTGGCGATGATCTGGTAGCCGGACTCCTGGACCAGCCTTTCGCACTCTGGCTGGGACGGCCGCATCATAAACCCTTTTTTGTTGAGCGGCGCCATGATGGGGATTTTGATCTTCCACTCCATGAGCTGGGGCAGCAGGATGCCGAAATTGTGGGTCGCGAGCATGGGCTCGACGTCATAGCTGTCGCGGACGAGATCCTGGAAGATCATAAGAATGTCCGGGTTATGAGAAGATAGGGCCAGGTCTGTCAGCTGGCCGTGAAGGATGACGCCGCCCAGCTTATATTTCTCAAAGCTGGCCAGTTCGAAATGGATCAATTCGAGCAGAAGGTCCAAGATGTCCTTGGAGATGACGCTCTTGATCTTGGTCAGGGCCCTCAAACCCAGCTTGACCTTCTGATACATGCTGAAACCCCTGGCCTTGGTCAGGACGGCCCCCAGCACGCCTTTTTCCGAAGCCTCCATGGCGTATTCATAGGCGTTGGGGATGACGGGCAGGAGCGTCAGCTCTTTGTTCCTGGGGAATTTCTGCAGAGCGGCCATGACGTTCCCGCAGTTGGAGAGCATGAATGTCTTGACGCCCGCGTTCACGGCCGCCTCGAGGATGGGGATGATATTGTCCTCTTTGGCAAAGAATTCCAGATAATGCAGAGACTGAGTCCGGGAAATATAGCTCACGCCCTCAAAAGCATTCGAACCAAGAATCAATCTGTCGAGCTTCATGGTCAATCAACCTCATTCAGGAAAATGACTTTTTGGCGGTCCCCCGAGCGGTAGATCGCTTCGATGATCCTCTGGACTTCCAGCCCGTCCTGCCAGGTCACGGCCGGGGGCGTCCGGTCCAGACAGCGCCCGATGAAATCCAGGTCCTCCTCATAGAGGCCTTCGGCGCCGAGTTCGAACGGCGAAGAGACCGGCATATCGATTTTATGGATGGTCGTCCATTCCTTGGGAAAATTTTTCTGGGCCTTGTAGAGATAGAGCTTGATGTAATCATTGGTCAGTTCGAGGGTTCCGTTGTCCCCCTCGATGCTGAGGTCCATATAAGGGAGGCGATAGCCGGGGACGCTCCATGAGACATCCAGGCTGCCGCTCACGCCGTCCGAAAATTCCATCAAGGCCGTGGCGTCGTCCTCCACCCCGTCGGAATAAATGCTCCGGGCCCGGGCGAAGACGCTTGCGGGCCGGCCGAAATACCAATAGACAAGATAGAGGAGATGAGAGGCGATATTGATCACGGCGCCGCCGCCGGATTTCGCCTTGTCGTAATACCAACCTTTCTTCCGGCCGAAGACTTCGCTGGTGTACATCGAAGACTTGAAGCGGTGGATGCGGCCGATGACGTTTGTGTCCAGCAGGCCTTTGGCCTTTTTGAACAGCGACATATGGGCGAACAGATAGCCCGTGGCATGGACGTTTTTCTTGGCGGCAACCAGCGCGGCCATTTTTTTTGCGTCCTCAAACGTATGGGCCAGGGGCTTCTCGACGAACAGGTCCAGGTCTTTTGCCAAGCATGTTTTGACGACGGCCAGGTTTGCAAACGCCGGCGTGCAGATGAATGCCGCATCAAGGGCAATCTCGCTCAGCATCTGGGCAAGGTCGGAGAAAAACGGCGCCCGCAACCCGGATTGTTCAACGTATCTGGCCAGCTGTTTATTGATATCGGACAAAGCGCTGAGCTCGGCCTGGGGGATCATGTTCACCAAGGCGGTGTGGAGAATCCCCATCTTTCCCAGCCCGATGACTCCCACTCTCACTTTTTTTTCTTTTTCCACGGTGACCCTCTCCGGCGATCACTTGGCCACGGATTTATACCACTCCACGTACCGGCGGACCCCTTCCTCGAGGTCCACCCGGGGCTTCCACTTGAGCTCCCGAAGGGCCCGTTCGTTAGAAGCCTTGCGGCCGACAAAATCGCCGGCCCGCACTTCTTTGAATTCGACGGGGATCCCGCCGAAAATCTTGCTGACCGTCTGGGCGACTTCCTTAATGCTGATGGGGCGCATCCCTTCCAGGTTGTAGATCTTGTTCTTGGCGACATCCTGGAGCGCAGCCACATTGCCCTCGGCCAGGTCCTCGACAAAGATGAAATTCCGGTACTGGCTGCCGTCGCCATGGATGATCAGCGGTTCGTTCTTGATGGCCCGCTTCACGAAATTGGTGATGACCGTGCCTTCTCGGCCGCGGGGCCCGTAGGGAATCCCGTAGCGCAGGATGGTGAATTCGCTGCCATACAGTTTGTTATAGCTCTGGATGTAGAGCTCGGCGGCCACCTTCGAGGCCGTGTAGGGGTGATTGACGTTCTGGACCAGGAGAGGAGTGGTCTCGCTGACATCCTCTGTCTCTCCCAACATGTAGACCCAGACCGTGCTGGCAAAGATCAGCCGACCGCCGTATCTCCGAACGGCCTCCAGCACATTGACCGTTCCTTGGAAATTGACCAAGGCCGCCTCCAGGGGGTTCTTGTAAATGTCGTTGACATTGGCCATGGCGGCTAGCAGGAAGTAGGCGTCATAATTGCCGGCCAGGGCGATGACCACTTTGTGCAAATCAAAAAGATCAAAAAAGATGTGGCGGACATCATCTCGATGCGGCCTCATAATATCAAAGACGGTGACATCATGTTTCGCCTCAAGAAGCTTATCCACGACATGGGAGCCGATAAAACCGCTCCCTCCAATCACTGCGATTTTCATAACCATTCCTCCTTTAGGATTTCCTGGCCTCCAGGTAATACAGGTGGCATCTCCTCGGAAACAGCCTGTCCCCCCAGGGGTTGATGATCTTTGTCAGCCAGACGGGGATGACCTTCCACCGGAAGTCTGGGAACAGCGTGATCGGTGTCAGCAGGCCGATCCCCCGGCGCGACGCAATTTTGAACCCGGAAGCCCGCACCAGGGTTTCGATTTCCTTGGGCGTATAAACATGGACAAAGGGCTTGATGAAGCCCCGAAAAACGGCCCAGAAGCCGTGCAGGGATTTCTTGTTGGAGACCGTCAGAATCAGGTGGTTGGTGAGCGAAGCGACCTTGCCAAAAAAAGTCCGGAGGGCCTCCCGGTCCAGGTTCTGGATGAACTCCACGGCCGTTACCAGGTCAAACATCGTGTCGATCGCCACCGCGTTAAAATCTCCTTCAATCACGCTGACATCGGGGAACCGCATCCGCAGATCCCGGACAAAATTTTCATTGAGCTCGACCGCCGAGGCTTGGTAGCCTTTCTGGCGCAGGAACCCGACAATGGTCCCCTTCCCGGCTCCGATATCCAGGGCCTGTTTGCCATGCCCCGGCGGCAATTTCTTGAAAATCAGCCGGTTGAGCCGCCTGAAGACCTGATCCCGCGGATCCCGAGGATTCTCCCACCATTCCTCGTAGTAACTTTTAATGTCTCCCCGGGCGGGATTGTTCATGATCGCTATCCCCTGCATGACGGCGGGTGTCATTCTCCCTTGTAATACAGCGGCACGCACCAGTGATTCTGCGCCACCCAGTCGGTATTGGGGAGCTCGTATGTCTTTTTCATAATTTTATGGCAGGGCTGGTCGTAGACCTTCCCCGTGGACTTCTCGATGGGGTCGAAGACGATGTATTTGTAATAGCCCGAGACCATGCCCTTGGGAAACTTCAAACGGCGGGGGAACTTGGGGTCCAGGTTCTTTTTGGCATACTCATTCTTCCAGGCCACAATCTCGTCCAGCCGGTCGGTCTGAACGGCGCCGATGGCCGCTGAGAACTCGTTGATCCGGTAGTTGAGGCCCTCGACCACGTAGTCGAACTTGCCGTAATTGCGGTACTTCTTGGCATACTCCAAAAGGTCCTTATTGTTGGACACCAGCATGCCGCCTTCACCGGTGGTTACGGTTTTCGTGGCGTAGAAAGAATAGATCCCCGCGTCTCCCCACGCCCCGGCCTTCCGGCCGTTCCAGGAGGCGCCGTGGGCGTGGGCGCAGTCCTCGAGCAGGATGATGCCTTTTTCTTTGCAGAGGCGGCTGATCTCTTCGATCTGGAAGGCGATGTGGCCTCCGATATGGACGATCCAGACCGCGGCCGGCTTGTATTGGTCGATCTTCCGCTCGAGGTCCTCCAGGGACAGGCAGAGATCGTCTTTGTTACAGTCGACAAATTCGACTTTTCCGCCGGCCTTGATCGCGCTGTAGGGAGTGGCCATAAATGTGTTCGACGGACACAACACCGTTTTGCCCTGGATCTTGAAAAACTCCAGGGCCGCCAGCGCCGCGCCTCCCCAGCTGGAAAAAGCGACCGAGGGAAGCCGGTTATAGGCCGTCCATTTTTCCTCAAACAGCTTGGTGAATTTTGCCTCCGTCCACTGCTGGGAGGCGAAGATCTCGTCCCAGTAGGCATGGAGCTTTGCGGCGTCTTCTTTTTCGAACCCGATGGTAAATTTCATTGCCTTTCTCCTTCTCGCAGATATAGATGAGTGAGCATGATGAATGCCTTTTTAACAAAGATAAATGCGTTTAACGACCCGCCAATAAAACAGCGATTCCGGCCATGATGAGTACCAAGGAGAGGATCTTGGACGGGCTGATCGTCTCTTTAAAGATCAGGGAAGCAAAGAAAATCGTCGCCAGGAAGAGAACTCCCTGGATGATGAGCGTGGAGGTGATAATCTCCGCTTTGCGGATGATAATCATATAGAGAATATAGCCTGTGGCGCTGAACAACAGCGAAATCATGATATATTTGGCCGTGACGACCCTCCACAGCAACTCGAAAACATTGGCCGAGAACTTAAAGTTGACCACTCCCTTCTTCAAAATGGTGCCGGCGAACCCGTAGGCAATTCCGCTGACAACCGCCAGCAGCAGGTACCCGAGACTATAATAATTCAGCTTCACCGGCCTTCACCTAACGAAAGAGATTCCTGAGCAAGGTCCGGAAAAAGAGCACCGGCCAGGACAGGACATAAGCGAGGTCCTTGATCTTGACGGCCCCTCCCGAGAGGCCGTAATCTCCGTAGATCCGGGAGACGTCATCGGCCCGTTTGTAGAACCGCCCCGGCACTTCCAGCACTCGGAGTCTGTACTTGGCCATGATGAACAGCTCTTCAAGATCATTGATCCGCCCGTCATGGAGCCTGTTGGTGGTCGTGTAGATCCCGGACAGAAGCTCCATGACCTTCTTGTTCCAACCCTTGAACCCCGAGCTGGAATCGGTAATTCTAATCAAAAACTTATGATAAAACAACAGGCTGACCAAAAACGAGTACAATTTCCGGCCGTATTTATGGATGAACGGGTCGCCCTCGGGGGCACTGCCGAGCTCCCGCGAAGCGATGACGTAGTCTTTTTTCTTGAGGACAAGGGCATCGATGATCCTGCCGATATCCTGGGGTTCGTGCTGGCCGTCCGCATCGCAGAGGACGAGAAACTCATACCCGTGGCCCAGTGCATACTCCCGGGCCGATTGGAGGGCCCGGGCATACCCGTAATTCCGGTCATGCTTGAAGAGAAGAGCGCCTTTGGAAAGGGCGACGTCGGAGGTCCGGTCGGCGCTCCCGTCATCAATGATAAGGATATTGAAGCCGGAGAAATAGTGATGGATCTGGTCCAGAACCGCCCCCAGCTTCTTCTCCTCGTCCTTGGCCGGCAGGGCGATCAAAACGTTTTTTTCCATTCGACGCTGCTCTAACTGAAAGCGTATAATATAATTCCAGTGTCCCTAAAAGTCAATTTGGAGGCGGAAGGTACGCAGATTCGTTTGTGTGATTTCGAAGAGGCATCAGAATCACCCCCCGCCCCCTGGGGAACCAGTCCCGTCGGTTCCCCCCATCGAAGAGCGATGGGACCCCCTTCCGCTATGGGGGCTCAGGGGTAATTCTAACGCCTTTCCGAAATCACATATTCGGAGAGGCCATCGAGAGGAAATGATATCTGATGAGGAGGTCATTGCCATCCAAGAGGATTAATCCGAGGGTTCGGAGGCTGGGGCAGCATTTTCTTAGCGATTCCGGAATCCTGAACAAGATCGTCCGCGCCATCGATCCCCAAGCGGAAGACCTGATTATCGAAATCGGAGCGGGCAAGGGGGCCCTCACGTTTCCCCTGGCCCAAAAGGTCCGGACCGTCATCGCCATCGAGAAGGACCCGGAGCTTGTTCCCTTTCTACAAAGGCGGAAGACGCCCAATCTCACGATTATTGAAAAAGATGTGCTCCGAGTGAACTTCAAAGAGCTAGTGGCGGCCGCGGCAAGCCAGACCGACCCGGTGAAGATTGTCGGCAACCTTCCTTATTCGATCTCTACTCCATTGATGTTCAAGATCCTCGAGGAGAAAGGTCTCTTTCAAAGAGGCATCTTTCTCGTCCAGAAAGAGGTAGCCG
This sequence comes from Candidatus Aminicenantota bacterium, assembly GCA_963715635.1. GTDB lineage: Bacteria > Acidobacteriota > Aminicenantia > Aminicenantales > UBA4085 > JAPKZH01. The sequence goes on along the minus strand of OY970261.1, from coordinate 3,978,453 downwards.
AGAGGATCTGCGCCCGACCGGATCCAAAAAATACGCCCCGCTGTCGATCCTGGTCCACAACAATTTTTATGCCCGCATCCGTTTTCTGGTTCATCCCGGCTCGTTTTCCCCTCCGCCTCGCGTGGAATCCGCATTGATCTCGCTCGATCGGAGAGCCTCTCTTCTATTCGAGATTCTCGACGAACGTCTTTTTTTGAAATTCCTGCAGGAGGCGTTCCGGCACCGGAGAAAAATCCTTCTGAATAACCTTCGCAAATCCGGCTTGCTGCCCGATATAGTCCAGGCGGCCTACGAGGCGCTCAGCTTGCCGCGCACGGCCCGCCCTGAAGAGCTGTCTCTCGAACAATTCGTCCGGCTGTTCAATTTGCTGGAGGCATCCCAAATTCCGTGTTAATGTTATTGACGGGTGGCGCGGATGTTGCCCCGCGGCGTCCGAAGCGCCTAAGTGGTGGGTGGGAGGGTCTTGCGCGAGGACGCTAGGGGCACGGCCGTGACAGGACCCGTTAAACCTTTTGCGGAATTTGGGATGCCTCCAATTTCCTTGGCGCGTTTGTATTTCGCGGCCGTTCATCTTAAAATATCGTGAAGGCCTCGATGACACCGGGCAAAATAAGATTTTCCGCCATCCATGCCGTCCTGCTCCTGAGTCTCTGCTTGAGCCTGGTCGGCATCTGGTGGGGATTGCCCAGCTATCGCGGCTGGGCGCCCGACGAGATTCTCCCATCGCGAGTGCTGGAAGGCATGCATCAATGGTTCTCCAACAATTGGGCCGATAAATATCCACCGCTCCAGTATTATTTTTTGAGCCTGCTTTATCTGCCTTTTGTCCTCCTCCAGAAACTCAAGGTCCTCGACTTTCCCCAACTCTCGACATACACAACCTTGTTCTATTTAGGACGGCTTCTCAGCGCGGCCATGGCGACGGCGACGGTGTATCTTGTCTACCGCTGCGGCCTGGAAATCTATGACAAACGGTCGTCCCTCTTCGCCGCCCTGATAACCGCCCTCATTGTTCCTTTTGTCTACTATTCCAAAATGGCCAATCTCGATGTTCCCTTTATCTTCTGGTTCGTCTGGTCCATGTTTTTCTTCATCCGCATCCTCAAAACGCATGCCGCGAAATCCTATTACTTGTTTGCCTTAACGGCCGTCTGTTCCATCTGCACCAAGGACCAGGCCTACGGGCTTTATGTTCTTCCGCCGCTCGTCATCATTCTCTCACGCTGGCTCGAGCAGAAAAAAGCGGGCCGGTCCCGGGCCTTTGTCCGCGCCTTGTTCAACCGGAACAACCTCTATGCCCTGGCGCTTGCCGTCGGGGCATTCCTCATCATCCACAACCTTCTCTTCAATGCCCAAGGATTTCTCAATCATATCCGGATGATCACAGGGCCCTTGAGTCAAGATTATAAGATTTACGCGAATACTCTTTCCGGCCACCTTCGTCTGCTCTGGGAAACCCTGCGGCAAATCCAGTTTTGCCACGGTTGGCCTCTGTTTGTGGTCTGCGGACTGGGTCTCACCGCGTCTGTGTTGCGGACGAAAAAGAATGTCCTCCTGTTGTCCTCGACTGCTTTTGCCATTTCCTACTATCTCTTCTATATCAACATCATCCTTTACAATTACGACCGCTTCAACATCCCCATCTGCGTCGTTCTGGCCTTCTTCGGAGGCAAAGTCCTCTCAGACGCGATGGGGACCGCACAAAAATTCGCTGCGGGCAGATTGGCCGGCCTGTTCCTCCTCTTTGGTTTCACATTTCTGTACGGGGCTTCGGTGGATGTCCTGATGGTCAAGGATTCCAGGTATCACATCGAACAATGGATGGGAAAAAATATCCCGGCAAACGCAGTTGTCGGCGTGGCCAGTCCGCTCGAATATGTGCCGCGTTTGGAAAACTTCAAATGGTTCGCCCTCAGGCTCTCGCCGGGGGCTTTTCAGGAAATGAAAAAGGCCGACTTCATTCTTTTCAACGTGGATTACAGCCGGTCGTTCGCCGAGAATACGCCCGGCCATCTTTTTTTCACTCAACTCGACCGGGGCCGTGGAAGCTACACCTTGGCTTTCCATTATAAAACGGCCCTGAACTGGCTCTTTTTAAAAACGGACCGCATCTTGACCAACATCAAGGCCATCAACCCCGAGATTAAAATCTTTCAGAGGATCGAGCCGTGAACGATCAAACGCCCGCCTCGAAAGCCCGGGCAGAGCGGGTGATGGCCCGCGCTCTGCGCCTGATCAAATCCGACATCCTGCCCGGGAAGGCGGACCGCGAAGGCGTCCGGACCCTGGCCCGTGTCTGTTTCCCGGACAGCGATATCGCCGAGCCCGGCTACCTCGACTGGCAGTACGACCAGAATCCGAGCGGACAGGTTTATGAGCTGATCACGAAAACAGGAGACCGCATCACAGGCCACTGCGCGGCGATTCCCATGCGGCACAAAATCGGCCCCGACATCCGGACGGGCAGCCTCGGCGTCAATGTCATGACCCACCCGGACTACAGGGGCCGCGGAATCTATGTCATTCTTCAAAAAGAGGTCGACACGCTCTGCGGGCAGGATGACGTTCAGTTCAACTTCGGCTTCTCCAACGAATATTCCCACCGCAACTGCCTGCGCCATCTCGGCTATCAGGAAATCGGACGTTTTCCGCTCTGGATCCTGCCATTTGACCTGAACCGGATTATGAAATCCAGCCGACCGAAACGCGGAATCCTGATGCGCTCCGTCGCTTTCGCCGCCAACCCTTTCTGGCGTATGGGCCTGGCGGCCCTCAAGCTGCGGCTGAACAATCGATCGATGCGGGTCGAAAAAGTTGCCACCTTCACCGAGGAATTCGACCGGTTCTGGCAAAAGATCAAGGCAGACTATACGAACATCCTCGTCCGCGACCGCGCTTATCTGGAATGGCGGTTCACCAACCATCCGACCCGGAAATACGACGTCTTTGCGGCTCGCTCAAGAGGAGAGATGCGTGGATACCTTGTGGCCCGGATAACGGAGATCAAAGGCATTCCCTGCGTCATGCTCGTCGATGTCCTCGTCGAAAAAACGCCGGAGGGAAAACGGGCGGCCAGGAAACTGATCGCCGCCTTCAACAGCCATGCCCGAGACCAGAGGGCGGCCCTCGGCCTGTGCTTGATGCTCAGACACAGCTCCATCATCCGAGCCCTGCGCCGCAACGGCTACATCATCTGCCCCAAAGTTTTTCTCCCTCGCGAATTCCCGATTCTGCTTCATTGGAACTCGCCCGGCCCCGCGCCGGCCGACCTGCTCGACCTCAACAAATGGTATCTGACCATGGGCGATTACGACGCCGTCTAGCCTGCGATTCCATTGGAAAGAAATATTCTGAAGATCATCGGATGATCGTCCATTCAATAGGAGACCCGCCTCGCGAGGAGGTGCCGGGCTACCAGCCGATTCTGGAATTTCTGGCCGAGACCGGCGTTTGTCTGACCCATGAATTTCGGGAAGGTAACGTCGCGGCTCACAGCCGGGCGTTGGCTTTTGTGAAGCGGTGGTTGCGTCTTTGCCCCAAGATCAAATATCTTCGCTCCGACAGCGCCTTCTATCAGGCGGATGTCATCAACTGGTGCCGAGCCAACGGCATGGGCTATACGATCACGGCCGACCAAGATGTGGCTGTTAAAGAAATTATCCGGACCGTGCGAGACTGGCAACCGCTTCTGGACGAGGAGGGGAAGCCAACCGGGACGAGCTGACGGCCACGGAAGTTTTTCGCTTTCATAACCAAAGAGGCCAAGTTGAAAACTTCATCAAGGAACTGAAAATCGGGTTCGGGATGGAGCAGATGACCAGCGGTGATTTTCGAGCGAATGCCCTGTGGTTTCGATCGGAGTGTTGATCTCGATCCTCAGCCAAGCCCAGAAGCTTTTGTTTTTGGACCCTGAATTGAAATCCAAGACGATCGCCACCTTGCGTTGGCAATTGATCGAAACAGCGAGACGCCTGGTTCGCCACGCCCGCCGAATGATTCTCTATCTGGCGACTTCTTGGGAGAAGTATCAGACCTTCCTGAATATCCGCCGCCGGGCGGTAGCCTTTACCTAACGGTTGGTTATCCGAATTTTCTAGGAATCTTGAATATCCCGCGATGAACAGGAAGGGTCCAGTTGAAAAGCGCTCGAAATAGTAACACTGGGCAAAAGCGGAACAACAGCGGTACCGTTTTGCTTAAAATCAGACCTCTCCTCAGCTAAAACGCCTCCCAAAAAAGGAAAACCCTGTCTCCTAAAATATTCTAACGGCAATGTTGGGAGCCGACATTTTGAAAGTGGCATAACACCCGCCGGAGCAAGTTGACAAATTCAGATTCCCCCGTATAATAGGCTCTATTTCAGAAGGAGTATTGAATGAAGAAGAAATGGATCTTTTTTATTTTATTCGCATCATTGGCCATCCTGATGCTCGCCCGGGGATCGAATCCCCAGGCGCAGCCACGAAAAAATCCGATCCGGATTCAGATCCAGGCCGGGCCTCCCGCCGGCTGGAGCGCGCCCGAGAATGTCTCCAACACCCCGAGGGAAAGCTTATCGCCCTATGCTGTCCTCGACGCCAAGGGCAACGCCTATGTCTCTTGGGTCGAGTGGTTCGGGGGGGTGGGGGCGCGCCGGGACATGATGTTCAACACGAACAAGTCCGGAAAATGGGAGACTCCGAGGGCCAACTCTCTTGTTTACCCCGCTATCGATGACGTGGGATTCCCCCAGACCGCCGTGAGCCAAGACGGGAATAGAGCCATTTACGCCTGGATGGACGCCGATTATTCATTGGGCCACATGGCCATCTTTGCCGAGGAACTGGTGAACGGGACGTGGAGCGGGGTCGGCAATATTTCGGGAGGGGGGGGTGGCGCTTCCACTTATCCGACCATCGCGTTCTTGCCGGCCGATAATACTTTCTGCCTCGTCTGGCAGGTGGATGTCGGCGCCTTCAACCTTGCCTACAGGTTCAGGGACGGCGCCACGGGACAATGGAGCGACCCGGCGCTGATTTCCGCCGGCCAGGGCGGTGGGCAATACCTGCCGAACATATATGTCGACAGCAAGGGGACGGCCCACGTGGTCTATATCGCCCGCATGGCTGAAGCCATCGTCTGGTACACCAAGAACACCAATCCGAAGAACTTGAACGGCTGGACGGCGCCCATCGCCATTTCTGAGGGCACAGGCCTCAGCTGGACGTATCCCATGGTCACGGCCTCCGACGACGGCGACGCGTATGTCGTCTGGCAGGGGCTCGTGGGAGGATACGAAGAAGTCTACTTCAGGCGGCAGATCAACGGAGAATGGCAGCCGATCGAGATCTTATCCAAGACGCCGAACCCTTCAGAAAACCCCTCGATCGCCGTTAACCCGTTGACCGAGGAAGTCTATGTTGCCTGGCAGGAGGCCCTCGGTTCCGGCACCTATGAAGTCCTGATGAAGACTTATGAGATCGACAAGGCCACCGGGCAGAAAAAGTGGTCGGACAACATCCAGATGACGAATTCTCGCCTCGCCGGCGAGCCGCGCATCCGGATCACCAAAGACGGCGACCTCCATCTCTTCTATACCGACAATGGAGAGATCATGCACATATACAAGCTCGCGCAGAGGCTCTACGCCCCTCAGGCCCCGACTGTTACCTCCCAGATCAACAAAATCCTTTTCTATAGCGAAAAAATCAACACGATAACGTTCGCCAAGAATTCCGACAATGATGACAGCAACCTGGCGAGTTACAAGCTCTATCGCAGAAAAGCGGAAGAAACCGACGAACAATTCCAGCTTTTAGCGACGTTGAATACCTCGACTTTTCAGTACGATGACCGCAAATTGTCGCTGACGCAGAAGTATGCCTATGCCTTGTCGGCCGTGGATAAGGATGGAAATGAAAGCGCCAAGACGACCGCTGTGACGGAGAAGTAATCAGCTTTTGGTTTTCTCGCCCCGACAGACAATTTCCTGGATCGACCAGGCGCGGCTTTTGTGCGACAGCGTCGCCGTCAGGCGGAGAAACCTGACGGAGCGGGAATCGAACGTAATCTCGACCCGGTATTTTGAATAGTCTTCGATCATGCCGGCGGTGAGCTCGGGAAAATAAAAGGGGTCCTCGCTTAAGATTTTCCATTCCCGCCCGTCTTCCGAGCCCTCCAGCCTGTAACCCCGGGGGTAGTCGAGCGGCTTCTTGTTCAAGGACAATTCAATCTCCTGAAGCTGCAACGTCTCTCCGAGGTCGAGCCAATAATAATCGCCCTCACTCTGTGGACGTTCGGTCGACCAGCCCGTCTCCGGATTCCCGTCAAAGGCCAGATGGGTCTGTTCATTCGCGCAGTTGCTCCTGGCCGTCCACTTCCGCTTGTCGCCGACTTCGGCCAGGCCGGTCGTTTCCTTCTCCTGTTTCGGCCGGTGAACAAGCTGATAAAGGAAATTCCCCTCGGAGGCCGTCAGAAGTTTCACCTCGCCGGGAAAATCATCAAGACCGGCTTTGATCTTCTTCCCCTCATCGCCCATGAACCATTCCGTATGCACAAGAAGATATCCGACTTCAAGATCCCTTAATAGCTCGAACGTCGGCGCAGAGGGAAAAATCTGCATGGCTTCCCCGATGATCGTGTAGCCGGGCGGGATATACCCGCTGTATCCGTTGACGAGCCTTTTCCAATGATAGGCGGAAAAATACATATACAAAGCTTCCCGGGACTTGGCCTGTCCCCGCTGCGGGATGGGAAGCTCGATGAGCGAGGCCCCCTTCGGAAGGTCCCGGACAACCGAATAGATGGCGGGAATGCGGCCTGGAGATTCCAGCCGCGCCAACGGGATCGGAACTGACAGGAAATCCGTCAACAGGAGCCCGCCAAGGACAAGGGGCACGACCGCCTTTCCCCACCAAGACCTCATTCGGTTCATCCAGCGGGCCGCGGCCAGGCCGCTCAGCACGGCCAGCGCTAGCATCATCATAACTGATAGCCGGCTCGGGACCCGGAGCCCCTTAAAACCTGGAACCCAGTTGTAGAGGAGACCGTAAGGACCCGGCAGGACGATCTTGTTAAAAATCGGAATCACCGGGCCAAAGGACAACAGGAAAGCGAGGAGAGCCGTCAACCAGTAAAATTGTAAAGAATATGTCGTGAACAAGCCGGATTGTTTGGGTATTTCATCGGCATCCGTCTTTTTGTTTCTCGGGCGCAGCACAAACAATGCCGCAGCAAGAAACACCGGGATCATCCCCGGATAGAGCTGCCATTCCTGGGCTCCGGGGCTGCCCATCAGCCTGCCCCAAACCGCATTCCAGGGAGGGACGGCCAGATAATCCCGGAGCCGGGCGGAGTAATGTTCGACCGCGCCCAGCGACCTGACAAACAGCATCTGCTTATGGACCTTGATATAGGGATAAAAAATCGGAAACAAGGCGATCAGAATGGAGATGGCCAAAAGTCCAGCCTTCCACCAAAAGCTTCCCTTGACCAGGAGGCCCGTCCGCCAGGCAAAGAAGAGAACGAAGAGGCCGGCAAAGAGGGCCAGGTACACTCCATAATAGGCGCAGCTTGCGGCCTGGAGAACAAAAAAGAAGCCCGCGATAAACAGGCGCCGATAAGAAGGTCGTTCGAAAAATTTGTGGAGGAACAAAAAGCACAAAGGCATCCAGGCCATGTACAGTAATTCGAGATGGCTGATGTGGGCAAAGCGATAGGGGAAAAAGGCAAAGATCAGCCCGGCCAACACGGCCGCCGCCTTGGACTTTGTCAAATGGGCAACCAGACTGTACATGCCCAAGGCGGCCAGAAAAAAGGACATCAGGAAAAGGATATTGTAGGCCGGCACCAGGGGAATGCCGAGCGCCAAAAGCGGAGACGCCAGAAGCGAAAGGCCCAGGAGAGAATCCGCGTACAGCAGAGTCCCATGATGGGGATAAAAGATGTTGGCGTCCCAGAGGCCGCCCAGTCCCGTGCTTAATTTATGGACGTTCCAGGCCAAAACCCAGATGTTATAAAGGGGGTCCCCCAGGTCGGCGGGGACATGGTCTCCGAGATGGAGCAAGAGAGGATATGTCATCGTCAGCGACAGAAGCGCGAAGAGGAGCAGCGCCAGCCCGTGCCGGCCCGTTTTTTTGAAGGTTTGGATCATTCCTTGGGGAATGTCAGAAGGATAAGGCGAGGCCGATCCCGTATTCCAGGCCTCCCAACTCGATATTCATCTCGTTTTCTTTGGCTTTGGCCATCGTGTATTTCAGCTTCGCGTTTAAAAGAAGGGGAAAGTTTTTCCCCAGCTGAAGATAGGCGCCGCCCAGGACATGATAGCCCTTGGCCATATTCAGCACCTTTCCGATGGGGTTCGTTTCATAATAAAAATAGACGTCCCCCCCGAGGCCGATGTAGGGGAGAACAATCTGGCTCGGAAAAACAAACCGGACGCCCAGCGAGACCGGCACGAGCAGGAATTTCGTCTCCTCCTTGGTGTAGGTCAGCTGGCCCGTCTTGTAAAAAGCTTTGATCTCCGTGTAAAAGTCGAAATTATAGAAAAGAGAGGAGGACAGGACGATACCCCGGATGGCGCCGCCTGTTTGATAAACCTCCTTGAAGCGCGGCTCATTAATATTATAGTTGCCGAGATAAATTTCAAATGTCCCCTGTCTCTGGGCCGCCCGCACATCCGTGGAAAAAAGGACGGGGATCACCACGACAAGCAGGGCCGCGATCCAGCCAAACTTTTTATTGATCATGTCTCTCTCTTTGCTCCTTTTCCCCTCCGTTTTTCACTTATACCATTTGAGTCGGTCGAAGTCAACTCGGCTGGAAAGAGCGGCCGTGCCCCTCGTCAATTAAATATGGTATAATTCGGGCCAATGAGCAAGATAAAAAAAAGGCGAGCGGCGGCTTCGTCAAAAACGAAAAAGGTAAGACATCCGAATCTCTCCGAAGTCGCGGGTGTCCTTCTTATCTGTCTAGCCGTCTTTATCCTCATCAGCTTGATCAGCTTCGACGCCCGGGACCCGTCTTGGGCCAGCGTCAGCTCCGCCGCCCAGAAAACCCATAATTATGGGGGCAAAATCGGCGCCTGGCTGGCCGATGCGTTGCTCCAAGTCTTCGGGTTCACGGCGTTCCTCCTGGCCTTCATGATGGCCGCCCTCGGGGGTAAAGCCATCTTGGTCGGGGGAAAAAAGCACCTTCTCCTCAAGACCGGCAAATACGTCCTCATCCTTTTCATCCTCTGCCCTTTGCTCATTCTTCTCTTCCAAAACGTCACATGGCGGGGGACGAAAATTCCGTTCGGCGGACTTCTGGGGGATCTTCTCAACTCGTTTCTCACCAGCTTCCTCAACAGCACCGGCACTCTGATCTTCCTCGTCGCCGCGGCCGCCGTGCTCATCATCTTTTCCACGGGCTTTTCCTTTAAGAAAGTGCTCCACTTTTTTTCCCGTTTCTTCGCCTTCGCCTTCAAGGAAGTGAGGATCAAGGTCACCGACCGACAGAAAGCCCGGCGCGCCGAAAAATTAAAGGAAGGCCTCCTCAAGAAGGCCGCCCCCGCCAATAAAAAAGAGCCAAAAACGGAGGAGCCGAAACAGGAAAAAGCGATAGCCCCCGAGGTGGCTGCGGAGAAAAAGTCGAAAAAAGAGGCCAGGAAGGACGAGAGAAAGGAGCTCAAATCGAGCCCTCTTAAGCCTTTGACCATCGAGCCTCCGAAACCGGAACAATATCTCTTCCCAGAAATGGAAACCCAGGGCGACTACGAATTTCCGCCCTTCACTCTGCTCGACGCCGGAAAGCCCGTCGAAAAAATCGACAAGGCCGAGCTCCTGGAGAAAAAACAGCGGATCGAGGAGAAGCTGCGGGAATTCCATGTCGAGGGCGAAGTCAAGGAATACCACCCGGGCCCCGTGATTACAACCTACGAATTCTATCCCAGCCCGGGGATCAAAGTGAGCCAGGTGGCCAATCTCGCCGAAGACCTGTCCCTGGCCCTGGGCGCCGAGTCGGTCCGGATCCAGAGGATCCCGGGAAAATCTTCGCTGGGCGTGGAGATCCCCAACAACAAGCGAGAGATCATCAAACTCAGGGATATCATCCAGTCCGAGAATTTTCTTAACTCGCCGTCGAAGCTCACCTTTGCCCTGGGCAAAACCATCCATGATGAGGTCTATGTGACCGACCTCGGCGTGATGCCCCATCTTCTGATCGCCGGGGCCACCGGAACGGGAAAAAGCGTCTGTTTGAACGCCCTCATCGCCAGCATTCTCTACAAAGCCACGCCCGACGAGGTCAAGCTCATCCTCATCGACCCCAAGCGCCTGGAATTCACTCTCTATGACGGAGTCCCCCACCTGATGAGCCCGGTCATCAACGACCCGAAGAAGGCCGGCCACGTGCTGATGGATGCGGTCAAAAAAATGGAGGACCGCTACCATCTGCTCAGCGAGAACAAGGTACGGAACATCGAGCAGTACAACCACCAGATCGCCCAAATCCTCAAGGAGAAGAAAGGCAAGCTCTCCGAGGAGGAAAAGAAAATGACCAAGCCCCTTCCCTATATCGTCATCATCATCGACGAGCTGGCCGAGTTGATGATGGTCAGCGCCCAGGACGTGGACTACGCCATCGCCCGCCTGGCGCAGCTGGCCCGGGCCGTCGGGATCCACTTGGTCCTGGCCACCCAGCGGCCCTCGATCGACGTCATCACCGGGACGATCAAGAACAACTTTTCAAGCCGGATCGCCTTCCGCGTGCCGTCCAAGATCGACTCGCGGATTATCTTGGATACGGGCGGCGCCGACAAGCTCCTGGGGATGGGCGACATGCTGTTCATGCCGCCGAATTATCCGCGCCTGATCCGGCTGCATTGCTCTTACGTCTCGATTCCCGAGGTCCGCCGCCTCGTCAAATTCGTCCGCGAGCAGGGCACGCCGAGCTACGATGAAAAAATCGTGAGCGTCATCAAAAGCACGGGGGAATACGCCTGGGAGGCCCTCGACGAAAAAGACGATCTCTACGACAAGGCCATGGAGCTCGTCCTGGCCACAGGACAGGCTTCGGCATCCTACCTCCAGCGCAAACTCAAGCTGGGCTATGCCCGGGCCTCGCGGATCATCGACCAGATGGAGCAGGAGGGCATCCTGGGACCTTCCGAAGGGAGCAAGCCGCGCGAGATCCTGGTCGATGTCAAATCCTACCTGGGCGAGATGAGAAGGAAGCCCGGGGAGGAGGAAGAGTAGTTGTTCTCCCGGAAAGCCAAAAAAAAAGACGTCCGAAAGGCCCTCCGCAATGAGAACCTGCAAAGAGCCCTGAAAAAAGCCGGCGACGAGCATTTCTCCAAATATCGGAAAACCCGCGAAGAGGTCCCCTGGAGTGCTTATAAGGAAAAAGCCAGGGCCATCAGGCAGGAGTGCGTCGGCAGGCTCCCCGAGTTGATCGAGGCATTCAGCCAAGAAGCCGAAAAAGCGGGGGCCCGAGTTTACAAGGCGTCCACGCCGGACGAGGCCCGGTCGGTCATCGAAAAAATCTTGCTCGAAAAAAAGGCCAAGCTCATCGTCAAATCGAAATCGATGGTCAGCGAAGAGATCGAGCTGAATAAATTTTTAGAAGGGAAAGGCTATCGGGTCGTTGAAACCGACCTCGGCGAGTGGATCGTGCAACTGGCCGGAGAACGGCCCTCCCATATCACGGCCCCGGCCCTGCATAAAACAAAGGAAGAGGTCGCGGAGATCTTCTCGCGGCATCTAGGCCGGCCCGTCCCCCCCGATATCAAGGAAATGGTCAAGATCGCCCGCCAGGAAATGCGAAAATATTTCTCCGAGGCGGACGTCGGGATTTCCGGCGCCAACCTGGCCATCGCCGAGTCGGGCACGCTTGTCATCATCAGCAATGAGGGCAACGCGCGCCTGGTCACCTCGCTGCCGCCGGTCCATATCGCGCTGGTCACGACCGAGAAGTTCGTCGAAACCATGGAACAGGCCGTCACGCTGATCAAGGCCCTGACGATGGCCTCCTCGGGCCTCAAGCTGACGTCTTATGTCTCCTTCATCACGGGGCCCAGCAAGACGACGGATATCGAAAAGGAGCTCGTCGTCGGCGTCCACGGACCTCAGGAAGTCCACATCGTCGTCATCGACAACGGAAGGCTGGATATCGCCGCGGACAAAGATCTCGAAGAGATCCTGTACTGCCTGAAATGCGGGGGCTGCATGCTGCAGTGCCCCGTCTTCCAGGCGGTCGGCGGCCATGTCTTTGGAGGTTTGGTGTATCCGGGAGGAATCGGTGTCCTTCTCACGGCGATCACCCGCTCCCCCGAGGAGGCGTCCCGGCTTCTCGACCTCTGCGCCGACTGCAAAAAATGCGAGGATTTCTGCCCCGTGGGCATTCCCACGAGTGAGATTCTCCTCAAGCTGAAGAATGCCAAAGGCCCTTCGGTCTGGGAAAGGACGCTGTCGGGCATTTTTCGGAGGCGGGCCTTTGCCGATGCCAGCACGAAGATTCTGGCGGTCCTGCAAAAGCTCTGGCAAAAGAACGGCTATCTCAAAAAATTGCCCTTTGCCTGGGCCAAAGGGAAGAACTTCCCGGTCCTCAACCCCAAAAAGAGCGTCCCGGCGCAGGATCATAAGGGAGAAAAAATCTATCTCTTCCAGGGCTGCCTGGTGAAATTTTTCTTCCCCGAAATCCGCCAGAGCGTCATCCAGTCTCTCTCGAAATTCGGGTTCGATGTCCTCTGTCCCCCCGACCAGGCCTGCTGCGGCGCCCCCAGTCATCATCTCGGCCATGAAAAGGACGTCAGGAAGCTGCTGGAGACAAACCTGAAATGCTTTGAAAAAGAAAAACCGGATTATATTCTTACCGTTTGCCCGACCGGGAATTCCATGCTGAAAAAACTCTATCCTCAGCTTGATGAAAAGGCTGCGCCCTGGGCGGAAAAGGTCTATGATTTCACAGAATTCATGGTGAAAAATGGGTATCTCCCCAAGGATAGAAAACCAGGAGAGAAGGGTGAGGTTTTCTATCATTATCCTTGCCACTATCTGAACGACCTGAAGCTCAAAGAAGAGCCCCCGAAGCTCCTGGAAAGCCTCGGCTTCAAGCCCAAGCTTGAGGACGAGCCTTATGCCTGCTGCGGTTTTTGCGGGGTATTCTCCCTAAAAAACCCGGAAATCTCCGCCAAATTCTGGGAGAAGAAAAGAGAGAAGGTCCTGGACAGCGGGGCCGCTCTCGTCGCCACGGACTGCCCGGGCTGCGTTTTTCAGCTGAAGGCGAATCTCAAGAAAGAAGGGAAAAAATTCCGCGTGGTCCATACGGCCCAGCTCTGCGCTGACGCCGCGGAAAAGAATCCGGATTAATGGATGGTGGGGGGACGGAGGCGCCTGAGGGTATTCCTCCTGGCCTCGAGCCAGCTTGCCTTCGGGATGGACAGAGTCACCTCGACGAGGTTGGGATCAAACTGGCCGCCGCTGCAGCGTTCGATTTCCCGGAAGGCCTCTTCCAAGCTCCGGCCCTTTCTGTAGGGCCGGTCCGAGGTCATGGCATCGACCGTATCCGCGATGGAAAAGATTCTGGCTTCTAAGGGAATGCTTTCTCCGACCAGGCCGCAGGGATAGCCTTTGCCGTCAAAGCGCTCGTGATGATAAAGGACGACCTGGGCGGGTTTTTCCAAGAAATCAAACTCTTTGATGATTTCGAATCCCAGGAGAGGATGCTCTTTGATGATCTCCCATTCCAGGAAGGTCAGGGGCGTTGTCTTCTTCAGGATGAATTCCGGGATTCCGATCTTCCCGATGTCATGGAGCAGCGCACCTCTCTCAACATCGGCCAGGGATTTCAAGTTTTCCATTCCGAGCGCCCGGGCGATGAGGAGTGCATAGCCGGCGACCAGCTGGGAATGGCCGAACGTTTCCTCATTGAGATCGGTCAGGGCGATGAAATAGAGGAGGTCGGACCGCAAATGATCCCTGGTTTCCAACAGGCCGACGGAAAGGGGCACCGTTTGCTTCTGGCCTACGAGCGTTCCAGCCCGGCTGAGGTCCCGAAGGATCTTCTTGGCTGAAAGGACGCGGGCAAACTTAGGATTCTGGCTCAGCCCGTTCAAGGGATTCTCATGGAAGGACGGAAAGGCCAGGCCCTTTTCGGGCGTTCGACGGGCTCGTTCCCGGTCATCGTGGAGAAGGGCTTTGAGGCCCTGGATCTGGGCATTGATCTCTCGGGCTCGCTCTGAAGTTTCGATGATGAGATAATTTTCCATATAAATTTCCTCTCAGGACTAAGCTTTAGTCGGCGTGCCCATAAGAAAATTGAATTATTCGGAGTCCAGATTAGCTTCAAAGAGCAAGCGGAGACACATCAAAGAATTTAAACTATAAGTATTAATCCCCCCTTCCCCCCTTGAAAATCAAGGGGGGCCAGAACAAGTTTGTGTCTCCGGGTCGGTCGCAGGGAGCGGAGCGACCGTTGGAAGGAAACCCTAGAAAAGGGTTTCCTTCCAAGATTATCCCAGCTTGTCAAGCCCGGCCCCTGGATATATAATGAAAAAAATTATGAACGGCATAGAGACTCGCAAACCGGACACCGACCTCGAACAGATGATCATCCGGTACAGGCCTGTGGTCAGCTTCAAGGTAAGGAAGTCCCTGGGCGGGGGGAACCCCGACTGGGAAGATGTCGTAAACGAGATCATGATGCAGGTCATTGAGAAGATCAAATCTGGCGAATTCCGGGGAGAATCCTCGGTCGGTACATTTATATATACCATCACCAGCCGCCGGATCATCGACTATATCCGGCAGAAAATGAGGGTCCTCAAGCATGCCCCGGAGGTCAATCCGCTGCCCGATCCCCATGACCAGGTGGAGCGGGACGAGCGGGCGGCCCGTCTGGCCGAGGCCATCAAGCAGCTCAAGCCAAAATTCAAAGATGTCCTTTATCTCTATTATTTTAAAGATCTTACAAGAGAGGAGGTCGCCCGCAAATTGGGCATTTCCCCGGCCAAGGTGAGCGAGCGGGTGAATTACGCCCAGAAGCTACTCAGGAAGATCCTGACGGGCTAATTTTTTCCATTTTTTGTCACACATGGCGACTAAACCTGTGAAACGAAAATGAGGAACAGGTGCTAAGATGAAAAAATGCAAATATGAAGAAACGATCGACCTTTATCTGCTGAACAAACTCTCGGAAAACGAAAAATGGAAGTTCGAAGACCATTATTTCAATTGTCCCTCGTGTTTTCAAAAGACGGTTGAACGCAACATGCTGATCGAAGCCGTCAAAACCAAGGGAGCCGATATTTTCGCGCCCGAAGCTGCCCCGCAGCTGGCGGAGAGGGTGCCTTGGACAGAGAAGGTCACCTCTTTCCTCACTCCTCGTCAATGGGTGACCGCTGCGGTTTCTGCCGCCCTTATCCTTGTCGTCGTCCTGGCTGTGGTCCCCAGGTTCAAACAGGCCCCGCCTGAATTTATCTTCACGGGCGACCAGACCGTCCGCGGTGCCTCTATAGACGCCGTCACCCCGGCGGGAGGACTCTCTTCCGCACCGACCTATTTCGAATGGAAACCCCTTGGAGAAAACGTGGAATATAAGGTGACCCTTTCCAATCACAAAGTGATGTGGACGGGCACAACCCAGGAGACTAAGATCACCCTGCCGGAAGAGATCAGGCCAAAGCTGAAAGCCGGAGAACTCTATACATGGCAGGTCAAAGCTTATTCCCAGAAAGGCACGTTACTCGCGGTATCCCGAGCCTCCCAGTTTGTCATAACCGAGCAAAAGTAATCCGGCCTTAATCTTTAATCGGCTTCTCGTCTTCATAATACGTCCGGCCGCGGCTATCTTCTTCAAACGCTAAACATCCCACGGGGCGGCCGCAAGAAAAAAATTAAGAGCAAAAAGGGCTTTTTTCTGAACCTTTATCCTTGTTTTTGCGTCTATACAGATATACAAAGAGGATAGAGGTTTGCCATGAAAAAGTGGATTTTGCGCGGGATTGCCTGCCTTTTCATCCTGATGTTCATCTATTTCCTGTTTGCCTGCGGTAAGAAAAAGGAAGCGAATAAGCTCGTCGCTGTTACCCGGGGTGATATCCAGGAAAAGGCCCTGGCCGTGGGCACCATCGAACCCGAAAAAGAAACCAAGGTGAAATCGACCATTCCGGGAATCGTCGCCGAGGTGCTCTTCAAAGTGGGCGACGCCGTGAAAGTCGGGGCCCCCCTCTTCAAGATCTCTCCCAACCCGACCCCGCTCGAATATGTGGAAGCCCGGCGCAGCATGGAACTCGCGGAAGTGACCATGAACAAGCTGAAGGCCGACTGGGAGCGGCAGATACAGCTTTTCAAGAGAGCTTTGGTCTCGCAGTCCGATATGGACTCCGTCGAGAGCTCATATCAGGAAGCGAACCTCAGGTACAAGATCGCCATGGAGCGGCTCGAACTCCTGGAGAAAGGGCGGATCCACATGTCCAACCGGGAGATCGATTCCATCATCAAGTCCCCCATCGACGGAGTGATCCTTTCCCAGAGCGTATTCCAGGGAGATCCTGTCGTGCCGCTGACCAACTATCAGCCCGGCACCGAGCTCTGTTCCCTGGCCGAGATGGAGAGCCTTCGCTTCAAGGGGACGGTGGACGAGATCGACGTGGGCAAGATCAGCGCCGGCATGGCGGCTGAAGTCGCGATCGGCGCCCTGCCCGACGCCAAGATCGCCGGCGAGGTCACTCGGATCTATCCGAAGGCCAAGAAAGAGGGGAACGCCACCCTTTTCGACATCGAGATCTCGATCGTTAAGGACCCCGGGATGGTCCTCCGGGCCGGCTTCTCGTCCACGGCCAGCATCCGGATCCGCGACCGCAAGCAGGTCCTCATGCTCCCCGAGCGGCTGGTCATCTTCGACAACGGCAAGCGCTTCGTCGAGGTTCCCGAAAGCCAGGCCCAGGGAGAGCAAAAGACCCGCAAGGTCGAGGTGCAGACCGGGCTCTCCGACGGCCTGAACATTGAGATCCTCTCCGGCCTGAAAGAGGGCGACAAGGTCGTCGAGAAGCCGCCCCGCGAAATCAAATGATCGAATAAATAGGCCGCCAAGCCCATGATCGGCATTTTCTTCCGCAACCTATTCCGTGATCTCGTCCGCCAGCCATTGAGGACCGTCCTGACGCTCTCCGGCGTCGTCTGGGGCACGTTTTCCGTCGTTCTTCTAATCGCGTTCGGCGATTCTGTCTCCAAAGCCCAGATCAAGCGGTTCCACGGCATGGGACAGGGCATTGTCCTTGCCTTCCCCTCGCGGACGACGCTTCCCTGGCAGGGGTTTCTCAGGGGCAAGGCCGTGCGGATCACGCCGGAGATGGTTGAGGCGGTCCCGGAAAAAGTCCCCGGTATCGAACTGATCAGCCCCGAGTTCGTCGGCAGCCGGCTCATCAGCTATGGGCGGAAGGAATACCGGAATACCGTCCGCGGCATCAACCCTGCGTTCGAACTGATGCGCAACACGATCGCCGAGAAGGGCCGGTTCATCGACGCCGAGGACATGGCCGCCCGCAAGCGCGTCTGCTTCATCGGGGACGTCCTCGCGACCGACCTGTTCGGGAACGAAGAGCCGGTGGGTAAGGCCATCTTCATTGACAGTGTCCCGTTTACCGTTGTCGGGGTGATGCGGACAAAGCTCCAAAACTCGAATTACAACGGCCAGCGCGACGAGCGCTGCGCCTTCATCCCCTGGACGACCTATTCCTCGCTCTACGGCTTCAAGTACATCTCGAACTTCATCTTCCGCCCCCTCGACCTCGGCCGGAGCAAGGCGGTCACGGAGGACATCAAGAAGCATTTCGCCAAACTCGTGGGCTTTTCCCCGGCCGACCCGGACGCCATCTCCATCTGGGACACCTTGGATTTCGAGAAACAGTTCACGACCTTCTTCCTGGCCTTCACGGTCTTCTTGGGGATCATCGGCTCGTTCACGCTCCTCGTCGGCGGCGTCGGCGTCGCCTCGATTATGAGGGTCGTCGTGGACGAGCGGACACGGGAGATCGGCGTCAAGCTGGCCGTGGGTGCGCGACGCCGGACGATCCTCTGGCAGTTTTTCAGCGAGTCGCTCGTGATTATGCTCCTCGGCGGGCTCGTCGGGTTCGGGCTCTCGGCCGGCGTGCTCCGGGCGACCAAAGCCTTCCCCGCGGGCGGGTTCACCGACTTCGTCGGCATTCCCGTTCTCAACCCTCTCGTCATCATCTCTACGGTCCTGATCCTGCTTGTCATCGGCGTCGTTGCCGGGATGATCCCGGCCCGGACCGCCGCATCCACCGACCCGATCCAGGCGCTGAGGAAATAGATGAACCTGACACTGCCCCGTTTTTTCTGGAGCGAATACCGAAAGCGCCGGAAGAAGGCCTCGCTCATCACCTTCGCGCTCTTCTGGGGAACGCTCTCCATCCTTTTGCTCATGGCCTTCGGCCAGGGCATGACCACCCAGTTCAAGGTCGCGTTTTCCGGGCTCGGCGAAACGCTGATCATGGTCTACGGCGGCCAGACCTCGCTCGAATTCGAGGGCCTGCCTAAAGGCCGTCCGATCTCCCTCTATCCGGAGGACGTCGACTACCTCAAGGACAGGATCCCGGAGATCCTGCGTATCGCCCCGGAATCGTACAATTACCTCCAGGTGTCGGCCAACGGCAAGGAGATCAACCGCTCCGTCCACGGTACGACCGCCGAATTCGCCCTGATGCGGACCCAAGTCCCTCAGCTCGGCGGCCGCTTCCTCAACGCCGACGATGTTGCGGAGGGGAGGAAAGTCGCCTTCATCGGCTGGAAGGTTGCCGGGGACCTCTTCGGCGGCGGGGACCCCGTCGGGAAACAGATCATTATCAACCGCATCCCCTTCACGGTCATCGGTGTGTTGCAGAAAAAAATCCAGGATTCGATGTACCAGGGGCCGGATGCAGACCAGATCTATCTCCCCTTTTATGCCTACCGCCAGATCGACAACCGGCGGCGCATCAACCAGATCCACATCCAACCCCATGAGGCGGCGCAGTCCAAGCTGATCGAGGCGCGGGTTCGGACGCTCCTGGGAAGAAAAAACCGCTTCGACCCCGACGACCGCTACGCCCTCAGCTTCTGGAATACCATCGAGGACGCCAAGGAAGGCATGGCCATCTTCAAGGGGATCGAGATTTTCCTCGGTATTATCGGCGCCCTGACCCTGCTCATCGGAGCGGTCGGCGTCACCAACCTGATGTATGCCGTCGCCAAGGAGCGGACCAAGGAGATCGGGATCAAGCTGGCGATCGGCGCGCGACGGCGGGTCATCGTCGAGCAGTTTTTCTTGGAGACGCTCTTCGTTTTCGCGAAGGGGACGTTCTGGGGATTTATCGTCGCCTTCAACATCGTCCACCTCATCCGCCTCGCCCCCATCAATTACGATTCGTTCGGGATCGAGGCCTACCTGCTGCGGCCGGAATTCTCTCTTCAAATCTTCGCCGCTTACATGGCCATCCTGGGGGTCCTCGTCTTCCTGTCGGGGATATTCCCGGCGCTCAGGGCGTCGCGGTCAAACCCCATCGAGTCACTCCGCTATGAATAGAGGGTCATCATGATTGAACTTCAAGGCATCACCAAGGTCTATCAGACGGGGAGCCAGATCCTGGCGGCGCTCCGTGGCGTGTCCCTGAAGATCGGGAGGGGAGAGTTCATCTCCATCATGGGGCCTTCCGGATCGGGGAAATCGACGCTGATGAACATCATCGGTTGTCTGGACACGCCGACGGCAGGGGAATATGTCCTTGATGGCGACCGGGTGGCCGGCCTGTCCTTCGATCAGCTCGCGGCCGTGCGCAACCGCAAGATCGGCTTTGTCTTCCAGAATTTCAACCTTCTTCCCTATGCCACCACCTGGGAGAACATCGAACTTCCCATGTTGTTTGACGGGAAGAGCGGCCAAAAAAGGAAAAAGCGGGTCAGCGAGCTGCTGAACGCCGTCGGGCTTTACGACTGGCGCAGCCACCGCCCTTCGGAACTCTCGGGAGGCCAGCAGCAGCGTGTCGCCCTGGCTCGGGCCCTGGCCAACGATCCGCCCATTCTTCTTGCCGACGAGCCGACGGGCAACCTCGACTCACGGAGTGGTGAAGAGATCATGGCCATTCTGACCGAGCTCTGGAAGGCAGGCCGGACGATCGTCATGGTCACCCATAACGATCATATCGCCTCTTGCTCCCGGCGGATCATCCGTCTCTTCGACGGCATGGTCCAGCAATGAGGCGCTGATCGAAGACTCAGGCCGAATGACTTCTGTTCCGCAATCGTGAATTGGGCGGTACTGGATACCGCGCCCCCCAATTCGTGATTGCCGAGAAGAAGCGATCCGGCCCTAATCTTCGATCAGCTTCTCGTCTTCATAATACATCCGGCCGCGAGTGTCTTCTTCAAACGCCAAACAGCACATCAGGCGGCCGCACAGGCCGGAAATCTTGGTGGGGTTGATGACGATCTGCTGCTTGCGGGCCTTTTGGATGGTCACGGGTTCGAACGACTTCATGAAAGTCACGCAGCACAAGGGCCGCCCGCAGACCCCCAGCCCGCCGATGATCTTCGCCTCATCCCTGACCCCGACCTGGCGCATTTCGATCCGCATCTTGAGCTCTTTGGCCAGGTCCTTGACCAGCTGCCGGAAATCGATGCGCCCGTCCGCCGTGTAGAAAAAAACGCCCTTTTTCTCGCTGAAAAAATAGCGCACCGTGGTCAGCTTCATGGGCAGGTCCCGGCTCTTGATCCTCTGCAGGCAGAAGTCATAAGCCCTCTGCTCTTTTTCTTGGAGCCAATGGAACTTGCGGGTGTCGTCTTCACTAGCCTTGCGGATGATCTTGGGCGCTTCTTGGGCCAGCTTGGGATGCTTGCAGACATCGCTGGAAACATCCATCACCGTAGCCAAGTCTCCGCCAAACTCGGATTCGACTAGGCAGAGATCGCCCCTCTGGACATCCAGTTCGCCCCTTTGGGCCCGGATGATCTTTCCCGTTCGTTCGGAAAGCAAACAGACTAATTCGGACATGGTTTCATCCTGTCATGCGGGAATACAAAGCGCTCGCCAGCAGGCCGATATTCAGGCTCCGGCCGAGGGAGCTGGCCGCGGCATCGATCCAGCCCAGCAGGCTGAGCGTCTGCTCATGACTCAAGAATTTCTCGCCTTCCCGGATCCGATCCTCATAATCCGGGTTGAAGAGGAGCTTCGGGTCGCTGTTCTCTTTCATCAGCATGAAATCGCGGCAGAAGGAAGAAAACAGCTCCAGCGTCTGCTCCAGGTCTTCCCTGACCACATTCCTCTTCTGGAAGGCGTACTTTCTTAGAAAAGGAGAGGATTCGCCGCGGCTGATGAGGGCGAAGAAAAGCTCCCAGGCTTCCTGCCGCTGTCTTTGGATATCCTCCCAGTCCAGCTCCAGGGCCTGCTCCAGGTTGCCGCGGACAAGCAGGGCCATGATCCTGACCTTTTCCTCTTCGTAGCCGCTTTCCCGGAGGGCCTGCTCGATCTCTTCCTTGGCCACCGGGGAAAAATTCAGGGTCTGGCAGCGCGATTTGACCGTCTGGAGAATGGACGCGGGATTATCGCTGATCAGCAAAATGTGCGTGAACAGCGGCGGCTCCTCCAGGACCTTCAAGATCGAATTAGCCGACTCTTCGTTCATTCGTTCGGCCTCGTCCACAATGAACACCCTTCTTCTCCCGGACATCGGTTTCAAATACGCCAACTGCTTGACGATCGGCATTTGATCGACCTTAATGACGTCGCCGGCGGCCACGATCTCGATGACATCGGGAAAATTCCCCTCGCTGATGGCCCGGCAATTCAAACATTCTTCGCAGGCATCATCGGTCTTCTCAAGACAATTCAGGGCCTTCGCCAGGACTAAGGCGGTTTGCCTCTTGCCGACGCCCTGGGGACCGCAAAACAGCATGGAGTTGGGCACGCGCTGCCGTCCGAGCGAGAGCTTGAGGATTTTTTTGACCCGGCTGTTGCCGGCGATATCATGAAAAGCCATCGTTCCTTCCTAGGAGGGCAAAACCGTCTCCGCCAGCGCCTTTCTTAAAAACTGCCCCGTGTGGGAGTCCGGCGCGGCCGCCACGTTTTCAGGCGTTCCTGCGGCAACGACCTGCCCGCCGTCCTCTCCCCCTTCAGGGCCCAAGTCTATAATATAGTCGCAAACCTTGATAACTTCAAGGTTGTGCTCGATGATCACGACAGTATTCCCCAGCCTGACCAGCTCGGCCAGCAGTTCGAGCAGCTTACGGACATCGTGGAAGTGCAGCCCGGTCGTCGGCTCATCCAAAAGAAAAAGAGTCCGGCCCGTATTTTTCCGGCCGAGCTCCTTGGTCAGCTTGATGCGCTGTGCTTCGCCGCCGGAGAGAGTCGGCGCCGGTTGGCCCAGCCGGATATAGCCCAGCCCCACTTTCTTCAGCGTCGCCAATTTCCTTTTCAGTTGGGGCTGCGCTTTCAGATATTCGTAAGCCTCATCCACGGTCATGGCCAAGAAGTCGGCGATATTCTTGCCCTTGTAGCGGACCGCCAGCGTCTCTTTGTTGTATCTCATCCCGCCGCAGCGGTCACAGGTGACAAACACATCGGGCAAAAAATGCATCTCCACCCGCTTGACCCCGGCCCCCTGGCACTCCTCGCAGCGGCCCCCGGCCAGGTTGAAGCTGAAGCGGCTGGCGGTATATCCCCTCATCATGGCTTCCTGCGTGCGCGCGAAAAGCTGTCGGAGGGCGGTGAAAAGGCCCGTATAAGTTGACGGGTTGGAGCGCGGCGTCCGGCCGATCGGCTTCTGGTTGACGGAGATGACCTTATCCAGCTGGTCCGCGCCCTGGATCTCCTCGTGGACTCCTGCCCTCTGCTTGGCTTTATGGAGTGTGTTTTGCAGGCTTCGGTAGAGAATATCATAGACAAGCGTGCTTTTCCCCGAACCGGAAACCCCGGTGACCGCCGTCATGCAGGACAGAGGGATGCGGACGTTGATGTTCTTGAGGTTATGTTCTCTGGCTTTGAGAATCGCCAGCCATCCCTTCGGCCGCCGTCGTTCGGCTGGGAGAGGGACCTTCATTTCGCCCCTCAGATATTTGGCCGTCAGGGAGTCGGGAGAATCGAGGATCCGGCCGAGACTGCCCTCGGCGACGACAAACCCGCCCTGTTCTCCGGCGCCGGGCCCCAGGTCCAGGATGAAGTCCGCCGAGCGGATGGTCTGCTCATCGTGCTCCACGACGAGCACAGAATTCCCATCATCGCGGATCTTGCGGAGCAGGGCGATCAGCCGCTTGTTGTCTCTCTGGTGGAGGCCGATCGTCGGTTCATCGAGGACATAGAGGATGCCGCGAAGACGCGCCCCGACCTGGGCCGCCAGGCGCACCCGCTGCGCCTCTCCGCCGGAGAGAGAGGCCGTCGTCCGACTGAGCTGGAGATAAGACATTCCGAGCTCTGTCATAACGCTCAGGCGGGAAAGAATTTCTTTTTGAATTTTTGAAGCGATGAGCTCCTGGGCGGGCGTGTAGATGAAGCCCGCCATCGTCACAATCAGCTCGCTCACGGCCAGGGCGCTCAATTCATGAATATTTTTGCCGCCGATCTTGACGGACAGGCTTTCCGGCTTCAGCCGGCTTCCCCGGCATTGGGGACAGACTTCTTCGGTCAGCTCCACTTCGCCCCATTCATTCAGCATGGTCTCGAATCCCAACCCGTGGCAGCGCGGGCACGCTCCGTACGGGCTGTTAAAGGAGAAATTGCGCGGCTCGAGCTCGGGCAGGCTGATTTCGCAGTAAGGGCAGAGGAGCTTTAAAGAATAATAGGATTCCTGGCCGGAGGCTCTCAGCAGGAGAGCTTCGCCCTCGGAAATATCGAGCGCCCGGTCAACGGCTTCTCTCAGCCGGGAGATTGCCGCCCGGGACACCCGGATCTCATCCACCAGGACTTCCGCCGTATGCTTCTTCGTTTTTTCCAGGATGATGTTGTCTTCGAGGTCCCGGAAGCCGCCGTCGATGCGGACGCGCAGGAACCCTTTTTTTCTGAGCTTGTCAAAAAGTTTATGGTATTCTCCCTTGCGGCCCCGGATGACGGGCGCCAGGATTTTGACTTTTTCCCCGGCCGCAGAATCAAAAATTCTCTGGACGATCTGCTCGGGGGTCTGGGGACTGACCTGCCGGCCGCAGCTTGGGCAATGGGGCTTTCCCACGCGGGCGTACAGCAGTCTGAGCAGGTCGTAAATCTCCGTGACAGTGCCGACTGTCGAGCGCGGATTTGAGGAAATTGTCTTCTGGTCGATGGAGATCGCCGGCGAGATCCCCTCGATCGATTCCACTTCGGGCTTCTCCATCATCTCCATGTATTGGCGGGCATAGGCCGACATGCATTCGATGTACCGCCGCTGCCCCTCGGCAAACAGCGTGTCAAAGGCCAGCGAAGATTTCCCGGACCCGCTCGGCCCCGTCACCACAATCAGCCGGTTGCGCGGCAAGCGGACGTCGATCCGCTTCAAATTGTGCTGCGCCGCCTTCTTCACGACAATTTCTTTGAGCATAACTTTTTATTTTAGCTTATTTATTATGCTCAGACAACTATGTGTTGACCCGCCGGACTCAATCGGCTAGGATTATTCCCGAAGACATGGGCCGCGAAGAGAACCTGCTTAAATCCCTGGAAATGCTGAGAGAGATCAGCATCAAGAACGATTCGCTCCGGGCGATCAAACACCTTCCCGCCCAGGAAGGGAGCTACCTGGAATATCCGAAGCAGGTTCATCCTGCGCTGGTCAAGGCCCTCCGGGAAAAGGGTTTCGAGAGGCTTTACACCCATCAATATTCGTCGTGGGAAGCCTTAGAGCAGGGAAAGAATGTCGTCGTCGTGACGCCGACGGCATCGGGAAAAACTCTGTGCTATAACCTGCCCGTTCTCGACGCCATGCTCAAGAACCCTTCGGCCCGGGCCTTGTACCTGTTCCCGACGAAAGCCCTGGCCAATGACCAGCGGGCGGAGCTCGATGAGACGATCAAGCTCCTGCCCGAAGAGATCCGGATTTTCACCTACGACGGTGACACGCCCCAGGACGCGCGGAAGGCCATCCGGGCCCGCGGCCACATCGTCCTGACCAACCCGGACATGCTCCACGCCGGCATCCTGCCCCACCATACGAAATGGATCAAGCTCTTCGAAAACTTGAAATACATCGTCATCGACGAGCTGCACAACTACCGCGGCATTTTCGGCAGCCACCTGGCCAATGTCCTTAGGCGCCTGAAAAGAATCGCCCAATTCTACGGCTCATCGCCGCAGTTCATCCTCTGTACAGCCACCATCGCCAACCCGCTGGAGATGGCCGAAAAGATAATCGAGGCGCCCGTGGCCCTCATCGACAACAACGGCGCCCCCCGAGGCGAAAAATATATCATTTTCTACACGCCGCCCGTCGTGAATGAAGCTTTGGGCATCCGCCGCTCGTATGTCAACGAAGCGCGGCGGGTGGCGACGCTCTTCCTCAAGAACAACCTACAAACCATCGTCTTCGCCCAGAGCCGGTTGATCACGGAGGTGCTCGTCACGTATCTCAAGGAAGACATCGAAAAGACGATCAAGGACGAGGGCCTCATCCGCGGCTACCGGGGCGGCTACCTCCCCCTCAAGCGGCGGGAGATCGAGAAAGGGCTGCGGGACGGAAAAATCCTGGGCGTCGTTTCCACCAACGCCTTAGAGCTCGGCATTGATATCGGAACTCTGGATGTGGCCGTGCTGGCCGGCTACCCCGGAACGATCACCAGCACGTGGCAGCGGACCGGCCGGGCGGGCCGAAAAACCGGAACTTCGGCCGCAGTGCTAGTAGCCTCCAGCTCTCCCCTCGATCAATTCATCGTCAACCACCCGGACTATTTCTTCTCCAAGAGCCCCGAGAGGGCGCTCATCAACCCGGACAACCTGTCGATTCTCGTCAATCATATCGAATGCGCGGCATTCGAGCTGCCGTTCCAGGAACGTGAAAAATTCGGCACCGTCGACATCGCGGAGATCCTCAAGTTCCTGGAAGAGGAAAAGCTCGTCCACCATTCGAAGGACAAATGGTACTGGACATCGGACGCCTATCCCGCCGACGGCGTCAGCCTGCGCAGCATCAGCTCTGACAATTTCGTCGTCGTGGACACCAGCCAGAAATCCAAGGCTATCGCCGAGGTCGACTTCACCTCGGCCTTGACCACTCTCCATCCCAAGGCCATCTATATTTGCGAAGGAGAGCAGTACTTCGTCGACAAGTTGGATTATGAGCAGCGAAAAGCTTATGTCACGAAGACCGACGTCGACTATTACACGGACGCCATCGATTACACCAAGATCAAGATCCTGGATTTCTTCGACAAGAAGAGGCTGGACCGGTTCGATATCGCGCACGGCGAGGTCCATGTCGCCACCCAGGTCGTGGGCTTCAAGAAGATCAAGTTCCACACGATGGAAAACGTGGGGGCCGGCGACCTCAGCCTCCCCCAGAATGAGATGCACACAACCTCATACTGGCTGACGGTCCCCGCCTCGCTCCTCCAGGCCCTGCCCTTCACCTCGGAGCAAAAGATTAACGGGCTCTACGGCCTGGCCTATGTCCTCCATCATGTCTCGCCGTTATTCCTGATGTGCGACATCCACGATATCGGGGTCTCCATCGGCGACAACTCCACGGGAGAGTCTGTCCCGCCCAAAGACCTGCTGGCGAAAATCCAGCCCGTGCACGGCACGCCGTTTTACTCCGAGATGGATTTCGAGCCGAACATCTTCGTTTACGACAACTACCCGGGCGGCATCGGGCTCAGCCCGTCGCTCTTCGATTTGGAAAAAAGGCTGCTCGAAACCTGCCTGAAGACGATTGCGGCCTGCCCCTGCCAGGACGGCTGCCCCTCCTGTGTCGGCCCGACCATGGAGAGCGGCGAGCTGGCCAAAGAAGTGGCCGTCGAAATCCTCTCCCGCCTGCTGGCTTAAAAGGTGGGCAAGCGCTGCGGAAAATCCGCTCGGCTTTGAGCGGCATTCCCCGTGCTCTGAATTTGACAACGCCCCCTGCCTATGCTACTTTTAGCAAAGGAGAATTATGAATATTTTCAAGCTCATCACGGACGCTAGCCTCGTTGTCCAGGTCATTTTGCTCGTCCTCCTCTTTTTTTCCGTTTTCTCTTGGACGATCATCATTTTCAAGAGAAAAAGCCTCAAATCCGCATCGATTCATTCCCGGAAGTTCTTGTCCGTCTACAAAAAGAGCCGGAACCTGTCCGATGTTCAGGAGGCATCGAAAAAATACGCGGCCAGCCCGCTGGCGGCCATCTTTCAAGCCGGGTTTAAGGAAATGTCCTACCTGGCCAAATCGAATACGGCCAATAATCAAAGCTTCACCCGGATGGAGAACCTGAGCCGGGCCCTGACCAAAGCCTCGAACGCAGAGGTATCCCGGATGGAAAAGATGATGTCGTTCCTGGCCACCACCGGCAGCGTAACCCCATTTATCGGCCTTTTCGGAACGGTCTGGGGCATCATGGACGCCTTCATCAAAATCGGTGCTACGAGGTCGGCCAGCCTGATCTCGGTGGCTCCCGGGATTGCCGAGGCCCTGATCGCAACAGCCTTCGGGCTGTTCGCCGCCATCCCCGCCGTCATCGCCTATAATACGTTCCTCCACCGGATCAAAGACCAGATCTCCGAGATGGAGGATTTCTCCCTGGAACTCTTGAGCATCGCGGATAGATTGTATGGTTCTTCCTAAGCTTCCGACCATCCGCACCAAGAGAGAGATCGGCACCTCCCTCTCGGAAATCAACGTTACCCCTTTTGTCGATGTCATGCTCGTGCTCCTCGTCATTTTCATGGTCACCACCCCGATGATGCAGTCCGGGATCGGCGTCAGCCTTCCCCAGGCCGAGACCGATACGGCGCCTGCCGAGGAGGGGCTGCGCCTGACCGTGACTCCGGACAAGTACATCCACATCGAAAATTCCGTCTACAACATCAACCTCCTGGAACGACGCCTCCGAGAATATTATTTCGGGAAGCAAAAAAAAGTCATCTATCTCCAGGCCGATGAATCCCTTCCTTACGGATATGTGGTCCAGATCATGGACATCATCAAGAAAGCCGGTGTCGAACTCCTCGGCCTGATGACCCAGCCCAAAGAGGTCAAGGAAAGCAAAAAATGACGGCCTGGCAAGGCATCAATCCCAAGGCCTTCCAAAGGGCCATGATATTTTCCGTCACGGCCCATGTCATCCTGTTCGCCGTCATCATTGCCTCACCGCACTTTCCCAAGCCATCGAGCAACGGTGTGATCCACTACATCCCGCTGAACTTTGTCGGCACGCCGGGCGGGGGAGGAGGCGGCGGGCAGCGCGGCCCGAAGACTTCATTGGGAACGACAGAAATTAAAAAGCAGACTTTGAGAGACCTGACGACCGCCCAAAAGCTCCAGGAAACTCCGAAGTCATCCCTGCGCTATCCCGTTGACAAACCGAAAAAAGAGCCGAAGAAAAAATCCGATAAGCAGGCCGTCATCTCCAAGCCGGAGGCGGCGGCAAAAACCACGCCCAGCAAGGAGGCGGAATCGGGCGCGGGCGCCGGGACAAAATCCGGGGAAGGCCAGGGCTCCGGCTTGACCATCGGGGCCGGCGGACCCGGCTTCGGCGAAGGAAAAGGGTCGGGCCTGGCGGGACAGATCGGGCTCTCGAATTTTCCCTATCAATATTATCTTCAGATCATCAGGGACCGGATTTCCTCCAATTGGTTCACCTCCCTAGTCGATCCCGGCGTCGAGGGGACTCTTCAGACGGCGGTCTATTTTCGCATCTTTCGAAACGGCACGATCTCCAATGTCGAGGTCAGGGAATCGAGCGGCGTCAGGGCTTTTGACTCCTCGGCCGTGCGGGCGATCATGAATTCGTCGCCCTTTCCGCCGCTCCCGGCCGATTATGACGAGCAGTATCTGGGCATCATCCTCATTTTCGAGCACTCAAAATGAAAACAATGAAAATCATTTCGTCTGGAATTCTCCTCCTGGCCGCAGCCTGGCTCTGTTTTTCCCAGCAGGACGTGGTGATGACGATCACAAACGGGATGCCGGCGATCTCGTTCGCCCTGCCCAAGTTCATCGTCAGCTCTTCCTCGGCCCAGGTCCAGGCCGCTTCCGATGAGGTCTATCAAGTCCTGTCCGACGACATCAAATATACGCGGATTTTCCAGCTCCTTCCCAAAAGCTATTACAGCTTCATCCGGGCGCTCGACCCCAAGAATATCTTCTTCAAAGACTGGGAGTCGATCCAGGCCAACGTCCTGTTTGTCGGTGACGTTTCCGAAGCGTCTGGCGGAGACATCGTTTTTGAAAGGTACTTTTACGATGTCAAGTCCCAGCGGCAGATCCTTCCCGGAAAGCGCTATCAAGCCAAAAAAGCCGACCTCCGCTACCTGGCCCACAAAATGGCCGACGAAGTCATGAAAGTCTACGGCGAAAAGCCCCTGTTTACATCGAAGATCGCCTTTGTTTCCAACCGGGACGGCAATGACGAGCTGTACATGATGGACTACGACGGCGCCAACGCAACTCGCCTGACTTTCAACAAGGTCGTCGATTATTCGCCGTCCTGGTCTCCGGACGGCAAAATGATCGCCTATACCTCCTACCAGAGTCTTGTCCCGGGATTATACATCCTGAACATCTATGAGGGGACGCGGACGGCCGTCTCGGTCAAGGGCAACAATTTCTCGCCGGCTTGGTCGCCTGACGGCAAAAAGCTGGCGTTTTGCTCCTCGATGGACGGAAACTCGGAAATCTACACGGCTGACGCGAGCGAGGACAACATCAAGCGAAAGAGCTTCGCCATCAAACGATTGACCTTCAATTCCGGTATCGACACGGCCCCGTCCTGGTCGCCGACCGGGCGCGAGATCGTCTTCACCTCGGACCGGGGAGGCACGCCGCAGATCTACGTCATGGACGCCGAAGGGTCCAATGTCAGACGCATCAGCTTCGGCGGATCGACCTACCTAGATTCTCCCGCCTGGTCGCCGGCCGGCGACAAGATCGTCTTTGTGGCCCGAGTCGAAAGTCTTTTCGACCTCTATCTTTTGAACATCCGGACAAACCAAATCGCCAAGCTGACTGAGTCGAACGCCCGCAACGAAAGCCCCAGCTGGTCCCCCGACGGCCGCCATATCGTCTTCACCTCCAACATGAAGGACAGCCTTCATATCTTTTCGATCGACGCCGACGGCCAGAACCTGCGCCAGCTCACCACGAAGGGCGCGAACAAGCTTCCGGACTGGTCGAAATAATCCTCCCCCTGAGAAAAAAACAGCATGGCTGCGTTATTTGAAGAGTGAGAAAAACTTCCTCTTTTGTTGACAGGATAGGATTTTCGATGTATAAAATGGGCGGTTGAGTGATGTCAAAAATCTCAACAGACGCACGATACTTAATAGAGGAGGCTTCATGAAAAAAGTCATCATCCTATCCCTTGTCTGTTTATTAGTTTTTGCCTTCGCTGTCTCCTGCAAGCCGAAGGCTACGCAGGCTCCTCCCCCTCCGCCGCCCCAGGTCAAAGAGCAGCCCAAGGTGGAAAAGGTGGAACAGGCGCCCGTAGTGAAAAAGCCCGAGCTGTCCGAAGAAGAAATCTTCATGGGCAAATCGCTCGAAGAAATTAACAAACTGCAGCCGCTCAAGATGATCCATTTCGACTATGACAAGTACTTCATCCGCGAAGATGCCAAGCCCGTCCTCGAAACCGATGCCGCTTGGCTCCGCAAATTCAAAACGGCCAAGGTCCTCATCGAAGGGCACTGCGACGAGCGGGGCACGGAAGATTACAACCTGGCCCTGGGCGAAAAGCGGGCCAAGAGCGCCCTCGACTATCTCGTCTCGCTGGGCATTGCGCAGGACCGCCTGAAAACCATTTCCTACGGCAAAAGCCAGCCGCTCGACATGGGCCGTGATGAGACGGCCTGGCAGAAAAACCGGAGGGCGCAGTTCACGGTCATCGAAAAATAAGTCGGGCCATGTCCAAAAAAGTCCTCGGGCTCCTGCTTGTCGTCCTTTTGCCGATGGTTTCCTCCGGACAGGACAAGAGCAAAAAAACCTATGAGCTCATCTACGCGGACGTCCAGCAGCTAAAGCAGGATTATCTCAAGCTCGAAAAAAAGATCGATGCCGCCGCCGAGGACCTCCGCCTGATCAAAGACCAGCTCAACAACCTAGCCGGCCAGCTCAGGCTCCTCTTATCACTGCAGGCCAAATCCCAGGACACTTTGAACAACCTCCCGGCCCAGTACCAAGCCCTCTTGGAAAAATTTGAGCGAATTGACGCCCAAATGCTAAAGATCGTCGAAGAGCTGACGGCACTGAAAAGCCAACCGGCCGCCCCTCTCCCGAAGGAGCAGGAACCGCAGAAAAAGGAAGACAAAGCGCCGAGCGCAAAAAAACCAAAAGAGACGCAAAAAGAGACAAAGAAGACGGAGCCGGCCAAGGGTCAACAAGAAAAGCCGGCTCCCCCCGCGACCAAGCTTTCCGCGCAAGAACTCTACAGCACGGCCTATTCCGATTATGAAAAAGGGAACTACGACCTGGCCATCGACGGCTTCACGATCTATAGGGAACAGTTTCCGTCCAGCCCGCTGGCCGACGATGCCCTGTACTGGATCGGGGAGTGTTATTTCAGCCAGAAAAAATATGACAAGGCCGTCGAACAATTCAACGATTTGATCATTGGCTATCCGCTGAGCAACAAGATCGCTACGGCGTATCTGAAGAAAGCCCTGTGCCTGGTGGAGATGAAGAAGAAGGACGAGGCCATCGGCGTCCTCAAACTGCTGATCACCAGGTACCCGCTGGAAGAGGAAGCCAAAAGCGCTCAGGAAAAACTCAAGGAGCTCCAGGGAATAAAATGAGAGATGTCAACAGCCTGAACAAAGTCATTTTGGTCGGCCGGCTCGGCCAGAAGCCGGAGTTGCGGATGCTCCCCCAAAAAGATCGGTCCGTGGCCCGCTTCAGCCTGGCCACGAATGAGCGGGTCTTCAACCCCAGCACCAACGAAAGCAGCGTCCGCACCGAATGGCACAAGATCGTCGTCTGGGGCAAGCTGGCGGAATTCTGCGAGCGGTATCTCGACCAGGGAAAGCAAGTCCTGATCGAAGGGAAGCTTCGCACGCGCAGCTGGCAGGACAGGGAGGGGAACAAGCGGACGACGACCGAGATCGAGGCCCAGAGCATCGTCCTTCTTGGCAAGCGCGAAGGCGCCCCGGAAGCCGAGGGCATCGCCGAACCCGCCGCCCGCGCCCAGGACTTTCCCGGCGAAGCGGAGAGTCCGGCCCCGGCTGAAGGGGAAGGCGATGACGAAGTCCCCTTCTAACGAAGAACGGACTTTCCAAAAAAAAATCGTCGAAGATATCCGGCCATGGGGAAAGTTTCGCGCGTATCCCCATCAAAACGCCGGCAGCCTCAAAATCATCACCGTCAAGCCCGGGGGTTCGCTTTCCCTTCAGTTTCACCGCCGGCGGAGCGAATTCTGGGTGGTCCTCGATTCCGGCTTGGAGATAACCGTCGGCCGAAAAGCCTGGCGGCCCAAAAAAGGAGAGGAAATTTTCATCCCTAAAAAAGCTCCCCACCGACTGCGGTGCATTGGAAAATCGCCCGCCCGGGTGATGGAAATCTGGCTCGGCCGCTCTCAAGAGTCGGACATCGTCCGGCTCGAGGATCTGTATAACCGAAAATAAAGATACCGTTTTAACCGGATACTCCGACATAATAATAATTGTTCCATGTGCAGGAGGGGCTCATGAATAAAACCGCCCGATTCCAGAGAATCTTATCGGTGATTGTCTTTGTGGCATTGAGCGCGGCCTTTGTCGCCGCCGACGAAACGACCGACAAGGTCGATAAGCTCTTCGCCTCGTGGGACAAGACCACGTCGCCCGGCGCGACCCTGGCCGTTGTCCGCGACGGCCGGATCATCTACA
The DNA here is from genome assembly GCA_963715635.1 of Candidatus Aminicenantota bacterium. Lineage (GTDB taxonomy): Bacteria > Acidobacteriota > Aminicenantia > Aminicenantales > UBA4085 > JAPKZH01. The sequence continues at coordinate 3,945,501 of OY970261.1, read as the reverse complement.
AGCGAGGCTATGGGATGGCGAAAATCGAGGACGGGATCGTCATGACTCCGGACAAGGTCTTCGACATCGGTTCGGTCTCCAAGCAGTTCACGGCGACTTCGGTCGTCATGCTCGTTCGCCAGGGCAAGCTCTCGCTAGACGACAATGTCCGGAAGTACATCCCGGAGCTGCCCGACTATGGGACGCCGATCACTGTCCGTCACCTCCTCCATCACACGAGCGGCCTCCGCGACTACAACGAACTCCTCGAGCTGGCCGGATTCAGGTCGGAGTCCGACTGCCCGAACGTCGCAGAAGCCTTGGGGGTTATTTGCCGGCAGAAAAAGCTCAACGATGCGCCGGGCGACGAATATTCCTACACGAACACCGGCTATTTTCTCCTCGGCCAGATCGTGGAACGCGTCAGCGGGAAATCGCTCAACGCCTTCGCCCAGGAAAATATCTTCAAGCCGCTCGGCATGGACCACACCCTCTTCCAGGAAGATCACCTGCAGATCGTCAAGAACCGCGCCACCGGCTACTCCCCCTCCGGACAGGGATTCAAGCTCAGTATGAGCAATTGGGACGAGACCGGCGACGGAAACGTCTACACTTCGGTCGAGGACCTCTTTCTCTGGGACCAGGCTTTCACCAATAACAATCTGGGCAAGGACGTCATGGACATGCTCCACACGACGGGCACGCTCAACAACGGGAAGAAGATTAATTACGCCTTCGGCCTCGTCGTGACTGAATACAAGGGGCTGAAGGTCGTGGAACACGGCGGCGCCTGGGCCGGGTTTAGGGCGGCCATCGTCCGCTTCCCGGAACAGAAATTTTCTGTCATATGCCTGGCCAACCTGGGTACGATGAACCCCTCGGGCCTGTGCTTCAAGGTGGCCGACATCTACCTGGCCGATACGCTCAAGGAGCCCCCAAAGCTAGAGGGGAAGAAAGCGGAGGGCGTCATCCTCGCCAAGAAAGACCTCGAAGCCCTGGTCGGCACCTACCAGGACGCGAAGTTCGGGAGGTGGCTCGAAGTCACTTTAAAGGAGGATCGCCTGCTCGCGGCCATCATGAGAAGGACTTTTGTCCTGACACCGTTCAGCCCAACGTCTTTCGGGGTGCCCGAGAACCCGGCCGGAGTCAGCATAAAGTTCATGCCGGGAACCGCGGGCCGGCCGCGGAAGGCTCTGGTCAAGATCGGGCCGGAACAGGAGTTCCTGTTCGAAAAGACTCCACCCCTCCGGACCCTCACGGCGGCCCTGCTCAACGAATACGCCGGCAGCTACGCAAGTCCGGAACTTCTCGACGCGCGCTACCAGATCGCCATCGACGAGAACGCGCTCGTCCTCAAGATGAGGACGATTCCGAAAGCGGCCTTGAAGGCTATGGCGCCCGATAAATTCAGTGCACCGGAATTCGGCGCCAACATCGAGTTTCTCCGTGACCGGTCGGGAAAGGTCACGGGCTTCAAGCTCGGTGCCGGCCGGGCGGGCGGCATCGAGTTCGTCAGGAAATAGGACGGAATCGGACAGGAAACTCGTATGACTTATTTCGGCTGTCCCATCAGGAACGCATCCGGGTATTTCACCAGCAGCTTTTCGATCAGGTATTCTTCGATCTCCTGGGCCGTCTTCAAGCCCATGGTCTGATTGACCACCCGGCGGACGGTCTTGTATTCGACGGCCCGGAAGGCCTTCTTGACCCGGGGGATGAAAATCGGATTCATGCTGAATTTCTTCAGGCCGAACCCGAGCAGGACGATGGCCGAGAGCGGGTCGGCCGCCATTTCTCCGCAGATAGCCACATCCTTCCCCTCCTTGATGGCCGCGCTGATGATGAACTTGATCAGCCTGAGCACGGAGGGATGGAGGGGTTTGAAGAGATAGGAAACAAATTCGTTTGACCGGTCGACGGCCAGGTAATACTGGATGAGGTCGTTTGTCCCGATGCTTAGAAAATCCACTTCCTTGACCAGGATATCCGTAATAGCGGCCGCCGCGGGGACTTCGATCATCACGCCCAGCGGGATGTTCTTATCAAACTTAATCTTCTTGGCCTCGAGCTCCTCCCTGACCTCGCCATAGAGGTGCTTCACCTCGCCGATCTCCTCAACCTCGGTGATCATCGGGATCAGGATGCGGATGTTCTTAAGAACGCTGGCCCTGAGGATGGCCCGGAGCTGGATCTTGAACAGGTCCCTGTTTTTCAAAGAGAACCGGATGGCCCGCAGACCCAGGGCAGGGTTAGGCTCCAGCTCGATCTTCAGCTGGGGAAGACTTTTTTCCCCCCGATGTCGATCGTCCGGATATAGACCGGGAAAGGATAAGCCTCCTTGGCCAGCCGGGAATAGATCTCAAAATGATCCTCCTCCGTCGGCAGCGAAGTCCTCTGGAGATAAATGAATTCCGAGCGGAACAGCCCGATGCCCTCGGCTCCGTAGGAAAAGGCATAGCTGATCTCCTCCGGAAGCTCGATGTTGGCCATGGGATAAAAGCGGACCTCGTCCAGGGTGACGGATTTCCATTTGGCCACCTTCTTGAGCTCCCGCCGGTAGTTATCATACTTAGCGATCTTGCTGAGGAACTCTTTTTGCACCGCCGGGGGCGGGTTGATGATGATCTCGCCGTCGGTCCCGTCGACGACCAGAAAATCTCCGCTCTTGATCCTCTGGGTGCCGTTATGGAGACCGACAACGGTGGGAATGTTCATCGACCGGGCCAAGATGGCGGCGTGCGATGTCTGGCCCCCCATATCCAGGGCGACGGCCAGGATATTGCCCTGGCTGAGCCTCGTCGCCGCCTCTGAGGGCAGAAGGTCATGGGCAACGAGTATCTTCTCGCCATCGTCGTCCTTCCGTTCGTCCTTCTTGGTCTCCAGGTTCCCGTAGATCTTCGCCAGAACATCCGATACATCGGATTTTCTCTGCCTGAAATACTCGTCGCTGATCGAGTCGAAGAGTTTCTGATAATGGGCATGGATCTCGGAGAGCGCCCACTCGGCCTTGACCTTCTCTTCTCTGATGATTTGCTCCAATCCCGCCCCGAGGGTTTTGTCCTCCAGAATCAGCAGGTGGGCGTCGAAAATGAAAGCGTGCTCGGCGCCGACCTTCTCCCGGATCGTATCCCGGACCTCGATGAGCTCCTCCTTCGTCCTGGCGATGGCGGTCTTGAGCCTGCCGAGCTCGGCTTCCACGCGCTGGGCCGGGATGCTCTCCTTGCGAGATGTAAAAATGACGCGCTCGGTGAGATAGGCCTCGCCCATGGCGATGCCCGGAGACACGCCGATTCCTCTCAAGCGCATGAATTCCATGGCTCTCTATTCTTTCTCGTCAAATTTGGTGTTGATGAGAGTCACCAAAGCTTTGAGGGCCGACTCCTCATCCGCGCCGTCGACTCGGAGCACGATTTCCGTACCTTGGGTGGCCGCCAGAGTCAGGATGCCCAGGATGCTTTTGCCGTCGATCTCGCTGCCGTCCTTTTCGATCATGACGTCCGCGCTGAAGCGGTTGGCCGTGTTGACAAACTTCACGGCCGCCCGGGCGTGGAGCCCCAGCCTGTTCTTGATGATGATCGTGGTCTCAACCATGGCCCTCACGAAGACTGCTTGGAGCCGAGAAGCGCGCTGGCCAGGTGAATGTTCCTTTTTCCCTGCTCGATGACTTTCCGGGCGACTTCCTTGAGATTGTTGTTCCGCTGCAGGGAGACGAACTTGATCAGCATGGGCAGGTTGACGCCCGTAATGATTTCGACCTGGTCGTCCTTCTGAAAACTGAAGCTGAGGTTGGACGGCGTCCCGCCGAACATGTCGGTGAAAATCACGACCCCGCTTTTCTGGTCGACGCGCTTCAAGCTCTGATTGATCTTTTTCTTGGAGTCCTCCACGTCGTCGTACCAGCCGATCGAGATCGCATCGATGTTGGGGGCTTCCCCCAGAATGATGGTCAGGGCATTGAGGAGCTCCTCCCCCAATTTTCCGTGCGAGACGATGATTCCGCCGATCATTTGAAGAGATCCCGGTGATAAATCTTTATATCATATTTTTGTTTTTGAAGGTAATCCTTGAGCTCCTCGGCGATCACCACGGACCGGTGCCGCCCGCCCGTGCAGCCGATGGAAACGACCAAGTGGCTTTTCCCTTCATCCAGAAAGCGAGGCATGAGATAACCGACGAACCGGCGCAGCTCATCCAGATACGACCGGGTTTCGGGGGAATCCAGGATGAAATCCCGAACGCTCTTGTGTCTCCCGGTTTTGTCCCGGATGCTTTCGACGTAGAACGGATTGGGCAGGAACCGGGTGTCGAAAATGAGGTCGGAGTCCAGGGGAATACCGTACTTGTAGCCGAAGCTGACGATGACCACTCGCAGCCGCTGGGTGCTCTTTTTCAAAAACCTTCGCGCGAAAATGTCCTTGAGCTGGGAGATGCTCAGGTTGGTCGTGTCGATGACCTCGTCCGCCATCTTCTTGATCGGGGCCAGCCTTTTGCGCTCCAGCCGGACGCCCTCCAGAATCGGCCGGCGGTGGGCCAGGGGATGAGGCCGTCGGCTTTCACTGAACCGCTTGACCAGGGTTTCATCCGAAGCGTCCAGGAAAATCAGCCGGGGGGAAATCTTTCCCCGGATTTGCTCCCAGACCTGGGGGAAGTCCGTCAGAAAGCCGTGCTCCCGGATGTCCACGATGAACGCCACTTTCTCGATCTCGACCTCCTTGCGCATCCAGAGCTCGAGAAAAATGGGGATCAGCTTAGCGGGGAGGTTATCGACGCAATAATAGCCCAAGTCCTCGAGAAAATGGCTGACCACGGTCTTGCCCGACCCCGACAAACCGGTGATAATCAGAAACCTGCCATCTTTCATCGTCCGCCCCCCTGGGTCCGCTTTATTCTCGAGGCCAGCGCTCGGTCCAGCCGCTCGACGATCTCCTCCGAAGCATGGTATCCTTTTTTCCGCAAGATGTGGACTTTGCAGGCGACTTCGATCAACGTGGCGATGTTTCGGCCGGGTGCCACCGGAAGCGTGAGCTGGGGAATTCTCTCGCCCAGCACTTCATAATCCTCCGGGAAGCGGAGGCCGAGCCTGTCATATTCCTTTTTGCGATGCCATTTCTTCAGGGTGATGACGAGATCGATCGGCGACTGCCGGCAGATGGATTGGGGACCGAAGATCTCCCGGATATTGATGATCCCCAGGCCGCGGATTTCCATGAAGAACCGGCTGAGCGATGGGGCCTTGGCCACTAGGCGGCCGGCGGGGTTTTTTTTGACGAAGACCACGTCGTCGGAGACAAAGCGGTATCCCCGGGACACGAGTTCCAGGGCGCTTTCGCTCTTGCCGATGCCGCTGTCGCCGATAATCAGAACTCCCAGGCCGAATATTTTGAGCAATCCGCCCGGGATGATCGCTTCCTGCCCGGAATTCTTTCTCAAGGGAGCTTCTCTTCTTCCTCGCGAATAATGTCCAGGATTTCCCGACCGGTCTGGGCCCGGGAAATTTTTTTCAAGAGATGCCGGGACTTGCGGATGAGCTGGGCCACGACCGCCAAGATCTGAATGTTGAGGCTGGGGTTGTCCGCGGAGCTGACCACGACGAAAAAAACACGAGAGGGCTTTCCATCGACAGAATCGAAATGGATGCCTCTCTTGGAAACGGCCAAGCTGACCAGGGGAGGCTCGACGCCCCGGACCTTGCAATGAGGGATAGCATAGCCATCTCGGACGGCTGTGCTCCCTAATTTCTCCCTCTGCAGAAACTTTTCATAAAGCTCTTTGTCGGAGACGTCCGTCCTCCTGGCCTGGATGAACTGGACCAGCTCTTGGAGAACGCCGTCCCTGTCCAACGACCGGAGGTCCAACAGGATCAAGTCCTCATTCAGGAGCTGATGGAGTTTCAGGGCGAGGCCCGCGTCTTTTCTAGTCATTCCGGTTCCACAAGCCCGCAGTTTCCGTCCTTCTTGCGGAACAGCACGACCCAGTTCTCTTGACCGGCCTTTCTGAACACGAACACTTCCTTTTTATTGACGTTGAATTGGACCAAGGCCTCTTCCAGGGTCAGCGGCTTGGGCGTAAAATAATCGGCGCGCACGATTCGTCCTCCGCTCTCGACAGCCTCTTCGGGCAAGACCAAGGCCTTTCGTTCGCGGCCGCCCCTTCGTTTTTTCTCTCGGTACTTCTCCCGCTCCTTCTTGACCTTCTTCTCCAGGCTGTCGAAGGCCAGGTTCAGCGAGTTGAGCATGTCATGGCTCTCTTCGATTACGACGAGCCCCGCGCCCTTCGCCTTGACATGAATTTCGGCCTTCTGCCTGTTTTTCCCGGACGATAGAATCACATCCACGCCCGTGGCAAAGCTCAGAAGCTTCTCCGCGGATCTAAACCTTTTTTCACAATACTGACGGATGTCCGGAGTCAACTGCATCTGGCGGGCCGTATAATGGACATTCATGAGGTCCCCTCCATTAAAGACTTTCTTTTTCGGATATGCGAAGGCGAGATTTTCAGCTGCTTTCTGTATTTGGCCACGGTTCGCCGGGCGATCTTAAAATTCTCCCGCGCCAAGATCTCTCCGATCTCGATATCGCTGAAAGGATTGTTCTTTTCCTCGCTCTCCACGAGCTTGCGCAGCCGTTCCTTGATCCGCAGGGAGGAAATCTCCTCGCCGAAATCCCCGTGGAGAGACTTATGGAAGAAATATTTCAAAGAAAACACGCCGCGGGGCGTCACGATATATTTATTGGCGACAACCCGGCCCACCGTCGATTCATGGACGCCGATCTCCTGGGCGATCTCGATCAGAGTCAAGGGCTTGATAAAGTCCATCCCCTTTTCGATGAAATCCCGCTGCCGATCGACGATATATTTAGCGACTTTGTAAATGGTCTGGTCCCTCTGATCGAGGCTGCGCAGGAACCACAGGGCTTTCTTCATCTTGTCCTTGAGAAAGCGGTAGGCTTCAGGATTTTCCTTATACGCTTTGGCCAGAAGAGTCTTGTAGTAGCTGTTGATGCGGAGCCTGGGCAGTCCTTCGTCATTCAATGTGATTTTCAAATCCGACCCTTCGTTGGTGACGATGATGTCTGGGACAACAAAGGTGGTCCGGTCCTCGGTGTATTTCCGTCCTGGCGCCGGGTCCAGCCTTTTGATGATCTCGATGTGGAATTTGACGGCACCCAGGGGAACGTTCAGGAGCTTGGCCAGCTGGGAAAAATCGGATTTTTCGAGGAGGGCCAGATGATCGTTGATGATCGTGCGGGTCACCTCGTCCTTGATCTGGAGATAATCCATCTGGGCCAGCAGGCATTCCTTCAGGTTCAGGCTGCCGACCCCCACCGGGTCGAACATCTTGATCTTCTCCCGGATTTCATTGATTTTCTCTTCCGTTGTCTGGGCGGCCGCGGCCAACTCTTGGACGGATGACGTCAAATACCCATCCTCGTTGATGTTCCCGATTATGAACTGAGCCGTCTCCCGATCGGCCGGGTCAAAGAAGGTTAGGTTGGCCTGCCAGTTTAAATGGTCCCACAGGGATGCGGCCTTGGAAAGCGTGTTCTCCAGAGACGGAATTTCCTTCCGCTCCTGGGAGAGCGAGCGGAATCCATCATCGATGTATTCCTGGAAATAAGATTCGAACTCCATCTCCTCGTGATTCTCAGGGGCTTCCGGAAGGTCCTCGGCCGACGGCTCGCTTTTTTCGGCCTCTTTTTCGGCCTCCTTCGGCGCCCCCTCGGGCTCGGCCTCGGGCTTCTTCTCGGCGATTTCTTCCTCGATCTCCAAGAGGGGGTTCCCGGAGAGTTCCTCATCGATCACTTCGATCAACTCCAGGCTGGTCAGGGGGAGAAGCTTGATCGCCTGCTGGAGGGCAGGGGCCAGGATCAATTTTTGAACCTGCCTTTGGTCTAGGCGCTGCTTCATCACCATGGCAATAACCCTATGCCGGCCAAGCGTTTCCCTTCACAACCGGAATTCCTCTCCTAGATAGCTCCGCCGGACCTCCTCGGACATCACGAGCTCCCGGGGAGTTCCTTCCTTCAGGATCTTTCCTTTGTCGATAATATATGCGCGGTCGACGATTTTCAAAGTTTCCCGGACGCTGTGGTCGGTGACCAGGACGCCCAGCCCCTTTTCCCTGAGGGATATCATGATCTTTTGCAGCTCCTCGATGGCAATGGGATCGATGCCCGTAAAGGGCTCATCCAAAAGGATGAATTCCGGCAGGGATACCATCGCCCGCGCAATTTCCAGTCTCCTTCGCTCCCCGCCGGAAAGCGTGAAGGCCTTGGCCCTGGCCAGTTTTTCCAGACCAAATTCCCTGAGGGTTTCTTCCAAAGTGCTCGACCTCTGAGGATAATCGGCCGGCAGAGTCTCCATGATAGCCAGGAGGTTGTCCTCAACGCTGAGCTTTCGGAAGGCGGAGGGGTCCTGGGGGAGAAGGCACACGCCCCTCTGGGCTCGGAGATACATCGGATACTCTGTGATCTCTTCTTCGTCCAAGAAAATTTGGCCGGAATCTTCATGGACGAGTCCCAGGATCAAGGAAAAAGTCGTTGTCTTCCCGGCCCCGTTGGGCCCGAGCAGGCCGACGATCTCACCCCTGCGTATCTCCACGCTGACATCATCCACCACCTTCTTTCCTTGGTAGCTTTTGACCAGCTTGACGGCTTTTAAATAGGACTTCATCGGTCACGATTTTATAACTGACACCGACCTTTCTTGATCCCTGTTTTCCACGAGGATTGTACCATCGCCCAGGCGGAAAGTCAATTTGTCGCCCTTGACCGTTCCCTTGTCTTTCTCGGTCAGGACGGGGCGGCCGGTGAGGATCATCGTATCTTGATCCACATCATAGTCCGCGATTTCTCCGACGGCCTCTTTCGGGCCCTGAATGATGGTCACTTTTTTTGTGGCCCGCATCGAGCGAACCTTTCCCGCCTCTTCTCCGGGAAGGACGGTCATGAGCCCCGCCCTGAGGACCACGTTCCTGGTTTTCAAAGAGCAGCGGTCCTTGCTTCCCTCATAGATCATCTGATTGGCCTTCGGGTCATAGCTCATCCGGTCGGCGGCAATCTCCACCCGTTCTTCTTTTTGCCCTTCTTTCGGCGTATGCGGGAAGAAGGATCTGATGTCTCCGCGCCCCTGCATTTCTCCGGTTTCCTCGTTCATCGAAATTTCCTCTCCGAGCAGGACCTCCTTGTCTTGCCACAATTTCACCTGCCCGCTTAATAGAAAACGCTTCTCGCCGGCCGAATATCTCATCGACTGGGCGTTGGCAAAAACCGGCTTGTCCTTGGAAAAAAATCCCGTGGCGGCGCTCGTTTCCGCTTGAGGCCGAAGAACACCCTTGGCCCGGCCTTTGGCGGCGAAGCTGTCATTCTTGATCGAAACCTCGATTTCGTCCGCCGTCACTTCATTTCTCCGCGAAATGAAGTGGGCAAAGACATTGTCCTTGCCTTGGACCCGGAGGATCTGCGTCTCTCCGTCCAGGATCACCGACTCCCCATCGATGACGCGGTCGGGCTGGCCGTCCTGCCGGAGACCGTTGATCTGGGCCTTGTCGAAGACCCGGAATTCCCGGAGCTTCTCGCCGCGGTTGAAGACAAAATCGACGGCCTCTCCGCGGACATGAGTTTGTTCTCCCGACGCGGAGATAAACTTAAAAAAACATCGGCCTTTACTTTCCACGGAATGGAGCTCGGACGTATTTAAAAACGCCCTGATCTTGATTTCCTCGGCTTCGATCTCCTGCTTTTCGCTCTGGAGAAAATTCCATGCCTGCCGCGGCTGGGGCTCTCCGGGAACGGCCTTTTGATCAGGCTGTTTCCGTTTCTTTTGCGTTTCAACGGCTTCTTTTTCTTCCAGGGAAACCTTTACCCGGCCCCTGAGGTAGAGCACTTTTAGGTCGTCCGCCTGTGAAAACTGCTCAAACTCGATGAGGTTCGCCCTGCCCCGACTCTTTCCGTGAACGAGGATGATCGGGGACTCGTCCGTCTGGCATTCGATCCTGCCCGTGCGATCCTTCAGGCTGTAATCCAGCCTGTCGGCGCTGAACTGGAGCGGTTCGGGGTTTTCGAGCCGGGGAACGATCTTGAATTCCACGTCATTCTTCAGGCTCATGGCATTCTCTTTCAAGGCATAAACAGCCTGCTTGGCCGAGCCTGAAAAGCGCGGAGACGAGATGACAATACCGCTGTCTGTTTTAAAAATCTCGTTTTCTCTGTCGTAATCAAAATTCTCGGTCTCGAGAAGGACGCTCTTGGACCGGACCTTGATCTTGCCCTGCATCACAAAATGCTTCATGTCCTTGTCGTAGGTGACGCTCCCCCCCTCGATGCGGATATCCCGGCCCCCTTTTTTCCCTTTGTCCACAATCCTCACATTCCCTTCGAGGTGGTAAAGGTTGTCTTCTCCCAAGTAACGCCGTTCGGCGTTGATCTGCATATTGCCTTTGAAATCAAAAAACTCGACTTTTTCCTGGACCTCGACCTTCTGCTGGGCGATCTTTTTCTTCTCCGGAGGAATGCCGGGCTGGCGCTTCCAATGGACGATGAAGTAAACCACGATCAGGCCGACAACAACGACAAGGGCGGCGGCGAGGACGGGCTTGATGAGCTGGGCTAGGCGAAGCTTCGTGTTTCTTGGCCGGGGCCGGGTCATTTCCTTAAGCCCTCAAGGCAAAGATAAGGCCTCTCTTCGCCCAAGTACGTGGAAAACTGAAAGGAATAGGCCAAGTCCACCCGCTCGCCCTTATAAAAATTCTGCGTCCAGTCTCCCCGGTCCCAGGCGATGGCCTCAAACACGCGGCTGCCCTGGCGGACAAGGAATTTCGCATGGCGGCCTTGAAGGTTTTGGGGCGGACCGACGATTTCCGTCTTTTCCGTCAGGAAAACCGGCCGCGGATTTCCCACGCCGAAGGGAAAAAGAAGCGCCAGGCCCTCAAAGAATGGGCTGCCGATTTCCGCAAAATCCAGTTTCGAATCGATCAAGATTTTTTTCCGCATGTGCGCGTCGGATAGCCGGGCCTCGGCCACGGCATTCGCCGCTTGCTTGAAAGCCGTCATATTCTGCCGCGGCAGCGAACAACCGACGGCAAAAGGATGGCCCCCGTAGCTCAGAAAAAAATCCCTGCATTCCTCCAGACAACTGATCAGGGAAAATTCGCTGATGCTGCGTCCCGAGCCGAAGGCCTGGCCTTCTTCGTAGGCAAAGAGGATCACCGGCCGGCGGAAGGCGTCCTTCAGCCGGGAGGCCACGATCCCGATGATCCCCCGGTGCCATTCCTCGCAGCCCATGATCAGGATTTTGTAAGACTTGTTCAAAGATTTTGTCTTGACCCTGTCCAGGGCCTGTTTGAAGATCTTCTCTTCGGCCGTTTGCCTTCGCGAATTCAACTCATCCAAGTGGCGGGCAATCCCAGCCGTTTCCTCGAGGGACGGGGAGAAGAAAAGCCTGACGGCAAGGTCCGTCATGCCCATGCGGCCCGCGGCATTGATTCTGGGACCGATCCTGAACCCGATATCTCCCTCGGAAATCCTCTTGCCTTTGAGGCCGCAGATTTCGATCAGGCTCTTCAACCCCAAGTTAGATACGCTGTCCAGCCCCTGCATTCCGTGCTTGACCAGAACCCTGTTCTCCCCCTTGAGCTCGGCCACATCGGAAATCGTGCCGATGGCCACGAGCTTCAGATAATGGCGAAGGAGGGAGGTCCGGCCTTCCTGTTGGAACAGCGCCTGGATCAATTTGAACACGACGCCCACGCCGGCCAGCCTTTTATCCGGGTAACCGGAGCTTCCCAAAACCGGATTGAGAACGGCCAGCGCCCTCGGAAGGTCTGGGCCGGGGAGATGGTGGTCGGTGATAATCACATCGACCCCTTGTTCACCAGCCTTCCGGACAAACCCGTTGGCCTTGATCCCGCAGTCCACGCTGATGACAAGCCGGGCGCCTCTATTGCTCACCACGGCAATGTGCTCGTCCTTTATCCCATAGCCGTCTTTCAACCGTTCCGGGATGAAATATTCGACGTCCCCGCCCAGAGATTCCAGGGCCTTCAAGAGCATGACGACGGATAGCACGCCGTCCACATCATAATCCCCGAAAATAAGGATCTTTTCATGGCCGGCGATCGCCTGCCTGATTCTTTCCACGGCGGCCGCCATCCCGGACATCAGGAAAGGATCATGAAGTTGGTCGATCGTACCGCGCAGGAATTTTTCGGCAGCCTCCGCCTCCGTGATCTCCCGGTTGATCAAGACCTGGGCGATCGCGGGAGGGATGCCCAGCTCGGAGGCCAGGCGTTTCGCCTCGTCCCGGGGGGATGCGACAATCCAGAGTGAGTCGTCCATAGGCGCCTGTCAATTTAGCACATTAGGCGCTCGGGGTAAATGCCTCGTGGTATCCGTTGACTTTGGCGGCATGTGAAACTATAATCTTTTTAACATGTTAGGAAGCCTTCAGGAAAAACTGGCAAAAACGCGCCTGGCCTTTAAGCAGAAATTCGATGAGCTCCTGCAAAGCGGAAAGCCGCGCGAGGAAACTCTTGAAGAGCTCGCCGAGACCCTGATTCTCGCCGATGTCGGCGTCTCTACGACCGAAAAGATCAGCCAGGCCATCCGGCAAAAGACAAAAAAGACGGATTCTTTCGCCGAGGTCGGAGCGGCCCTCAAAGAGGAGATCATCCGGATCCTGTCCCGTCTTCCGTCCCGTCTCAACCTGAACGCCGCACCCGCGGTCCTGATGATGGTCGGCGTGAACGGCGGCGGAAAAACGACTTCGCTGGCCAAGCTGACCCATCGCTTCCTGGAAGAAGGAAAGCACGTGCTTCTTGTGGCGGCCGACACGTTCCGGGCGGCCGCCCAGGAGCAACTCGCCGTTTGGGGAAAAAGGCTGAATGTCCCCGTCATCAAAGGACAATACGGAGCCGACCCGGCGTCGGTCGTCTTTGACGCCATCCAGAATTTCAAATCCCGCCGGCTGGACTATATGCTGGTGGATACGGCGGGGAGGATCCATACGAACACCAACCTGATGAACGAGCTGGAAAAAATTAGGCGCGTTATCGCCCGGGAAATCGAAGGAGCCCCCCAGGAAATTCTTCTCGTGCTGGACGCCAGCATCGGGCAGAATGCTCTCATTCAGGCCCGGGAGTTTCTAAAATTCTCGGGTATCACGGGAATTTTCTTGACCAAATTGGACGGAACGGCCAAGGGAGGAGTGGTCATCAGCATCTCCGATGAGCTTGGCCTCCCGATCAAGCTCATCGGGACAGGAGAAAGCGAAACCGACCTGCTCGATTTTTCCGCGGAACAGTTTGTCGATGCCCTATTTTCATGAACAATTTGCTGGATTTTGCGTATCTTGAAATGGCCTACGGCCTGGCCGAGAAGGCTTTGGGGCAGGCCAGCCCCAACCCCTATGTCGGAGCGCTCGTCGTCAAAAACGGAATCATCGTCGGCCACGGATATCATGAAGGGGCCGGGAAGCCCCACGCCGAGATCGTCGCCCTCCGACGGGCCGGAAGCAGGACAAAAAACGGAACGCTATACGTGACCCTTGAGCCCTGTGTCCACTGGGGAAGGACCCCCCCTTGCGCGGATGCGATCCTCCAGGCGAGGCCGAAAAGGGTCGTCGTTTCCGCTCTTGACCCCAACCCCCTAGTCTTCAGGAAAGGCGTGGCCAAGCTCCAGCGGGCAGGCATCGAGGTCTCGACAGGCCTTCTTGAGGATAGAAACCGCCGCTTGAACGAGAATTACATCAAGTACATCTCCCAAAAGGTCCCCTTTGTCACTCTCAAGGCCGCCCTAAGTCTGGACGGGAAAATGGCGACAAAAAAATTCGACTCGCGCTGGATTTCCTCGGAAGCGACGCGAGAGTATGTCCACCTGCTGCGCGGAGAATATGACGCCCTCATGATCGGGGGCGGCACCCTTCTCAAAGACGACCCGCGGCTTACGGTCCGGCATCCGAATTGGCGCGATAAGAAGCTGACAAGGGTCATTCTCGATCCCGGACTTCTCTTTCCGCTGCGGGCGCGAATTCTTTCCACCCTTTCCCGGGGCAGGATTCTCGTCTTCACAAACGCAGGGGCCTCTCCGCAAAAAAGGGCGGCCCTGGAGAAAAGAGGCGCCGAGGTCATCGCCGTGCCGGGCATCTCGCTCAATCTCGACCTCAAAAAGGTCCTTCTTCGGCTGGGCAGTCAAGAGATCTCCAGCCTCCTGGTCGAGGGAGGGGGTAGGCTTGCAACATCGCTTTTGGAAAAGAACCTTGTCGATAAGGTTATCCTGACGATCTCCCCAAAGCTCATCGGCGGGGCAAACGCCGTCGCTTTTTATGGGGGGCGGGGCGCAGATCGCATCAAAGAGACTCTCCGGCTCAAACGATTCTCGACCTTCGAGCTTGGGGAGGATATTATTGCAGAGGGGTATCTCTAATGTTCACGGGAATTATTCATCATTCGGGGGTGTTCAAGGGCTTTCGGTTGGGCAAAAAGGAAATGGCGGTCGAAGCTCCCACGATTCCTTCTCAGCTTGAAGTCGGGGAAAGCGTCAACGTCAACGGAGTCTGCCTGAGTCTCATCCGCAAAGAAAACCGCATCCTCTTTTACAACCTTTCCCAGGAGACTCTTCAGCGGACCACTCTGGGCTCGCTCAGGCCGGGAGCCGTGCTCAACCTGGAGCTCGCCCTGACTCTCTCTTCCCCGCTCAGCGGCCATCTCGTGGCCGGGCACGTCGACTTTACGGCCAAAGTCCTGAAAATGGTTTCCAGGAAACCCGGCAAAAGGCTGACGCTTTCCCTGCCCCGGGAATTCCGGCCGTATTTCATCCTCAAGGGCTCGGTGGCCGTGAATGGGGTCAGCCTGACGGTCGCCTCACTCGGGCCGTCTTCTTTCGATGTCGAACTCATCCCTATCACTCTAGAAAAATCCAACCTGACGGGGCTCCGAACGGGCAATGCGGTCAACGTCGAATGTGACATGATCGGAAAATACGTGTATAATTGGATAACTCAAGGAAAACGATAGGAATACGCGGATGGAACGAAAATTCAAGACAGCCTCCGTCGACGACGCGCTGCCGGCCGTTAAAGCCGGCCGGCTCATCATCATCGTCGATGACGAGGACCGGGAAAACGAAGGCGACCTGATGGTCGCGGCAGAAAAAGTCACCCCGGACATCATCAATTTCATGACAAAATACGGGAGGGGGCTAATCTGCTTGCCCCTGACAAAAGAACGGCTGGAGGAACTTCATCTGCCCCTGATGGTCCAGGACAATACGGCCCGTTTCCAGACCGCCTTTACGGTCTCGATCGATGCCAAAGAAGGGATCGCGACGGGCATCTCGGCCTACGATCGGGCCAAGACGGTTATGACCGCCATCGACCCGGCGACAAAGCCGACTGACCTCGCCAGGCCGGGACACATCTTCCCCCTTCAGGCCAAAGAGGGCGGGGTCCTGGACAGGGCCGGCCAGACCGAGGCGGCCGTGGACTTGGCCCGGTTGGCGGGCCTGACTCCGGCAGGGGTCATCTGTGAGATTATGAACGAAGACGGGACCATGGCCAGAATGCCCGAACTCGAGATGATCAGCCAAGAGCACGACATCCCCGTCCTGACCATCGCCGACCTGATTAAGTACCGGATGAAGAATGAATGTCTCATAAAAAAGATCGACCAGGCCGACCTTCCCACGGAACACGGCCATTTCCAGATCGTGGTCTTTGAAGACATCATCCATCATGAAAACTATATCGCCCTCATCAAAGGGGAGATCGATAAGAATGTGCCGCTCCTTGTCCGGGCCCATTCCCAGTGCCTCACGGGCGACACGTTCAGCTCCTGCCGCTGCGACTGCGGCGAGCAGCTCCATCGCGCCATGGACATGATCGAAAAAGAAGGCAGGGGCGTTATCCTTTACATCCTCAACCATGAGGGGCGGGGCATCGGGCTGACCAATAAGATCCGGGCCTACGCGATCCAGGACAAGGGCGTGGATACCGTGGAGGCCAACCGCAGGCTGGGCTTCAAGCCCGACCAGAGGGATTACGGAATCGGGGCCCAGATCCTGGTCTCACTGGGAGTCAAAAAGATCCGGCTGATCACCAATAACCCCAGAAAATTCATCGGTCTGGCCGGCTACGGACTCGAAATCGTGGACAGGGTTCCAATCGAAGTCGCGCCGAACAAAGCCAATCGTCAGTATCTCAAGACAAAGAAAGAAAAAATGGGCCATATCCTAGAAATGGTTTGAAACGAGAGTGATCAAGTTTTTAAGGCGTTCCCAGCCGGAAGAACCCGAACTCAGCGAACAGAGCCTGAAGGTCTATGAGGGCCTTCATATTCCCAAAACCAAGGAGCCGGACATCCACGCCATTTCCGGGGCCGTCCTCAGAAAAATCGATATCCTTCAGAACAAGCAGAAGAAGCTCCGGATGCTGAAGACAATCGCCCGGCTCCGGCTGCCCTGGGTGTCGACCGTCTTCCTGGAACTTCTGTCTAGCCCGAACGAAGACATCCGGGACATTGCCGTGAAAGAATTGGCTCAGCGCGATGATTGGCCCGTCCAAAAAATATACCAGAAGCTCGCCCGTCCCCCATGGTATGCGAAAAGCGCCGCCCTCAGGATTCTGAGCCTGAAAAAATACGCCGACGCAGCCAAATACATCAAGCTTGTCCTGGACGACCCGAATGTCGATGTCCGGCGGTGCGCGGCCGGAGCCTTGGGAGAGATTGGGGGACCAGAGGCCCGGGCGCTTCTCGTCCGCATGGCCAAAGACAGCAGCCTCTACGTGAGGAAAGCGGCCCAAGAAGCCCTGGACAAGGTCTGCGACTTAAAATTCAGCTAAAAACCAACGTCTTTTTTTGGGCAACAAGAATCATGGGTCCTGTCAGGGAGACTGTTTTTTTGAATCGAGAATGAAAGTCACAGGGCCATCGTTGACGATCTGGACCTCCATCAAGGCCTGAAAAACGCCGGTGGCCACCTTCAGCCCGCTCTGCCGGATGAGTCCAACGAAATCATCAAAGAGCGCCGCGGCCCGCTCGGGACTTTCGGCATTGTCGAAGCTTGGCCTCCGCCCCTTTCTCACAGAGGCGGTAAGGGTGAATTGGGAGACCGCCAGCACCTCCCCCTGAACCTCGGCCAGGGACAGGTTCATCTTTCCTTCCTGGTCGGGAAAGATCCTGAGCTCCACGGTTTTCCGCGCCAGGAATTCAACATCTTCGGGAGTGTCGCCCTTTTCAATACCCACGAGAAGGCAAATGCCTTTGCCGATCTCCCCCGCGACCTTGCCATCCACCCCTACGGAGGCCCGTTTAACTCTTTGCAAAACGATTTTCATCCCACTCTCTCAGGGTCTTTTTCGGCCTTTTTCTTCAGCAACAGGTTCTTCAAGCCCCTCATGTCCTCCCGGTTGATCAAAACGCTAACGCCGATATAAAAAGCAAGGCCTGTGACAATCGCTGAAAACAACAGGCCCGCTTGTTGGACAAAGCTCAGGCCGGCAAAATCGAAGCGGCCGATGAACAGCCAGACGGCGGCGCCCATCATGCCTGCGGCCAGGCAGGATTTGACGGCCGAGGCCAGGAATCTTTTTTTCTCGATCCTCCCGATTTTTCTCTCCAGATAATAAAACAACGCCAGGAAATTCACAACCTGAGAGAGAGACAAAGCCAGGGCAATTCCTCCAACTCTCAGCGGGCCCATCAAAAGAAAGGAGGACAGGATGTAAACGGCCATGACGAAGAAGGCGATGATGACGGGCGTCCGGGTGTCTTTCAGCGAAAAGAATGCCGGGGCTAAAATTTTGACGCCGGAGATAAAAGGAAGACTTAAGGAAAAGTACAGCAGGCAGGACGCCGTCATGCTCGTGGATTGAGCGTTAAAAAGCCCATGCTGGAAAAGGACCTGGATGATGGGCTTGTTGAGGACGAGCAGGCCTGCGGCGGCCGGCCAACTGACCAGGAAAATGAGCTTCAGAGAAAAGCCGAGCGTCCTTTTCATGCCCGGAATATCGTCCACGGCCGCCTGTTCAGAAAAAGCGGGCAGCAGGGCGATGGACAGGGCGATAGAAAAAATCCCCAGCGTGAGTTCCTGGACCCTCGAGGAATAATAGAGGGAGGCCACGCTGCCCTCCTCCAGGGCGGAGGCAAACGCCCGGCTGATGGCAAAATTCACTTGATAGATGCCGACGCCGAGGACGCCGGGGATGGTGAGTTTCACGACTTTGCGAATCCCCGGATGAGTGAAGGAAAGCCCAAACTTGAAGCGCATGCCCTGCTTCCAGAGAAACGGGAGCTGAAAGGCGAGCTGGCAGAAGCCACCCAGGAGCACGCCAGCGGCGAAAATGGAGGCCGGCTCCTTGGCCTTCCCGGCAAAAAGCACGGCCAGTCCGATGATGCAGAGATTGAGAAGGACGGGTGTTAGGGCCGGGACAAAAAACCGGTGAAACGAGTTGAGGATTCCCATGGCCAGCGCGGCTAGGCTGATAAAGAAGATATAGGGGAACATCATCCTGGTGAGGATGACCGTCAATTCCCATTTGCCCTGGATGCCCTTGAACCCGAAGCCGATGATCTTAACCAGGAGGGGTGAAAAGATGATCCCCAGGATGGTCAGCGCGGCCATGACCACGGTCAGGTCAAAAAAGAAATAATTGGCGAACCGCCAAAGCTCCTCCTTGGATTTTTCCTTTTTGGCCTGGGTAAATACCGGGACGAAGGCCGCGGTCATGGCGCCTTCGCCGGTCAGCCGCCTCAACAGATTGGGAATGATATAGGCGATGGTGAAGGCATCGGCCCCCCTCGAGGTCCCCAGAAAGACAGCCTGAAAATAGTCCCGGACGTACCCCAGGATGCGGCTCAAAAGCGTCGGGGCCGCCACGACAAGAGTCGATCTCAGCAGCCGTTTGTGATTGCTCCGGTCGCGGTCTTTCTCGTCCTTCAGCTCAAAAACTCCTCAATCGGCCGAATCCGCCCGCCCTGGGGCCAGCGTGTCAAATCATTTATCTAGGTAACCGAGATTCGGGCTGTTGAATCATATAAAAGGTAACCATGGAAGGCTCCAGTTTTTTATATGGGTTGATCGTAAGTGAACTCTTTTTTTTCTTCTGGTAGAGCTCGAAAAGTCTGGATAGTTTTTTGTCGATCTGCCTCTTGAGTTCTGCAGGATTCAGGCTGAGGTATATCTGCCGAAGTTCTTTGGCCCTCTGAGGGGCTATCTGATTCGACTCCATCAGCCTCTCATAAGGAGTCTTCGGGGTATCGTAGACTCTTTGGAGATGGCCCCCGAGCCGTTCCTTCCGCACGAGCTTCATCACCGGCTGGAAGAAGTTCTTGTATAACCTTAGATCATGCCGGTAAAGATCCTGGATCAGACACATCTCCTCCGGTGTATCGTACCTCAAGTAGCCCAGCGGCTTGCGGATATGGGTGAAGTTCTTCTGTTCGATATAGGCGTTGTCATTTTTCCGATACGGCCGAGAGCGGGTGAACTCCAAGTGCTGGTCCTGGCTGTAGCGATAAAGCTGGTCATTGATGAAGGCATTATCGTTATCGGAGTCGATGCCCAGCCAGGCGAAGGGCGATCGTTCTCGGATCTCCTTGAGAGCGTTGAAGATCCGGCTCTGGGCTCTCCCCATCACCGCTTCCCCCTCCCACCAGCCCGTCGAGATCTCCATGGTCGAAAGGCTATGCACATACTCCCCATCCGTCGAGACCCCGCAATGCAAGACCAAGTCCATTTCCAGATACCCCACTCGGCTGGTCTCCCAGTCCGTCATCCTCAGGGGGATCTTCTTGGAGATCAGGTTCGCTCCCCGAGACCCATAGCGCCGACGATCCCTTAACTCCCCCTTTTTCGGCCTCAACAGCCGATCGATCGTCGCCGAGCTGACCCTCCGCAGCTTCTCAGCCGTAGGCTGGGTGAGATCCAGTTCCTTCAACCTCCGAAGCCTGTCCAACTCCGCTCGCACGATCGGCGCTAACCTCTGGCCACAGGGAAAGTCAAAGATCTTCCAGAGCGCCTCCAGGGCGACCCGGACATCCCGTCCATAAAAGCTCGCTCTCTTCTTCCTCACCCGGGGAGGACCGAAGGCCATTCGGCAGATCTTGCGAATGACATATTTCCGGTTCTGCCCCGTGTTCCGGCAGTACTCATCCAGAAGTTCGCCTTTCCGGGCCTTGCCAGCCTTCAAATACCGTTCCAGCAAAGTGCTCAGATATTGGTTTCGTGCTCGCATGTCCATTCTTCCATTTTAACCGCTATCTTTTCGCCCTTCGGTTACCTTTTTCGTGATTCAATCGATCCTCGCTCGGTTACATATTAGATGATTCAATGCGGCCAGTTGACTTTAGGGGGAAGATATTTTATCATAATTCGCCTTAAGAGGAGATCACAATGGCTCATCATCCATCGGCCGTCCGTCAGCACCGACGCAGCGTGCGAAGGACCGCGATCAACAAAAGCAACAAGTCAACCCTCCGGACTCAAATCAAAAGATTGAGGACGATGATTGAAAGCAAGGACAAGGAGAACGCCAAAAAGCTCCTGCCCGAAGTTTTTTCGACGATCGACAGGACCGTTAAAAAAGGGGCCATCCACAAGAACACGGGGGCCCGGTATAAATCGCGGCTCAGCCGTCAGGTGGAGTTGATCAACCCCTCCCCTGCCAAGTGATCCCTTCTTTTTTCTGCCCGCGGCAGTATTCATAGAAGAAGCTCTCAAAAAGCGTTTGCTCCTCGACGTCTGTCGTCTTGATCTTGAGATCCATCTGCTCCAGATCGGAAATCAAAGCCAGCAGCTCTTTTTGCGTCAGACGCTCGACCAAAGAAAAGAACTCCCGGAATTTGTCCATGTAAAATTTCCCGTATTTCTCCGAGATGCGAGGTTTTAATTCGTGGAAAATCTCCCGCTTGTCCTTTTTTTTCTCCCGGAGCCAGGCTTTGGCCATCAGGATGTCCCGGAAAAAACTGCCCAAAACCCCCAGGATGTATTCGGGCTTGGCCCCTTCGGTAAACAGGGTTTTGAGAATGACCAGGCTTTGTTTGAGGTCGGCCTGCTCCAGGCTTGCGGCTAACTCCCATTCAAAAAAATTCTTAACCCAATCCGAGGCCTGGTTGACGTCGGAAAGCTCGATGACCTTCTTTTCCCCAACGTAGGTCACAAGCTTTTCCAGCTCGTTGTCCAAGCTTTGGAGATCATTGCCCGTGACCTCCAGCAGTCGGTTGACGGCTTCCGACGTCACCCGCTTCTCCGCGGCGGCCAATTTGCCGTCAACCCAGGTGAAGAGAGCTTCATTTTTGAGGGGCTTCAATTCCTTGACAAAAGCCACGGACGAGGGGAGCGAGGAGAAGACTTTAAACAGCGGCTTGCTCTTGCGCACCTTCCCGGCAAAACAGACGACGAAAACGGTCCTGGCCGTCGGCGAATCAAAATAGTCTTTCAGGCTTTTTTGCTCGACGGCGGTCAGCTCCTCTTTGTCGGCCGCGGAAATTTCGACGACAAGGATGCGCCAGGGTGAGAAAAAGAAAGGCATCGTCCGCGCCACATCCAGGATCTCCCGCCAGTTGGTTTCTTCAAGGGCAAACCTCTCCACGCTGATGTTTTGCAGATCGGGAGTGATGAGGGTTTTCTTCAGGTCGCGGATAAACTGCTGGGCCAAGAACATCTCCTCGCCATGGAAAAAGTAACAGGCGAGGAGGTTGTCTTCGCGGATCTCTCCGTCGAGAAGAAGGCTGCGCATCCTCAGAATCCCTCGAGGATGGCGATGACCAGTTCGCGGGAGAAGGCCTCGGCCACCTTGGTGATGGCGTCGGTTTCCGACGATTCGAAATCCGATCCCGAGGGAACGGCGTATTCTTCCTGGTGGGAAAGATAAGGGTTGGAAAAAATGATTTTTTGGGTTTTGTTATCTTTGAGGACGATCTTGGCCGCCACCGTGATGGCATAGCGGTCAGCTCTGCCCTCTGCCGTAAAGCCGACAGGAGTGACATTAAAGACGACGATTTCTCCGATTAAAACCGCATCTGCATTCTGTAAATCTTGAGTCACTTCCACTTTCCCCCGCGCTACGAATTCGTTAATGACGCCCTGAGTCAGCTTCAAGTCCAGCTGAAACCGGGTGGTATAATTCTTAAAGAGCGGAACACTTATTTTCTTGATATTCGGGGGGAGAAAGCTTCCGGTCCCGCGCAAGTGATACCCGCACTGGATGAGGACGAAGCAGATGAGGGCGAGGATAAATATTTTTCTCATATCACGATGTTGATGATTTTGTTCCTGATACAGACGACTTTTTTCACCGGCTGGCCGCCGATGAGCGCCCGGATCCGGTCAAGGCCGAGGGCCGTTTCCTGCATCTGTCCCTCGGTGATATCCAGGTCGGCTTCAAACTTGTCCCGGATCTTGCCGTTGATTTCGACGACGATCGTGGCCTTTTCTTCCTTGGCCAGTCCGGGGTCATAGGCCGGCCAGGGAGCGTGATAAACGAGCGCTGCCTGCCCCATGTTCTGCCAGATCTCTTCACAGAGATGCGGCGTAAACGGAGAAAGCAGGAGAACGAGGCTTCTCAGCGCGTCTTTGAGAACGGCCCGCCCCGCTTCGGAGCCTTTCAAGCTGTCTTTTTCTTTTTTCACAGTGTTTGTGAATTCCATGATGGTGCTGATGGCCGTGTTCAGATGGAACCGTTTCCCGATGTCCTCGCTGACCTTTTTAATGGTCTGGTGCATCTTTTTCTGGAGCCTGGCATGGCTCGCCGGGTCCAAAGGTGCGGCTTTGACTGTCTCACCCTTGATGATTTCGAATAAATCCCGGTTTTCCTGGAAGACCTGCCAGACCCTGGCCAAGAACCGGTAGGATCCCTCAATGCCGTCCTCGCTCCAGGCGAACTCTTTCTCGGGGGGAGCGGCGAACAGGATGAAAAGCCGCAGAGCATCTGTTCCGTAGTTCTTGATCATTTCGTCCGGGTCAACCACATTGCCCTTGGACTTGGACATGGCCGCTCCGTCCTTGGTGACCATGCCTTGGGCGAGATAATGGGGAAAAGGCTCATCAACAGCCGTCAGCCTAAGGTCTCTCAAGACCTTTGTGAAAAAACGCGCGTAAATAAGATGAAGGATGGCGTGCTCGACGCCGCCTATATAGAGGTTGACGGGCATCCAGTACTCCCCCGCGGCCCGGACAAACGGCAGCTTGTCCTCATGGGGCGACGTGTAGCGGAAGAAATACCAAGAGGAATCGACGAAGGTGTCCATGGTGTCCGTCTCGCGTATAGCCTTCCCGCCGCACTTCGGACAGGTCGTATTGATGAATTCAGGGATCTTCTCGAGAGGCGAGCCGGCTTCTCCGGTGATTTCCACGTTATAAGGAATGCGGACCGGCAGGTCTTCGTAGGGAACGCCCTGAGTTCCACATTGATTGCAATAGATGACCGGGATCGGAGTGCCCCAATAGCGCTGGCGCGAAATGCCCCAGTCACGGAGGCGGAAGGTCGTGCTTTTCTCGCCGAACCCTTTTTCGGAGGCATAGGCCGCCATCTTATCCATGGCTTCCAGCGATTTCAGGCCGGAGAACGGCCCCGAATTGACCAGGACGCCGTAATCCTCGAACAACTCGCCGGCCGCGGGTTCATCGGCTGGTTTGTTTTCAGGAGTGATGACGACGGGAATCGGAAGCCCGTACTTATTGGCGAATTCAAAGTCTCTTTGGTCGTGGGCGGGAACGGCCATAATCGCCCCGGTGCCGTATTCCATCAGGACATAATTAGCGATCCATATGGGGACCGGACGTTGGGTGAAGGGATTGATCGCTGTTTTGCCCGTATCAATGCCCTCCTTCTCCGCCTCGTTGATATCCCGCCTGTCGCGGGACTCGGCAGCAGCCCTGGCCATCCAATCATGCAGTCGTTCTTCATCTTTCTCATCCGCGATCAGCTGGTGGCTGAGAGGATGTTCGGGCGACAAAACCAGGAAGGTCGCCCCATAAATCGTGTCGATTCTCGTCGTGAAGACTTTGATCGACTTCTTCAGGTCCGGCACAAAAAAATCCACATAGGCACCCTCGCTCTTGCCGATCCAGTTCTTCTGCATGAGGAGGACGTGCTCGGGCCATTTCTTGAGCAGGTCGTGGCCGGAGAGGAGTTCTTCCGTATAGTCGGTGATCTTGAGAAACCAGTGCTCCATCTTTTTTTGGTCGACTTCGGCCGAACAGCGCCAGCATTCGCCGCCGGCCGCCTGCTCGTTGGCCAGGACCGTCCGGCACTGGGGACACCAGTTGACCCAGCTCTTTTTGCGGAAGGCCAGGCCGCGCTCGAACATCTTGAGGAAGATCCACTGGTTCCATTTGTAATACTCGGGAAGGCAGGTGTTGACCTCGCGGGACCAGTCATAGGCGATTCCCATCTTCAGGAGCTGCGCCTTCATATGGGCGATGTTGTCGAGCGTCCAAGTCTGGGGGTGGATGCCGTGCTTGATGGCGGCATTCTCGGCGGGCATGCCCAGCGCGTCCCAGCCGAAGGGGTGGAGGACATTGAATCCCTTCATCGTCATGAAGCGCCCGATGACATCGCCTATGGAATAGTTGCGGACGTGCCCCATATGGATGCGGCCCGAGGGATAGGGATACATTTCGAGGAGGTAAAACTTGGTTTTGGCGGGGTCCTCGCGGACCTCAAACGTCTTCGCCTCTGCCCAGATCTTCTGCCACTTTTCCTCGATCCGCTGAAAATCGTACTCGCTTGTGCCGTTGCTCATGACTCCGACGGTCCTTATTTTTCCGTGACCTTATCAGGGATACGGAGAGGGGATAAAATCCACTCAATCTTAGGAGGATTAAGCCTAAAAGTCAATTGGGGGCGGAGCCTCTTTCCAACGGGCATCTCACCAGTTATCGAATTTTAAGGGCATTTCTGGTAAGATTGCCTTTTTCGAGCTAGGCAGGAAAGATGACCGTGCAAGTCATAACAGTCGATAGCCTGCGCAAGGCCTATGGTGATGTCCGGGCCGTGGACGGCGTTTCATTCGAAATCCATCCGGCCGAGATTTTCGGAATGGTCGGCCCCAACGGGGCGGGCAAGACGACGACGATCGAGTGCATGGAGGGGCTGCGCCGGCCCGACGGTGGAAAAGTACTCGTCCTGGGACTTGACCCGCAGAGGCAGGGCTACGAGCTCCGCCAGCGGATCGGTGTTCAGCTCCAGGAAGGATCGCTCCCCGACCGTCTCAGGGTTGGCGAGGCGATGGAGATTTTTGCCTCATTTTACCGCAAACCCGCCGAATGGCGGCCGCTCGTCGAACTTCTCGGCCTCGCCGATAAATTCAAAGCCCCGTTCGGCAAGCTCTCGGGGGGCCAGAAGCAACGCCTGCTCATCGGCCTGGCCCTCGTCAACGATCCCGAGCTCGTCTTTCTTGACGAATTGACCACCGGCCTCGATCCGCAGGCGCGGCGGGCGATGTGGGACATGGTGAAGGGCATCCGCGACAGGGGAAAGACGGTTTTCCTGACAACCCATTACATGGAAGAAGCCGAACACCTGTGCGACCGCGTGGCCATCATCGACCGCGGGAAAATCGTCGCCCTCGATTCTCCCCAAAACCTTATCGCCGCGCTGGACGCCGAGAATCGCGTGGTCTTCAGCATAAAAGAAAGGATTGATGAAGCCGTTTTCCGCAAGCTCCCGGGAGTGACACGCGTCGAGCAGTCTCAGGACCGTGTCATTATTTATGGCAAAGGCGAGGGCCTGCTCGTCCGGATCGTCATGGCGCTCGAGTCGGGACGAATCCATTTCCGCGACCTCCGCACCGAGCAGCCGAATCTGGATGATGTCTTTATCGCCCTGACGGGAAAAGAGATGAGGGATTAGGAGGCAGCCATGCGCGGATTGGGAAAACTCGTCCTGATGCAGATCAAGCTTTATCTCCGCGAACCCGCGGCGACCTTCTTCACGGTGATTTTTGCGCCGATGCTCCTCGTCTTGTTCGGAGCGATCTATGGAAACAAGCCCGACCCGTTTTTCGGAGGCCGCGGGACGATCGACATCTCCGTCCCGTCCTACATCGCCCTGATCATCATCTCGGTGGGATTCATGGGAATTCCCATCGCCACCGCCGCCAATCGGGAAGCCGGCGTCCTGCGGCGCTTCAGGACGACGCCGCTCCGTCCCGCGGCCTACATCCTCGCTAACATCGCCGCTTACTATCTCATGACCCTGGCCGGCGTTATTGTGCTCGTCATCGTCGGGAAAGCAGGATACGGCATGCGCTTCAGCGGCAATGTCCTTTCTTGCTGGCTGGGGTTCACTTTCAGCGCGATGGCTTTTTTCGCCATTGGATATCTTGTCGCCGGTCTGGCGCCCACGGCCCGCATAGCCCAGGCGGTAGGAATGATTCTCGCCTTCCCCATGATGTTTCTCGGCGGCGCCACCATCCCCATGGAGGTCCTGCCCCAGAGCGTCCGGAATTTCGGGCGCTTCATCCCTTCGACCCACGTCGTGACGTTGATGCGGGGCCTCTGGGCCGGGGATAGTTGGGCCAAGCACTTGACGGAGGCGGCGGTTCTTGGCGGGGTGCTCATCCTCGGAATGTTCCTTGCAGCGCGGACCTTCCGCTGGGAATAAAGACATCCGGCGGCGTATCCAGAGTCTTGAGTTTTGCTAAGGACTTCTGTATAATAGACACTTAATTGTTGAGTATTGAATCGGTTAGAGTCTTAACCGCCCTTTATAACCCGTATTCAATTCTAAGCAAAAATATTGGATGGATAAGAGGTATTTGTTTTTATGACGACGGACATTTCCTCCATGAGGAACATCGGGATCAGCGCCCATATTGATTCCGGAAAGACGACGCTCACGGAGCGCATCCTCTTTTACTGCCACAAAATCCATAAGATCCACGAGGTTAAGGGCAAGGACGGCGTGGGCGCGACGATGGACCACATGGAGCTCGAGCGCGAGCGCGGCATCACGATCACCTCGGCGGCCACCTACGTCCGGTGGGCGGACCATTCGATCAACATCATTGATACGCCCGGCCACGTGGACTTCACCATCGAGGTCGAACGCTCCTTGCGTGTCCTCGATGGCGCGATCCTTGTCCTCTGCTCGGTCGGCGGCGTCCAGTCCCAGACGATCACGGTTGACCGCCAGCTCAAGCGCTACAACGTCCCGAGGATCGCCTTCATCAATAAATGCGACCGCATCGGGGCCAACCCCTATAAGGTCAGGGACCAGCTCATAGAAAAACTGGAACACAACGCCGTGCTCATGCAGATCCCGATCGGCCTCGAAGACAAGCACCGGGGGGTCGTGGACCTTGTCACGATGAAGGCCCTCTATTTCGACGGCCACGACGGCGAGATCGTCAGGGAAACAGAGATTCCCGAGGACCTGCGCGCCGAAGCCGCGGCAAAGCGGGAAGAAATGCTCGATGCCGTTTCGATGTTCTCTGACGCGCTGACCGAAGCCATCCTGGAAAATCGAGTGGCCGAAGACCTCATCCACGATGCCGTCCGAAGGGGGACGATCCTGCGCAAGCTGACCCCTGTTTTTATGGGATCGGCCTATAAGAACAAGGGCGTCCAACCGCTCCTGGACGGCGTTGTTCACTATCTACCAAACCCGGCCGAAGTCGAAAACGTCGCCATCGACCTGGACCACGAAGGAAACGAAATCAAGCTGGAAACCGATCCCGCGAAGCCCGCCGTCGTCCTCGCCTTCAAACTCGAGGACGGGCCTTACGGACAGCTGACCTATATCCGCATCTACCAGGGAAGCCTGAAGAAAGGCGACGAGATCCTCAACACCCGGTCCGGGAACAAAGTCAAAGTCGGTCGTCTGGTCCGGATGCACGCCGACAGCATGGAAGATATTGCCCATGCCTCCGCCGGCGATATCGTGGCCCTCTTCGGCATCGACTGCGCCTCGGGAGATACCTTCACCTCGCCCGGCCTCAACCTGGCCATGACCTCCATTTATGTCCCCGAGCCCGTGATATCACTCGCCATCAAGCCCGTCGACAAAAAAGCGTCCGACAAAATGGCCAAAGCCCTGAACCGGTTCACCAAGGAGGACCCCACATTCAGAACCCACGTCGACCCGGAATCCCATGAAACCATCATCCAGGGCATGGGCGAGCTCCATCTCGACGTCTACGTGGAGCGGATGAAAAGAGAATACAGCGCCGAGGTCATGACGGGAAAGCCCCAGGTCGCCTTCCGCGAAGCGATCAGCCAGCCCGTCGATTTTGATTACACTCATAAGAAACAGACCGGCGGCGCCGGCCAGTTCGGCCGCGTCATCGGCACGATCGAGCCCCTGGCCGAAGGAAATTATGAGTTCGTGAACGAAGTCAGGGGCGGGCGGATTCCCAGGGAATTCATCCCGGCCTGCGACAAAGGCTTCCGAGCCGCGATGAAAAAGGGCGAACTCATCGGATTTCCTGTCATCGGCGTCCGGGTCACCCTCACCGACGGTCAGTACCATGAAGTGGATTCGTCCGACCACGCTTTTCAGGCGGCCGCCATAGGCGCCTTCAGACAGGTCTATAAAAAAGCCAAGCCGCAGGTCCTCGAGCCCATCATGAAAGTCTCGGTCGAGGGGCCGTCCGAATTCGCCGGAAACGTCTTCGCCAGCATCAACCAGCGGCGGGGCATCATCGTCAGCTCGGTCGAAGACGGCGCCTTCGCCCGTGTTGACGCCGAGGTGCCGTTGAGCGAAATGTTCGGCTATTCCATGCAGCTTCGCTCGCTGACCCAGGGCAAGGCCGAATTCACCATGGAGTTCCTGAAATACGGCCGGGTGCCAGTTTATATCGCGGAAAAATTAATGGCCGAGCACGCGGAAGCCAAGCGCCAGGGCAGTTCCAAACAATAAAAGGAGTCGGGTCCAATGGTCAAAGAGGAGCTCATCAAGCGAAGCCCGCTGAGGGTCTTTGAGAAATCAATCCACGGCGGCCTGGGGACGGGGAACATCGGTGTCCTCGCCTCTCCCAAGGGCGTCGGCAAGACCGCCTGCCTTGTCCACATCGCCACCGATAAATTATTCCAAGGAAAATACGTCATCCATGTCTCCTATTCCAGCCGTGTCGACTACATCATCACCTGGTACGAGGACATCTTCAAGGAGATCGCCAAAAAAAAGAAGCTGGAATCGGCCGTCGACGTCCACGACGAAATCATCAAGAACCGGGTGATCATGAACTTCAAACAGGAAGGGACGCGCACGGAGCAGGTTCTGAAAAGCGTGGAAGCGATGATCACCTTCGGCAAATTCGCCGCCAACCTCATCATCGTGGATGGCTATGATTTCACCAAATCGACATGCGAAGACATCGGAAAATTCAGGGAGTTCGCTGGCAAGATCGGGCTCGAGGTGTGGTTCAGCGCCTCGCTCAAAGAGACGGACGGACCGCTCTACGGCCAAGACGGCACGCCGACGATTCTCAGCCCGATGTGCCCGGCCATCGACGTTCTCATCACGCTCCATGCCAGGGGTGAGTTTGTGGAGCTTCGCGTGGTCAAGGACCATGAGTACCCAGCCCCGGGCATTCTCCCCCTCAAGCTCGACCCAAAGACTCTTTTGATCATCTAACGTTAGCGAAATCCTAATTGTTTGATTTGCATTGTCATCCGCCTTGACAAGACCGTCCTTTTCTTAGAATCTACAGGGGTGGGTTTTTTTAAAAAAACGGCAATCCTTTTGGCGGCCTTGGCACTGTTTTCGTGCCTTCTGGTTGCCCAGGACAAAATCCTAAAGGACGATGTAGGCAACCTATTCACCCTCAAATCCCCGCCCCAGCGCATCATCTCTCTCGCTCCCAATATCACGGAAATTATTTTCGCCCTCGGCCTGGGCGGCCGGGTCGTCGGCGTCACCCGCTATTGCGATTACCCGGCCGGCGCGCTCAAAAAAGAAAAAATCGGCGGGATGCTCGACCCGGACATCGAAAGAATCATCGTCCTCGCTCCCGATCTCATCATCGCCTTTCGGGGCAATCCCTTGAGCGCCCTCAAAAAACTCCAGGATCTTCGCCTGCCGGTGTTTATCCTGGACATCGGGATCGACATGGAATCTGTCTATCCCCTGATTGCCAAGATCGGCCGCGTCACGTTCAAAGAGACCGAGGCGCAAAGGCTGGTCCAGTCTCTCAAGAAAAAATATGATTCTGTCGAACGGGCGCTCCAGGGCATCACTCAACAACCCCGTGTCTTCCTGAACATCCACGGTATGGGCCTTTCCACTTGCGGCCGGGAAAGTTATTTCAACGACCTTTTGGCCAGGGCCAAGGGTGTCAATATCGCGGGCGGCGTCCCCCAAAATTGGCTTGAGTATAACCGCGAACAGTTTCTCAAAGACAACCCCGACGTCATCGTCATCTTAACCAGGTCCCAGCGCGATTTTGAAAAGGCCAAAGATTGGCTCAAGGCCCAGTCCGGCTTTTCCAGGATCCAGGCCATAAGGTCCGGCCGCGTCTATTTCATGGATGAGAACCCGGCCAGTCGCTTCGGGCCGCGCCTCTTCGACGCGCTCCTCGAGCTGGCCCGCCTTCTTCACCCCCAACAATTCGCAAAACAAAATTGATGCTATATTCGTATACATAAGAGAGACGAGAGATGATCACGTTCTTTTTTATCCGCGATCACCGGCACAAATATCGTTTTTTTTCCTCGGAGCCGGCCAGGCCCCTTCCCGTCAAGTTTTCTAAAACCAGGGAGATCTGGGAAATCGCAAAAAAAAAGCTGATGCTGCTGCCGCAGAAAACCCTCCGACAGGAACAGGCCTTCAGCCGGGCCTTAAAACTCCAAGACCCGGCTCTGCGGATCGTCTATTCCGGATTTTCCGAGGAAAAGCGGATCAACCTCAGGTTTCGTCTTTTTCTCAACGCCCATAGGACAAAACGGGTCCTGATTCTCATCGGAGAAACCATCTTGCTTCCTTTTGCCGGCCTGGCCGCATTGCTCCCGGGCCCCAACATCGCATTTTATGCTCTGGCCCTCCTCATGATCACGCACTGGCAGTCTCTGCGAGGGATCAGGGGCATCCTCAAGAAGAGCCACGATTTTGTGGGTTCCCCAGTCTTTGCCGAATGGGAGGAGGCCGTCAAGGCCGGGAATTCAGGTGCTTTCCCCGAGATCCTCGGGAAAATTGAAAAAGAACACGCTTTAGAGGGCCTTCAAAAGGTCCTTTGGAAATAACATGATCGGGCGGTTCAATAAGACCCTCGATTTGCGGAGTCGCTTCTTCGGGGTCAATTGACAAATCGGGGGTTTTTTATTATTGTTACACTGCCATGCCGCTGACGCTTAACCAATTCCTGTTCCTGATCATCACCTTCGCCTTCGTCATCGCCGTTGTCTTTCTCGTCAGGCTTTTCGCTCAGCTCCGCAAAACGGCCGCCGAGGGCGAGAAGGCCCTGGCCGAGTTTCGCGAGCTGGCCAAGAGTCTCAACGAGCTGGACCTGCTGGTCAAATCCAGGGTGGAAGACCTGGGAAAGACGCTGGAGGCCACAAAAAAAGCAGCTATCAATCTCTCTGAAGCGTCGTTTCTCGTCACCTCCAAGATCATCCGGCCTTCTTCCAAGTATCTTCTATTGCTCATCCCAGCGGCCCGTCTTGTCTGGCGGCATCTCAAAAAACGAAAGGAGAATAAAAATGGGGAATGACAAAAGTCCAGCCTTGGAAGTGGCCGTATCATTCCTGATCGGAGCAGCCACGGGTTTTATCCTCGGCATCCTGTTCGCCCCCGCCAGCGGAAAAGAGACCAGGAAAAAGATCCAGGCTGAAGTCAGTAAGACGGGCGAAAAGGCCAAGGAAAGCTTTGACAAAATCGCCAAGGAAGCCGAAAAAAGCATCAAGATCGTCAAAGAAAAGACTCAGGAAGGGATTGATGCGATCCGGGACTTCATCGATAAAAAACGGGATGAATTCTCGAAAAAAGGCCCCGAGACGCTGCCCGAGGAAGAGAAAAAAGGCCGAGCCTAATTCATTTAAAATACTCAATTTAAGAGCTTGAAACGCGTTTGAGCGACACGGGGAACACTCCGCCAAAAACCGGAAAAGCCAAAGACGTCTACACGGACGCCGACCTTCGCGATTTCCGGCCGGCCGAAAAGCTGGGCCGGCCCGGTGAATTTCCATTCACCAGGGGGATCTATCCCACGATGTACCGCGGAAAGCTCTGGACGATGCGCCAGTATGCGGGATTCGGGACGGCCAGAGAATCAAACAAGCGGTACCAATTCCTACTGTCCCAGGGGCAAACCGGCCTGAGCGTGGCTTTTGACCTGCCCACCCAGCTGGGGCTTGACTCGGATGACCCGCTGGCCCGGGGCGAAGTGGGCAAGGTGGGAGTGGCTATTGATTCCATCGAGGACATGGATGTGCTCTTCGACCGCATTCCCCTGGACCAGGTCAGCGTCTCCATGACAATCAACGCGACGGCAGCCGTCATCCTGGCCATGTACCTGGCCCTGGCCCAGAAAAGAGGAATTTCTTGGAAGGCACTTTCAGGGACCATCCAGAACGATATTCTCAAAGAATATTTTGCCCGGGGGACATATATTTTTCCACCCCGGCCATCTTTGCGCATCATTACCGAGATCATCGCTTTCTGCCAGGCGAACGTCCCGAAATGGAATACCATGAGCATCAGCGGCTACCACATTCGCGAGGCCGGCGCCACCGCGGTCCAAGAGCTCGCCTTCACCTTGGCCAACGCCGTGACATATATGGACGCTCTGATCCAAGCCGGCCTCGACGTGGATTCCTTCGCCCCCCGCCTTTCCTTCTTCCTGGCCGCCCATAACAACCTTTTTGAAGAGGTGGCCAAGTTCAGGGCCGCCCGGCGCATCTGGGCAAAGCTGACTCGGGAACGCTTCAAAGCGAAAAACCCCAACTCCTGGAGATTCAGGTTCCATACGCAGACAAGCGGGGCCGCCCTTCTGGCCCAGCAACCGGAGAACAACATCACCCGGGTCGCCCTGCAGGCCATGGCGGCCGTGCTCGGCGGGACGCAATCGCTCCACACCAATTCCCGCGACGAAGCCCTGGCCCTGCCCAGCCAGGAATCAGCGCAGATCGCTCTGCGGACCCAGCAGATCATCGCTCATGAAAGCGGAGTGGCGAAGACCGTTGACCCCCTCGGCGGCTCCTATTATGTCGAAACTTTAACGGACCAGGTCGAAGCGGGTGTCGCGGGCTATCTCGAAAAAATCGAAGACATGGGCGGAATGCTCAAAGCCATCGAGTCCGGATATATCCAAAAGGAAATCCAGGAAAGCTCCTACAGATACCAGAAACAGATCGAGCTCAAAGAGCGGATCATCGTCGGGCTCAATGAATATATCAAAGACAAAGAGCGCCTGAATTTCAAGATTTATTATCCGCCGAAGACGCTGGGAAAAGCCCAGGTCGAACGGCTGAGCCGCCTCAAGAAAAAAAGGTCTGCCGAAGCGGTCCAGTCGCGGCTGGAAGAATTGAAAAATGCGGTTCAATCCAGGCGAAACCTCATGCCTCCTCTGATTGAAGCCGTCAAAGCCCGGGTCACCTTGGGCGAGATGACCGGCATTTTGAAAGGGGCTTTCGGGGAATATCGGGAAAATATCTCTATTTAATCTGTCCCCGCTCGTGGTTAAGAAGCCACTCTTTTCTCCACAGCCCGCCGCCATACCCGACCAGCTTTCCATCACTCCCGATGATCCGGTGGCAGGGGACGATAATACTGACCGGGTTCAACCTGTTCGTATTGCCAACGGCGCGCACGGCCTTGGGCCGGCCCACGGCATTCGCGATATCCTGGTAGGAGGCCGTTTTCCCATAACCGACCTTGAGCAGTTCGCGCCAGACTCTCTTTTGAAAATCCGTTCCTTCCAGGCGGAGCCTGACTGAAAATGTTCGCCTCTTTCCGCGGAAATATTCATCGAGCTCCCGAATGCATGTCTTAAGCGCAGGGGATAGAGTCGAACCCGGCCGGTTTTTTCTTTATCACGAAATTCATGGAAAGGATTTCCCTGTCCGTGCCCGTAATCTCTAAGAGCCCGATCTTCGATGGATAGTATGCCCGGCGGATATCATTCATGGCCATTCGCACCTCATCCATAAAGTACCAAATTTTCCCCGTTCCGACAATCGGTTTATTTTCAGCCTAAACATGGCTTTTATTTGACTTTAGAGGCGTCTCGGTCTAAGATAAGCTCGTGGATGACATGAAAAGCCGCAAAATTTTCGTCATGGCGGCCGTCCTCGTCGGCCTGGCCTTGAACACGGCCGCCGTGGACAGAAAAACCGCCGCCGACATCGACCGTGAAATCGAAAAAATCAAGTCGGAGATGATCAAGGTCAGGCGTTTCATGCATATGAACCCCCAGCTGGCCAACCGCGAGCAGGACACGGCGAAGCTCATCAGCGCGAAGCTGGCCTCACTGGAAATAGACATTAAAAACGGCGTGGCCAAGACGGGCGTGGTCGGGCTTCTCCGGGGCAGCCAGCCGGGCGCGACCGTTGCGGTCCGGGCGGACATCGATGCCGTGCCGATTCAGGAATTGGCCGACGTCCCCTACAAATCGCTCAACCCCGGCATCATGCATGCCTGCGGCCACGACATCCATACGGCCGTGGTCCTGGGCACGGCCTATGTTTTGAATGCCCTCAAGGACCGGATCAGGGGAAATATCAAGTTCATCTTTCAGCCGGGCGGAGAAGGCCCTCCCCCCGGGGAAGAGGGCGGAGCCGCCCTGATGATCAAGGAAGGGGTCCTGGACAACCCCGCAGTCGGAGCGATCTTCGGCTTTCATGTCTGGCCGGAAAACCTGGGACAGGTTTTTATCACGCCCGGGACGTTCCTGGCCAACTCGGATTCATTCCAGATCACCATTAAGGGGAAAAGCGCCTACGGCGCGCAGCCCCAGGAAGGCGTGGACGCCATCGTGCTCGCCGCGCAGGCGGTGCTGGCCCTCCAGTCCATCATCAGCCGTTCCGTGGACCCTACCGACCCAGCTCTGCTCACGATCGGCAAAATCGAAGGCGGGACGAAATCAGACCTCATTCCCGACAGGGTCCACTTGGAAGGCATTGTCCGGACCCTGAGCGACACGAACCGGAAAAAAGTGTCCCGGATGATGGAGAGCGTGATCAAAGACACCGTCCATTCCCTGGGAGGCGATTATTCCTTCGCTTTCGAACAGGACGTTCCCTCCGTGTACAACCATCCGGAGTTTTTCGACCTCATGCTCCCCTCGCTCAACGAAGCCCTGGCCGATAAGAAAGCGAGTCAGATCAAGCCGCAATTGATGGCTGATGACTTTGGCCTTTATAGCCAGAAAATCCCCGGCTTCTTCTTTTTATTAGGCGTGAAAAATCCGCGCCTCCCGTCCATGGCTCCTCTCCACAGTCCTTATTTCAACCCGGATGAACGAAGCATCGGCATCGGGATCAAGCTCATGTGCCATCTGCTTTTGGACGCCCTGGACCAGCAGAGCCGCCTTGAAAAGAACGGGCGCTAAGCTTATCATTAGTGCCTTATGCCTTTCCCTTTTCTCTTCTTGGCCCTTTCTCTCATCATTGGAATCTGGCTTTCCTCGACGCATGCCTTGCCGCTCGGACCTGCTGTCATTATCCTCGCCGCCGGACTCGCCTGCGGCTGGATTTTCTTCGCCCTGAAAAAGCACACGCTTGGCTTTCTTTTCCTTTTGCTGGCGACGGCGGGGCTGGGTGGCGGCGTCTATTCTTCTTTCGACGGCCGCTATGAACGGAATCCCGTTCACAACTTTCAACAAAGCGCGTATGCCGATTTCTACGGCACGCTGTACCGATCGCCCTCGCCCGGCCTTGACAGGGATTATCTCTATTTGCGCGTGGAAAAAATTGTCTATGGGAATAAAGACGAGCGGGCCCGGGGAAATCTGCGCATTTCCGTCCCCCACTCGACCGAGTTTCCCTCTCGCCTGGACCTGACGACGGGCGATTTCCTCAAGGTCTCGGCCCAGCTTGTGCCCCTGAGGGACTATAAAAATTTCGAAGAGCCGTTCTCCAAGCTGTATCTCAAGAACCAGCTTCTCCATAACCTAGCGGCGACAAAAAGCCCGCTTCTCATCGAAAAGATCAAGACCAACAGGGCTTACTTCCTTCTCCGCTGGATATCGATCCTGCGTCAAAAATGCCAGAAAAGGATCGAACAGAATTTTGTCTCCGCTCAAGCTCCCCAGCAGATGTCTTTGGAAGGAGCCGTTTTCGAAGCTCTGATCCTTGGAGAACGAGGCCGAATGGACCCGGCGGCCACCCAGTCCCTCCAAAAGACCGGGCTCTTCCATCTCTTCGCCCTCTCCGGCGGCCACATCGCCATCATCTTTTTCTTGCTGTTTACCCTGCTGAAATACCTGCGAGTTCCGACGCGGCTGTCCTATATTCTGCTCATCGTTCTCCTCATTTTCTATTCGCTGCTGGTCGAAGGCCGGGCCTCCTTTCTTCGAGCGACGATTATGTCGGTCGCCTTTCTCCTCGGAAAACTTTTCTGGAAAGACGTCCATTTGCTGAACACCATCTCCCTGAGCCTTTTTTTCCTGCTGCTGCTCAATCCCTTTCAGTTGTTCGACCTGGGCTTCCAGCTCACATACGCGGCCACGCTCGGGATCATTCTCTTCATGCCCAAGCTCATGAAGTTTCTCCCCCGGCTGCCGCTGAAGATCAGCGAAACCTTCGCCATGTCCTTGACCGCCCAAGCCGGCGTCTTTCCCTTGATCGCCGGCGCCTTCCACAGGATCATTTTTTCCGGCCTGGCACTGAACATGATCGGCATACCGCTGGTAGGACTGATCATGGCCGTCGGCTATGTTTTCCTGCCGGTCGCTTTTTTATGGGGGGCTCTGGCCAAGCTCACGGCCCTGGTCATCGCCTTTCTGATCAAAGTCTTCATGCTTTCGACGCACCTTCTGGACGGCCTGCATTTTCTTTCCTACCGCATCCCGACGCCCCCCACGTTCGTCGTGATCGGCTACTTTCTCTTTCTTCTCCTGTTCCTTCTTCCGCCTCAAGTCAGGACGATCAAGCTGGCCTCCATCCCGGGATTCGCGGCCTGCTTGGCACTCCTCATTTTTTATCCATTCTCCGCGGCGACCAAAAATTTCAAGGTCACGTTCATCGATGTCGGACAGGGGGATTCCATTCTTGTCGAGTTTCCCGGCCACAAGAAAATGCTTATCGACGGAGGAGGCCTGCCGGTCGGCACGTTCGACGTCGGTGAAAGTGTCGTCTCCCCGTTTCTTTGGAACAAGAGGATTAAAAGAATCGATTACCTAGTTTTGACGCATGCCCATCCCGACCATCTGAACGGCCTGGCGGCTGTGGCCCGGAATTTCCGCATCGGAGAATTCTGGGAAGTCGCCGGCCCGCCTGAAGATAAAATCTATGCGGAGCTCAAAAAATCGCTGCTCGATGTCCCTCAAAAAAGGGTCTTCCAAGGCTTCCGCCTTGGCGAAGGGGGTGTGACAATCGAAGCTCTATTCCCAAGAGCCGATGTCCCGCCGACTATGCTTCCCGACAATGACCAATCGCTCGTCCTTCGCATCTCCTATGGCTTGACATCATTTCTGCTTCCCTCCGATATCGGGATCAACACCGAACGGGAGATTCTAGAAAGGGTCGGCGAACTCAGATGCCAGGTCTTGAAATCGCCACACCACGGCAGCAATTCGTCTAGCTCCGTCCTTTTTCTCAAGGGCGTGGCGCCGGAAGTGATCGTCATCTCCGTCGGAAGGAGCAACGCCTTCGGCTTGCCCCAGGCGGATATACTCGAGCGGTACAGGGAGAGCGGAGCTAAAATTTATCGGACGGACCTCGATGGGGCTGTGGAAATCTCCTCCGACGGGCAGAAAATCTCCATTCGAACAGGCGCTAGCTTCTCCTAGCGGGGCGAGGGGGGGAGTCCTTTCAATTGACAAGCGGACGTCCGTGCACTATTATTAAATCATGGATATGGATATCAAGAAAGCCCTTGGCGCCCTCCTCCTTCCCTTGATCCTAATCGGCCAACTTTTTCCCCAAAGCCTTACGGATGTCGCGAAAAAAGAAAAAGAGCGCCGCGAAAGCCTCAAGGGGAATAAGGCCGTGGCCGTCTCCAATGCCGACCTTGCCAAAATGAAAAAAAGGCCGGCCTTCATAGCGGCCGGTCCTGAAAACCAGTCTCCAAGTGGAACTGCGGCTGTTGCAAGCTCGAAAACAGGGGCACCGACAGGCTCCGAGACCGCGCTGTCACCCGCCCTGCCTGTCGGGCTCAAAGACCAGCTCGCCGAGAGCCCTCAGACTGCTTCGCAGAGGATGAACGAACAGGTCAAGACGGATCTGAGAGAGAAGTACAACAAGGCCAAAGAGTACAGGGAGCTGCTGGAGTTGAAGATGGCATCCCTGCAGCAGCAGTTCTTCAACATGGCCGATACAAAGTCGAAGGAGCTTATTCAGAAAGACATCTCCGAAACGTATCCCAAGCTTCTCGGGGCCCAGGAGGCGGAAAACAAGGCCCGGGAAGATCTCGAAAGATTTTTGGGCGAAAAGCTAAAAGATCAGATTTCGCCGATCTGGATCAAGTAAAAGTCGGCGCCGGCCTCAGCGGAATCAGCGGAAATAGATCAAAGAAACCTGAATCCCCAAATCCCGTTCATCCTTGGAATTGGGGATGATTTTGGCCGGCACGAACGTCTTGTCGACGCCCACCGTCAGATAAAACTCGTCCTTGTCTCCCAGCATCTCTTTTTTGATAGTGAAGGACTTCTCAAAAACATTGTCCGTAGCGATGAACTCGGCCAGCGTCAAGTCGTTGATCTTAAAGGAGATCTTCTGGTCTTTGACGGCTTCCAGGTTGACGCCCCCCCTGATCACCAAGAGGGCATCCCGGTGAGGGTTGTCGATCACGCACTTGGCCTCCCTGCCCGTCCATCGCCACTGCTTGAGAACGGCATCCTGGTTGGTTTCAAGGTCGAACCAGCCGCTCTCATAAATCACTTCCGGGGTTCCGAGAGGCGGCGGGACAACCTTCAACTTCTGGGACAAGACTTCGAGTTCCGCTTTGCCGCTCCTGTCATACGGGTTGGCGAAGCCGACGGACAATCTGAGGGTCGCTTCCCCTTTGAACTGGGGGTCGAATTCATCGATAAAAGCAGGGATGTGAATCCGTCTTTTGTAGGTGTATTCCTTGCTTTTCTCCCACTGGGATGTGGGAATGTCGGGAGTATAATCATCCTGGACGAGCATATTGGTGTTATGCCAGAAGTGGACGAAAATGTTGTAATCCCGGTCGAGTTTTTGAAAATCTTTGTTCGTCTTCCATTTGTATTCAACATCGGTAATCAGGTTGTCGGAGAGCGTGGGCTCGGAAAAGGTCACCGAGAGCTCAACGCCCTTGACGGCCGTTTTTTTCTGGCATCCGACCGCAACCGCGAGAATGGCCGACAATATGAGCAGCGTCCGCGCAACTCTTTTCATCTCGTTCCTCCTAAAATCGTGATAAATAAGAGCCCTATTATAAAGAATCACGGGGGATCTGTAAAGAGACGATCCCGGCAGGGTCTGCAATTGAAAGAACGTTTTTTCTATAGTATAGTCTTTCAAAGATGAGAATTCTCCTGGCTGTCTACTCCCTTTTCTCCCGATTTATCTGTCGAATTAAAAAAGGGCTCTACGAAGCGGGCGTTCGGAAGGCCAAAAAGGCGCCCCTTCCTGTCATCAGCGTCGGGAATATCACGCTGGGGGGAACGGAAAAAACTCCCCTGGCCATAGAGCTCCTTTCTTATTTTTTGAATCTCGGCCTTAGGCCCGCCCTTGTCTCCAGGGGCTACAAAGGGAAATGGGAGAGCCGTGGAGGCGTGCTCTCCGACGGCAAAACAATCTCCGGCACGTGGCAAGACACCGGTGACGAGCCCTATATGATCGCCCGGGCCCTCCCGCAAGCCGGCGTTTTCATCGGCAAGGATCGTCTCGCCTCCTGTCAAAAAGCCGAGTCCTTGGGATTTAACATTGCCGTCCTGGATGATGGTTTCCAGCACCTGCGGCTCCGGAGAGACTTAGACATCGTGCTCCATGACCTCCAGGAACAAACGGCTCTGCGCGAGGGATGGAGCGCCTTTAAAAGGGCGGATGTTCTGATGCTGAAATCAGGCAGTCCCGACCGTGGGCGGCAGAAAATCGAGGAGTTTTTTCCCGAGCTTCCGGTCTTTGGCTATTCGGTCGCGGTCAAGGGATTCAGTCCTTTGGGAAGGGAGGAGATCCTGCCGGCCGCGGCCTGGGAAGGCAAAAACGTCCTTGCTTTTTGCGGGATCGCCCGGCCCGAAAGGTTTTATTCGCTCCTTGAGAAATGCGGGCTGACAGTCGCCGCCCGCATATCCTTCCCCGACCATTATGCTTACCCGGCTCAAGCCCTGGAAAAAATTCTTGAGGCGGCCCAAAAATTGAGGCCGGAAGCGGTTGTGACGACGGATAAGGATGCCGTGAAGGTCTCGGACCGTCGGGAAAAATTCGGTTCGGTTCCCGTGATCGTCCTAAAAATCGGGCTGGAGCTGCCGGAATCGTTCAAGGAGAAGGTCCGCGCCGTTTCGGTCAAGCTCATGGAAAACCATCCCTAAGTCAGATGTCCGACTATTTTATTGAATACATAGGATATTGCGCTTTCAAAGCCTTGGCCCTGGCCTTCGCCTGCCTGCCCCGTCCGCTGTGCCTGTCCATCGGGAATGGGCTCGGCCGGCTCGCCTTCCGCCTGGATGGGCGGCACCGCGCCATTGCCCTTTTCAACCTGGCCGTCGCCTTCGGAAAAGACCGCTCGGAGCCGGAACGGCAGGCCTTGGCGCGCCAAGCCTTTGAACATCTCGGCCGGACGATCGCTGATATCATCAAGATCTCCGGCTACCCTAGAGAAAAAATTCTTCGACTGATCCGGACGGAAGGAGCGGAGCATCTTAGAATGGCCTTGTCCAAAGGCAGGGGAGCGCTCGTGTTCACCGCCCATTTTGGAAACTGGGAAGTGGCCACGGCCGCCACCGCGGCCATCGGCCCCGTCCGGGTGATCGCCCGGCCGCTCGATAACAGGCTCCTGGAAAAAGAGCTGGCCAAGCTGCGAATGAAATTCGGGGCCGGGATCATCTCCAAATTTAAAGCCGGGAAACCCATCCTGCAGTCCTTGAAAAACAACGAGATCGTCGGCATCCTCATCGACCAGAACGTCCTGCGCAGCCAGGCGGTCTTCGTGGACTTCTTCGGCAAGCCGGCCGCCACGACGCCCGCCCTGGCGGCGTTCCATGTGCGCACCGGCGCTTCCATCGTTCCCGTTTTTTGCTATCCGCTGCGAAACGGCCTGTACGGGATAAAATTTTTTGAGCCGGTCAAGCCCGCCCTGTCCGGCCACCAGGAACAGGATGTGTTGAAAATCACCCAAATATGCACTAAGATGATTGAGCGCGAAATCAGGCAGAACCCGGGCCTTTGGCTTTGGGTTCACAAGCGCTGGAGGACAAGGCCTCTTGAGGAAGAAAGGACACCATGAGAGCCCATAACCGAAAGCTGGACGAGCTGAGGCCGGTCAAAATTCATGCCGACTATCTCGATTTTGCCGACGGGTCGGCCTTGATCGAATTCGGAAAGACACGGGTCGTGGCGGCGGCGACCATCGAGGAAAAAGTCCCGCCGTTTTTGAAAGGCGGAGGCTCGGGCTGGATCACGGCCGAATACTCCATGCTTCCCCGCTCCACCGAAAAACGGACGAACCGCGAGCGAAATCAAGGCTATCCTTCGGGGCGCAGCCAGGAGATCCAGCGCCTGATCGGAAGGACGCTCCGGGCGGTGACGGACCTCAAGCTCATCGGTGAACGACAGATCATCCTGGATTGCGATGTCATCCAGGCCGACGGCGGGACACGGGTGGCCTCTATCAATGCCGCCTGCGTGGCCTTGGCGCTGGCCCTCAAAAAAATGCTCGATGAGAAAGTGATCGACCGGATGCCGCTGCACCATCTCGTGGCCGGCATCAGCGTCGGAATCGTCAAGGGCGAAGCTCTTTTGGACCTGGATTACAGCGAAGATTCGGCGGCC
This sequence comes from Candidatus Aminicenantota bacterium, assembly GCA_963715635.1. Taxonomy (GTDB): domain Bacteria; phylum Acidobacteriota; class Aminicenantia; order Aminicenantales; family UBA4085; genus JAPKZH01. Next base: position 3,903,478 of record OY970261.1, on the reverse strand, counting down.
GAAACGGATATGAACGTCGTCCAGACAGACCGCGGGCAGCTCCTGGAAATCCAAGCCACGGCCGAAAAAGAGCCATTTTCGAGGCATTCCTTGAATGCGCTCCTACGCCTGGCCGACCTGGGCATCTCGGAGATCATTCAAATCCAGAAAGATGTCTTGAAAAAGAAAAGTCTTCTTTTCATGGCCTATGGTTAAGTCCGGCCGGAAGGGCTCAAAGGGATTCGAAGGAGATTGACCATGAACCGAATCTTGGTTACGGGCGGGGCAGGTTTCTTAGGCAGCCATCTCTCTGAGCATCTCCTGAGCAAAGGCTCGGATGTCGTCTGCATCGATAACTTCTTCTCGGGCCACAAGGACAACATCCGCCCGCTCCTGGCCCATCCCTATTTTGAGCTGATCCGGCACGACGTCATCCACCCGCTGTTCGTGGAAGTGGACCGAATCTACCATCTGGCCTGCCCGGCCTCGCCTATCCATTATCAGGTCAACGCGATCAAAACCGTGAAGACCAACGTCATGGGGACGATCAACATGCTCGGCCTGGCCAAAAGGACCAAGTGCCGGATCCTGCTTGCCTCGTCCTCCGAAGTTTATGGGGACGCCAAGGTCCATCCCCAAACGGAGAGCTATTGGGGGAATGTCAATCCGATCGGCATCCGCAGCTGCTACGATGAAGGCAAGCGCGTGGCGGAGACCCTGATGATGGATTACCACCGCCAGAACAGGGTGGACATCAAAATTGTTCGCATCTTCAACACCTACGGCCCCCGCATGGCCGTCAATGACGGCCGGGTCGTCAGCAACTTCATCGTCCAGGCCCTCCGCGGCGATCCGATGACCATATACGGCGACGGGAGCCAAACGCGCTCCTTTTGCTACGTGACAGACCTGATCGAAGGCTTGCATCGGATGATGGAATCCGAGAATTTCATCGGCCCGGTCAACATCGGAAACCCGGGCGAATTCACCATCGCCGAGCTGGCCGAGCTTGTCCTGAAGATCACAAAGAGCAAATCAAAGATCGTCCGTCAGCCCCTGCCCTCGGATGACCCGGTCCGCCGCCGGCCGGACATTTCCCTGGCTAAGGCTAAGCTCGCCTGGGAGCCAAAAGTCCCTCTGGAAGAAGGACTGTCCGTAACCGTGGACTATTTCAAGGAGAAACTAGGATATAAAAAATGAGCCGTCCAGCCCATTTCAAGAAACTTTCCATTGTCATGCCTGTCTATAACGAAAAAGACACGATCCAAAAAATCATCCCCCGGGTTTTGAACGTGGATGTCGGCCTCGAGAAAGAGCTGGTCATTGTTGACGACTTTTCCCAGGACGGGACGAGGGACATTCTGGCCAAGCTCAACGACCCTCGGATCAAAGTCCATTTTCATCCCAAAAACATGGGCAAAGGCTCGGCCCTTCAAACCGGGTTTGCCAAGGCCTCGGGCGAAATCGTCCTTGTTCAGGACGCCGACCTGGAATACGACCCGAACGAATACCCCAACCTCCTCCAGCCGGTCCTGGACGGGCGGGCCGACGTCGTGTACGGCTCCAGGTTTCTCAGCGGCCCGCACCGCGTGTTATTTTTCTGGCACTATCTCGGCAACAAGATGCTGACCACCTTCTCCAACATGCTCTCCAACCTGAACCTTACCGACATGGAAACCTGCTATAAAGTCTTTAAAAAGAGTGTCTTGGACAAGATCAAGCTCAAATCCAAGCGCTTTGGTTTCGAGCCTGAAGTGACCATTAAAATCGCCAAGATGAAGGTGCGAATCTACGAGGTCCCGATTTCCTACTCGGGCCGCGATTACAGCGAGGGAAAGAAAATCGGCTGGAAAGACGGCTTCGCCGCCATCTTCCATATCATCCGCTACAAATTTTTTAAATAAAACATTAAGCGCCGCATGGCATCTGAGCACTGAGATGCATGACATCCCCGCCCAAGATCATCCGTCTGACCGTTTCGAAAAATATTTCTCACGAAGAATCGTTTTTGTCATCAGCGGCGTCGTTTTTCTGGCCCTGGCGATCAAGTTTCTCGACCACACGGTAGACGATGCATTTATCAGTTTTCGCTACGCCCATAACCTCGTCCAAGGACACGGCCTTGTCTTCAATCCCGGCGAACGGGTCGAGGGCTACACAAACTTCCTGTGGGTCATTCTGTCCGCTTTTTCGATGTGGCTTTCCCTGAATCCCGAAATTTTCGCGAAAATCATCGGGCTGCTGGCATCGGTTGGGACAATCGCCGCCGTGGTCAGGCTCAGCCCGAAGCCGGACAATTATCGGCTGCTCGTCTATGCGGCGCCAATCCTGCTTGCCGTCAATCCCTCGTTCGCTGTCTGGGCCACTGGCGGCCTGGAAACGCCGCTATTTACCTGCCTTGTCACATGGGGTCTCGCCCTTGCCGCAAAGGGAATGGAAAAGGACACGTTGCCGCTGTCCAGTGCCCTCGTGTTGGCATTCGCCGCATTGACCCGGCCTGAAGGGGTTCTCATCGCCGGCCTTGTTTTCGTTTTTGCCATCGCCCTCGGGATCAAAAATAATTCATTAGCCCGAAATACAGCTTTTTGGCTGCCGGTATTCGCAGCCGTTTATTTGCCCTACTTTATCTGGCGTTTCATCTATTACGGAGCACTCCTCCCGAACACATTTTATGTCAAAGTTGACCCGGGCGGTTCGCAGTTCGTCCGCGGCCTTGTTTATTCCCACGGGTTTTTGGCGGCCACCGGGTACTGGACAATTGTGGGCTTGATCGGGCTGGTTTGGATGAAAAAAAACCGCTTTGTTTGTGCCCTCGGTTGGCCGCTCCTCCTGTATGTTTTCTACATCATTTATATCGGCGGAGATGGTCTGCCGATGTATCGCTTTTTTGTTCCCGGGCTCGGCATTTTTTTCATCCTCGTCTCTCGAGGCCTGGCCGGCTGGCTTGCCAAAGGGGCCCGCTGGAAGCCGATCAGGACTTTTATGACAATCGCCTTGTTACTGACCGCGTCCTACTCCATGATCCCCTCCTATCGGGGCCCGGATTATAACTATGTCATGCAGGACCGCAGCGAAGTTGACGGCTGGAAAGAAATCGGCAAATGGTTCAAAGCCAACATAAAACCGGACGACTCGATTGCCGTTATCCCGGCGGGCGCAATTCCCTACTACTCTGAGCTAAAGACAATCGATATGCTCGGACTCAACGATGTGACGATCGGCCGGAAGACGACGAACGATATGGGAAAGCTCCAAGCCGGCCATGAAAAATATGACATCGAATATGTCCTCAGCCGGAAGCCCACCTATATTATCGTCGGCGTCTATGGCCTTTCCGCCGACCCCCTCCCACCCCGGCAGCTGGTCAAGCCCTATTATCCTGCGGAGACCGAGCTACTCAAGTCCCCCGCCTTCCAAAACCAGTACTCCCTGAAACTGGGCCGGACTCAAAAAGGCTATTTCTATTATTTTGTGCGCAATACGAGCTAGACACTCTTGGAGGTGGACTCTTTGATAGGGTCCCCCTCCAACGGGCGGCGGGAATACCCGCCTGCCTTGCCACCCCGCCAAGGAGCATTCTTCCATGAATTCATCGCCAAATGCTCCAAGTGTGTCCCCCCTTGAAGATTCATGGCCAAATGCTCCTTGGAAGGAAGGCAGCGAGCGGAGCAAGCGTAGGAAGGAAACCCTAGGTAAGGGTTTCCTTCCAAGAGTGTCCGGCCTAACTTGACTTTCTGCGCCGGTGACTATAATATTTCTTTTTAATAAGTTAGGCCTTTCAGCCCCTTAATGTAACGCCTGATTTCGAGGAGGCAATCATGAATCTTTTATCCTGGCTCATCCTAGCCGGCATTATTATCGTCGTTTTAGTCCTGCTTTCCCTTCTCATGGCCAAACAATACCGGAAAGTCGGTCCTAACGAGGCCCTCATCATATCCGGAAGAAAAAAGACCGTAACGCTCCCCGACGGGACGAAGAGGAAGGTCGGCTACCGCTACCGCCTGGGCGGAGGCACGTTTGTCATGCCTTTCCTGGAAACTGTCGATGTCCTGCCTATGGACGTCATCCCGCTCAACATCAAAACCGCCGAAGTCTTGACCCATGGCGGCGTGCCGATCCTGGCCGAAGCGACGGCCCAGGTAAAGATCGATTCCTCGGATGTCGCGATCCACATCGCCGCCCAGCAGTTCCTGAGCTTGGGTAAAGAGGGCATCCGCGACGTGGCCCTGAACGTTCTCGAAGGAAGGATCCGGGAAGTCATCGGAACCATGACCGTGGAGGAGATCTACAGGGGGCGGCACGATTTCAATAATCGAGTCTCCGATGCCATTCGCGAGGACTTCTCCCGCATGGGACTTGTCCTCCTGTCTTTTTCTCTCAAGGACATCAGCGACTCGCAGGGCTTTCTCGATTCGCTGAGCAAGCCTCTGATCTCCGCCGCCAAGCGCGACGCCGCCATTGCCGAGGCCGAGACGGAAAAAGAATCCATCATCAAATCCTCCCAGGCGCGGAAAGAAGGAGAAGTGGCCCGGCTGCAGGCCGAAGCCCTGATCGCCAAAGCGCAGTGGGAGAACGAAGCTAAGAAATCCGAATCCCAGATCGCGGTCAACCAGAAAAAGGCCCAGGCCGACTTTTCCTACGAACTCGAGCGAAACCGGCTCAGCCAGGAGATCAAAAAAGAGGAAGCCAAGGTACACCTGATCGAAAAAGAACAGGCCATTAAGATCGAGGAGTTCGAGATCCAACGCCGGGAGAAGGAGCTCGAATCCAACGTCCTTAAGCCCGCGGACGCCCGGAAGTACCAGATCAAGGCCGAAGCCGAGGCCGAGGAATTCCGCATCCAGGCCGAAGCCCGGGGAAAGGCCGAGGCCTCCAGGCTCGAGGGCCAGGCCGAAGCGGAGAAGATCAGGCAGAAAGGGCTGGCGGAGGCCGATACCATGCTGAAAAAAGCCCAGGCCTGGGACAAGTTCAACGAAGCGGCGATTCTCGAAATGTATATGAAAGTCCTGCCCGACGTGGCCAGGGCTATTTCCGAGCCGCTGTCCAAGGTCGACAAGATCGTGGTCATCGGCGGAGACAAGAGCCTGGGAACGACAAAAATCACAGGTCAAGTGGCGGAGATCCTGGCCCAGGTTCCCGAAGTCGTCCAGTCCCTGACCGGCGCCGACCTGAGAAAATTCCTGAAAGACAAGCTCTCTCCTGAAGACAAGCAAAAGAAAGATAAATAAGGCCCTTTCCGCGGACAAAGGCACATCATGATTTCAGAAAAAGTCAATCAAATCGGAACCTCTCCGACCTTTAAAATTGCGGCGAAAGCCAAGGCCATGAAGGCGGAGGGAATCGATGTCATCGACCTCAGCATCGGCGAGCCCGATTTTCCGACTCCCGAAAATGTCAAAGCCGCCGGGATCAAGGCCATCCAGGAGAATTTTACCAAATACACGGAAAACGAGGGGATGCCTGCCTTAAAAAAAGCGATCATCGCCAGGCTCAAGGAAGATCATGGTCTGACCTACGCCCCCAATGAGATTATCGTTTCCACTGGCGGCAAGAGCTCGCTTTTTCACGTGGTCCAGGCGCTGGTCAATGAAGGGGAGGAAGTGATTATTCCGGCGCCCTACTGGGTAACCTATCCTCAGCTTGTCACTCTGGCCAAGGGCAAGACTGTGGTCATCGAGACCAAGGAGGAAGACGGTTTCCTGCTCAAGCCCGAGGACCTCAAGGCCGCGATCACTCCGGCGACAAAAGCCCTCATCCTGAATTCCCCTTCCAATCCCACAGGCACCACATACCAAAAGCATGAGCTCGAGGCCCTGGCTGAAATCATCCGGGGCGAGGATATGTATGTCATCTCCGACGAGATCTACGCGAAGCTCGTCTACGATAACTTTCTATTCACCAGTTTCGCTTCCCTCGGCGAGGACATCAAGAGGAAGACCATCCTCATCAACGGCGTCTCAAAATCTTACTCCATGACGGGATGGAGGATCGGATATGCCGCCGGCCCCGCCGATGTCATCGGCGGCATGGCCAAGATCCAGAGCCACACCACCTCCAATCCCGCCTCGATCTCCCAAAAGGCCAGCCTGGAAGCCCTGTCCGGGCCGCAGTACGACGTGGGAAAAATGGTGGCGGAGTTCCAACGTCGCCGCAATTACTGCTTGATGAAGCTCGAAGCCATTCCCCAGATTTCCTGCTTCAAGCCCCAGGGCGCCTTTTACCTCTTCCCGAACGTCCAGGCCGCCTACGGAAAAGAATTCAACGGCGCCACGATCCGCAACTCTTACGGGCTGGGGTATTACCTGCTCAGGGAAGCAAAAGTGGCCATCGTGCCCGGGGATTCCTTCGGCGCCGACAATAACATCCGCCTGTCCTATGCCACTTCCATGGAAAACCTGGAAAAGGGCATGGACAGGCTCATCCGGGCCTTCTCACAGCTCAAAACGGCGAAAATGGTCAAACGCGTTTCCCTCCAGAACGCGGTCACCCGAGTCAAGAAATCCGTCCCGGTGGAGGCGGCCGTCCCCGCCAAGGTCATGGACGGGTTGATCGCCGAGGTGGGGCAGTCGCTCGGCCACGAAAATTATTTTGAATGGAACGCCAATATTAACGGGGTCATCGTCCAGCTCCGGACGAACGTCTCCCATCTCAACGACTTCTGGATCGAGAATTGGTATCCGGCCCGGCTCGAGTCGGACCTCGAGCCCCACGGCATCATTTATGCGGTGGACGGCATCGCCGGCCGCGAACCCCGCGCTTTCTATAGCCCGGAGACCAAGACCGGGGCCGTCGTCAACTGCGACAATTACGGGCCTCTCCGGAGCCTCGCCCTCGGGCTTGTCATGGATATGTCCGAACGCCTGAACGGCGTCCATGCTTTGAGGGGAATGTCGGCCGACGCCGGCGGCAGCGGGCTCATCTTGATCGGCCCGCCGGGCACGAAGAAGACCGAGCTGTTCTTCGAGCTCATTCAGGACCCGCAGTTCCGGTTTCATTCGAACGATGTTGTCTTTGTCCGCTATTCAGGAAGGACGCCCAACGCCGACTGCGTCGAGCGCAAGGTCTATATCCCGACGAATTCGGTCGAATCCTTTCCGAGGCTCATCCCGCTCTTCGACTCCAGCAAATGCGAAAATGTCATTACCCACAAAGAGGACTGCAACGATCCGGAATGTCCGAGGCAGGACGATTGCCGGCTTGACCGCGGATCACCGTATTGTTACCGCGCGTCCAAGGAAGCCCACGCCATGCTTGACCCGAACTGGATCGGCGGCCCTGCGGCCCCCGCCAAACGGACGGCCCTTCGCTGGATTTTCCTGTTGAGAAACGACGCGGTCTCCCCGGCCGTGATCGAATTGGCGCCCGATGAGGCTCTCCGCATCGTCTCATCGGGGGAGACTCCCGGGGCCAAGAAGGGAAGCAGCCCGGCCAAGACCCAGCCCTTCTTCAATCCCCACCTGCTTCTGGCCACCGAAGACCAGATCAACCTTCAAAAAGCCTTTTTCGAAAAATTGCTGCAGAACACAGCCTGCTATCTGTTCAACAGCGGCGTGGCCGGCGCAGAGAAGATCAAGGACATCATCGCCGGAAAGTGAGGAAAGATCCGGTAGCGGCCTTGCTCCCTTTCAGGTTTTTAACGCCGTTCCCTCACCACGCTCTTCTCAGCGCCTGCGTATCTCACACGCCTGATCACGGCTTAAAAAAGTGTCCTTGTCCACACCGTGGCGTCAATTTTTTCCGGTTCTAGTTCAAACATTCTCGGCGCCCGGCATGGCCGGGTTCCCTCGAAGAGCGGTTCATGAAGGCTAAACCTTCCATGGTCGCTGCGGCCGTTACCGGATCTTTCTTTATTTTGATAGCTCGTTTTCGATTTCCTCGGCGAGAAGGTGAAGCAAGAAGAGGTGGACTTCCTGGACGCGGGGCGTCTCTGAGGAAGGGACGTCAAGCAGGTAATCGGGGAGCCGGGCCATTTTCCCTCCGCCCTTTCCCGTCATGGCGATGGTCACGCATTTTTTCTTCTTGGCCTCCTTCAAAGCATTGATGACATTCGGAGAATTGCCGCTCGTGGAAAGAGCCAGAGCGACATCGCCGCGTTCGGCCAGGGCTTCGACCTGCCGGCTGAAAACCCAGTCAAATCCCGAATCGTTTCCCACCGATGTCAGCACCGAGGTGTCCGTGGACAGGGCAATAGCGCGCAGGGCAGGCCTCGTCTTCAAGAACCGATTCACGAGTTCCGCAGCAAAATGCTGGGCTTCCGCGGCGCTTCCGCCGTTGCCGAAGACAAGGATCTTGCCTTCGGCGCGCAGACTCCGGACGCAGGCCTTGGCCGCATCCTCAAGGGTCCTGCCGTTATCCTTAAAAAATCCGTCAAGCAGCCGGCCCAGCCGTCCTGCCGCTTTTTCATAATTCATTATCCTTCCTCCCCAAGTCCCGTCTGAATAATCATCCTGACCCTGTCGATCAAATCTGCCAGGTTTTCCGCCTGATAGCCCTTGACGGTCACCGCCGGATGAAAAACCACCCGGATGCGTCCTTTTCTGACAAAAAAGCTGCCTCTGGGCATCATTTCGAACGTCCCCTTGATGGAAACGGGCACGATCGGGACCCCGCTTTCCACCGCCAGGAAAAACCCTCCGCGCCTGAATCTCTGCAATTGGCCGTCATGGCTTCTCGTCCCCTCAGGAAAAACCAGGAAGGAGTAACCCTTCTCCCGCATCAGCCGGGCAGCCCGCTCGATACTCGCCCTTCCCCCTTTGGCCCCCTTCCGGTCCACAGGGACAAACTCGACGAACCTCATCCCGGGACCGACGACGGGGATCCGGAAAACCTGCTTTTTCAAGATTACCCTCACCGGCTGGGGAATGAGCATGAACATCATCGGTCCGTCCAGAAAGCTGAGGTGATTGGGCATAAAAATGTACGATCGCTTCGGGTCGATCGCCTCCACTCCCGAAACATCGAGATGCAGGCCGAGCAACCTCCTGCTTAAGCGCATAGCCCATTTGCCGATGGCCAACAGCGGGTCCCGGGCTCTGACTAGCAGGCAGAGCAAAAGAACGGGGATTACACACAGGACGATGACCACATAGATCAGAAGAAGCAGGATGGTCCTGATTTTCATCAGAACCCATTATACAATAAAAGGGGAGGGGTTAAGAACCTTGCGAGCTGCTTCTGGGGGCCCGGATTCAGTTTCCGGTCCAGATGATCAGGTCATTATTAAAATCAGATATCTTATCAACGGAATAAAAACCCTGGGGACTACTAGAATCGTAAGCAAATCCCTCATCCAAGCCGTCCAGGCCGAGGGACTGGATGAGGTAATCATCTTCACCGACATTCGCTGCATCGATACCGAGCTGTCCCGCGCACGACGAGCGTGTCCAAACCCTTAGGGGCGCCCCACTGATCTTTCATGGAAATGATTTTGATATGGAGGGCCGAGAGCTCGCTGAATATCGGCTGGCTCGGTGAGAGGTCGCCGTCGGGATTGGACGGCGCATAGCCGGTGTCCGTGATAAACATCATCATGGATTGGGCCAGAGAATTCATTTCCTGCATCGTACCTTTCTGTTTGTCCTTTTGCATGGCTTCCTAGACGATGGGCACGAGAAGAGCGGCAAGGAGGCCGATGATGGCGACGACGATCAAAAGCTCGATCAGCGTGAAGCCTTTCCTTTTCATATTGGCCCTTCCTGAAACCTGAATTTCCTAGAGGTCGCTCCGACTTTTCGCGGGAGAAAAAAAATGGGCGATACAGCTTCGTTCTGTATCGCCCATTTGAGGACCTCTGCCCTAGGACGTGTTAGCTGATGGATCCGGCTCTCGGACCGCGGATGAACTCGCCGTTCCAGTTGACCAGGTCGCGATCGAAATCGGCGTTGGTGTTGATCACGTACAGACCGGATTCGGGGTTGGTCGGGTCGTAGCTCCAGCCGTCGGCGGCCGCTTTGTCCCTGCCCAGAGAGCAGACGATGAAATCATCGGCCGCAGCGCCGGTGACTCCATAGACACCCTCAACGTCTAGGCCCGTGTAAACCTCGAAGGGCTGACTCCACTGGTCATTAGTGGGAAGAACTTTGAGGTAGAAGGGGGAAAGCTTGACAGCCACATCGCCGCCCACCGCGAGAGCGCCGCTGCTGGTAATCTGGTTAAGAAAAGTGCCCTTGTCCGTGAGGAAGTTCGTGAGGGCCGTGGCGATGGAGTTGATGTCCTTCTGGGTGCCTCTGACTTTGGCTTTCTGAAGAGCGGTGAGGGCGTTGGGGATGAGCAGTGCAGCCAGAATCCCGATGATGGCAACGACGATCAAAAGCTCGATTAGCGTGAATCCTCTTCTTTTCATTTTGGCCCTTCCTGAAACCTGAATTTCCTAAAGGTCGCTCCGACTTTTCGCGGGAGAAAAAAAATGGGCGATACAGCTTCGTTCTGTATCGCCCATTTGAGGACCTCTGCCCTAGGACGTGTTAGCTGACGGATCCGGCTCTCGGACCGCGGATGAACGTGCCGTTCCAGTTGACCAGGTCGCGATCGAAATCAGCGTTGGTGTTGATCACGTACAGACCGGATTCGGGGTTGGTCGGGTCGTAGCTCCAGCCGTCGGCGGCCGCTTTGTCCCTGCCCAGAGAGCAGACGATGAAATCATCGGCCGCAGCGCCGGTGACTCCATAGACACCCTCAACGTCTAGGCCCGTGTAAACCTCGAAGGGCTGACTCCACTGGTCATTAGTGGGAAGAACTTTGAGGTAGAAGGGGGAAAGCTTGAGAGCCACATCGCCGCCTACCGCGAGAGCGCCGCTGCTGGTAATCTGGTTAAGAAAAGTGCCCTTGTCCGTGAGGAAGTCTGTGAGGGCCGTGGCGATGGAGTTGATGTCCTTCTGGGTGCCTCTGACTTTGGCTTTCTGAAGAGCGGTGAGGGCGTTGGGGATGAGCAGTGCAGCCAGAATCCCGATGATGGCAACGACGATCAGCAACTCGATCAGGGTGAAGCCTTTTTCCTTTTTAAACATTTAAAAACCTCCTTTTTCCTTGTGGATTGGTTAGTTTCCATCAAGGTAATGAATTTGCTTTACGCATGCTATTATTTAGCAAGTTCTGTGCCAACTTTTTCATAATTACAAGTTATTGATAATAAATAATATATGTTTTCTTTCCTGGAATATAATTCCCAATTAGTGCCGTTATTTGTCATGGCATGCCAAATATTGTCATCAATAAGAGATGGCTTTATCCTCATTGCCTTCCTCTCGCTGCTCAGACCTTTTAAAGGATTTCAATTCATATTTATCGATGAGATAGCGCAGCGAGCGGTAGCTGATCCCCAGGAGGGAAGCCATTTTTTTCATATTTCCTCCCGATACCGAGCCCGCCTCCTGGATATACTTTTTGGCGATATGATCGAGATGGCTTTCCAGGTCAAAACCGGACCTGAGGATCACCGAGTCATCCTCGCGCCGCCCAGTTTCCAGGATGTCCCTGGGGAGGCTGGAGACAGTGATGGTCTCCCGCTCCTCGACGGCCACGATCCGTTCGATCAGGTTCTCCAGCTCCCGGACATTTCCCGGCCAGGCGTAGGTCTCGAGAAAGCTGACGACCTCCGGGGTGAGCCGTTTCGTCTTCCGTCCCATTTTCTCGCAGTGCTTCTGGAAGAAATGTGAGACCAGCAGGGGCATATCCTCGATTCTCTTGCGAAGCGCCGGCATCTCAAAAGAAACGACGTTCAAGCGGTAGAATAATTCTTCCCGGAATTTTCCCTCCTCGATTCTTTTTTTTAAATCCTGGTTCGTCGCGGCGATGATCCGGACGTTGACGGGGATCTCATCCGTCCCACCGACCCTGCGGATGCTTCGTTCCTGGAGGACGCGGAAGAGCTTCACTTGGGTCCAAGGGGAAAGCTCGCCGACCTCATCCAAGAAGATCGTCCCGGCATGGGCGGTTTCAAACATGCCTTTTTTATCCGCCACAGCGCCCGTAAAAGAGCCCTTGGTATGGCCGAAGAGCTCGCTCTCCAGGAGACTCTCCGGCAGGGCCGCGCAATTGATGGAGACGAACGGCCGCTCCCGGCGCCGGCTGAGGGCATGAATGGCCCGTGCCGCCATTTCCTTGCCCGTCCCGCTTTCTCCCGTGATCAGGACGGTGGAATCCGTTGTCGCCACTTTTTCGATGAGGCCAAAGACTTCGCGCATGGCTTTGCTTTTGCCGATCATGTTCTCGAAGCTCGACTGCTCTTGGAAGCTTTTCTTGAGAAGGATGTTTTCTTCCCGGAGTTTCCTTTCCTCCAGGCCATGGCTGACAAGGATCTTGAGCTCTTCGATATCGAACGGCTTGACGACATAATCCAGAGCGCCGAATTTTAAGGCTTCCACAGCCTGCTTGACGCTGCCGTAGGCGGTGATCATGATGACGGGCACGATCGGCTTCTGCTTTTTGATGGTTTTGAGCAGGTCCATCCCGTTGACCTTGGGCATTTTGATATCGCAGATGAGGAGGTCGAAATCGTCGTCGCTGAGAAGCTCATAGACCTTGGGCGTTCCCGGGTTTGTTTTGACCTGATAGCCCTCTTTCTTGAAAACCATGCTGAGGAGGTCCAGTATGCTTTTTTCATCATCGACAACGAGAATCGTTTCCATCGGCAGCTCTTATTCCATTTCGCTTATGTTCGCCGGCTGGGCGGGCAGGATAATGAGGATTTCCGTGCCCTGCTGGGGCTCTGAGAACACCTGGATTTTCCCCTGATAGTCAGCGACAATTTTTTGGACGACGGCCATCCCCAGCCCCTTGCCGTTTTCAAACCGGGAATAAAAAGGCTCAAAGATGCGTTCCTGTTCCTCGGGCGTCATGCCTTTGCCGGTATCGGCAAACCGCATCCGGAGCTCGCGCTTGTCCTGGATAAAATCGACGGCCAATGTTCCCCCCTCCGGCATGGCCTGCAGGGCGTTCCGGGCCACGTTCCAGAAGACCTGCTTTAACTGATTGGGATTGCCGTAATAATCCAGGTCGATCGTCTCGAAATTTCCCTGGATGGCGACGCGGCCGTTTAGCTCGCCGCCCATTTTCAGCATCGTCAGAGTCTCTTTCAAAACCTGGGGCAGGCTGAACTTGGAGAAAACGGGTTTGGCGGGAGAGGCCAGGCTCAGGAACTGCTCGATCGTCTGGGAGACGCGCCGCGATTCCTTTATGATGATGTCCATCAAATTGGCCTGGTCCTCGTTCGGGGACAGCTCGTTCTTCAGGACCTGGACCGCACCAGCGACGGCCGTCAGCGGGTTCCGGATCTCGTGGGCGATCAGCGCCGACACCCGGCCGGCCGTGGCCAGGCGCTCTTTGCGGTCCAGCTCCTTCTGCGCCTGGACGAGCTCCTCGCGCGCTTTGCGAAGATTCCCGGCCAGATAATTGACCAGAACGGCGATCACGAGAAACAGCGCCCAAGCCAGGAAAATCGTGTACAGCGCCAGCCCCAAGGACAGCTCCCGGGACTGGCCCGGCCGGAAGTAGGGAATCAGCCCCAGGTACATTCCGTCGGCCAATCCCCCAAAGAGGATGGCCGCCAAGGAGGCAATCAGGTAGGCGGCGCGCTTGGACAGGACCAAGCTGGCGGCAACGATGGCAAAGACATAGAGAAAATAAAGGTTTCCGTTCAGCCCTCCGGAAATATACACAAAGTAGGTGATCAGGAGGAGGTCGATGAATATCTGAAGATACGCCTGAAACGTATAGTGACGGTCCCAATGATAGAGAAGGATATAGATCACGCTCAAGAGAAATGAACACAGGACGAAGACATAGAACGGCATGAGAGGGAGGAATTCGGACGTTGACAGCTGGATGATCACGGCCGCCACGATGAGCGTCGAGATGATGATCAGGCGGTACCAGATCATCGAGAGAATATTCTTCTTGAGCGTTCTCATCGGGCCCCTGGGTCCTCAGAATTGCTGCATCAGGTTAAAGATCGGCAGGTACATGGACAGGACCAGCGATCCGACGAGGCCGCCGACGAAAATGAGCAGCACCGGCTCCATGACGGAGAGCAGTGCGGAGACGGTCGCACTCACTTCGTCGTCATAAAAATCCGCGAGCTTGCTCAGCATCTGGTCCAGCGTTCCTGTCGCCTCGCCGACGCTGACCATTTGGGTGAGCATGAACGGGAACTGTCCTGTCTCCCGGAAGGCATCCGTCAGACTCCGCCCTTCCGTGACGAGTTTTCGGGCCTCCATGACGCTGTCCTCGATGATCTTGTTTCCGGACGTTGATGACGTGATCTTCAAGCTCTCCAGCATCGACACGCCGCCTCCCAACAGGGTACTCAGCGTCCGAGTAATACGGGTAATGGCGACTTTAGATAAGAGTTTGCCGAAGAGCGGGACTCTCAGATAGAACTTATCGGTCGCCCAACGCCCCTGTTCCGTCCGGCGGATATACCGATACAAAAAGATCGCGCCGACAATGCCCAGGACCATATAAACAAAATAGTTAGAGACAAAGTGGCTCAGGTTGATGACGGCCTGGGTCAGGAAGGGAAGCCTGGCCCCGAGTTCCTGGAAGATGCCGGCGAAAATCGGGATGACTTTCCACAGCATGAACGTCGCGACGATGATGGAAAAGATGAGGATCCCCACCGGGTAAATCATCGCCTGCCGGACCTGAGCCCGCAGCTTCACGCTTTTCTCGATGTACTCGGACAGACGCTGGAGCATCGTGTCCAAGGAACCGCTCTGCTCTCCAGAGGCGACCAGGTTGCAGTAGAGGTCATCAAAGGCTTTGGGAAATTTGCGCTTGGCCTGGTTCAGACTGGCGCCAGCCTCGACATCCTCCCGGATGGTCGTGATGACACGCTTGAAATACTTGTTCTTGGTCTGCTCGGCGAGAATGTTCAAGCTCTGGATCAAGGGCAACTCGGCGTCGATCAAGACCGAAAGCTGCCGGCTGTAGATGGCCAGCTCCTTTAACTTGACCTTTTCCCTGCGCAGAAAAGGAAGCCGGAAACCGGCCCTTTTCGGCGTAATCGTGGAGACCGTGATCTGTTCTTTCTGGAGAAAACGGGCGAGCTCATCGGGCGAGGCCGACACGCGCTCTCCGCTGACACTGTCCCCGTACCTGTTTTTGCCTTTCCAAATGTAAACGGCCATTGTTCCTTCCTTTATCGTTTGGCGTTTATACCGATATTAAAAGACGTTGGTCGATATCCTTCTTTTCTCTGGAGGATGTCCGTCAGCTCCTCGGGAAACGAGGTCGCATTCATGGCAGTCTCCAGAGTGATTTGTCTTTTGAAATATAATTCGGCCAGGGCCTGGTTGAAAGTCTGCATCCCAAACTTTTCCTGGCCCAACTGCATTGAGGAATAGATTTGATGGATCTTGTTCTCCCGGATCAGGTTACGGATGGCGGAGTTCGGGATCAGGATTTCCATGGCCAAGACCCTTCCTTTTCCGTTGGCCAGGGGGAGCAGCGATTGGGTCAGGACGGCCTCCAGGGTCATGGACAGCATGACCCGCGCCTGGGCCTGGTACTGGGGCGGAAAAATATCGATGATTCTCGAAATCGTCTCCGCCGCCGAATTCGTGTGCAGGGTGGAAAACGTTAAATGACCGGTCTCGGCGACGCGCAGGCAGGCTTCGACCGTCTCCAAGTCCCGCATCTCTCCGACCAGGACGACGTTGGGGTCCTCGCGCAGCACCGAGCGCAGGGCATTGGCATAAGAGAGCGTATCCACGTACAGTTCCCGCTGGTTGATCAGGGCCTTTTTCGGCGTGAAATAATATTCGATGGGCTCTTCGATCGTCACGATATGAACGCTGCGCTCGGTGTTGACGTGGTCGATCATGCAGGCCAGGGTGGTGGACTTGCCGCACCCCGTAGGCCCGGTGACGAGAATCAGGCCGCGCGGGAGATAACAGAGCTGTTGGACCCGCTGGGGATCCCCAGCTTGGCGAAGCTCCACATCGATGGAAGGAACCTTCGGATGGCGGCCGCCACCGCGCCTTTCTGCATGTAGACATTGCCCCGGAACCGGCCCACATCTTTAATCCCGAACGAAAAATCCAGCTCCATCTTTTCTTCGAACTGTTTTTTTTGCTTGTCCGAGAGGATGCTGTAGATAAGCGACTTGGTTTCGGCCGGCGTGAGAGGAGGATGGTCGATATTCTTCAAGACGCCGTGCACGCGGATCCTCGGTGGGACATAAGTCGTGAGGTGCAAATCGCTGGCATCCGCATCCACCGTGATTTGAAGCATCTGCTGAATCGTCATGGTCATGGCAAAACCTCCTAATCCTTGATCGTTTCCCTGAGGACTTCCTCCACCGTCGTGATGCCGGCCTTGATCTTGGTCAGGCCGCTCCGGCGCAGGGTCAGCATGCCCTGCTCGATGGCCTTGGCCTTGATCTCCCGGGACTGTGATCGGTTCAGGATGAGATCCCGAATGTCGGGCGTGACCTGCATCACCTCGAACAGGCCGGTCCTTCCCTTAAAGCCGGTGTTGTTGCAGGCGTCGCAGCCCCTTCCCTGGAGGACGTTCGCGGAGTCCGCTTCTTCCTCCGAGAAGCCCATTTCCACCAGCGTCTTCTTGGGAAGCTTTTGAGGAGCCGCGCATTTCTTGCAGACGCGCCGGACCAGCCTTTGGGCGACGACGAGGATCACGGAGTCGGCAATTAGAAAAGGCTCGCAACCCATGTTGATGAGCCGGTGGACCGTGCTCGCCGCGTCGTTGGTATGGACGGTGGAAAACACTAGGTGGCCCGTCAGGGCGGCCTTGATGGCGATATCGACCGTTTCCGAGTCGCGCATTTCTCCGACCAGCATGATATCCGGGTCTTGTCTTAAAAACGCCCTAAGGGACGTGGCAAAGTCCAAATTGATCTCCTCCTTGATGTTTACCTGGTTGATTCCGGGGATATAAAATTCAACCGGGTCCTCGGCCGTCATGATATTTTTTTCGAGGGCATTCAGGGTGGATACGGCGGAATAGAGCGTGTTGGTCTTTCCGCTTCCCGTCGGCCCGGTGACCAGGATGATGCCCCAGGGCCGGACGATGGCTTTTTTGAAAACATCCAGCGCCTCCGGTTCGAAGCCCAGCTGGGTCAGGTCGATCTTGAGCATCTCCCTATCGAGGATACGGGCGACGATCTTCTCGCCGAAGATCGTGGGCAGCGAGGAGACGCGCATATCCACGTCCTTGCGGCCTCCTTTTTCCAGTCTGACCCTCATCTTGATGCGCCCGTCTTGAGGGAGTCTTTTCTCGGCAATATTCATGTTCGACAATATTTTGACGCGCGAGAGGACCGGATTCTTGAATTTCATGGGAAGATTCATGGTTTCGTACAGGATCCCGTCGATGCGGTATCTGACGCGGAAGGTCTTTTCGTAGGGCTCAAAATGGACATCGCTGGCGCCCTTTTTGATGGCTTCGATGAAGATGGAATTGACGAGGGTGATGATGGGGGCTTCGTCGGCAGGCTGCTCCGCCTCCTGCAATTCGAAGTCCTCGTCCTTGGCTTCCTCGACAATGCTGACCTTGGAATCGTCGGCTAGCTCGATCTCATCGATGGTCCGTTTCGGCCGCACCGCGTGCGAGCTGCCGTAGTATTTGTTAATCGCGTTCAAGATGCCCGCTTCCGAAGCGATCACCGGCTGGATGCTGAGGCCGGTCCGGAAGCGGATATCCTCAGTGACGTCCAGGTCGGTCGGGTCAACCATGGCCAGGGTGAGGAAGGAACGGATGCGGTGGATGGGCATAATCATGTATTTTTTAGCCGTTTCCGCCTGGATCAGGTTAATCACGTCCGGATAGACCTCGAACTGGTCGAGGTCGATGTAGGGATAGCCCAACTGGCGGCTAAGCCCCAAGGCCATTTCTTCTCCGCTGACATAGCCAAGGGCGATGATGGCGCTTCCCAATGACACATCGTGTTTTTTCTGGAACTCTTGGGCGGACTTCAACTGTTCGGCCGAAATGATTTTCTCTCTGATCAAAAGCTCGCCGAGAGTTGAACCCATTATTGACGCTCGTTCCTAAAATATTTCGCTTGTTGACAATTTTTGTCGTTGAATATTGTCAATAAAACAGCTCCATTTGGAATGACGATCACTCCGTTCGATTTTTCTCTGTCTGAAAGGCTTCGCCAAGAGCAAGGTTTTTCTTCCTTTGCGAGCCTACAGTATCGGCCCCGGTGACACTTTTCGTCAATCACCGGTATGGGCGATTTGAAAGGTGAATTTTTTTTCCCCCCTCTCACCCCCAAAGGTCAGCCCATTTTTCAACTTTTGGGCGGTTTTTTCGACTTAAATATAGGGAAGTGGTCTGTGAAAAGAATGAATACAATATGCGTAAGCCCTCCCTCAGTCCAATTGGAGAAAAAAGGATGCTAAACGAGGAGATTTATCGTTTTTTAACTGAAAGGGCAAACGACGGCATCGCCATCGTTCAAGACAGGAAATTCAAATATATCAACCCCCGGCTCCCGGAAATCGTCGGCTATTCTCCGGACGAAATCCTTCATGTTCCCCTCCGCTCGATAATCTCAGCCGTCGAGCTGGACAAGCTGATCGAACGGTATGAAAAACGATTAGCCGGGGAAAACATGCCGGCCCTCTCTGAGATCTGCTTGAAGCATAAGGACGGCCGGGTCGTCTGCGTTGAGCTGAACGCCGGCATCATACCCTATGAAGGAAAGCCGGCCGACCTGATTATCGCCAGGGATATTTCCGGGCGGAAGCGGGCAGAACAAGAGTTGAAGCGGACCCTAGAAAAACTGAGGAAAGCGATGGGAGCCACCATCCAGGCCATCACTTTGACTGTCGAAACGAGGGACCCATGTACAGCGGGACATCAGCGTCGGGTGGCCGATCTCGCTCGCTCAATCGCTTCCCATATGGGTTTGGATAAGGAAAAAATCGAGGCCCTCCGCGTCGCCGCCTCGATCCACGACTTGGGAAAGATCTCGATCCCGAGCGAGATCCTCAGCAAGCCGGGCCGGCTCAGCGAGCGGGAGTTCGACCTGGTCAAAACCCATTCTCAGGTCGGCTATGACATTCTCAAGAAAATCGAGTTTCCCTGGCCGATCGCCAAGATCGTCCTCGAGCATCACGAGCGAATGAATGGGACGGGTTACCCCCAGGGGCTGAAGGACGGCCGCATCATGCGCGAAGCGCGAATTTTGGGGGTCGCGGATGTCGTCGAAGCCATGGTATCCCACCGGCCTTATCGTACGGCACACAAACTTGAGGAAGCTTTGGAGGAAATCTCAAATAACCGCGGGGTCCTCTATGATCCGGTCGTGGTGGACACGTGCCTCGGGCTCTTCCAGGGAAATCAATTCGCGTTCAAATAGAGAATACGAGCGGCCTAAGACCTTGGGTCAACCATCCCGCCATGACCTACCCTCGGTGAAGGGGATTAAACGCGCCTGGAGAGATTCGAACTCCCGACCCTCTGCTTAGAAGGCAGATGCTCTATCCAACTGAGCTACAGGCGCACTTAGTTTTTTTGCCTTGGACGCAATCGGGGAGGTCGGATTTGAACCGACGACCTCCTGCTCCCAAGGCAGGCGCGCTAACCAGGCTGCGCCACTCCCCGCGTATTGAATGAAAAGGTCAAGCCCTGGCTCGAAAGCCAGTTCATGTTAACAAATCGGCCTGAATCTTGTCAATTTAGAGGCTCGGCGCATGCCCCTCGCCTGGCTTATCTCTTTAATCCTCTTTCGATTTGGGCGCGCGAAATCTTAACGATGATCGGGCGGCCATGGGGGCACAAGGAGGGGTTCGAAACCTGGAAAAGCTCCTGGAGGAGGTATTCCATCTTTTCCTTCGGCAGAGGCTGGCCGGCCTTAATGGCCGTTTTGCAGGCCATGGTGGCCAACATTTTCTCTCTTTTATTTGGAGCCGCGCTCTCCTTCATTTCTTCGAGGAGCGCCAGGAAAGCCGCCAGGGCCTCGTCCGGCTTGAAGATGTCCGGATATTCCTTTAAGGCATAGCTCTTTCCGCCCATGGCTTCCACCCTAAACCCGGCGGCCTCAAGATCAACCCTATTGTCTTCCCAGCTCAGGGATTGGGAAGGAGATAACTCAAAGAGAAGCGGGAGGAGGCTCATCGTCAGAGGCCATGTCTTCCGGCAGTCAATCTCTTTGTATTTTTCGAACAAGACCCGTTCATGGGCATTGTGCTGGTCGACGACGAGAAGCCCTTCCTCATCCTCGGCCACAATATAAGAATTCAGATACTGGCCTAAAACGCGGCGGGAAGGCTTCGGGGTTCCGGACGGCGAGGTCTGCTGTTCGATTTGAACAAAAAGCTTACGCTCTTCAGCAATTCGGAAAAAGGGGACGGAGCGCATCTCATCGATCCGTCCTCCGGCTTCGCCTTCTTCGGAAACCAACCCGACATCCTTGACTCCGCTGACTTTGAGACGGGCATGCTCCATGCCCCTCCAGACAAGCTGGAAGACAGCCTGGGAATCGCGAAAGCGGACTTCGGACTTCGCCGGATGGACGTTGACATCGACCTCCGCATATGGCAGGGTCAAAAAGAGAAAGGCCTCGGGTGAAAGGCCTTTCTCCAGAAAACCTTTGTAAGCTTGATTGAGCGAAGACTGGAGGATTCGGTCGCGCACCGGGCGCAGATTCACGAAGAAGAGCTGGTGCGATTTGTCCGTCCTTCCGCCGGGCGGCCGGGAGGCAAAACCGAAAATTCGGCCGGCGTTTCCCGTGTAATCGATCTCCAGAAGATTTTCTAAAAACGATTTGCCGTAAAGCTGGAAGATTCTCTCCTTGAGGCTCCCCACAGGAGGGCAATTCAGCAGGACGCGCTTTCCGTGGGTCAGCGACAGCCGGACCTGCGGATAGGCCAAGGCGACATTCGTTGCGTATTTGACAACCAGCCTAAGTTCAGACTGGTCGCTCCGCAAAAATTTTTGACGCGCCGGCAGGTTGAAGAAAAGATCCGCCACGCCAACAGCCGTCCCGCGCGGAAAGGCGATTTCACGCACGGCGACGATCTTATCGCCTTCACGCTCGACCTGGGTTCCTGGCGCTCCCGAACCGTCCGCTGTCCGCAGGGTGAGCCTGGAAACAGCGGAGATGCTCGGCAGCGCTTCGCCCCTGAAGCCGAGCGTCGATATCTCGAAGAGGTCTTTTTCACTGGAGATCTTGCTTGTGGAATGACGGACGAAACAGATCTCGGCATCCTCCCGGCTCATGCCCTGTCCGTTGTCCTGGACCTGGATGAGCTTTTTTCCGCCGGCCAAAAGCTCGATGGAAATCTCGGAGGCTGCCGCATCGAGCGAATTTTCGACTAGCTCCTTGACAACCGAGACCGGCCTTTCGATGACCTCGCCGGCGGCGATCTTCTGGGCAATTTCAGGCGGGAGGACGGCGATTCGCTTCATCGGTTGACGATAATGCCGGTCGTATCCCTGTCTGTTATGCGCTCGGGCCTCACGACAACCGGTTTCCCCGGCTCGGCCGGGCAGGCCGGCACACGAACTTGAATATAATTTGAAGTCAGGATTTCCGCGGTCCCGCCGGTTTTTTCGATAACGACGGCCTCGAGCTCCTGCCCGAGAAAACGGCTGCGGAAGGCCCGATTCTTTTGGCGGCTGATTTTCCGGAGAAGGCCCGCCCGCTCTTTTTTCGTCTGATCGCCGACCTGGGGCCAACCTGCGGCGTCTGTTCCCGGCCGCGGCGAATAGGAAAACACATGAAAGTAGGTCAGTGGGACCTCGATGACAAACTTGACCATCCGCTCGAAATCTCTCTCCGTCTCGCCGGGAAATCCGACAATGAGATCGGCGCCGATGCCGGCCCGAGGAGAATGTTCCCGCAAAACCATCAGGATGTCCCGATATTCGGCCGGAGTGCTTTTCCGGCCCATCCTTGCCAAAATCGCCTCCGACCCGTGCTGAAGCGAAAGATGAAAATGCGGACAGATTTTTTTTGAAGTCGTCAGATGTTTCAGCAGGGGCAGCGGAAGGAGCCTGGGGTCAAGCGAGCTCAGCCTGATCCTCACCGTTCGGTCCAGGGCCTCGATGTCTTGGAGAAGGCCGAGAAACGAGGACCGCGGCTCGAAATCCAGCCCGTAAGAGCACAGATGGATGCCCGTCAGGACAATCTCGGCAAAGCCGTTCTCAGCCAGCTGCTTGACCCGGCTGAGGACCCTCTCTCGCGGGATACTCACGCTTCGGCCCCGCACCCGGGGAATGATGCAGAAGCTGCAGGACATGTTGCAGCCATCCTGAACCTTGACCAAGGCACGAGCGCGGAAAGGCACAACACCGGCTTCGGGGTTTGCATCCTTCCCTGAATGAATGTACCCAACAAGCATCGCCTTTTGGCTGTTCGGGATGACCCGCCAGATGCCGGGGATGTTTTCTAGCTCGGCCGGGTTCCGCTCGACAAAACAGCCCGTGGCGACAACTTTGGCCCCTGGGTTGAGGCGGAGGATTCTTCGGATAAACCTTCGGGCATCCCGGTCGGCCCTGCTAGTCAGGGTGCAGGTGTTGACGACAATGACATGGCTCCGTTCGAAATTCTTTTCCAGCCGAAAGCCGTGCTCCTGAAGCTCCCAAGCCCAGTCAAAAGCTTCGGCTTGGTTGACGCGGCAGCCGAAATTCCGGATGGAAAACGAGGTCATAAATTTTTCTGGACCTTTTGGGAATCGGCCTCCACTCCAGCCGCCAATTTCTTGCGCTCGTCAACGAGCTTGGCCCGGAGCAAGGGATTCTTTCCCGCCAGGATCTCGACGGCGAGCAGGGCGGCGTTCGCCGCGCCGGTCTTTCCCGTGCCCATGGTCGCTACGGGAATACCTTTCGGCATCTGGACGGTCGATAAGAGGGCATCCAGGCCGCCCAACCCTCCGCTGTCCACGGGAACGCCGATCACGGGGCGAACCGTATGTGAGGCGACGACGCCGGCCAGGTGGGCCGCTTTGCCGGCGACGGCGATAAAGACTTCGGCCCCTTTTTCCTCGAAAGCCCGGATAAGACTCAGGGTGCGCTCCGGCGAGCGGTGGGCCGAGGTCACTTCGAGGGCAAAGGCAATCTCGAATTTTTTGAGGATGGCCAGCGCGTCCTGGATGATGTCGAAATCCGATTCGCTGCCGATAAATATGCCGACGTCCATTATCTCTCCTCCTCGCGCGTGACGCCGATATCGCGGCGGTACTGCATGCCTTCAAAATAGATACCGGATACGGCGTGATAGATATTCTCCATGACATCCGCCAGCTTCCGCTCCGAGCTGCAGACGCCGATCACCCGGCCGCCGTTTGTCAGATACTGGCCGTTCTCAAACCGGGTCCCGGCATGGAAAACCGTGATGTCGGGGTTCTCCAACGCCTGCTCCAGCCCCTTGATGACCTTTCCCTTCTCGTAGGACCCGGGATAGCCGCCCGAGGCCAGGATGACGCAGGCCGAGGCCTTTGAACTCCATTGGACCTCATTAGCCAGGACGTCTTCCTCGATCGCAGACAGCAGGATTTCGACAAGATCGCTTTCCAGCCTCAGCATCTGGGGCTGCGTTTCGGGATCGCCGAATCGGCCGTTGTATTCGAGCACCTTGGGCCCGTCCTCCGTTAGCATCAGCCCGACGTACAGGGCTCCCTTATATTTTCTTCCTTCCTCGTGCATCCGCGTAATCGTCGGCAGCACGATGGAATGAATGACTTCCGCGAACATCTTCTTGGTCAGGAATGGCGAGGGAGAAATGGCGCCCATTCCGCCCGTATTCGGGCCTCTGTCCCCGTCATAGATGGCCTTGTGGTCCATCGTCGTCACCAGGGGAAGCACCCTAGCCCCATCTGAAATGACGATAAACGAGACTTCTTTTCCCTGCAGGCACTCTTCGATGACCACGCGGTTGCCAGCATCGCCGAACTGCTTGGCGATCATCACCGATTGGATCGTCTTCTCGGCCTCTTGGTGGTCCCGGCAAATGATCACGCCTTTCCCGGCGGCCAGCCCATCGGCTTTGATCACGAGGGGAAACGAAAATTCCCCGGATGCGACCAAGCTCTGGGCTTTTTCCGCGGACTCGGCGATCTTGAAGCGGGCCGTGGGGATCTTGTGTCGCTCCATGAATTGCTTGGCGAAGATCTTGCTGCCTTCCAGCTCCGCCGCTTTCTTGGTCGGACCGAAGATGCGCAGCCCCTTTTTTTCAAATTCATCGACGATCCCCAGGGTCAAGGGCAGCTCGGGCCCGACCACCGTCAGGTCGACCGGCTCCCGCGCGGCAAAATCGGCCAGACCCTGGATATCGGAATCGTTGATGGCGATGTTCTCGGCGATGCCCATCGTCCCCGCGTTTCCCGGCGCGCAGAAGAGCTTCTTGACATGCGGGCTCTTGGCGATTTTCCAGGCAAGGGCATGCTCCCGTCCTCCCGAACCAACCACTAAGACTTTCATGTTAGATGTCCTTTTGCCAATTTACTGTAATTTTAGCAAATTTTCGATGAACCGGCCGGCGAAGTCCGGATGGGGGAAGGCGCTGCGGATGATCCGCGCCGCCAGCGGCACGGCTTCCTTGGCCGGGAGGCAGTAGCGCATTTCGAGAAAATCCTGGCGGTATTTCCTGACCTCGTCCTTGACGTTTTTGTTCCGGATGAGCGCATCGGCCAGGTATCCGGCCAGCCGGTCGAAGTCTTTTTCCTTCATCCCGAACCGGGTCATTTCCTGGACGCCCGTGCGGATGCCGCTCGATTCCAGGAACGTTTCGTCGTCGGGCAGCGCCTGGTAGTTCGTGACGATGTTGTTGTCCTCCAGGCGCCGGGCGATCGCCTGGCCTGCCCCAAATGACTTCACCCGGATGAGGACCTGGTGAGTTTCCGTGAACCCGTCCTTTTCTTCCCCTTCTACCGGGATGTTCTGACTTTTCAAGGCCTTGGCAAACGCCTTGGCGTTGAGCCGGACCTGCTTCTGGAATTCCGGCTTGAACTCGTTCATCTCGTAAGCGGCCAGGAGCAGCCCGACGAGAGTCCCCAGGTGATGGTTGCTCGTCGAGCCCGGAAAAGCCCGGCCTTTGATATCGAGCCACAGGTTCCGGAGCGGGCTCTCTTTCGGAAAGCTGCCCGCCACGAGCCCCCGCTGGGGCCCGAAAAACGTCTTGTGCGTGCTTCCCGTGATAAGATCGGCTCCTTCTTTGAGCGGCTCCTGGAAAGCGCCGTACAGCCCAAGAACATGCGCCATGTCGTACATAATGACGGGTCGCTCTTTCCAACTCTTGACGATGTCCGCCACGAATTTCACCGGCTCCCGGTAGATGAACATACTCTTGCCGAACACGACGAGCTCCGGCCGATGCCGGTCCAGGAGCAAGGCGAGCTTGTCCAGGTCGGGCTTGTAAGGGTTTTCTTTGGAGACGGGAAAATTGACGACATTTTCTTTTCCCGTGTGCGGGTCTTCTTCGATGCAATTGAACAGCGCACCCATGGGTTGGGCACTGAGATGGCCGCCCTTGGTCAGGTCGTTGTTCATGACCAGGCGCATTCTGCGGCTCGGCTGCCCGGCGGCTCGGCTGCGGTTGATGAATTTGACCATGCCCTTGAAGACGACCTCGTTGGCCATCTGCCCGCTGACCGGCCTGAGCTCGATTTCGGAACACTCGAAAAAACGCCCGAGCTCGCGCCGGGCCTCGATTTCGACATCTCGGATAAAATCGATGCCCTGGTAGAAATAGACTTCCTCGCCCTTCATCGTCCGGTGCTCGGCGTAGCGGCCCGATGGGTCGGAAATCTCGCACATCTTGACGAGGAGCGAGGGGGTGCACTCCGAAGGGATCAGGTTAAAGGACTCTTTCTGCCTCCAGATGTTATTCTGCTCGACCTTCCGGCAGAGGGCTTCGATCTTTTCGGATAATGATGCCATAATGCCTTCTCTCCTAGTATAAAAAGTTCCGGTCTTCGATCGCCTTGAGCTTGTCGATTCTCCGCAGGTGGCGGCCGCCTTCGAACTCGTTCGTGAGCCAGGCTTGGACGATTTTCAGCGCGTCCGGAAGGGCCAGGGTGCGGCCGCCCAGAGCGAGGCAGTTGGAATCATTGTGTCTCCGGCTCATCTCGGCCGTATATTCGTTCCAGCAGGTCGTGGCCCGGATGCCCTTGTACTTATTGGCGACCATGGCCATGCCCATGCCCGTGCCACAGACGAGAATAGCCCGGTCGAACTGACTGTTCAGGACCGCCTCGATAGCCCTGGCCGCAAAGTCCACGTAATCCACGCTCTCACCCGGCCCGCAGCCAAAATCCTTGTGCTCATGATCGTTCTCGGCAAGATAGGAGACAATGGCCTGTTTCAAGAGATACCCGGCATGGTCAGACGCAACGGCGATTTTCATGTGTGCCCCCTAAAAATAATGACGTCCTCTCCCGCTCTTCCATCAAAGGAAAGGACAGGGATATCTATCGATTGAATAATAAGCATGTCCTCACAGAATGCCGTCTCTCACGTTGCTTCAACGGGGTCTCTTCAATCCAAGAGCTTTGCGGCTTCGGGCATCACCTGGAGGGCCTTTAAAATCACGGGGTCGCCCCGCTCGAAGGCCTTCCATCCTTCTTCGTTGCCCCAAAGCGCCGAGTGCATCTCTCGCTCCAGCTCGCGCTTGATCTCGGCCTCGGCCTCTTTAAATTTTTTGGCATCATACGTGATCTTATTGGTCAGGAGATAGTCCCGGAAATCCTCAAGGAAGGCCGGATCGGCCGTGAAATCGCGGCCGATCGGAATCTTCCCCAGCCCGGCCGTCGGCGCAGCCTGTGTTTCCTGGGGAAAAATGAATTTCTTGGACAACGGTGTCTGGTGGCTGAGGAATTTCCGGATGTAGGAGAAGAAGACGCCTTTGAAGCGCAGCTCGGCCGTATACGCCTGGACGAGGAACTTGACCTCATAATCCGGCGTGATTCCTCCCTGGCCCAGGACCTTTCGGCCTTTGTCCGTATATTTCACTTCCCTCTGTTTTTCGGGGACGGCCTTGTCCATGAGATAATCTTCCAAATGCGCATAATCGCGCTGGATGGACCGGCCGCTCGGCGTGTAATACTTGGCGATGGTCAGAGCCACGGCCATGTTCGGCGCCTGGGGAGCAAGGGAAAAAATCTGCTGGACCAGGCCTTTCCCCCAGGAATCCTCTCCGACAATCAGCCCCCGGTCGTGGTCCATGATGGCGCCGGCCACGATCTCCGAGGCGCTGGCGCTGCTCTGGTTGACGAGCACGACGAGCGGGATTTTTTCGTACTGGTTGTTGCGGACCGCCTCGAAAGCTTGATCGTACTTGTGGTTCCGGCCCTTGATGGAAACAACCAAGGCCCCTTTGGGAAGAAATTCGTCCGAGATGTCGATGGCCTGGAAGAGAGGGCCTCCGGGATTCCATCTCAGGTCCAGGATCAGGCTTTTCATGCCCTTTTCGGTCAGGGCCTCCATTTTATTCTCGAGCTCTTCCGTGGTGCTTTCGGCAAAATACCGGATGTTGATATATCCGACGCCCTCCTGGAGAAGGAAGGCATAGGGTACGCTGTAGAGGGGGATCTCCTCGCGGATGATCGTCAGCTCGATCGGCTTCTCCATCCCCTCACGGGCGATGGTGATATTCACCTTGGTCCCCTTAGGGCCCCTCAATTTCGTCACGGCGTCCCGGTCCGAGATGGGCTTGGTGCTTTCGCCGTTGATATTGGTGATGATATCGCCAGCCTGGATCCCCAGACGCCAGGCGGGCGTCCCTTCCATGGGAGAAATGACGACCAGCCTGTCTTCCTGCTTCTGGATCTGGATGCCGAGGCCGTAGTACTTGCCTTTCTGCTCCTCGAACATCCGGGAAAAATTTTCCGTGTCCAGAAAATAGGAATGGGGGTCCAGGGTCTGGAGCATCCCCTTGATGGATTCCTCGGCCAGCTTTTCCGGGGGGGCGGCCCGGTAATAATTCTGCTCGATCAAATCGACCATCGAGGCGATCTTTTCGAGCGACTGGTTCCAGACCTCTTCATCCCTGGCCCCGAGCCTGGCCAGGACGAAGACAAAAATCATTAAAAAGAGGAGCTTTTTCTTCATTTCTGTCGGTCGAAGCATGATTTTAACAGAGGGAGGGGATAATGTAAAGCGGACCAAGACCGACAGGCGGCGTCCCGGCCTTGACTTATTCCAGGTGAAGGGCTATATTCCTTGAGTATCAAGAGACAGGAAAACCATATGTTTGGAAGTCTCGGACTGCCGGAACTGTTGCTGATCCTGGCCGTTGCCCTGCTTGTTTTCGGCCCCAAGAAACTGCCGGAAGTCGGCCGGTCCCTGGGCAAGGCCATGCGGGAGTTCAAAAAGTTGACCGAGGAGATCAAGGACAAGTTCGAAGAGCAGATCCGGGTCGATGATTTCAAAGATATTCAGGAAGACATCAAGAAGGATCTGAGCGAGGATGGGGAAGGGAAAAAAATCTCCTGACGAGATGACCTTCCTCGAACATCTCGAAGACCTCAGAAAAAGAATCTTTTATTCCCTCATTGCCCTTTTTATCGCCGTCGTTCCGGGAGCTCTTTTCTGCACCGACATCTTTGGTATTTTGTCCAAACCGGTCACCAAGTATCTGCCACCTGGACAAAAACTGACCTTCACCAAGCTGACAGCGCCCTTCACGCTCTACATGAAGGTGTCCCTCATCACCGCCCTTTTTATCGCCATGCCGTTTATTTTCCTCCAAGTCTGGTATTTTATCGCCCCCGGCCTCTACAAAAAAGAAAAGAAATATGTCTGGCCGTTCGTCGCCTTCACCACGATTTTCTTCATCCTGGGTGCACTCTTTGGATATTTCATCGTTTTCCCCTGGGCCTGCCGCTTCTTCCTCCAGCTAGGCGCGAAATTCCAACCCATCATCACCGCCGACGAATACTTCAACTTGATCCTGAAGATGCTCCTGGGAATCGGCGCCGTCTTCGAGATGCCGACGCTCATCTTCTTCCTCGCCAGGATGGGCATCGTCACTTCCAGATGGATGGTCAAGAACTTCAAATATGCGATCCTGGCGGTGTTCATTATCGCCGCCGTGATCACGCCGACGCCGGATATGATCAACCAGACCATTCTGGCACTGCCGATGCTGGCGCTTTACTCGTTCAGCATCCTGATCGCCTTTTTTTTCGGCAAGGAAAGAAAAACGAGGCAGGCCAAAAAAGAAGAAAAGCGAAAATCCGAATCGGGCCTAGCCGGATAAATAGACTGGGGACACGGACTCAACGGTTGACTAAGGATGAGTCACCACAACAGGTATCGATTGATCGGGCTGACCGGGACGAACGGCGCCGGCAAGGGCGAAGTGGCCGGATTCCTGAAAACCCGCGGCTATGCCTATTTCTCGCTTTCCGACGTGATCCGCGATAAGCTCGGCGAGGAAAAGAGAGAGGCCAGTCGGGATAATTTGATCCAAAAGGGCAACGAGCTGCGAAGACAATTCGGCCCCGACATTCTGGCCAGGCTGGTCATGGACAAGGTCCAAAGCAAGGCCGTCATCGACAGCATCCGTAATGTGAAGGAAGTCGAATATCTGCGGGGCCGCGGCGGTTTTGTCCTCGTTGCCGTGGACGCCGCGCCGGCCGTGCGCTTCGAGCGAGTCAAGGCGCGCGGCCGGGATGAATCCGTCGGGACGATTGAGCAGTTCATCCGCAAAGAGGCCGAGGAAAAAGGGAATGACGCCGAGGCGCAGCAGCTGGACAAGGTCATGGCCATGGCCGACATTTCCATCATCAACGACGGCTCGCTCGAAGAGCTGCACCGAAAGCTGGAGGAATTCATATGAAGACAAAAACCCAGAAAAAGCCGAGACGGATCTCCAAGAAAGAGTATTATCTCGGCATCGCCAAGGAGGTGGCCCGGCGCAGCACCTGTTTCCGCCGCTCGATCGGGGCCATCATCGTCCGTGATGACCAGATCATTTCCACGGGCTACGTGGGAGCGCCGCGCAAAACCAGGGACAGCCTGGAACAAGGCTTTTGCCTGAGGGACAAGCTCGGGATTCCCCACGGCCAGCGCTACGAACTCTGCCGCAGCGTCCATGCCGAGCAAAACGCGATCATCAACGCCGCCCGGGCGGGTGTCAGCCTGCTCGGCGGCGACATGTATATTTACGGGCTCTCGGCCGAGGCAGACAAGGCGATCAACGCTTTCCCTTGTTTCATCTGCAAAAAGATGATCATCAACGCCGGCCTGAACCGCATCATCTGCTCGACGGCGGACAAGACCCATATCATTTTCAAGGTCGAAGACTGGGCCAAGGACTGGCGCGAAGGAGATATCCTGGATGATAAGCACCAGTACGGATGAGGCGGCCCGCGGGGGGAGAAACCGCCTTGTCTCGACTTTGGTAATCATTTTCGGTGCCATCCTATTCTTGAACGCCTCGACAGCGCCCCAGGGACTGACTTTCCAAACCGAGGCAGACGCCGGACTGCTCCGGCTGCTCGGGATCTCCGCCTCTCCGGAATCCATCGACTACGTCGTGAATAGAACCCAGTTTCAACTCCACACGCTCTTGACCGAGCAGCGCCATCCCAAAACCTGGAATCTCAGCGAAAAAATCCAGAACGATACCGAAGCCGGGCTGCGCATGCTTTTTTCTGTCGATGACGATATATCGGCGCGTCTGGAGATCCTGGCCACCCAAAAGCAAGCCCTGGACGCTCTGGCGGCGGAGGTCGAAGCAGCTCTTCTCGCCAAGAAAAAAATCTACATCTACGGATGCGGCGCCACCGGCCGGCTGTCCAAACAAATGGAGTCGAGCTTCTGGCGGCCCTTCTGGAAAAAGGTCAAGGAGGCCAAAGAGGTCTGGCCCAAGCTCCAAGCCGGCCTCGATCCCTCGGTCGAAGAGGAGCTCCTCGGGGAGATGACGGGGGCCGACCGGGCCCTGATCAGCTCGCTGGAGGGATTTGAGGACCTGCCGCTCATCGGCCGGCTGCAACTCCAGGACCGGGGCCTCAAAAAGGGCGACCTCGTCCTCTGCGTCACGGAAGGGGGCGAGACGTCCTCAGTCATCGGCACCATCCTCGCCGCTCTGGACCAATGGAAGGCCGAGAAAGACTACGATCCGCGGCAGAGCCGAAAGAAGCTGTATTTCGTTTACAATAACCCGAACGACAAGCTCCTCCCTTTTGAGCGCAGCCGCAAGGTCATCGAAGAAGAAGGGATCACAAAAATCAACCTGGCCACCGGTCCCCAAGCCATCACCGGCTCGACGCGGATGCAGGCCACGACCATCGAAACCTTTGTCATCGGCAGCGCCCTGGAGACCGGAGTCGAACGGACACTGCGGAAATTCCTGTCAAAAAAGGAGATGACCCGGCTCGGCTTCAAAGACGAGCTGCGCATCGAAGACAGGCTTGGGCAGTTCGCGCCCCTCCTCCAGGAAATCAAGAAGAATGTCCCTGCGATCGCCAAGCTCACGGACATGGAAGCCAAGGCCTATGCCTCGGGATTTTTCTCCACATATTTTGCCAAGGACGGCCTGATCACAGTGTTCATCGACAGCACGGAGCGCAGCCCCACTTTCCGTCTCTATCCCCTGGATACCGTCAATGAACCCAAGAGAAAATGTTGGATCCAGGTCTGGACCGAGGCCTCCGATCTAAAAAGCGCCTGGAGAGCGTTTCTGGGAAGGCCTTTCCGGGGCCTCTCGCCCGAGCTTTATCAAAAGCCCTTCGAAGAGGAGATCGCGGACCCCTATCTCCAAGCAAAAGCCTTGGAGAGCCTCAAGAAGGCCGGCCAAGACCAGGCCCTTCTCTATGACTTTTCTTTTTCCGACTTTAATATCAAAAAGCGCGGGCCCAAGAAAGGAGATCTCGGCGTGGCCGTCCTCTTGGGGCCCGAGGAGGAAGAGCTGAACAGGGCCGATTCGGCGTTCCGAAAATTCACTGGGTTGGTCTTGAACAGCGGCGCCGGGATGGGCCTCATCTTGGCCGCCGACGCGCCGGCCAAGGAAAATCTCGACGGAGCCAAGACTTGGCCTTTTTTACAGGCTAAGGATAAGACTGCGCCCGCCGTCATCCGCCTGGCTCTTCGTCCCGCAGACGATCCCTTCGGCATCCGGCGGCACATCGCGCTGAAAATGCTGCTCAACGCGCACTCGACGGCGGTCATGGCCAAGCTGGGCAAGGTCATCGGCAACACCATGACGAACGTCAGCCCGAGCAATCTCAAGCTCATCGGCCGGGCGACCTATCTCATTCAATCCCATGTCAACGATGTTTTGAGCAACCCGAAGTGGGTCCGGCTCAGCGCGGTCCGCAGGCCCATTTCGTACGGAGAAGCGAATGCCGTCTTGTTTGACTCTATCATTTTCATGAAGGACAAATCCGGGATGGTGGGACAGGCGGCCGAGGTGCCGCTGTCCATCATACGCATCCTGGAATCCCTGCGGCAGAAACGCGGGGTGATGCCGGAGGAAGCGCTGGAAATCATCCAGAAAACGGGTCTGGCCTCTTATCTCGCCGGCCTGAAATAAAGACCCGTGCTGTAACCTTTAATCTTACGGAATCGGCGGGGCGTTAGTCAGGCTGTAGCAGGGAGCTATGGACGGCTGCTTTTCCTTTCTGTCTCTTTTCTTTCCTTTGATCTGCGGATAGACAAAGGTCTCGCCCGCATAGTTGCGCAGGACGACCTGTTCGTCGCTGATGGACTGCAGGTAGGCCGGAATCAAGGGGATCTTTCCGCCGCCGCCGGGCGCATCGATGACGTAATAGGGAACGGCCAGCCCTGAGGTCCAGCCGCGCAGCGCATCCATGATCTCCAGCCCTTTGGCAACGGTCGTGCGAAGGTGCTCCGTGCCATGGACATAATCCGCCTGGTAAATGTAGTACGGCCGGACCCGCACATAGAGGAGCTTCTGCAGGAGACGCTTCATGACCATCGGGTCGTCGTTGACCCCCTTGAGAAGGACGGTCTGGTTGCCCAGCGGAATGCCCGCGTCCGCCAGGACGTTGAGCGCCCGGGCCGCTTCGGGTGTTATCTCATCCGGATGGTTGAAGTGGACATTGACATAGAGCGGATGGTATTTCTTGAGCATGGCCGCGAGCTTCAGCGTCACGCGCTGCGGCAAAAAGCACGGCACGCGCGTCCCGATGCGCAGGATCTCAATGTGAGGAATGGCGCGGAGGGCGCTCAGAATATATTCCAAGCGGGCGTCGCTGAGCATCAGCGGGTCGCCGCCCGATATAATCACGTCCCGGACCTCTGGATGGCTGCGGATGTAATCCAAGCCTTCCTCGATGTAACGCGGATGGATCTTGCTCGGGTCGCCCACCTTGCGCTTTCTCGTGCAGAACCGGCAGTACGAAGCGCAGCTGTGGGAGACCAGGAACAACAGCCGGTCCGGATAGCGGTGAATAATGCTCGGAACCGGTGAATCCTTGTCTTCGCTCAGCGGGTCTGAAACCCCGCTGTCTTTTTTCAGCTCGGCCGGGTCGGGCACGACCTGGCGGTAGATGGCATCTCCTTTGTGCTTGATCAGGCTCGCATAGTACGGAGTGATCTGTGTCCTGAAGGCGCGGGCAACCTTGCGAATCTCATCTGTATTCAAGCCGAAGCGCTTGGCGATCTCGTCGGGGTTTCGCAGGCTGCCCCTTAATATTTGCGGCCACTCATCCATCTCCTTAACTCCTTTAAGCGAAACGCTTAACATAAATCACCCGGTCATCACCGGGCCCGTAAAAGTCCGGGATGCGGGCGATCTCTCGATAATCTAGATTCAAATAAAATTGGCGCGTGGGCTCGTATTTGGGCTGGGAGGAGGTCTCGATGACCATCATCCGGCCTTTGTCCGCCCGGATTTTCTCCTCCAGCCACCGGACCAGCTCTTTCCCATAGCCTTTTCCCTGGTGCTCGGGAGACACCGCCATCCAGTACAGGTCATAGGTGCCCTCCGTGAGCGCCGTGGGACCGTATGTCAAATAGCCCACGATTTCCGGCTTCTCGTCTTCGATGACAACGACCTGGTAATCTTGTTGGCCCGGCTGGTCGAGGTAAACATCGATCAACTCTTCGGCCACCCGGATCTCATCGGGCCGGAAGAAGCCCGTCCTCTTTATGATTTCGAAGACCTTGGCTCTGTCGTACTTGGCCATCGGCCGGATCATTCCTTTCCCTTTCGTCTCAACGCGTTATCGATCATCCCTTCCCAGAAGTGCCCGTATTCCAGGCCGGAGGCGGCCAGCGCCCGGGCATATCCGGCGTTCAGACTGATGTCCGGGTTGGGATTGACCTCGAGGATCATCAGCTTCCCCTTCTGGTCCATGCGGAAATCGACCCGCGCATAATCGCGGCAGCCCACGGTCTGGAAGGCGGCGAGGGCCATGCCCTGGATCTTTTTTTGCAGGTCTTCATCGATCTTGGCCGGGCAGACCGGAGGCGTCTTCTGGCAAAGAATATGGTCCTCGAACCATTTCGCTTCGTAGCTGCAAATATTGGGATGACCGTCGGGCATATTCGTGAAATCGATTTCGGAAACCGGCAGCGCCTGGGGCTCGCTGTTTTCATAGACCGCCACGTTGAATTCCCGTCCCTCGATAAACTGCTCGACCAGGGCCGGTTCCTCGTACAATTCAAAGACCCTTCGGATCTGACGCTCCAGGCCCTCTTTATCATGGACGACGGATTCGGAATGGATGCCCAGGCTGGCATCCTCGGAATTCGGCTTCACGATCAGCGGAAAGGGCAGGTCGATCTTCTGGTCCGGGGACATCGCCAACCGGCTGGGCGCCGTCGGCAGCCCGCAGGATTTGAGAACGGCTTTGGTCTTGAATTTATTGAGACAGAGGGCGAGGGTGCGGGAATCATTGCCGGTGAAGGCGAACCCGAGGAGCTCCAGCGCCGCGGCGACGTTGGCTTCGAGCTGCGGCCTTCCCAAGAAGCCTTCACACAAATTGATGAGGACGTCCGGCTTGATTTCCTTGATCCGGTGGAGAAAGCTCATGAAGCTTTTTTGGAGGGGGATGATGAAAGCGGAATAGCCCAGCTCGGTCAAGGCCGCCAGGACTTCCTTGGCCGTTTGTTCAACACACTCCTCGGAAACGCGTTCGCCGTTCCGGCCGGCCACGGGATCGTAGGCATTGTAGGCGATGCCCACCAAAATATTTTTATCCTTCATCTGGGCTGTCCGTATAAAGCGGGATCTCCCCTTGGACTGGTCACAGTTTTTTTTAGGCCCGGGTTTCCGGGACGTCCGACAAGGCCATGGCGGGCCAGCGCCTCATCCGCCACCCTCAGGATCAACTCTGTGTAGGAATAGCCGGCGGTGCGCGCCGCCTTGGGCAGGCAGGAATTGTCTTCGGGCTTGGGCAGGATGCCGGGCAGCGGGTTGACTTCCAGGATGTTCGGCTCGCCCCGCTCGTCCAGGCGCAGGTCGAGGCGGCACCAGTCTCTGATGCGGAGCGCGCGACAGGTCCTGGCGACAATGGTTTCGATGCGCGCTTTCAAGTCCGGGGACAGGTGCGCCGGGCACTTAAAGATCTCCAACGGCTGGTCGGGCGTGTCCCAGATCCATTTGGCTTCGTAGGAATAGATTGGCCGCGCTCCCTCAGGGAGCAGGCCGTGGTCGATCTCGACGATGGGCAGGATCTCCAGGTGCGGGTCGTTTCCCAAGACGCCGACGGTGAATTCCCGTCCGGACAAAAAGCGTTCGACGATCACGGGCTGTTTATAAAGCAGGGTGACCTCGCGGACGCGGGCGCACAATTCGTTTCGCGTCTCGACGACTGAGTTGTCCTTGATCCCCTTGCTCGAGCCTTCGTAAAGCGGCTTGACGATCGCCGGCAGCTTGATGTCCTCGGGAACCGCGGCATCGGGTTCGACCAGCCAGAACTTCGGGTTGGGAATCTTGTGATAGGTCAGGATTTCCTTGGCCCGCGATTTGTCCAGGCAGATGCTCAGGGTGAGCGGGTCGGAGCCGGTGTAAGGGATTTCGAGGATCTCGCACAGGCTGGGGATGTGCGACTCGCGGTTGGGCCCGAAGAGGCGCTCAGCGATGTTGAAAACGAGGTCAGGCCTGGATTCCTTCAAGCGTTCGTAGGCGTTATTATCCGACTCGATGAGGATGACGTCGTGGCGAGTGCGGAGTGCGTCCCGGACGGCGGATATGGTTTCATCAGAATCGCACTCGGCGAGAAAATCGGGTGGAGGCTCTTCCTCGTCCTCCCACTTGTCATCGCAATAACGATGATTCAGCGAAGCGGCCATTCCTGCTTTCGAACTGTACAGCAATGCAATCTTCATCGCAACGCTTTTCGGCTTCGCCTCAGGTTGACAAAGGTTCCCAGCAACGTGATCATCTTATCTAAAATCTTTCACATCAAATATTTTCATCTTTTTAATTTTATATATATATCATTTCTGGCAAATGTCAATACCTTTTCTCAAAAAAAATACAATCTGTTCGATTAATGCGCTTTTGGACCCCCAAGCCGTTGAGCTGTAAACATCCTTGACAGCTAAAGCAAGAACGTGGCATCGATGTAGGTTGCCCGAAAATCCGGCCGCCGTTTTTTAGAAGCTTGTTCGAACGGCCTCAACCGTGAGCGATAATCGGTCGGCGGAATTTTGAAGAGGACGAACGCACCCGCGGCGAAAATATCTTCGAGCCAGGCGAGCGGCAGGTTGTGTTCAAGATGAAAAATCATCTGGACCCCACGCGCCCGGGCGGCGGCCAGGCAATCGGTCAGGAGAACAACATCGCCATCATTGCGAAGGCTGGCATCCGAGACATGAATCCAGGCGCCCCGCCGCGCCAACGATTCGATCTCGGGTCCGAGAGGGCCATGATGATAAATCACCAGCCGCGACGCGCCCGCGGCGCAGGCGTCGGCGAGCTCTTCGAGCTTCTCCCATTCGTGCGCCCCGTGTTTGTTGGACAGATGGATATCGATGCCGCTGCGCCCCATTTCTTTGAGAGCGGAAAAGGGAACCGTTTTTTCTTTTTCCTCGGGAAGAAAAGGCCCGTGGTGGAAATACGCCGTGACCGCATCTCCCTTTGTTGCGGCTCGGCCGATCAGGACAAACTCGTTCAAATTCTGCCGCGCTCGGTTGGACGTATAAATATCCGCGCCGGCCTCTCCCAGCCACTCCATCTGGAACGGGTCGAACGCGCCTGAATCGATCAACCCCAGCCGCCGATGATTCCTCCGGCGCTCCTTGACCAGGTCCAGGAGCGCGAGGAAATCCATCTGGTCGTCGCGGATGATCATCGTTCGGGGATCACCCGCGCAATCCTCTGTCAAGCTTTCGTTCGTGTCCATGCTCAAAACAATTTTAGCTCATCTCGTTAGAAAAATCATTCAATCCTTCAAAAATAAAGCGCAAGGTTAGCACCGGATGATGTCTCTGTCAAGAGACCGAATCGCGCCATCTAAAATCTTACTGAAAGGGCATATGTCTTGCCATTTAAAAATCTTACTATGGCTGGACGTACTCAAGGAGTTCTCTTTACTCTGACCTTCTTTAGGAAGGAGGTCGGAGCATGGATTTACGAATGCGAAAAGCCCTCAAAGAAGCGATGTGGAAGCGCTATCGTCGATCGCCCAAAACGATGAAGACCAAGATCCTGGACGAACTCTGCGCCGCGACAGGTTATCACCGCCAGTACGCCATCGCCCAGCTCAACCAGATGGAGGATGCCGAGCCTTTTTTTAAAAAAATCCCTCGAACTCGAAAACGTCACTATACCCAGGACGTTATGGCGGTGATCGAGAAGATCTGGGAAGAGGCCGATTATCCTTGGTCGGTCCGTTTGAAGGTCATCCTCAAGCTGTGGCTGCCGTGGATCCGCCGCCGTTACGCCCTGACCTCGCTTCAGGAGACCAAGATCTTGAGAATCGGCGCCCGGACGATCGACCGTTATCTGAGCCCCAAAAAACGGAACCTGAGGAAGCGGCTGTATGGCCGGACCAAACCGGGAACCTTGCTTCGTCATCAGATCCCGATCAAATGCGAGTCTTGGGAGGAGATCGATCCAGGCCACTTGGAGTTGGACACCGTCTCGCACAGCGGGGAGAACTCAAGCGGGACGTTCGCCTATACGCTGAACCTGACCGATATCGCTTCGACCTGGGTGGAAACACGCTCCGTCCTGGGGAAAGGCGAGGCGACGATCCTGGAAGCCTTCCGCCAGATGAGGGCCAGCCTCCCCTTTGAGGTCCTGTCCATCGATTCCGACAACGGCGGCGAATTCATCAACAACCGTCTGTATGCCTACTGCCAAAGCGAGCGGATCGGCTTCACCAGGAGCCGGCCGTACAAAAAAGACGACAACGCCCATATCGAGCAGAAGAACTGGACCCATGTTCGCAAACTCATCGGCTGGGACCGCTACGATACGCCGGAAGCCGTCCAGGCGATGAATGAGCTCTACGCCCAGGAGCTGCGGCTGTACATGAATCTCTTCCAGCCGTCGGTGAAGCTGCGGGAACGGGTGCGGAAAGGCTCTCGGAGAACACGACGGTATGACCCACCCCTGACCGCTCTGGATCGGCTGCTGCATATGCCGAATATCGATCAAGCGCAACTCGAATCGCTCGTCCAAATGCGGGCTCGGCTGGATCCGTTTGCTCTGTCGGCGACGATCCGGCGCAAGCTCGCTCGCATCTGGGCCGTGAGAACGAAAAGAAGAATCCCCGATCGGGAGGCCGACCCGGGCCAAGAAAAGGCCGAAGCAAAAACCATCGCCCAAAGCTTGGCCAGACGAATGAGAAGAAAACACGAGGGATCAACCGCCCAAAAAAGCCCCCTCAAACGCCGTGATTAAAGTAAGATTTTTAAATGGCAAGATGATACCCGTCATAGTAAGGTTTTTAAATGGCTTGACAGGGAGACGTCCGGTTTTATTGGGCGTTGACTCTATTCCTAGTAGGGCGATATACTTTTCCCTTGATTGCGAGGAAGATTGCTGGCTTGGCAAAAGGAAAGATCGCACGACAGGAAAATTGGTGTTTTATCCCCAAACTTATATACTCCTCCATTTATGAAAATAGCAAAATCGGGAGACTAATTCTTGAATCATAGCGAAATCGTAAGCTTCCTCTGGGGTGTCGCCGACCTGATTCGCGACACCTTCAAACGCGGCAAATACCAGGACATAATTCTGCCCTTGACGGTCCTCCGGCGGCTCGACTGTGTCCTGGCACCGACGAAAGAACAGGTTCTCTCAACACAGGCCAAGCTCGTTGATAAAAAGCTCGAAAACCTCGACCCCCAGCTCCGTAAAGCCGCAGGTTTCGCCTTCTATAACACCTCTCGCTATGATTTCGAAAAACTTCTGGCTGACGCGCCCCACCTGGCCGCGAACCTACGGAACTACATCGCGGGCTTCAGCCCGAACATGCGTGAAGTCCTCGAGAAGTTCGATTTCGACAACACCATCGCCAAGCTAGACGAGGCAGGACTCCTCTTCCAGGTGCTGGAGCGCTTCAAGAACGTCGATCTCCATCCCGACAAAGTCGATAACCCGACCATGGGAACGATCTTCGAAGAGTTGATCCGGAAGTTCAACGAAGCCCTGAACGAGAATCCCGGCGAGCACTTCACCCCGCGCGACGTTGTCCATCTCATGGTGGACCTGCTTCTCTCCGGCGATGAGGACCGCATCCGCCGAAAAGGCGTGGTCATATCCGTCTATGACCCGTGCTGCGGGTCGGGCGGCATGCTTACGATTTCGAAAGAACACATTCTGGCCGGCAGGCGAAAGAACGATACCATCATCCGCGAGCCGATCAATCCGGAGGCGGACATCCACCTTTTCGGCCAGGAAGTGAACCCCGAAACATTCGCCGTCTGCAAGTCCGACCTTTTCATGAAATCAACCGACGGCCGGGATGCCGAGAACATCATCTTCGGAACCACTCTCTCAAACGACCTCCATGGCGGGCGCTGCTTCGACTACATGATCGCAAATCCTCCCTACGGCAAGGATTGGAAGCGCGACGAAGAAGCCGTGGTCACCGAGCACGAGCGCGGCGCGTCCGGCCGGTTCGGACCGGGCCTGCCGCGCATCAGCGACGGCCAACTCCTGTTCCTTCTCCACATGCTGGCCCACATGAAGGAGACCAAGGACGGCGGCTCGCGCGTGGCTATCATCATGAACGGCTCGCCACTCTTCACCGGCGACGCCGGGAGCGGCGAGAGCGATATCCGCCGCTTCGTCCTGGAGAACGATTGGCTCGAGGCCTTGATCGCACTTCCCGAGCAGCTTTTCTATAACACAGGCATCGCCACTTACGTCTGGGTTCTCACCAACCGAAAAGCGGCGGAACGCAGGGGAAAGCTTCAACTTATCGATGCAACATCCTTCTGGTCGCCGATGAGGAAAAGCCTCGGCGATAAAAGGCGCGAGGTGCCTCCGGAGAAGGCCGAAGAGATACTGCGGCTTCTGCGCTCATTCGAGGAAGGCGAGTTCGTCAAGATTTTTCCGACGACCCGTTTCGGCTTTAGGAAAATTACAGTGGAGCGGCCGCTCAAGCTCAACCTCCGGGCGATCACAGAGCGGATCGCGCGGCTTGAGGAGGAGAGAGCCTTCCAGGGTCTCACGCAGTCGAAAAAGAAAGGCGCGGCTGCGGCCAGAGAGCAAGCCGAGGGCAGGGCGTATCAGGAAGCGATCCGGAATCTTTTGCGGTCGCTTCCGGACACCTTATTCAAGGACAGAACAGAGTTTGAGAATATCCTTAACAATGCGGCCAGG
The DNA here is from genome assembly GCA_963715635.1 of Candidatus Aminicenantota bacterium. Lineage (GTDB taxonomy): Bacteria > Acidobacteriota > Aminicenantia > Aminicenantales > UBA4085 > JAPKZH01. The sequence goes on along the minus strand of OY970261.1, from coordinate 3,862,839 downwards.
AAGGCCGGCCTAAAGCTCCCTGCCCCACTGAACAAAGCAATCCTTTCCGCGCTCTCAGAGCGCGATGAAACCGCCGCGGTCTGCCGGGACAGAGACGGAAATCCTGAATTCGATCCGGAACTCCGCGATACCGAAAGCGTTCCGCTTGAGGATGGCCCCGAGCTGGCTGATGAGCATAGCGTGCCGACCAGCGTTCGCGCTTTCTTCGATCACGAGGTGAAGCCCCATGTCCCCGACGCCTGGATCGACGTGACCAGACGCGACGCCAAGGACGGTCGGGTCGGAATCGTCGGCTACGAGATCAACTTCAACCGCTATTTCTACAAGTACATCCCACCGCGGCCACTGGAGCAAATCGAAGCCGATATCCGCGCTATAGAGAAGGAGATTGTAAAAATGCTGGCTGAAATAACGGGCTCGAAACTGACCGAATAAGCATCGCAAGAGGGATTGTCACTATGGAACATGAAATATATTATGAAAATCTTCCAACGATCAACAGAAATATCATCGTAGTCGAGCCGACGGAGGTTTTTTTGGAATGGGCTAGGAAAAACCCCGACGAAGATGCTGGCTTGACTATGAAAGAATTGACTGCCGATTTAACAGCCTATCTAATTCCCGAACAAGATGCGGATGCTAAGGCTTGGCTTAGCCGCAACTTCAAGACGATTTTCGAAATTGAGCTTGACGGATGGTGCACAGACCCCTCTCTCTGGCCGACTGATCGCTCGTTTAAGGCGTTTAAGAAGTTTTTTCGCGTGCATTTCTGCTCGAATGTCATAGATTTGGCGAAGGGAGCGATCGATAGGGAATACATATAGCATGAGCGACGGACAATATTTTTCTGAGACCGAACGCCAGCGGTTTCGCCTCTACCCAGAATACAAAGATTCCGGCGTCGAGTGGCTTGGCAAGATCCCAGCACATTGGGATGTAAAGCCCTTCAAGGCGTTGCTATCGAGAAACGACAGCGGCGTATGGGGCGAAGATTTCGCTGACGATGGAGTTATCGTTCTTCGTTCAACTGAGCAAACGGTAGATGGCGAATGGAATATAGAGAATCCAGCAAGACGTTGACTAAAGACTCGGGAGGCATCTGACGCCCGGCTTGAAGTAGGTGATCTAGTCGTAAACAAGTCCAGTGGCAGCGAACTACACATCGGAAAGACGTCCATCGTGGATACGTCCGTGGCAGCCCTCAACTGCTGTTTCTCCAACTTTATGCAGCGGTTGCGCGTAGCCTGGCCGAATCTGTCTCGCTACAGCTGGTATCTGTTGAACTGTCCGGTGGCTCGCGAACAGCTCGTTTTCCTATCATCGACGACCACTGGCCTGGGAAACCTCAATGGATCGATCCTGGGATCTATTCGAGTTCCAGTGGCGCCCGATGATGAACAACAAGCGATCACCGCTTTCCTCGACCACGAGATCGCAATAATCGATACGCTTAGAGCGAAGAAGGAACGGCTGATTGAGCTGCTTCAGGAAAAGCGTATAGCCCTTATCACTCAGACTGTCACCAAAGGCCTCGACCCAAACGTCCCTATGAAAGACTCCGGTGTCGAATGGATTGTTCAATTTCCAAGCAATTGGATAGGACTACCCCTTAAGCGATGTGTATCTGTAAAAATTACTGATGGCCCACATGAAACCCCTGTGCTTGAAGACGAAGGGATAGATTTTATCTCAGCTGAGGCGGTGGCTAACGGTAAAATCGACTTCGATCGCAGACGAGGATTTATCTCACCCCCACTTCATGCGCAGTATTGCCGCAAGTGTAAGCCTATTCTTGACGACATCTTATTCTGCAAGTCAGGGGCGACGACCGGCAAACTGGCCTTGGTCGTAGCAGATCATGATTTCAGCGTTTGGTCGCCGCTCGCACTTATTCGTGCAAATAAATCCCGAATTCTGCCGCCCTTCCTTGCGCACGCTCTTGAATCAAATTACATACAGGAACAGATAAAGCGAACTTGGTCAGCTGGAACGCAGCCTAATATCTCAATGGGTGATATTGAAGTATTATTTGTCATAGCTCCACCAATCCAAGAGCAACATGAAATATTGCAGAAATTAGATCACGAAACACACAGCTTCGACGCGCTAATCGAAAAGATTCGCATAGCCATTGACCGTCTCAAGGAATACCGCACCGCCCTCATTTCCGCTGTTGTCACAGGGAAGATCGATATTCGGGATGTTGTATCGCCTCGCCTGAGCGATGCGGTATAGCCCGTACGCTCAAGCCCCCACATCCCACGATCATTTTATGCGATACTTCACGATTACATTGTCAACAAGGTCCTCGACGAAATTTACTACTTTGGTTTTATGCACCTCCACCCCGGAAGGGTGAGCGCACGTATTCCTAATTCCGAGCTTCTCGTCGAGGATCTTTCTGATGTCATTGCTAATGATTTTCGCAGATCTGCAGACCTCAATAAAAATGCTTTCTGGTATATCTGCAAAGTCGTCATACTTTGTGATTACGACCTTATTGTACCTATCTGAGCGTCGCTTAAGAGCTGCATTGAATTCCGCAAGTCTTCGCTTATTTTCGAGCGTGTAGTCATAAAGATGAGCTATGATTGCCGCCCACGTCATGATAATGGAAGCGCGCTTGGCGTCTACGCCAAGGCACGCAATTGACTCGGCTAAGAACTTCTTCTGATTTAATTCACTAACCTTGGCAACAACCTTCTCAAGATAGGGAATGGCGTTTCTTAAAAAGGCATCAACTTCGACCTCAGTCTGCTCCTTAGAAGTAAGGTATGTTTCGACCTCATTTAGTCCAGGCATTGCCAAAGCATAGGTATTTTTTTTCCCAGCTTTCATAAGAGACGAATTTCGCCCTTTTGCCATATTTCTTAGAAGGTTTGCTAAATTTGATGGGGTTTTCAGGGGGCCTTGAGCGAAACAAATTTTTATATCCTTTGCTGTGAACTCAATTATTCCTTGATGTTGCCGGAGATAATATGCGAAAAGAAGGACCATGGATTTTCGAGAGTAATCCATGATATTCCCGGAGCGCCCCAGGAATTCTTGCACCGTCATGACGCGCTATCTCATTGCGGCAAGAACATCGTCAGCGCTTAAAGTTAAAGAATATTTACCGCCGCCCAACCCCCGCAAAAGACCCTGCTTGACTGCATTTGAGAAATATTGGGGGTGAATGTTTTTTGCAAGCTTTGCTTCTTTAGCGATGTCGTTAAGTTCCTGGGGAGTGAAATCAGTTTTGTTTCGAAACTCTTCAAGGTACTTGCCAAAAATGAGGATTTTAGAAACCCCATCTGTCCGATTTTTCGCTCTGTAAAACTCGGCTGGGGAAGGGATTTCTGTTGAGGGCTTTTTCCCTGTTGCAGCCTGGATATCCTTTTTAAGCGTAGCAGGCACCCGGGCAGGAATCAACTGCACACGTTTATAAAAAGCTTCCAGTTGCTTTTTTATAAAGGAATCCGAACCCTCGAGTTCGATCTCATCCTCGCCATGACGTATTCGAACCTTACCCATTGTCTGTCTCCTTTTCTGCCAAATTAATTAATATATGTATGATTTCCCGCGCTTAGATCTTAATATTGTCTGATTCCATCGCGGAAGCCCTCTAATCTGCAACACTATCTTAGAATCTTTGCTGTTAGATTGCAAGTAACATACTTGATGCTTGGCAGCCCCAATGTCCTGCCCGGCGGGAGAAATTGGATGCCCGGTCTATCTTGCGTAACATAGGCAAATATTCACGTTTATCGAGGAATTGAAGAAAAAGCATGATTTTTCCCTTGCTTATTAAAGGAAACGGTGCTATCCTTTATTTAGGCTTTGCGTAATTAAAGAAACTTTAATAGCCGCAAGCAATAAAAAGGCAGCCATGAACCGTGGATTGACAGGGGAATTCATCGTCAAGCGGACGGGAGAGGAAACCGTCCGGGCTTTTTTCCCATATCTACTTCCTCCCAATCCTCCTTTAGCAATCGATCCGTCCCTTCGGGAAGCCCTTGATCAGGCCCTTCTATCCCTGGGACGGCTGGACAGTATAACAACGCTATTGCCCGACATCGATCTTTTCTTATACATGTACATCCGCAAAGAGGCGGTCCTCTCGTCTCAAATCGAAGGAACGCAGACATCACTTTCCGACCTTTTGCTCTTCGAATTGAAAGAGGCGCCGGGAGTCCCGCTCGATGATGTCGTCGAGGTCTCAAATTACGTGGCGGCGATGACACATGGTCTGAAAAGACTCAAAGGGGGATTTCCTCTGTCCAACCGCTTAATTCGCGAGGTCCATGGGATTTTGCTGGCAAAAGGCCGGGGAAGCGACAAGAGCCCGGGCGAATTCCGGCGAGATCAAAATTGGATCGGAGGAACTCGACCAGGCAACGCAATTTTCGTGCCTACTCCACCCGATCGGGTCGCCGAAAGCATGAGTTCACTTGAAAAATTCCTTCATGATATTCCGGAAAAAACTCCGATCTTGATCAAAGCCGCTTTATCTCACGTTCAATTCGAGACAATCCATCCTTTCAGCGACGGCAACGGCCGGATAGGCCGGCTATTGATTACGCTCCTCCTTTGTCACGGGGGGGTCCTCCGGGAGCCTCTTCTCTATCTCAGCCTCTATTTCAAACAGCACAGGTCTCGATATTTCGATCTCCTGATGAAAGTCCGTCAGGAAGGAGACTGGGAGGCGTGGCTGCATTTTTTCGTTGACGGAGTCCGAGAGATGGCTGAAGGAGCAGTGACGACGGCCAGGCGCTTGAATGACATTGCTGAAGAGGACCGAAAAAAGATTCGGGAGCTTGGGCGAAAGGCCGGCTCTGCTCTTCGAATACACCAGGTCCTCCAGGGTCGTCCTATCGCCAACATTCCATTTCTATCAAGAAAAACGAAGATCTCGCCGCCCACCGTGACCGGCGTCCTCGATGCCCTCCAGAAAATCGGAATTGTCAAAGAGGTTACAGGACGGAAGAGAAACCGGCTGTATGCCTATGAAAAATGCCTGGATATTCTCAGGCAAGGGACCGAAGTCTAGATGCCTGATATTTCCGAACTGAGCTTTGAAAAAACTATCGAGTGCGGGCTGCTCCGATATGGGCCGGACGCCTGCGTCGGCGAGGGCGCCGGGATTCGCGAAGAGGCAGCGCCTTATGGCGAATTCCCGCCGGGCGGCTTTCGGAAGCGGCGGCCGGAAGAATATGATCGTTCGCTTTGCCTCGTCCCGCGCGACGTCATCGACTTCATCATAGCAACGCAACCCAAGGAATGGGAAAGGCTCAAACAACACTACGGTCAGGCGGTAAAAGAGCAATTCCTCAAGCGTCTCTCCCGGGAGATCGTGAGGCGCGGCACGCTGGACGTATTGCGCAACGGCCTCAAAGACTCCGGCTGCAAATTCCGGCTGGCCTACTTCCGGCCTTCGAGCGGGCTCAACGAGGAAATCAAGCGGCTGCACGCGGCGAACCTATTCTCGGTCGTCCGCCAACTCAGCTACAGCGAGAAAAGCGCCCAAAGCCTCGACATGACCCTTTTCCTTAACGGCATACCGATCTTCACTGCCGAGCTAAAGAATCCGCTCACGGGACAGACCGTCGAGGATGCAATCAGACAATATATGAGCGACCGCGATCCGCGCGAGCCGCTTTTCGCCTACGGCCGCTGTCTCGCCCATTTCTCCGTCGATCCCGATCTCGTTTACGTGACAACACAGCTCGCCGGGCCGAAGACGCGGTTTCTGCCGTTCAATAAGGGAAAATTCGGCGGGGCTGGAAATCCGCCCGTTCCACCGACGCAGAAAGGATATGCCACCGCCTATCTTTGGGAGAAGATCTGGGCCCGCGACAGTGTCCTCGACCTCGTCCGTCAGTTCATCCACGAAGTCGAGGAAGAGGACGAGAAAGGCCGCAAGACTGGAAATAAAATGCTCGTCTTCCCGCGCTATCAGCAGCTTGATGCCGTCCGACGCCTTGTCGCCCACGCCCGCCAATATCGCGCCGGCCAGCGCTATCTCATCCAGCATTCGGCCGGAAGCGGCAAGAGTTTTACCATCGCCTGGCTCGCCCACCGGCTTTCAACACTTCATGACAACGAGGATAAGCGGGTTTTCGACTCAATCGTCGTCGTCACCGACCGGCGCATCCTCGACCGTCAGCTCCAGACGACCATGCATCAGTTTGAGCAGACACTAGGCGTCGTCGAAAATATCGACACGACTTCCCGCCAGCTCAAACAGGCCCTCGAGTCCGGGAAGACGATCATTGTGACAACCCTACAGAAATTCCCGGTAATAGTGGGCGAGATCGGCGAGCTTCCCGGTCATCGCTTCGCCGTCATCGTCGACGAGGCGCACTCCTCGCAGTCGGGAGAAAGCTCGAAGAGCCTTAAGACGGTTCTCGCGGCCGGGAGCCTCGAAGAGGCCGAGAGGGAGGAGGCCGGGGCCGCAACCCCCGAGGAGGAGCTCGAAAGCGCGATCCTGGCCGAGATGGAGAAGCGCGGTCGGCTCCCGAACCTCTCGATGTTCGCCTTCACGGCGACGCCAAAGGCGAAGACGCTGGAGCTTTTCGGGACGAAGCGCGAGGATGGGAAGTTCGAGCCGTTCCATCTCTATAGCATGCGCCAGGCGATCGAGGAGGGATTCATCCTCGACGTCCTCAGGAATTATACGACCTACAAGGCTTACTGGCGCCTTCTCAAGAAAATCGAGGACGATCCCCGCTACGACAAGAACAAAGCGGAATATCTCCTCAAGTCGTTCGTCGAGCTTCATCCGCACGCCATCGGCGAGAAGGTGCGAATCATGGCCGAGCACTTCGCCGCCCAGGTCCAGAACGAGATCGGCGGGAAAGCCAAGGCCATGATCGTGACGCGGTCGCGGCTGCATGCCGTGCGCTACAAGCTGGTTTTGGACCGGTATCTCCTAGAGAAAGGCCTCCCTTTCAAGGCACTGGTTGCTTTTTCGGGAACGGTCCCAGACGGCGGACAATCCTACACCGAGACAGGAATGAACGGCTTTCCGGAGAAGCAGACCGCCAAGGTTTTTGCTCGGCCTGAGTACAGATTCCTCATCTGCGCCAACAAGTTTCAGACAGGATTCGACCAGCCTCTTTTGCATACGATGTATGTGGACAAGAAACTCGGCGGGGTAAATGCTGTGCAGACCCTATCGCGCCTGGATCGTATTCATCCCCAGAAGCGCGGGACGTTGGTCTTGGATTTTGCCAATGAGGCGGATGAGATCCAGGCGGCGTTCGAGCCTTATTATGAGACGACACTCCTGTCGGAAGCGACTGACCCGAACCTGCTCTACGAGATACAAAACAGGCTAGCTGCGTTTCCGGTTTTTACCGAGGCGGACGTGAATCAATTCGCAAAAATCTACTTCGACAAGAAAGCTTCTCAGGACCAGCTTTATGCCATGCTCGCACCCGTGACGACCCGCTTCGCCGAGCTGTCAGGCGAGGAGCAGCATGATTTTCGGGGACAGATTACCGATTATGTGCGGCTTTATGCTTTCCTGGCGCAGGTTCTGACCTTCGCGGACGTGGATCTCGAGAAATTTTATGTCTTCGCCCGCCATCTGCGGCGGCTGATACCGGCAGATCCGGAATCTCTTCCGCGGGAGATTCAGCAAAACATCGATATGGAATCCTACCGAATCCGCCAGACGGGAAGCGGTACTATAAGTCTTGTGCGGAAGGGCGGACAGCTCAAGCCGATATTAACGAAAGACCATTATGAGCAGGCGGCCGAGCAGCTCGAGCCTCTCTCCCAGATCATTGCCGAATTGAACGAGCGTTTCGGGCTGAACCTGGGTCCCGAGCACAGGGTGACTCTCGGGCAGATTCTGGGAAAGCTCAATGACGACGCGGCGCTCGACGCCAGCGCCCGGGTCAATACTCGCGAGAACATCCGACTTACGTTCGACCATAAAGTCGAGGACGTCATTCAGGAGATCGTGGACTCAAACTTCGAGCTTTATAAAAGGATTACCGACGACAGGGCCTTCGGAGAAGCGCTGAGGGACTTCCTGTTTGACCATTACCTGCGGGCCCACCGCCAGGCCGAAGAGCTGATCAAGCGCGGTGAGTCAAAGACCCTTGAGTTCAAGGCGACACTGCGCTGGAATCTGCGCGAAAATCGCAAGGACGACAAAGCCATCACCTACAGCGTGCTCAAAACCATCGCCGCTTTCCTCAACACCGCGGGGGGCGATCTTCTGATTGGCGTCAGCGATAACGGAAAGGTTACGGGGATAGAGCAAGACCAGTTCGAGAATGACGACGAGTTCATGCGCCATCTCGCCCAGGCCGTCCGAAACGGTCTTGGTGATCGCGCCAGCACCTGCATCGATCCGATAACCCAAATTGTCCAGGGAAAGACCGTTTGCCTCGTGAGCTGCCAGCGCAGCCCGGAGCTGGTATTCCTGAAGTGGAAAGGAGTCGAGGAGAGCCCGGACGGCGATTTTTATGTCCGGAGCGGTCCGGGAAGCGTGAAACTCAGTCCAGAAAGCGCAGCTGAATACATCAGAACTCGATTTCCGAGTGTATCGAATCGCGCAAAAGATTCGAAATAAGGCCATTCAAAAATAATAGCCGCGGGCCGCTCGGCAAAGGGCCATTTTCCGTTGAATGAAAAAGCCTTCCCCTCCCTTAATGATAGCGGCATACGGCTCGCTTGGGCGATCATTATGTGCTTTATTGAAAAGGAACGGCGTATCTCTTATGATAATCCCATAGGAAGACAAACCGCATGGTCAAAAGCGTGGTGTTGTTTTCTGGCGGGATCGATTCGACGACGGCCCTCTACTGGGCCTTGACCAGATGGCGATCGGTTCACGCTCTGTCCTTCGACTACGGCCAACGTCACCGCGTCGAAGTCCGGATGGCCCGGAGGCTGGCCAGGAAGATCGGTGTTCCTCAAACGATCTTCAAGCTCGACCTGAGGCAGGTGGGAGGCTCCGCCTTGACCGACACTTCGATCGAACTGCCCCGCTACAAAAATCTAGCCCGGATCAAGCCTGGCCCGCCGGCCACGTACCAGCCCTTTCGAAACGGCGTATTCATGGCCCTGACCGCGGCCTGGGCCGAAGACCGCGGCTTTACGGAAATCGTCTGCGGCTTCAATATCATCGACTCGCCCGATTATCCGGACACGAGGCCGGCGTTCGTCAAGGCCATGGAAAAGGCCATCAACGCCGGAACCCTGGCTGCTTTCGGCCGGCCGCCGATGAAGATCAACGCGCCTTTGATCGGCCTGAAAAAGTCGGCCATCATCCGCCTGGGGGTTTCACTCCATGCGGATTATTCCTACTCCATTTCCTGCTATGCGGGGGAGGAAATCCCCTGCCGGTCCTGTTCGGCCTGCCTGCTGCGGGAACGGGCTTTCGCCGAGGCCGGCTTCGAAGACCCCCTGATTTCGAGACTCAAAAAGGAAGGACGATTATGAGCTGGATATTAAAAGTTCGGGACAAGTTTCAAGCGGCGCACTTCCTCAAAGGATATCGCGGAAAATGCGAAAAGCTTCACGGCCATACCTTCCAGGTGGAAGTGAAAATCGAGGTCAAGGAGCTGGACAAAACCGGCATCGGCATCGACTTCAACTCGATCAAACAAGCGTTGGCCAAAATCCTGCCGGACCATACTCTTCTCAATGATGTCTATGACTTCAACCCTTCGGCCGAAAACTTGGCGCGGCGGTTCTTCATGGATCTCCGCAAAGATTTCCCGGTCAAAGAAGTCACGGTCTGGGAATCCGAGGATGCCTCAGCGACCTACACTGAAAATCATTGAGATATTCGCGTCCCTGCAGGGCGAAGGGCTCAGGCAGGGAGCGCCCACGATCTTCGTCAGGTTTTCGGGCTGCAACCTGAAGTGTTCCTTCTGCGACACCCGGTATGCCTGGCAAGGGGGAACCGATGTCACGACCGCCCAGGCTCTCGCACAAGTCCGAAAAATACGACACCGTTTGAAGACGAAATGGATCTGCCTGACCGGCGGCGAGCCTCTGCTCCAGGATATTTCAGGTTTCGTTGCCGACCTCCACAAAGACGGGATGAAAATACAGGTCGAGACAAATGCCACGGCTTATTATCCCCTGCGCGTGGACTGGTACACGGTCTCCCCCAAGCCTCCCCGGTTTTTTTACCGGCAGGAATACAGGAAGCAGGCCAAAGAGGTCAAGCTCATCGTGACGAATTCTTTGCGCTTCGGCACGGTCGAACGGCTGCGCAAAGACTTCCCCGCCAGGATCCCTCTCCTCCTCCAGCCGGAGTCCAACGCCCCGCGGAGCGTAGCGAAGAGCCTGAGGATGCTCAACCGGGCTCAGAGGGAGGGCTTGAAAAACATCCGTTTCTCCGCCCAGCTTCACAAACTCTACGGCTGGCGCTAAGCCAACCGCCTGCCCCTGCCCGAAATTTCCTCCAGCGGGATTCTTCGCCTTTCCAGAGGATCTCTCTAGATAAAAATCACCCTGAGATTCATCGGCAGAGGGGATTGATTTCCGGGTAGTCCTCCCCCAAAATTTGGGCCGGATGGATCTCGGCCATAAGCGGGTGAAGTTTGCAGACTCTGATGTGCGACGGAAATCCATATAAAAAAGGAAAAAATCTCCAGACCGACGGGTTCACCATCCTGGAGCTTCTTCTCTTCCTCTGCGGCGCCGGCTTCGTTCTCGTCCTGCTGGTCCCCATTTATCAGACGGCCAGAGAAAAAGCGACCCAGCGTTCGACCATGGCCGATATGGCACAATGGGCAAGAGCCATCTCCGCCTATACCGCTGACCATGGCGCCGCGCCTTCCAATCCGAGAGGTCGCTTGAACTTTAGAAAACCCATCCTTAAAGAACTCACCCCGTATTTCTCGGCCCTTCGCTGGTCTGATTGGTGGGGAGATGTCTACTGGGTCTGGACGGGACCGGGGAATGACGTCTATGGGTTCCATACGACTGACGCCAAAGACTATATGATCGCCTCCCTGGGAAAAGATAACGCCTTTGAAAACTGGTTGTACGACCCGGCCCATCCGGAGGCGGGTTTTTACAGGCCTGCGGAAGACAAGGATTATTTTAAGGATATCGTGCTCTGGAACGGCCGATTCATCCGGCGTCCCGAGCCGGAGAGGAGCCGGTAAGCCGAAATGCGGAAACTTCGTCCGGCGCCTGTCCGATGGTTATCCAGGAAAATCCAGGCGGCAGATGTGGCCCATGCCCTCGACCGAATCCTGTTCAGCTCCTTTTTTCAAAAAAAAACAATTCTCTGGTTCGTCATCGCCGGCCTGTCGGTGATCTTTGTCATTCAGACCATTCAATTTTTCCGGGTTTGGAATATCGACTCGCCGTCCTACTACATGGCCGCCCGGGGGATCCTGCGGCATGTCAATATCTACGACGACCAGCAGTTCCAACGCCTCGCGGATGATGTCCTGGGCAAGGCAAGGATCGTCTATCCTTACATTTACTGGCCCTTCCTTGCCCAGCTTTTTACGCCCTTGTCGGTTCTTCCGATCGGGGACTTCTTCGTCGTCTTCCATGTCCTTAATATTCTATTCGCCTTCCTCGGCCTCTACCTGGTCTACGAGCTTTTAGGCCTCAAGGAGTCCAAGACCAATTTTCCCGTCATATTTCTCTTTTTTCTGCTCGTGGCCAACGTTCCCTTGCTTTCGGCTTTCGAATATGGACAGATCAACTTGCTCGTCCTGGATCTCGCCCTGCTTTCCCTGGTCCTTCTGAAGAAAAATAGGGTTTATCTTTCCTCGCTTTTCCTCTGCGGGGCGGTCCTCATCAAGATCTATCCCGTTCTGTTCTTGTTCGTCTTCCTTTTCCAGAAAAGATACAAATATCTGATGTGGACGGCCCTGAACGGTCTGGGGATCTTTCTGCTCTCGGTCGCCCTCTTCGGAAAGACAGTCTGGGTGGAATATGTGAAATCCGGCCTGAAGATATTCTCCGGGACAACTCAATCCCTCTTCACTCTTCATTACATCGCTCACATCAACAATAACACCCCCAAGAGCTTTTTCCTGCAGCTCGTTCCATCCCCGTCGGCGGCCCTCGAGTTCGCCCTGTCCTGGCTCACTCCGATCTTGCTGGTCGGATTCCTTCTTTATTTATTCTTGGCCAAAACGTCCCTGGCCAAGGACGACTTCAACTTCGGCACTTCGGTCGTCTTGATGGCCAGCCTCTTCATCTCTCCGATCACCTGGCCCCATCATTTTGTCATCATGCTGTTTCCCCTGGCCTACGTCATGAGCCGGATCGTCATGGAGAAAAGATACGGGTATCTCCTTCCCTTTTGTCTGCTCGGCGCGTTCATTCTCTACAACCCGCCCTATGGAGGCTTTCCCTTCAACCAGCTCCGGTTGTTCGCCAGCCTGGGATTTCTCTTGATGCTCCTGCATTTTGGATATAAACTCCCCAAAGACACCGACCGTCCAGCGTGTCCGGAAAAGCCATGACACCGCAACCAGAGCCTCTCTCCAATAAAAAGATTCTGCGCTATTCCATTCTTCTGTATGTCGCCCTTTTTCTGGCCGAAATCGTTTACAACATTTTCTCTTTCATCAATGATTTCTCCACCGAGAAAGTCCACTCGACGTTTTTTGCAAAAGTCAAAGAGAGCGCCGCTTTCTTGAAATTCGACATCGCTCTCTATATCGTTCTTCTGGTCGCCATCTATATCGTTTTTGCCCTGATCAACACCGGCTATGTGATCGTGGCCCGGGAGGCCTTTGGGAAAAAGTTTAATCGGAAATCTCCCCACCTGGCCGTCTTCCTCTTCCTGGGTATTAACATCTTCTTCATTTTTACGGTTTATCTGACAAATGCCGGCCGCTACCCAAATTCCAGGCTGGCCGGCGTTTTCAGCCCGAAGCACAATTCGACGGCCCTGTCCATTACGATCTATGCCCTCCTGGCCATTTACTTGCTGGGGTTTATATGGGCTTCTCTCCAAGCCAAGGCAAAAAAGATCCAATGGGCCGTCTGCGCGTTCTGGGCCATTATTCTCGTGTCTCCGCTTCAACCCGGCTATCACCTCAAGTCCCTTTTCTCCTCCTTGTTCACGAGATCCCTCAACACGGGACCGAACGTCATCCTGATCGGACTCGATTCCGTGACCCCCAGCCATACGGGTTACTTCGGCTATCCCATGCCGACAACACCGAACCTGGACCGGTTTTTCTCCGAGGCCGTCGTCTTCAATAGTTTTTATACGCCGATCGCGAGAACTTTTCCGGCCCTCTACTCCATCCTGACCGGTCAATACCCCGTGACCAACGGCGTCCGGCTGAACCTGATGAAACGGCATCACATCAACCCGGAGTCATTGACGCTGCCCCGGATCCTGAAAACCCAGGACGGATATTTTACCGCCTATTTTACGGATGAGGTCCGGTTCAGCAATATCCTCGGGGAAGACGGTTTCGATTATCTCCGCCATCCCGTCATGGGCATCAAGGATTTTGTCTTCGGCAGCGTCCATGATTTTTCCCTGACCAACGTGTTTTTCAACAGCCCCCTGGGATACCTGATTTTCGGTTTTCTCAAATTCAACCGCGCCGTCGCCCCTCTATATAAAAACACATATTTCGCCAATGACATCGTTGCCTTTTTAGAAACCCTAAAGGCCAAGCAAAAATTCTTTTTGATGGTCCACCTCTGCGCCGCTCATTGGCCCTATGCCTCCGCCGCTCCTTATCCGTTTCTTTTTCGGGGCAGTCCGGACATCCAGGTGAACATGTACGACGGCGCCATCCGGATGGCCGATGACCAGCTCGGCCGGCTGGTCGAAAACCTGAAGCGCAAAGATCTCTATAAGAATTCCTTGATCGTTGTCCTCTCCGACCACGGAGAATCCAACGAAGGGCACGGGACGACCTTGACGGCCAGCGATCAAAACCATGCCATTCTCGCCATCAAGCCGGTCGGCTCGGCCGGCCACAAGGACGTCCAAGCGCTCGTCCGGACCATCGATATCGCCCCGACCATCCTGGACCTTTTGCCGGGGAATTGGACCCACGCCCGCTTTGACGGTCTCAGCCTGAAACCGCTGATCGCAGGAGCTGGCGACGTCCCCGAGCTCGCGGATAGCCGCATTGTCATGGAAACGGAATTTTCCCTGGATGCGCCCGGAGGGATCGGGCTGGCCCTCCAGGAAATGATCGACCAGGGCATCAATTTTTACGAGTTCGATAAAAACGGGATCATCACCGTCAAGGATGAATTCTTTGGCCGGCTGATCAAGAACCGGCAGAGGGCGATTCAGACCAAACGCTGGAAGCTGATCTGGGAGCCTTTGCTCAACAGTCCGCGAAAAAAGGTCAATATCCGATTGTTCGACCTGGAGGCCGACCCACGCTGCCAGAGAGATGTGTCCGGTCTTTATCCCAACGTCTTCCAAAAATTGCTTTGGGAACTTCGGCAGTTCTACGGGGCTGAGCTCGATTAGCCGGCTCTTACGACGACCTCATGAAGAACCGATAGCCTGCCCGGGTGAGATAGACGCCGGCCAAGACGACCGCCGCTCCCACAGCCTGGAAGGCGCTGAATTTCTCTTGTAGAAAAAGCCCGGCGAAAAACACCGTGAAAATCGGCGTCATGTTATTATAGATAGCCGTTTTGGCGTTCCCCACCCTCTTCACCGAATAATACCAGATGAGATAACCGATGACGAGGCCGAACATCGCCGATAAGAAAAGCGAGAGCCAGGCTCCCCAGGAAATCGTCCGCCACGGGATTTGGAGAATGTCCTTGGCCGTGACGGGGAGATAGAAAAGGGTCCCCAAACCGACGGTGACGGCGGAAAACTTGAGGGGAGAAATCGTCTCCAGAAAAGGCTTGGCCAAGACCGTGTAAGAAGCCCAGAGGATGGTTCCCAGAAAAATAAACAGGTCTCCGCGGATATTTTGGGTGGAAAAACGGGGGCCTCCGTTTTGCTGGGCGATGATCATGTACAGGCCGAACAAGGAGATGAAAATGCCTCCCCAGGCCGCCCAGTGGATCCTTTCCACCTTCAACAGTGCGCTCATCAAGGCCACAAAGATCGGCGACGTGGAGAGAATGAGGGAAGAGTTGGAGGCCGACGTCAAGCTGATGCCCTTGATGAAAAGAATCTGGTAGAGAGTGTTCCCGGCGACGCCGATAGCCAGAAGCTTCCAGAAATCTTTCCGGCTGACGGCGAAGCTTTCTTTGGCAATTCCCATGAGCAGGCAAAAGGTCAGAGCCGTCAGCAACAGGCGCACCCCGTTGAATCCGCCCGGAGAGAGCTCGCGCAGGGCGATCTTGATAAAAGAAAAATTGACGCCCCACATCACGACGGCGGTGAGCATCAGCGCGTCGCTGGCACCGAATTTTGTACTCCGGCCGTTATTCACGTTTGGCACAGTCGGTTAGCCTGTCTCCTCACAGGAATTTCGTATAAATCATCGGGGAGGTGAAAAAGACGTCAGCGTGCGGCCCCGGACCTACTTGGAGGACTGCCTCGATCGGGGAAAATGCGCTTCAATGACGGACTTGATGCCTCCTCTCGGGTTGAACTCTCCGCGGACCAGGGCCCGCACGGGCCGGCAGGCTTTGACCACATCTTCCAGGATCCGGTTCACGGCATTCTCGTAAAATATCCCCAGGTTCCTGTAGGCCAGAATATAGTCTTTGAGCGACTTCAGCTCGAGGCACTGCGCCCGTGGAATATAGCGTATCGTAATCACACCGAAGTCCGGAAGGCCCGTTTTCGGACAGACCGAGGTGAACTCGGGAATTTCGATCGTGATCTCATAGTCCGGAAACTGGTTGGGAAAAACAGCGATCTGCGGAAGCCGGGCTTTTAGGCCTGCCTTGGCCTCTCGTTCGGTCATGCGGCTCATTAGTATTTCTCGTTTTTTGGTAACCTATAATATAATAAAGCCGTCCCTAAGACAATCTCATGGCTGAATGCAATAAGAACAAGAATCTCGGCCGGTGCAATTGCAGCTACGAGCCCTGCAGCCGCAAGGGCCTCTGCTGCGAATGCCTCGAGTACCATTGGAGCCACCGGGAGCTGCCCGCCTGCTTGTTCCCGGATTCCGTGGAAAGGACATACGATCGTTCCCTGGCCAGGTTCCTCGAAATCTACCGGAAGCAGGGCTAGGACCGCATGACATCCACGTCCTCCGGCGACAAAGAATCCCGTATCTACGGGCCGGTCCCTTCCCGGCGTCTGGGATTTTCCTTGGGCGTCGATCTCCTCCCCTATAAAACCTGTTCCATGAATTGCATCTACTGCCAGCTCGGCGCAAGCGCGGGAAAAAGGGTCCGCCGGAAAGAGCTGGTCCCCGGCCGCGACGTCCTCGCCCAGATCCAGCGTGCTCTGGCCGGCGGCCAGAAGATCGATTGCCTGACATTCTCCGGCTCGGGGGAGCCTACGCTGCACTCCGGCCTCGGGAGGATCATCGCCGGGGTCAAAAAAATGACAAAGATCCCGGTGGTCGTCCTGACCAACAGCTCTCTCCTGTCCAGCCCCGAAGTGAGGCGCGACCTGTTGGCCGCAGACATCGTCGTCCCATCGCTCGATGCCGTGACGCCGTCCGTGTTTGCCAGGGTCAACCGACCTCACCGGAGCCTGATTCCCCGAAAAATCATCGAGGGGTTGGTCCGCTTCCGGAAAGAGTACAAAGGGCAGATCTGGCTCGAGGTCATGCTGGTGAAGGGCGTAAACGACACGCCGTCTCATCTCAAGAAGCTCAAGGAGGCCATCGGTCTGATCGGACCAGACAGGGTCCAGCTCAATACGGTGGTCCGGCCGCCGGCAGAGAAATATGCGCGCGCCCTGAGTATCCGGGAGCTCGAAAAAATCAAATCCTTCCTAGGGCCGAATGCCGAGATCATCGCGGATTTCAAAAAACGAGACCAGGCTCCCTCGGGCGGGGATATCGGAGAGGCGATCCTGGCCACTGTGAGGCGCCGGCCGATGACAGCGCAGGACATTTCCCAATCGCTGGGGAAGCCGCTTGAAGAAGTCTGCGCCCACCTGGTTCGTCTTGTCCAGCAACGCCGGCTGAAGGGTCTCAGCCACAAAGGGCTGGAGTACTATGAACCCCTTTAAAGATCTATCCAGGGAGGAGCTTCAGGATTTTCTCAAGGATGCAGCCCTCAACTGGCTCGCCCACGACGGCCTCTGGTTTCGCGCGGTCGAAGAGAGATACGGGATGGATGCAGCGCTCGAGCTCGATCGGCGAGCCTGGGAGCAGTTTACGGTCATCGAAGCCAAAAGGATCATGAAGCGGCTGAAGATGGAGCCGGGAGGAGGGATTCCTGCGCTGATCAAGGCGCTTTCCTACAGGCTCTATGCCCACATCAACCAGCAGGACATCGTCGAAGCCGACGAAACGCGCTGCATTTTCCGCATGAAGACGTGCCGCGTCCAGGAGGCCCGAGCCCGGCAGGGGCTTCCGGATTTTCCCTGCCGGCCCGTGGGGAATGTCGAATACAGCTATTTTGCCAAGACCATCGACCCCAGGATCGAAACCCGGTGTCTGGCCTGCCCGCCGGGTCCTCATCCGCCCGATGCTTGGTGTGTTTGGGAATTTACGATCAAGCTGTAATCTCACAGCCAGGCGCCGAACGAGCCTTTTCATTTTCACTCGGCTGCGGTGGCAAAAATGAAAGTCCGCTATACGAAGAATGGCTGACCTATGTCGTTGAGTAAAACCCCAGCCCCCCTTCATAGCCTTCAAACCTGACATCCTTTGATCCGGCGAAGAAAGCGTCCCCCAAAAATAATATTATTTTCCATTTTTGCCGATTTTCGGTATAATTTTTGTCCTTTGACGAATACCATGATTCGCGCAAAAGACTTTTTGAAAAAGATCGACCCCTATCAGCCGGGCAAGCCTATCGAGGAAGTGGTCAGGGAACTGAACCTTAAAGGCGAGATCATCAAGTTGGCCTCAAACGAAAATCCGCTGGGGGCGTCTCCCCTGGCTCTCCAAGCCATCGGCCAGGCGGCCAAGGAAGCCTATCTCTATCCGGACGACAACTGCTTCTACTTCAGAAAAAAGCTGGCCGCCCGATTGGGCGTTGAGTCCGAGAATATCTTCGCCGGCAACGGGTCGGTCGAAATTTTGCCTCTGGCGGCCCTGGCCTATCTGGATCCAGACCATAGTGCCGTCGGCAGCCAAAGCGCATTCATCTGGTTCAAAATTGCCGTCCGAATCGCCGACGGCGAATTAATCGAAGTCCCGATGAAGAATTACTGCCATGACCTGCAAGGGATGCTGAAGGCGATCCAACCGAACACCCGATTGATCTATATTGCCAATCCCAATAACCCGACCGGGACGATCGTCACCAAGGAAGAAGTGGAGGAGTTTTTCCGGAAAGTTCCCGATCATGTCTTGGTGATCATGGATGAAGCCTATTATGAATATATTGACAACCCCCATTATCCGGATTCCTTTAAATACCTTCGGGAAGGAAAAAATATCCTGATTCTGCGGACTTTCTCCAAGATCTACGGTTTGGCCGGGGTCCGGCTTGGCTATGGAATCGCCCGTCCAGAGATCATCGCCAGCCTGTCCAAGTTGCGCATCTCCTTCAATGTGAACCGTCTTTCCCAAATCGCCGGGACGGCCGCCCTGGACGATGACCAACATGTTCGAAGAGGGAAGAACGTCAATGATGCCGGAAAAGAATTCCTTTATGAGGCCTACCGGAAACTCGGTCTCTTCTATCTTCCCACCTATGCCAATTTCATCTTTGTCGATTTTGCCAGAGACAGCCAGGCGGTCTTTGAAGCCCTTCAGCAGAAAGGAATCATCACCCGAACGATCAAAGAATACGGCTTTCCCCATGCCCTGCGCATCACCATCGGCAAGGACCAGCAAAACCATAAGTTGATCAGGGCCCTCAAAAACGTTCTCTAAGACATTTCCATATAAAGGAGGTTTGGGATGATCATAAAGTTATCGAACGGCAAGGAGATGCCGGTTGAAATGCACAAGGCCAGGATGGTCCAAAAGATCAGCCTGATTCCTGCTGAAGCACGACTGAAAGCCATCCAAGAAGCGGGCTACAACACCTTTCTCCTCAAGACCAAGGATATCTATCTGGACATGCTGACCGACAGCGGCGTCAATGCCATGAGCGACCATCAGTTCGCGGGTTTTATGGATGCCGACGACGCCTATGCCGGGAGCATGACTTTCTATGAATTTGCGGATGCCGTCAAGGATGTTTTGGGCTACCAATACGTGATGAACGTCCACCAGGGCCGCGCCGCCGAGCACCTGCTGTCCAAAATATTCTCGAAACCGGGCGGCGCGGTCATCACCAATTATCATTTCACCACGACCAAAGGCCATATTGAATTGACCGGCGGCTCCGCCTGCCTGGAGCTCTATGCCGATGAGGCCTTGAAAACCAAGAGCACGCATCCCTTCAAAGGGAACATGGATCTCCAGAGACTGAAGGATGCCATCAAAAAATGGGGACGGGACAAGATCGGCTATGTGCGCATGGAAGCGACGACCAATCTCCTCGGCGGGCAGCCGTTCTCGATGGAAAACCTCAAAGATGTCCGAAAGATCTGCGATCAGAACGGCCTCCTCTTGGTCATGGACGGAAGTTTGATTTCGGAGAATGCCTATTTCATCTGGAAGAGGGAAAAAGCGTACGAGAAGAAAACGGTTGCCGACATCGTCAAAGAAATGTGCAGCCTGGCCGACATCTTCTACCTCAGCGGAAGAAAAAATACATGCGTCAGAGGCGGATTCATCGCCAGCAACAGAAAAGAATTGATGGAACAGCTGGAACCCTGGCTGCCGTTCTATGAAGGATTTTACACGTACGGCGGCATGTCGATGAGAGAGATCGGGGCCATGACCGTCGGGTTGAGAGAGATGGTTGACCCCTCGGTCGCCAGCTGCTCGATCGAACAGATCAAATATTTCGTGGAAAAGCTTGATGAGATGGGGATCCCGGTTGTGACGCCTCCCGGTGGATTGGCCTGCCATGTCGATGCCAGAAAATTCGTATCTCACATCCCTAAAGAACAGTATATCGCCGGCTCTCTCACGGCCGCCCTCTATATTGCCTCCGGAGTGAGGGCTATGGAGAGAGGCACGATTTCCACGGACCGCAATCGGGAGGGAAAAGAAGTCTATGCCGATCTCGAGCTGACCCGAATTGCCCTGCCCAGGAGAGTCTATACGGTCTCTCATATCGAATACATCATCGATCGGCTCCAGTGGCTCTATAAAAATCGGGAATTGATCAAAGGGTTGAAATTCGTCTCCGAACCGCCCGTGCTTAGATTCTTCCTGGGCAAGCTGGATGCCCTTGACAATTGGAGCCGCAAGCTGTGCGACGCTTTTAAGAAGGACTTCGGCGAGGGCTGGTAGGAAACATTTAGACCCACCGTCGGGACACAATACTCTAGCCCCAAATTTTCGGGGGAGAGGACAAGAGGGATGGCTCCATTTTTTCTCAGTTCCATCCGATGGCAGAGGAGAAGAACCCAACACGGCAAAAAATAGAACCGTCCCTTTTTATTTTTTTAAAGGAGGTTTAACCCATGTTTCGATGCACGGCTCTCGCCCTTTCCGTTTTTCTGCTCCTCGCCGTTCCCTACAAGCTCCAAAGCTCGAGCGTATTTCCCTACAACTACAAGATCGAGGTGCTGGAAAACGGGCTGAAAATCGTTTCCATTCCTATCAACAATCCCAACATCATTTCGTATTACACCATCGTCCGCTCGGGGTCCCGGAATGAGATCGAGCCGGGAAAATCGGGCTTCGCCCATTTCTTCGAGCACATGATGTTCAAGGGCACCAAGCAGGTCCCCCGCCCCGCCTATGACGAGTTTCTCTCCGAGCTCGGCGCCGGGACGAACGGCTTCACGACGGATGACTTCACCTGCTATTTTGTCGTATTCGCCGGCCGGAACAACCTGGAAAAGGTCGTCAGGACCGAGGCCGACCGGTTCATCAACCTTAATTACGACGAAGAAATGATCAAGACCGAGGCCCCGGTCATCGAGGGAGAATATTATTCGAGCGTCTCCAACCCCGACCGGCGCCTGTCCGAGCTTCTCCGGGATACAGCCTACGAAAAGCACTCGTACAAGCACACCACGCTCGGCTACTTAAAAGACATCCAGGATATGCCCAACCAGTTCGAGTACAGCCAGCTCTACAAAAAGCGCTTTTACGCGCCGGACAACTCCATCCTTCTCGTCGTGGGCGATTTTGACCACAACCAGCTGATGTCGCTCGTGAAAAAATATTACAGCGGCTGGGAAAAATCGAACTACACCCTCCAGACCCCGGTCGAACCGCCTCAGACCGAGCCCAAGCGGGCCCACTATGCCTGGCCGACCCAAACGCTGGCCCGCCTCGCCGTCGCCTTCCACGGACCGGCCTATTCCGACGAAGTCGGCGACAAGGCTGCTCTCAACCTGCTGGCCGCAACATCCTTCTCTCCGTCTTCGCCGCTCTTCCAGAGACTGGTCAACGAGGAACAGAAGTGCCAGTCGCTCGGCGCCGGCTTCAACGACACCCGCGACCCCTCCCTCCTGGTCTTGAACGCCGTCGTCAAGAAGGACGATGACCTACCCTATGTCGAGGCCGAGATCCTCAAGGAACTGGAACGCATCAAAAACGAGCCCGTGTCCGCGGACATCCTGGCCGACATCAAATCCAACATGAAATATTCCATGGCCGATGTTCTGGGCACGACCGATGGAGTCGCCGGCACGCTGGCTTTTTATATCAACCTGACCGCCGATCCGGGCACGCTCAACAAGCTCTTTGACCTCTACGACAAAGTCACGCCCAAGGATATCCAGGAGATGGCCAAAAAATATTTCGTGCCGGCCAACAGCACAGTGGTCACCTTAACGGGAGGGAAGGCGAAATGAGAGGAATACAAAAAATGATTCTGTTCGGGCTTGTCTCGATAGGGCTTTTGATGATGGGGGTGTCCTGCCGCAAAGAGAATCCCAACGCGCTTACGTCGGAACTCCTCCCCATCGATGGGAATCCGCTGACAAGCTTCCGCATCCTGCTGAAAATCGGCTCGGCCAACGACCCGACGGGAAAGGAAGGGCTGTGCCAGCTCACCTGGAGCATGCTGGCCAACGGCGGGAGCAAGGCCCTGACGATCAAGGAGATCACAAAACAGTTCTACCCGATGGCCGCCAGCCTCTCCCTGAGCATGGACAAGGAGATGGCGGTCTTCATGGGCACGATCCACAAAGACAACCTCGAAAAATACTATGGCATCCTCAAGGACATGCTGCTCAACCCCGGCTTCCGCGAGGACGACTTCAACCGGATCAAGACCAACCAGTTGAATTTCCTGGAAAAGACGCTCGTCAACAACATGGACGAGCAGTTCGGAAAAGAGATCCTGAACCTGATGCTCTACGAGGGGCATCCCTACGGGCATTATGAGGCGGGCACCGCGGATTCGGTGAAAAACCTGACCCTGGATGACGTGAAATCGTTCTACAAGGAATATTTCGTCCAGGGCAACATCATCGTCGGCCTGGCGGGAGGCTATCCGCCCGATTTCCTCGCTAAAGTCATGGCCGATTTTGGCAAGCTTCCGGCATCCTTCACGCCGCGCCTCAGCCTGCCCAAGCCGCACATCCCCCAGGGTTTGGAGGTTGTCATCGCCGACAAACAGACTCCGGCCACGGCGATCTCCATGGGCTTCCCGGTTTCGCTGACCAAAACGGACAAAGACTTTTTCGCCCTTTGGATCGCCGGCTCCCACTTCGGCGAGCACAGGCAGCACGTGTCCCTCCTTTTCCAGAAAATCCGAGAGGAACGCGGACAGAATTACGGCGACTACGCCTATATCGAGCATTTTGTCCAGGGGAGAGATAAGTTCCCGGCGCCCAATCGCGACCGGCCGCAGCAATATTTTTCCATCTGGATCCGGCCGCTGGCGAACTCCAACCGCCACTTTGTCACACGCCAGGCGCTGCGCGAGCTGAAAAAGCTCGTCGAAGAGGGCATTTCCGAAGAGCGCTTCCAGCTGGTGAGGACTTACCTTCTTAATTACACCAAGCTCTATGCCCAGACGCTGAGCGAACGGCTGGGATGGCAGATGGATTCCAGATACTACGGCTATCAGGATTTCCTGGCCGACGTCCAAACCGTTCTCCCCAAGTTGACCAGGGAAGATGTAAACAGAGCGATCAAAAAGTACCTGAATTTCGAGAATGTCTGCATCGCCGTCATCACCCAGGACGCCGAGAGCCTTAAGAGCGACCTCGTCGCCAACACCCCGTCCCCAGTCAAATACGCCAACCCGAACATGCCCAAGGCCGTCCTGGACGAAGACACCGTCATCCAGGTCTTCCCACTGGACGTTAAAGCGGAAAAAGTGAGGACTGCGCCCGCCGTGGAGTTCTTCCAGAAGGGCGGAATCCCGCAGAAGTAAGATAGAGGGCAAAGCCAGAATGATCTTGCTCCCTTTCGGGTTTTTAACGCCGTTCCCTCACTGCCTATTCAGCGAGGCAAAGCTGGTCCCCTCGAAAGGAGACCGATTTGTTCGCTTGAACAAATTGGTCGGGGGTGCCAAGGGGGTATGACCCCTTGGTCGCAGGGCGAGATTATCGAGCCCGAGAAGGGGAGGCAGAGAGCGAAGCGAACGTTGGAAGGGGTCTTCCCCTCCAAAGTGGGTCGGGGAAGGCTAAACCCTCAATGGTCGCTTTGATCATTCTGGCTTTGCCTATAAACAAGAAATAGGATGAAAAACATGAAGGAAAGAACTAAGCATGCTCATTTTGCCTTGGGGAGTGTCTTGCTTTTTCTTATTTTAGGCATCTCCTTGGCTGGCCAGGATATGCTGGGGAAGCTGGGGCAGCCGCAGAACTACGCGAGCAAGCGCATCTCTTCCTTTGACCGGACGGGCGGGAACAAAGATTCCCTGACCATCGAAGCCAGCCAGACTGCCGTCCTGGCCGACATCAAGGGTCCGGGTGCCATCCACCACATTTGGGTCACGATCGCCGCCGAGCCTTTTTACGGTCGGAAAATCGTGCTGCGCGCGTTCTGGGACGGTGAGCAAGCCCCCTCCCTCGAGGTGCCCATCGGGGATTTCTTCGGAGTCGGCCACGGCCTCAACCGCAACTTCAGCTCAATCCCGATCACCTGCTCTTCCGAGGGGAAGGCCAAGAACTGCTATTGGTACATGCCCTTCAGACAATCAGCCCGGGTCACGGTCACTAACGAGGGCAAACAAACGATTCCCGCATTTTATTACTATGTGGATTACAGGGAACTCAAAGACCTTCCTCCCGAGACGCCGTACTTCCATGCCCAATACCGCCAGGAAGTGCCCTGCCAGCCCGGCCATAATTACCCGATCCTCGACGCCGTGGGCCGCGGCCATTACGTCGGCTGCAACCTCTCCGTTCTGCAGCGGGCTATGGGCTGGTGGGGCGAGGGCGACGACATGATTTATGTGGACGGCGAAACCTTTCCTTCTCTTCACGGCACGGGCTCGGAAGATTATTTCTCCGATGCCTGGGGAATGCGGGAGGCCGAACATCCTTTTTACGGCTGTCCGCTCCAGGAAGAGGACTTCCAGGCGGGCTCCAAGGCTACGGTTTACCGCTTCCACATCCCCGACCCGATTCCTTTCCAAAAATCCATCCGGGTGACGATCGAACACGGGCACGTCAATGACCGCTCCGACGATTATTCCTCGACGGCCTTCTGGTACCAGACAGAGCCCCACAAGACATTTCCGGCGCTGCCGCCGGTTGCCGAGAGGCTTCCCTATGCATTGGAAACGCCGGAAAATTTCATTTTCCCCAAGTGGCAAGAAAAGAAAGGCACGGCCACCGCGATCGTTGAAGACAAGGAAAAAGGACTTCAATTCGTGGCCGAGACGCTGACTCACTCCTTGACTTCGTACTACGGACCCGACGGTTCTCGCCTTCCCGTGCTCTTGACCGAAAAAGCAAAACTCCAAAGCACGGGCCGATTGACGGTTCCGGTGAAAATCGGCGAGCGCTACAACCTCGACCTCTACTTTCTCAAGGGGCCGGGCATGGGAAACTTGAGAGCGGCGGTCCTTCCACCGGACGGGTCCCAACCGAAATTCGAGCCGGCCGTCTTTGAAGGGTTCGCTAAAGACAAGGAACTCGGTAACCTAACGCTCAAGGACATCCTGCTGCGGGAAGGCCGGAACACGGTCCTCATCCAGGTCACGGGAAAAGCCGAGGAAGCCAAGGCGCTGGACTTCGGATTTCTTGGTTACAGCCTGACTCCCTCGTCACGCGCGTTTATCACCGAATGGAACCTTATCGGCCCCTTCGATGCACCGGATATGGACTCACTTTTTACCGTTTATTCGCCGGAAAAAGAAATCATCCTAGACAAAAAATATTCCGGAAAAGGGAACCAGGAAGTGGCCTGGATAAAAATCCAGGCGGAACCGAGCGGATATATCGACCTGACGAAGCTCGTCCAGCCCAACGAGCAGGCTATCGCCTACGGTTTCAGCTACGTCTTTTCGCCCGTGCCCGTACAGGCAAACCTGCTTCTCGGGAGCGATGACGGCGTCCGTGCCTGGATTAACGGCGCACTCGTCCATTCCAATCCTGCGTATCGCGGCGCCTATCCCGACCAGGATACCGTCAAAGTGAGTCTCAAAGCGGGCTGGAACAAGGTCTTGATCAAGGTTTTGCAAGGGGACGGCGGTTGGGGCTATTATGTCCGTTTCGTCAACCCAGAGGGAAAGCTCAAGTGGAGCACGGCGCCGCAGAAATAACGTGACTTCAATGACCCCTTGGACCAAAAGAGAACTCGTTTTGCTCGATAAAATAAATACGCCGAAAAAAATACAGCTCTACTTAAACAGGCTGGGGTACGACCCGCAGCCGGGGACTGCCTCGCCGCGCTGGGTGATGAAAGAGAGAAAGGCCAACTGCTTCGAGGGGGCTTTGTTTGCCGCGGCGGCGCTGCGCCGGATCGGCCATCCGCCTCTGCTTGTCGATATGCGTGCCGTCAACGACGACGACCACGTCCTCGCCGTCTTCCGCCGGAACGGCGCCTGGGGATGCGTGGCCAAATCCAATTATACCGTGCTCCGGTTCCGCGAGCCCGTGTACCGATCCGTGCGCGAGCTGATGATGTCGTATTTCGATGTTTTTTTTAATCCGATCGGCGAAAAGACTCTGCGCGAATACTCCGTTCCGTTCGATCTGAGGCGGTTCGACAAAGACGAGTGGATGACGACGGACAAAGACGTCAGCTACATCGGTGACGCTCTGGACCGGGCCAGGCACTATAAAGTCATGACGACAAGGCAAATCCGAGGCCTCCAGATCACAGATAAAGACCTGGTCAAAGCCGGATTGCTCGGTGCCAAAACAGCGGGACTGTATAAACCGAAAAAATAAGAGCGATTTGCAAGAGAGATCGTCCACGCCTCCCCCGCCTCAAAGCCTCAGGGCTCTCCCCAGCTAGGTAAAATTACTTTAGCAGCTATTCTTGGAGAGGGATGGAAAGGGGCTCTGAAAACCCTGTATCAAGCTCATTTTTTCTATTCAAACCCAGGATTTGAGTCAAAACGGCCTTTTTGGGGGCCTGTTTTTCATCATTGTCCCCGAAAATCGGGCAAAAAGGGCCTCTGTTTGCCCCCTGAAATGTCTTTAAGGCCCGTCTCCAAGAAATTTTAAAATATTTTAAAAAAAATATTGCATTTCGGTTGAATCTTGTGTTATAATATTTACAACGATTTCGAAGGGGAAAATAAAAATCCAAAGATTCGAGTGGTTTTTTTTCTGCCTTTTTACCCTCCCCTCAACAAAAAATGCAACTCTTTCATCGTTTTCTCCGTATATATAAATGAGAAAAAAGATAAGCCGATGAAGATGAAAAGGAACGAAACGGGCATGACAAACAGGAAGCACCTCCTTTTTTCCCCTCCTCTTTTAAGGGAGTTCAAGATAAATCCCATTTATCCCCTAATCCATTCCCTTTGACAGGCTGCCTTCTCCGCTAAAAGGAGAAGGCAGCCTTTTTCTTTATCATCAATCCCCTCATTGACAAGCTCTTTCTGATGGTCTATATATAAGGAGAATTTTGCCGTTTCTTTGACAATAGAAACTCAGGTTTAAAGGTGAGGGAAGTCCGTGAAATACGGACACAGCCCCCGCTACTGTAATCGGGGACGAATCCCGGAGATGGCCACTTTCCTCTGAGCCGAGGGAAGGAAGGCCCGGGAGGAGGGCGATCCGAGAGTCAGGAAACCTTCTTTAAACCTAGCCAGCCCATCTTCGGGAGGAAGAGAGGGTCATTTTTTTTTGGACAAAAGAACAGGCGGGGGAACTGAGGAGGTCAGACCTATGGTCAAAAAATTGTTTCTTTTCATCCTCGTCATCTGCCTCTTGGCCGCCCTTCTCTCCGGCCAGGAAAAACAAGACCAAACAACATCCCCCATCCTTCGCCACGAAATCGTCGTCAGCGCCACACGCATCGAAACGCCGGCCAAGGAAGTGGCCAGCTCGGTGACGGTCATCACGCGGCAGGACCTGGAAAAATCCCACAGATCGACGGTGCTCGAGCTCCTTCAGGATGTGATTGGAACAGCCGTCATCCAGAACGGCGGAAAAGGGGCTGCCTCGTCGATACTGCTCCGCGGCTCGAATTCGGAACACGTCCTGATCATGCTCGACGGCGTGGAGCTCAACGATCCCATGAACCCCTCGAGGTCGTACGACCTGGCCCATTTTTCTCTGGACAATGTCGAGCAGATCGAAATCCTGCGGGGCCCCCAGAGCACTCTTTACGGGTCGGATGCCCTGGGCGGCGTAATCAACATCTTGACAAAAAGGGGCAGCGGGAAACCCCTGCTTTCTTTATCTTCGAGCGGCGGGTCCTACAGGACTTTCCAGACAGCCGCAGCGCTCAGCGGCGCGAGCGGCGCCGTCAACTACTCTTTCGGGCTGTCTCATTTTGGCACCGGAGGAATCTCAGCGGCAGACTCGGCCTTGGCCGGAAACACAGAAAAGGACGGATACAAAAACTTTACCCTCTCGGGAAGACTCGGCTTCACGTTGAAGAAAAACATCGAAGCGGACTTCAGCCTTCGCTCGGTCGCGGCCCGGACGGATATCGATAGCTTCGGCGGGCCTTTCGGGGACGACCCGAACAGCACGCAAGACTATCGATCGGTCTTCCTCCGCGGGCAACTGCGCGCTCTTATGCTGGGCAATCGCTGGGAGCAAAAGCTCGGCGTCTCCTATATCCATTCCAACCGGCAGAACGAAAATCCTGTGGATACCCTCCATCCCTTTGACTCGGAAAAAGGGCTCTTCAAAAGCAGCCTGGTGAAAATCGACTGGCAGAACAATCTGTTTCTCCACTCGGCCGACACGCTCACCTTCGGCGCCGACCTCGAGCGCGAGCAGGGAGAATCCGAATACCATTCCATGGGAATCTGGGAGCCTTATGACAGTCTTTTCCCCCGGAGAAAAGCCAACCGGGCGGGCGTCTATCTCCAGGACCAGGTCAGGTTGGCCGACCGCTTTTTCGCCACGGCCGGCGTCCGGGTCGATTATCACAGCCGGACAGGATATGCCCTGACCTACCGCCTCGCGCCTGCCTGCTATTTAGAGAAGACCGGGACGAAATTTCGGGCAACGCTGGGCACGGGTTTTAAATCGCCGTCCCTCTACCAGCTTTATGCGCCCGGAACGCTCTTGGGGCCGATCGGGAATGAGCGGCTGAAACCCGAAGAATGCACGGGCTGGGACGTGGGAATCGAGCAGCGTTTTCTCAGCGGGAGGCTCGTCGCGGGCGCCACCTATTTCAGGAATGACTACCGCAATCTCATCGATTTCCGCTTCGACGAAGGATATGTCAACATCGGGAAGGCCAGGACCCGCGGCGTGGAAGTTTATGGTGAGGCCAGGCCCTCAGAGAATCTTGAGCTCCGGGCCGGCTACACCCGCCTGGAGGCCAAAGATCTCGACAGCGGCGCCGATCTTCTCAGAAGGCCTAAAGACAAGCTCTCAACCAACCTCAACTACGACTTTTTCAAACGCTGGGCGTTGAACCTGAGCCTGGTCTATTTCGGAAAAAGGATGGATAAGGACTTCACGGCCTGGCCCTATCCGGATGTCATCCTTTCGGCATTCACCGTGCTCGAAGGATCGCTTTCTTTCACCCTCAGTCCTCAGGTCCAGGTCTTCTGCCGCCTGGAAAATATGTTGGATCAAAAATATGAGCTGGTCTACGGCTACGGCACAACGCGCTTCTCTGCTTATGCCGGAGTTCGAGTTACTTGGCAATAGCTGACAGGAGGAACAAATGACAAATCTCAGCCCCAAGGATCTGGTCGGTTTGGTTCAATCGGTTTTCCCCCGGCATCCCGACGATAAATTCTTGGGAATGCTGGTCGATATCCCGAGAGATCCCGGCCGCGACAATCCCGCCTGGAAAGAACGAAGGCTGCTGGCTGAGAATTGGAGCGAGACTCTCAAGGAGCACGCCGCGGACATCCCCCTCCAAGGCGTGCGGCTCATTGCCTATGCCGCCGTCGGCTCGAATAATGCCGACCTCCCTGACGCCGGATTCGTCATCGAAGGCCGGTTGCCCGATCATGCCGCCCAGCTCGAAAATTCCGGCCAAAGGCGATCCTTTGAAAATATCTTTCAAGAGACACAGATATTTTTGGCGCCGACGGAATTTTCTACGACGGCCCCTCTCAAAGTGGCGGCCAAGCATTTCGGCTTCCGGGCCGCCACGATGCCGGGTTTTTCTTCCCAGATGATCCCCGCGCTGCAGATCGATTATGCCAAAGTTGCCCGGCGCGTGGACGCCCTAAAAACCCGGCTCGACCGGGCCGAATGGGCAGACGTCCTTTTTCTCGTGGACCGGCACGGAGAATGCAAGGTCCTCTTCGACCTCCGGTTCAGGACCGCCCACTCCAGCGCGGGCCGCTTCCAAGAACAGGGAACGGCGGGCAACCTGCCGAGCGGAGAGGCCTATATCGTGCCCTACGAGGGTGAAAGAGGCGAATCGAGCAGGACTCATGGTGAGCTTCCTGTCCAGGTCGGCCAGGACATCATCTTCTTCTCGATCGTTGAAAACCGCGCCGTTCGAGTGGACGGCGAGGGAGAATCCGCGTTGGCGGAACGAATTCATCTAAAACGAGAGCCCGCCTACGGAAACATGGCCGAGCTCGGTTTCGGGGTGCTTTCGGATTTCGGGCTTCAGCCCATCGGCGAGATCCTGCTTGATGAAAAGCTGGGTTTCCATGTCGCCTTCGGCAGGAGCGACCACTTCGGCGGGATGGTCGGGCCCAAAGATTTTTCTTCGCCGCAGGAGGTCATCCATCTCGACCGCATCTACATTCCTGCCACCCAGCCGCGGATCAAAATCGGCTCCATCATTCTCGGGTATCCTGACGGCGGTACGGAAACAGTCATGAAAGCCGGCCAATATCAGTTTTTTTAACAACAGGAACTATCAACGACGATTTTTTAAAAATGGTCGGCCAGGATCTTGACGGCGATCAGAATGAGCACCAGGCCGCCGGCCAGCTCCGCTCTTTTTCCGATCAGCCGGCCGAGGGCGGGGCCGACCTTCGTACCCGACGCCGTGACGATAAACGCGACGAGGCCGATGACCGCTGCCGGATAAAGGATGGGGGCGTGGAGGGCCGCCAGGCTCAGCCCTACGGCCAGGGCGTCAAGGCTTGTCGCTACGGACAACATCACGAGCGAAAAACCTTTTGTCTGGTCAGCGCCTTTCTTGGCCAACCGGTCTTCGCCGCGGAAAGACTCGAAGATCATCCGGCCGCCGACAAAAACGAGAAGCCCCGCTGCAACCCAATGGTCAAAGGCTTCAATATATTTGAGGAGATTTCGTCCGGCTGCCCATCCCAGCAGGGGCATGATAAACTGGAAAAGGCCGAAATGGAATGACAGCCGAAAAGTCTGGCCGCGCGTTAAGCCTTTATGCATCAGGCTGACGCCGATCGAGACTGCGAAGGCGTCCATGGCCAGGGCGAGGGCGACGGCCAGGACAACAAAAAAATTCATCGCCTAATTTATTCCTTTCAGGAACTCGAGGGCAAGCATCACCATCAACAGCGTTGCCTCCGGCAGCGCTTTCTCGTCAAAATCGAAGCCGGGATGGTGATGGGGAAATTTCGCACCGTCTCCCGCTCCGAAGAACAAGAACGCGCCCGGGATTTTCTGCAGGTAATAGGCGAAATCCTCACCCCCCATCACCGGACCGAAGGGTTTGATCCGTTCCTCGCCCAGCGTCATTTTCACAACATCCAGGACAAAATCCACGGAGGCAGGATCGTTGACAAGAGGCGGATATCCGACCTCATATTCGAACATCGCTTCGGCCCCGAAAGAGAGGGCTGTCCCGTTCGTCATTTCTTTCATGCGCCTGACGATCAGGCCCTGGAGAGAGGGATCGAACGTCCGTACGGTCCCCGTCAAATAAACCTCGCCCGGGATGATGTTATAGACGCTGCCTCCGTTGACCGTTCCGAACGAAAGCACCGCCGGTTTCAGGGGATCCACGTTGCGGCTGACGATGCTCTGAAGGCCCACCACAAGATGCGAAGCGATCAGGATCGGGTCCACCGTGTGGTGCGGCATCGAACCGTGCCCGCCTTTTCCCCTGACCGTAATCTTGAAATTATCTGATTGAGCCATCATCGGCCCCTTAACGATTCCGATGGCGCCGGTCGGCAGGCCCTGCCAGAGATGAAGTCCAAATATGGCGTCCACTCCATCGACCGCTCCCTCCTTGATCATCGGCTTCGCCCCTCCGGGAGGGAGCTCCTCAGCCGGCTGGAAAAGGAATACGACCCTGCCCTGGAACTGCTCGCGTCTTTTTAAAAGAAGTTCCGCGACGCCCAAGAGGACGGCCATGTGCCCATCATGGGCGCAGGCATGGGTTGCGCCCGGATTCAATGAAATATATTCCTTCTCCCCTTCCTCCTGGAGAGGGAGAGCATCCATGTCGGAACGGAGGGCAACCGTCTTCCCGCCGGGCCGGCCTACGAGTTCGGCCCGAAACCCCGTTTCCGCCAACGGCTTTACGGGTATGCCCAGTCTTTGAAAATGTCCGCGGAGAAAAGCCGACGTTTCATGCTCCTTGAAAGCGACCTCGGGACGGCGGTGGAGGCTGCGCCGCCACCGGACAAGCTGCAGCGTCAGACTTTCGACTTCTTTTTTCAGTTCTTCCAGCATTGTCATTCTCCAAATAGTTGTCGATGGGGGCCCGTTAAAAGACTGATTCCCACTGTGACCATAGCATTCACGGCTAAGGCGACGAAGCCGGCGTTCATGCCCAGAAACGGGTCATGGCGGCCTAAGACGAGCGCAACCACGATGGCCAACCCCGTGAGCAGACCGCCGATGACGCCCTGGCGGCTGACCCTCTTCCAAAACAACCCCAGGACAACGCCCGGGAAGAACTGGGATACGCCGTCGTATCCGATCAGGAGAAGGTTGACCAGCGCATTCGGGAGAAAGAGAGCGAATATGAGGGCGGCCGCGGTGATGACAAAGACCATGGCCCGGGAGAGGCGCATTACGGCCGCTTCGGACGCGCCCGGGTTGAAACCGGCCTGGTAGACATTTTTGGCCAGAAGCGTGGACGCAAAAAGAACGAGGATGGAGGCCGGGACCATCGCCGTCACAGCTCCGGCGGCCCCGATAAAGCCCAGGAACCAGGGCGGATAGGTCTTATGGACAAGCTCGAGAAAGGCCAGGTCTCCGTTTTTCAGCCCGGGTAGGACGAGAAACGCCGAAAAGCCGACCATGAAGACCAGCAGGATAGGGATCTGGTAAAAAGGCATGATGATGGCATTGCGCTTGATGATTCTATCGCTCTTGGCGGAAAAGGCCGAGCCGAAGACATGCGGCCACATGTAAAATCCCATACCCGTCAAAAGCACCGTGGACATGACCCAGAGGGTATCCATCGTCGGGGCCGCGCCGGGAAAGACCAGGTGGCCCGGCGATTGGGCAATCAGCGCACGGAACATGTTCCCCATGCCCCCGAAATAAATGCGGGGCACGCCGAGGCCAACTATGCCGATGGCAACGATCATCATCACATCCTTGATCACGGATACCCAAGCGCTGCCGCGGATCCCGCTGGTGTAAACAAAGGCGCAGGTGAGGATGAACGAGATGACGATGGCCAGCTTGGATGGGATCAGGCCGTTGCTGGCGACCTCAACAATCATGCCCAGCCCGGCCAGCTGGAGCTGCAAATACGGAATGATGGACAGGATTCCGACGATAGCCACCAGCACGCCGAGAAAGCGGCTGCCATAGATCCTGATAAAAAAATCAGGCTGGGTATGGAGACCGTGACGTTTGCCGAGCTTCCAGATCTCCGGAAGAATGAAAAAAGAGAGGGTGTAAGCCAGCGTGCCGTAAATAATAATGTAATAGGTCGGGGCGCCCTTGGAATAAGCCCAGCCGCTCGCGCCCAGGAAGGTGAAGGTCGTGTAGATTTCCCCGGCCATCAACAGCCAGATCAGCAGAATGCCGAAGCGGCGGCCGCCGACCGTCCAGTTCTCAAGGTTCATTTTCAGGCGCCGGCCCGCATAGATCCCGACCAGGGCCGAAAATACGATGGTGCCGAATATGATCAGGAGCGCCGCATTCATCGTTTGTCCTCATCGTCGGGCGGATCATACTTTTTCTGGATTCGATAAGCGGCAAAAAGAACGGCCGGCGTCAGGGCCACCCAGAGCAGGATCCAGAACAGGACAAACGGGAGCCCCAGGACGACCGGCTCGATGCGGTTGACAAAGGGGAGGGCGAAGACTAGGGTTAGAAAGGGGATCGCGCCGAGGATGAGGGCCAGCTTTGTTCCTTTCCGCATCGAGTCCTCCTTGGCTGGGTCTGCCCATTATAGCAAAAAATCTGCTATAATAGAGAGTTTTAAGTCCGATTTTTTAAGGCGTATAAGCGAGCATGGACGAACAGATCATCCTTCGGGGCGTGCGGGTCCACAACCTGAAAAATATCGACCTCGATATCCCGCTGAGCCAATTCATCGTCGTGACCGGCGTGAGCGGCTCCGGGAAATCCTCTCTGGCCTTCGACACGCTCTACGCCGAGGGGCAGCGCCGCTATATTGAATCGCTGTCCGCCTACGCCCGGCAGTTCTTGGAGAGGATGGACAAGCCCGATGCCGACCTCATCGACGGCATCACCCCCGCCATCGCCATCCAGCAAAAGGCCGTCACCAAGAACCCGCGCTCCACGGTCGCCACGGTCACGGAAGCGTATGACTATCTGCGTGTGCTCTACGCGCGGATCGGCGTCGTCCACTGCACCAGCTGCGGTCAGCCTGTCACCCGCGATACGATCGATGCGATCGTCGAGACCCTCTTCCATCTTCCCGAGTCCACAAAAGTGTTGATCTCTTTTGCCTGGCCTCTGGAAAAAGGCCTGGCCCCGTTAAAAAAACAGGGCTTTTTCCGTGTCCTCAGGGGCGGGGAGGTCGTCAACGTCGATGAGGTAAAATTCAAAAAGGATGAGGTCCTTGACATCTTCGTGGACCGGATCAGCCTCGAAAGAGAGGAACGGGAACGGCTGGTGGATTCCCTGGAGATGGCCCTCAAGCACGGGGGCGGCCGGGTCAAGGTCCGGACCGAGGACGGCCGCGAATTCGCCTTTTCCGACAAGCTCGAATGCAAAGCCTGCAAGATTCCCTACGAGGACCCCTTCCCCAACCTTTTTTCGTTCAACAGCCCCCAGGGGGCCTGCCCGGACTGCCACGGCTTCGGCGATCTCGCCTCGATCGATGAAGACAAGATCGTTCCGGACAAAAGCAAAACCCTGGAAGAGGGCGCCATCGAGCCCTGGACCAAGCCCGTTTCGCGCGGCATGATGCGCGAAATGCTGCGCGAAGCGCGCAAGCGGGGCATTCCCACGAACATCCCCTTCAAAAATTTAAAGAAGGAATGGCAACGGTTCATCCTGGACGGAGGCGACGGCTACCTGGGCGTCAAAGGCTTTTTCGACTGGCTGCAGACCAAGAAATACAAAGTGCAGGTCCGTGTCTTTCTCAGCCGCTATCGCAAATACATCGCCTGCCCGGCCTGCGGACAGATGCGCCTCAACCCCCAGGCCTTAAGCGTCAAGGTCGGCGGATTGACGATCGGACAAGTCGTACGACTGACCGTGAAGGAAGCTCACGAGTTTCTCCGGAAGCTCGATCTCCCCGCCCATCAGAGACAGGTGGCGGAAAAGCTGATCGCCGAAATCCGAAACCGGCTGATCTTTTTGCTCGAGGTCGGCCTGGATTATATCTCGCTCGACCGGATGACATTCACCCTGAGCGGCGGCGAAGCCCAGCGCATTAACCTGGCCGCCGCGCTGAGCTCATCGCTGGTCGGAACGCTCTTCGTCCTGGACGAGCCGTCGATCGGCCTGCATCCCCGCGATAACGGCCGTCTCATCCAAATTCTTAAGTCCCTCAAGGACATCGGGAACACGGTCATGGTCGTCGAGCACGACCCGGAGATCATCCAATCGGCGGAACATCTGATCGACTTGGGACCGCGGGCCGGCGAGCACGGCGGCGAGGTGATGTTCAGCGGCCCGATGGCGGAATTCTTGAAAAACGGGAACTCGCTCACGGCCCGCTACATCAGCGGGGAAAAAGAGATCCCTGTCCCAAAAAGGAGAAGAACCGCCGACCGCTTTCTTCTCATCAAGGACGCCTATAAGCACAACCTGAAGCACCTGGATGTGAGGCTCCCCTTGGGCGTTTTCACATGCATCACGGGCGTCTCGGGCTCCGGCAAAAGCACTCTGCTCAACGATGTCCTCTACCAGGGATGGAACGGGGAGGCCAGGCAAGGCTTTCAGGCGCTCCGCGGGATCGACTTCATCGATAAGATCATCCTGGTTGACCAGTCCCCGATCAGCACCTCGCCCCGGTCCATTCCGGCCACGTACACAAAAGCGATGGACGGCATCCGCGAGCTCTTCAGCCAAACGCGTGAAGCCAAAGCTCTTGGCTACAAGCCCGGCTATTTTTCCTTCAACACGGCCGGCGGCCGCTGCGAGGACTGCCAGGGCGCCGGGCAGCAGATCGTGGAAATGCAGTTCCTATCCGACGTCACCCTGACCTGCGAAGCATGCCAGGGAAAGCGGTTCAAGAGCGAAATCCTCGAGATCAAATACAGGAGCAAAAATATCGACGATATCATGCACATGACGATCGACGACGCCCTGGAATTCTTTTCCGACCACTCTGATATCACCAAGAAGATCAAGCCCCTCCAGGAAGTCGGCCTCGGATACTTGAGGCTGGGACAGCCCACCACAACCCTCTCCGGCGGCGAGCTGCAGAGGATCAAGCTTGCCTACCACCTCGTCCATGAGCGGGACAAGCACATCCTCTATCTCTTCGATGAGCCCACGATCGGCCTCCATCCGGACGATGTCTCGACACTCCTGCGGTGCTTCCAGAGACTGGTGGAGGAAGGACATTCCGTCATTGTCATCGAGCACAACCTGGACGTGATCAAGTGCGCGGATTATATAATCGACCTCGGGCCCGAGGGGGGCGAGAGAGGCGGGGAGATCGTCGCCCAGGGAACTCCCGAGCAGATCAGCAAATCCAAAAAGTCCATCACCGCCCGCTATTTGAAAAAGCACTTATAAGCCTATCCGCGCTCCCGAAAAGAGCGTCGATGCTCACTGGCGGGCTGTTCTTGACATCGAATTCCGGCCGGAGATAATGTTTATTAAGGAGACAAAGTAAGGATTTAGATCTAAAGGCCTGGAAAACGATGCCGCGCAAAAAAGTCAATCTTTATCAGTGTTTTTTGATCATATTGCTCTGGATATTCGTCTGCAGTCAAAGTGGCGGAGCGAGTGAAGCTTTCGTCCAAACACCGGAAGTCGGAGGTCCCCTTCCAACTCGGCCGAACATTTCCCAGAATCCTGCCATCAAAATCCATCCAAAATACAACGACATTGCCCTTCTTCTGGCCGGGATCAAGATCAATAAAGACAGTGACTACAATGCATTCACCCTTCATCCCGAATGGCAAAAGTATGCGGCGATGGCCGACGCCGGCTGGTCGAGGTTCACAAAAAATATAGCCAGCCAAGTCCAGGGCTGGGCGGCGAAAGAGCTCACGGACATCCATCGAGATGTCCAAACGGTCTTTTATCCCTTCAGCGGCCCCGACTTTCTCTATGCCTTCCTGTTCTTCCCCGGCGCCCGAACCTATATTTTCGTCGGGCTGGAACCTGTGGGGACGATTCCCGACCCCCTCAAATTTTCTAAGGAAGCCTTTGGACCCTATCTATCCCTGATCTTTGAATCCATCGACAAGATCCTGCAGATCAGTTTTTTCCGGGTCAAGGACCTGAGCGCAGAAGTCGTCACGACAGGGCTCAACGGAACATTGCCCATTTTGATGCTGTTTCTGGCAAGAACCGGGAACGAGATCGTGGATATCAAGCCCGTCGAGATCGCCTCAAATGGAAAGATCGCTATTCTCGATCGTCTTTCCGCAACAAAGGGACCCCATGAGGGCGTAGCGATTTCCTTCCGGACGAAAAATTCTGAGTCTGTCCAGCAGCTTTATTATTTCTCGGAGGATTTGGCGAATTTCGGCCTCGCCAAGAATGCCGGGTTCCGGCAATTCCTCGACGGGCTCGAACCGGGAATCTTCACATTTATCAAAGCGGCTTCCTACCTGATGCACATTCGTTATTTCTCCATGATCCGGAGTACCATCCTTAATAAAAGCCGGGTTATTGTGCAAGAGGATTCCGGCATTCCTTTTCATTTCTTTGACAGATCCATCTGGGATATCCACCTTTACGGCACCTACAGCGAGCCCATCAAGAAGTTCAAAGAATATTTTGATCAAGATCTCAAGGACGCTTATGCTGCGGGCGCCCCAGCGCTG
The DNA here is from genome assembly GCA_963715635.1 of Candidatus Aminicenantota bacterium. Taxonomy (GTDB): domain Bacteria; phylum Acidobacteriota; class Aminicenantia; order Aminicenantales; family UBA4085; genus JAPKZH01. Next base: position 3,824,925 of record OY970261.1, on the reverse strand, counting down.
AATTTTCGGATCGGCTACAGCCCTCAATCCAATCTTCTCGTGGCAAGACGGAAACCCTGAAGAACCGGGCGCCGCTGCCCCGCTATTTTTCGAAACTCGTGTTCATCAAGGGCAGGATTCTTAAGGCTTGGGGATTATCGCGGACGATATTGAGCGGACCTCAGCCACTAGCGGGCGCAAATTCGACAGTTATTTCAAGGATGCACGAGCGATCGCATTCAGCCTGTTTGACATCCCGTATTGGGTCGAAGTAGAATTTCTTGCTTTAAGTTATGAAAAGGAGGTCTAGGATGCAATCGAATAAATCTTCAGGCAGCAGCTCGAAGATCTTGTTGTTCGTCTTAGCGCTTTTCGTGCTGGCCGGATTCGCCATCCAAAACGTCTCCGCCGAGGCCAAGCCACAATCGGCCGTCACCCTGGCCTATAAGTTTCCCGAGGGCAAAACGCTGACGTATCAGACGACAAGCACTCAAACCCAGAACTTCGAAGGTATGGGTCAGGCCGTTTCGACCGAGAGCAACACCGCCATCGAATTCACCCTGCAGCCAAAAGGATTGAAAGAGGGACAGTATCAACTCGGTGTGACGGTCAATTCTTTCAAAGTCGAAGCCCAATCCCCCCAAGGCAGCATGACTGCGGACGCGAGCTCCGTGGTGGGAAAAAGCTTTGACATGATCCTCTCCCGCTTGGGCAAGGAAATCGACACCTCCGGCGCGTCGTCCATTCGATATTCCATGGGCATCGCCGGAACGAGGGACCTCGGCGCAAGTTTTCAGGCTCTCTTTCCCGACCTTCCCGACAGGTCCATCAAGATCGGGGATTCTTGGCCGAGCGAGGATTCGGTCACCCAGAAAAGTGATGCCGGCGATATCCGCATTAATTTTAATACCGTGAACACTCCGGAAGGCTTCGAGACAGTCGACGGGTTCGAATGCGTGCGGATCAAGGGCCCGGTGACGGGCAAGATGGCGGGGAATCTCGAACAGCAGGGCATGGCAGTATTGTTCGACGCCAAGATCGACGGCACCCAGACCTGGTACTTCGCGGTGAAAGAAGGGATGCTCGTCAAGACAGAGACAAAAGCAACGATCGGGGGCGTCATCACGGCAGGAGATCCGGCGAATATCACCATTCCCATGACCGGCGAAATGCGGACGGAAACTCACCTGATAAAAAAATAGAAAAAAGCGCACATGATGAGGCGGTTATCCTCTAACCAGCGTCATTTATTTTATGGGAGGCTGGGCTATCCGGCCTCAATAAGCCTCAGACGAAGGCTAGATCATAAGCCCTTCAGCCCAGCCAGCCTCTTCTTAGCATCTTCGACTTCGGGCCGGCCGATGGCAGGACTATTCAAACTCCTTGGTTTCTTTCCGATCTCGAGCTAGCCGAAAATAGCGATTTTCAAAAAAATTACAGAGAAAGATCGGTCTCTATTTCAGTAAAAAATATTCCCGGATATGAATATTATAAGAGAACCTATACTGGAATCTTACACTTCACTTACTATGAAAAGAAGAAAACGAGATGACATCCTTGGGTAAAAATTGAAGGAACTCCACAAAATTCTTATTCAACTCTTCTCTTTCACCAGGCTCAACAGCATAGAATGAAACGGTATCACTCCCGCAGACAACATTGTTATTGATTCTCCACTGGCCAACTTTAATCCACTCTGCAGGAAGCCCTCCATATTGCTTAAACCAGGAGTCATAAAAAATGGCTATTTTGACCTGTTCGGCTTTGACGATCATCTTCATAAATGCCCCATTAAAATATCCTAGCCTCTTAGCTTTGGCGACTTGATGATTGGCAATCCCCCACAGATCGATGCATCGGATATCCGCATAATAGTTAATGGCTCCGATATCATTTGCGGCAATGGTAACATTCCGATAGTATTTATCGAGAAATAAAGCCATCTGATACTGCTGCCCATAAATGTTTTTTGTGGCCGATGGGATATCTTTTAACGCTATGACTCCCCGGGTGCCGAGGGTGAGAAAGAATAGCGATGCCAAAAAGACGACCACCCATTTGTTCTCAAGAACTGGCTTTTTGGCTAAAGCTTGATGCCTTTTATCCAGAATCATTTCGTAGCCGCCTATGAAAAATGTCACTGTGCCGAGGGCCACAAGATAGGCTTCATATCTGTAGAACCATCCAATCCGGGCAAATTGTAGATGGAAGATGAAGGCGAGAAGGAATATCAAGTTGATCAACTGGCTGCTCTTCCAGATCGACCTCTTCTTCCCCAGCCCATAAAGAAGAAGCAGAGTATTCACGACTAAGAGAACGCTGATATGAGGGTTCTTCCTTATGATATCCCAGGGAAAAACCAGAAAATTCAAAATGGATTCTAAGGATAAGGTACTCGGAATGTTGCTCTTCAAAAGGACAGAATTTGGGAAAAAATACCATCCTTTTATCGTTGAAAACAGGCCGTACAGCAGAATCGGCAGGGCCGAAGAGAAGGACAGAAAGAGAAAATCGACAAGCCGCTTTTTCAATAGGAATAGGAATCCCACGATAAATAGGATAAAAGCGCTTTCGTATCTGGCCATGATCAGAAACGGAGCCAACAAGAACAGCGATCTTTTCGAAAAGGGCAACACCTTCTCATAAGAAAGCTCGCCAGCAGCAATGACCACGAAACTCAAAACAAGAAGCGTGTGAAGGATGTGCTCGATTCCACAAAAAATAAGCGCGACCAAGGGACAGAAAATGACGATGGAAATGGAACCCAAGAAATTGACCGGCTGAGAAATGTTGAATCCCCGAAAAACATAAAACAGGAAGACAACGAGACCCGAAGCCAGAAGAATATTCATCACAAATGGGGCAAGACTGTTCACGCCGAAAACCCAAAAGAGGAATGAAAGAGACGATGTCCAAAGGATTGACGAAGATGAGGATGTGAAACTGTCTTTGGTGGCACTCCAGAATCCGTTTTGGACGAGATTTCTGGACATGGTCATATGGATATACGTGTCATCCAGGGCATAGATAAAATGCCCGTTGCATGATCGGATTGAACCCCAGGTTGCCAATATGATCAAAATAGTTAGCACCGCCAGGGCGGCAATCAGCGGCCAATATTTTTTCATCTTCACTTTTTCTAAGTATAATGAAATCAACCGTTAAAAAGCAAAACAATATTGACAAGAGGAGCACAAGCTAAAGCATGCAATTACATTCTTCAGCTGTTTTTATCGCCTTCGCTACTTCTTTTTTCGAGCAGGGGACGTCGGGCTCATAAACAAGCAAATGCCTTTTTCTTCGCATGAAATCATAATCATTCAGAACCCTTCGAAATTCTTTAAGGAGGTCTTCAACGGCCACCTTATAGATCATTCTCGTTTCCGATCAACATAATTTTCGGCCTTTTTAGCAAATCAAGAATAAAGCCGCTCTTTCCTTTTTTCTTTGTTTCATACTCTTCCCGGGAATAAATGGACAGGCTTATTTCCCGTTTCAGCCTTTGCTCCAGCTCTCTCGTTTTTTCATTCAATAACGAAATATCTGGATCTCCAATAATCATAACGTCAATATCACTGCTTTCTTTCTCACTTTTTGAGGCAAAAGAGCCGTAAATAAAGGCAAATTGAATGTTTCTCATTTGAGAAAGTGAATTTCTTATGCTCCCCTCTAGGCCGATCGTTTTAGAGACAATGCTTTTTAGCTCTTCAAAAAGCGGATGATCTGGATCGATAGAATAATAGACTAGATTGCCGGTTTTTTGGGCTTTTAACAATTGATCACTCTGGAATTTAAGCAATTCTCTTCTTATATTCCCCACAGAATATCCTAATAATCGCCCCAGCTCTTTGAGGTAATATTTCTTGCCGGGATTCGTAAAAAAAGGGTAAGCAAATCCCGGCGGATTTTTGATTTAGAGATATACAGGCTTTCGAGCATCTTGTACTCCTTTATGAGTACAATGGCACTCATTCTTGAGTACAGGCGCAAGCTTAACTGACGAAAGCGGATTGTCGGCCACTCAATCGCGAAGTGCAAATTTAAGTCGTGTCCTCGGATTTTCGAACAAGACTTTTTTTGGGTTGAATTTATCTGGCTTCCAGTTCCCCACCCATGTCAGAAGTCCCTCTGAATCATGGCAAGGACAATTTTTTTGTATTCTTTATAAAAGGGAAACCTTTTATTAGCAGAATATATCTTAAGATTTCCTCTTATTTCACTTTTCAATATCCCTTCCGCTTCCAGCACTTTAAGTTTTTTGACAAGATTTCTCTTATCCAAGTTCAACGTCCGGGATAATTCATTCACATACAACCCGTCGTCAGGATTAATAAAAAAATAGTTTAGGATTTTTTTTGTTATTTCCGATTTAAGGGAAATCATCATATACCCAATTTTTACACCGATCAGTGTAAAATATTACACCGCTAATGTCAACTTTCGCTTCAGCGGCAGCAATTTGACTTGACCTTTTGCCATGTGCTATAAGCCTGAATCATCGGCGGCCAACCTATGGAGGAACCATGAAAAAGGAAATTCGGCGTGCCTTCATTCTTGTCTTGCTCTGGCTGAGCGCTCTCTCCCTGAATCTTCAATTTGGCTCGGCCGGACAGGGCACATCTCCTTCCCTCTACGCAGACGCCCTTCGCGAGTTCGAAATATTCGCAGCGGAGCAAATGCCTTTGGACCGGACGCCCGGCCTGTCCATCGCTTTCATCAAAGATGATTACGTTTGGGCCAAGGGGTTCGGGTATGCCGATATGGAGAACATGACCCCGGTCAAGCCGGAAAGCTCCTTCCGGATGGCCTCCATCACCAAAACCTTTACGGCCTATGCCGTGCAGCAGCTCGTCGAGGCCGGCAAAATCGACCTGGACGCCGAAGTCCAGACGTACGTCCCCTATTTCCCGAAGAAAAAATGGCCTGTCACCGTCCGCCAGCTTCTTGGCCACCTGGGCGGCGTCAGCCATTACAAAAATCCGGCCGCCGAAGAGCACCTCAAAGAGCCAAAAAACACGCGGGAGGCCATCGCCATTTTCCAGGATTTCGACCTGGTGGCCGAGCCCGGCACTCGGTACAATTACTCGACCTACGGCTACAATCTCTTGGGCGCCGTGATCGAAGGCGCCTCCGGCCAATCCTACGGCGCTTACATCATGAAACATGTTTTCGAGCCGCTCGGCATGGCTGACTCGAGGATGGACAATCCGTCGGACATCATTCCGAACCGGGTGCGCGGTTACCGAATCACCGAAGGCCGCCTAAAAAATTCGGAGTATGTCGATGTTTCGAGCCGCTTTGCCGGCGGGGGGACGCGCTCGACCGTGACCGACCTGATCAAGTACGCCCAAGGCATCCTGGCCGGAAAGCTTGTCAATACCCAAACCCAGAGTGATATGTTTACATCCATGGCCACCCGCCGCGGCCTTCGCACCGGCTATGGCATGGGCTGGTTCGTCCAGCCTTTGAAAGGCCATTTTCAGATCTACCACAGCGGCGGCCAGCCCGAGACCAGGACCTATCTCATGATCTTCCCCGCAGAAAAGTTCGCCGTCGCGGCGGCCTCGAACCTTGAGGGCCCGAACCCAGGCGTTTATGTCAAAAGGCTGGCCGAACTCGTCCTTGACGAGGACCTCGACACCGCCGCGTACGCCCCGGACCGGAACAAGCGGATGATCTATAACGCCTGCGAAAAAGTCTTCAATTACGGCCTGAGCGAGTTCGAAAGAATGGGCGGGTCATCCGCCGGGGACGATAAAGCTTCCGAGGAAGCGTTCCGATATTTCAATGCCTGCATCGATGAAAACTCCCTTAAGAATAAGTACGCGGAAACCTGGAAAAAAATCACGGCCGGCATTCAGCCCTTCGCCGGCCAGCCTTTTACGCGGCTGGGATCCTATATGGCGTCCGTGCTGAGGGAATCGTTCGGTGAAGAGAAATTCAGGAGCTCCCGGAAGAACGGACCGCTCGCCTTCTTCGGCGATTACATGCGGGTCGTCAAGACCCGGCCGGGACAAAAAACATTCGCCGCTTTCACCCGGGCGCTGGAACGCCAGGTCGCCGATTGGGAAAAAGACTGGAACAAAACCTACACGGACTATGTCCGCCGCCTGGTGATTACGCCCGCCACGAATTTCGATGACGTGGGCGGCGCCCTCAAGAAGATATTCTCGGGCGCCGCGGTCACCAAGGACTTCTCTGAGGAGTTCGGCGCCGCGTCTCGATATTTTCTGGAAAGGGGCGATCCGGAAAAGGCTCTGTCCATTCTCAGCCTTGACCGAGAACTCTATCCGGGCTCGGCCTTTCCTTATGCGGCGCTCGGGGCGACTTATCTTTGGACCGGCAACGTTGAGGCCGCCCGGGAGAATTACAGAAAGGCCGTCGAGCTCGACCCAGCTCACCCGCAGGTCAGCCCCGACCAGATCGTCTCGCTCATCAATCAGCTGAGGACGGCAAAAAAAATGAGAGAAGCCCTGGAGGCGAGCCTGATCTTTATCGATTTTTTCCCCAAGGACGCCCGGCTCTATCTCGAAACCGGCAACACATACGCCCTGTCAGGGCAAAGGGAGAAGGCCATCGAATATTACAAAAAGGCGCTGGCCATCGACCCGAACCTGGCCGCCGCGAAATCCAACTTGGATAAGCTCGAAACAATAAAATAAGAGGCGATTGCCGCGGCCAAGAGGCCTGGCGGCGACAACGCGAGGGCGGCAGCCTCGGCCGCTCAGCCCATCCTCACCTCGACAGTCGCCCCGGACAGTCGGCTCTCCTCGGCCCTGAAAAGCCTGAGCGGGCCGAATGACGAGATGCGCCGGCACGGCTTTCCGATCGTCCAGCGCAGGATGTCCAAGTCGTGGCAGAACTTGGACAGAATCAAATGTATCTAATAAAGGAACTGATAAATCCAAAAGATCCGTTGAGCAGGAGGATTTGTTCTGGTAGCATAGAATAAGGAGGGACGCCCATGAAAGATGGGATCGGCGATCAATTCCAGAAGGAAACAAAATACCAGCGCGGAAAGCTCTCCGGAGGGCCTCTCGACTGGAACCGGAAGCCCGACGCCTTTAAAACCTATCCGGGCGTGCCGAGGGTGAAGCTGCCGGTCCCAGAGATACAAGGCGGCATGCCCCTCTGGGAATCGATCCGGGAGCGCCGCAGCTGCCGGGATTTCGGTGAAACCCTTTTGAGTCTTCCAGCTCTCTCCCAGCTTCTCTGGGCGACGCAGGGGATCACCGCAAAAACCCAGGGCTTCGAATTCCGCGCCGCTCCTTCCGCCGGCGCTCTCTACCCAATTGAAACATATCTGGCTGTTTTGAATATGACCGGCATCGAGCCGGGCATCTATCATTACGATATCCGGCGGCACGAACTCGAACTGATGAGGAAGGGCGATTGCCGGGCCGACGTTCCCACGGCTCTACTTAATCAGCATTTTATTGCGGAGGCCAACGTTGTTTTTCTATGGACGGCCGTGTTCCAGCGCTCGAAGTGGAAATACAAGCAGAGGGCCTACCGCTATGTGTACCTGGACGCCGGGCATATCGCCCAAAACCTGGCCCTGGCGGCCGTGGCCCTGGGGCTAGGATCCTGCCATGTCGCCGCCCTCTATGACGATGAGGTCAATTCGATCCTGGGCGTGGACGGAGAAGAGGAAAGCATCGTCTATACGACCGCCGTCGGAATTCCGGCGTTGGTTCCAGAATGAAAGGATTGTTCCGCGGGTCCTGTCATGGCATCTCTCTGTTCGTCCTCGCAAAAGACCCTCCCACCCACCACTCATAAGTTGCGGGCGGGCAGGGAGATGCCGTGCCACCCGCTTATTACTCCTGAGAATCAGGAAATAGGAGGTTGGCGATGAAAAAATATTTGGTCTTCGTCGGGTGCCTGGCGGCATTATCCGTGTTCTGGCTCGCCGGCCAAACCAATCCGAAGCAAGAAGAGCAGGCCTGGCAGTGGAGCGTGGATAAAGTGAAATCCGCTGTAAACAAGATCCGGGCGGGAAAGGACCTCACCCCCAAAGCCTGGCCGAACGGCGCGAAAGTCGCCGTCGCCCTGTCATTCGATTTTGACGCCGAAACGAACGCTCTGCGCGACAAAGACTTATCCCCCGGCGTCCTCTCCCAGGGCGAGTACGCCGCCAGGACGGCGATCCCGAGGATCCTGGCCTTGCTGGATAAATTCAAGATCCCTGCCACTTTTTTTGTGCCCGCCATCACGGCCAGGCTCCACCCCGCCGAGATCAAGGCCATCCTGGCCAAGGGCCGGCATGAGATCGGCATGCACGGCTGGATCCATGAGCGGAACTCGCTCCTCTCGGAAAAGGAGGAACGGGAGCTGATGCAAAAATCCTATGCCGTCCTCAAGGAGGCCGCGGGCAGGGCACCGGCCGGAATCCGGACACCCAGCTGGGATTTCAGCCCAGCGACTTTAAAAATCATCCGTGAACTCAGCCTTCTTTATGACAGCAGCTTGATGGCCGACGACCGGCCCTACGAAATCCTTGAAGACGGGAAAGCCGCCGGCGTCGTTGAGCTTCCCGTGGAATGGCTCCTCGACGATTATCCCTATTTCGGTTTTGAGCGGTTCGCCAGCGTCCGACCCCACATCACGCCCGCCGAGGTCATGGAAATCTGGGCCGCCGAATTCGACAAGGCCTACGAGGAAGGCACGCTGTTTGTCCTGACCATGCATCCCAAGTACATCGGCCACCGCAGCCGGATGATGATGTTGGAACAGCTTGTCGAGCACATCCGGGCCAAGAAAAATGTCTGGTTCGCTACATACGAAGACATCGCGCGCTGGGTAAGGAAAACACCCTAACGGGGGACAGCCGAACTTTTCGGCCGATCCATTGTTCAGGCCTACGGCTTCTGTGGGCTCGGGGTCGAACTCTGAGAAGGAAGCTTATGATTCTTTTTTCTTCCCGTCTTCGCGCTCAAAAAACCGGCCAGAAATCCCAGGCAAAAAACAAGAAAGACGAGGATGAATTGGGGCGCATAAACGTTCCAGAGATAAAAATTGAGTTTCGCCATCCCCGCATTTTGGATGAGGAGAATCAAAAACAGGGCGATCAAGACCAAAATCAAAACGGTTTTTGTTCTCATGAATAAGCCTCCTTGGCCCCAGGACTTAATCCTAGAACCATTTCTTCCGCTTGAAATAGAACACCATGAAAATGCCGACAGCCAGCATGACGCCCCAGACGAGAAAATAGCCCCAGCGCCAATTGAGCTCCGGCATGAATCTAAAATTCATGCCGTAAACCCCGGCGAGAAAGGTCAAGGGGATAAAAATGGTGGCGATGATCGTCAGGGTCTTCATGACTTCGTTCATCCGGTTGCTGAGGCTTGACAGGTAGGTGTCGAGCATGCCCGACAGCATTTCGCGGTAGGTTTCGATATTGTCGATGACCTGGATCGTATGGTCGTAGACGTCGCGGAGGAAAATGCCCGTCGTTTTCTGGATCAGAGGTGATTCCGCCCTGTCCAGCCGGCTGATGACCTCGCGCAGCGGCCAGACGGACTTGCGGACGAAGATCATATCCCGCTTGAGGGTATGAAGCCCATGCAGTGTTTCCTGCTTAGGATTGGCGACAAGTGCGTCCTCAAGACACTCGATCTGCTCACCCTGTTTCTCGAGGACGAGGAAATAATCGTCCACGATGGCATCAATGAGGGCATAGGCAAGATAATCCGGGCCCATTTTCCGGATGCGGCCTTTCCCCCGGCGAATGCGTTCGCGCACGGGATCGAAGGTATCGCCCGGCTGCTCTTGGAAGGAGAGAACGAAGTTGCGCCCGAAGGCGAGGCTCATCTGCTCGGTGGCGACCTCAGGGCTATCGTTTCCGATTTCGATCATCTTCAATACAATATAGATGGCGTCCCCCAGGTCTTCCATCTTCGGCCGCTGCGAAGTGTTCATGATGTCCTCGAGGATCAAAGGATGAAGCCCGAAATAGCCGCCGAGCTTTTCCACCACCTCTGCGTCATGGACGCCGTCGATATTGATCCACGTCACCGTGGATGTTTCCCGGAAGGGGAAACATTCCTCGATCGTCTGCACTTCCTTCTCGAGAAAGTTATCGCCATCGTAGTCGATAAGGGTGATCCGGGTCTTTTCGATTTTTTGCTCACCGATATGGACGAGGCTTCCCGGCGAGAGTCCCGATTTTTTCGACCGCTTGCTTATTGGCTTTGCCATGGATAGCACCATTCATGGTCAGTCATGGAAATCCTCCCCCCTTTTTTTTAAAGGGAGACATGGGTGAATCCAAGGAAGGCCTCTCCAGCCGCCCTGTTCTTCCTTCCGTGTTTGTCTCTGCAAATAAATTACTTCAAACGCGCTTCGGCGACCTGCCAGTCAATGACCTTGAAGAAGGCCTCGATATAATCCGCCCGTTTCAGCCCGTAGTCCAGCATGTAGGCATGCTCAAAGACATCCATGATCAGGATGGGCCTGCCGCTGGCCGGATGAGAGACATCGTGCTCGTTGATCCAGAAGTTGATCAGCCGGCCGTTGGCCGGGTCCTGGTAGAGCACCACCCAGCCGATGCCCCTCATTGCGCCTGTGGCCTTGAAATCCTTTTCCCAGAGTTCGTAGCTGCCGTAGCTTTCGGCGATGGCCTTGGCCAACTTTCCGCCCGCGTCGAGGCCGGCCTTCCCTCCCAAGTTTTCAAAATAGTACTCATGGAGCCGCATGCCGTTGAACTCCCAGCCCAACCGCCGTTTGAGCTCGGCATATTCCGGCGCCGCCGTTTTGCCGTCCTTGAGCACCTGAGTAAGGGCATCCAGCACCTTGTTTGTGTTTGTCACGTAGCCCTGGTACAGGGTGAAATGGTTCTTAAGAAGGGTCTCGCTGAACCCTGGAATCCCTATAAGCTTTGCATAATCTTTGGCCGTGTATGGCATTGTCTTTCCCTCCTGAATAATCGAGGCGAGCGAAGGGACGGCTGCGCCCGAAACGAGCGCCGCTCCGCCGAGGCCCGCCAGCTTCATAAATTCCCGCCTTCTTAACATTCTCATCATCCTTTAAATATGATATTTATCTCCTTTGTCATCACGAGGATCGAAGCGACGTGGTAACCTCCTCTTAGGAAATTGCCCCGACAGCTCCGCTGTCTCGCAATGACGAATTCTCCCTACTGTTTTCCGCCGGCCTTCTCTTTCTCCGGCTTCTCCGGCGGCGCCTCTTCCTGGAGCAGGCCCACTTTCTTCCGGATATCATGATCAAGCTGGAGGGCCAGCTCTTTATTCTCCTTGAGAAGCTTCTTGACGTTCTCCCTCCCCTGACCGATCCGCTCCCCTTTATAGGAATACCAGGTCCCGGACTTCTCCAGGATTCCATAATCCTGCCCGCAATCGACAAGGTCCCCTTCCCAGGAGATTCCGTATCCGTAGATGATATCAAACTGGGCTTCCTTGAAAGGCGGGGCCATCTTGTTCTTGACGATCTTGACCTTGACCCTGTTGCCGACGACGTTATCGCCCTCTTTGAGAGCCGTCAGCCTGCGGATATCGATGCGCATCGAGGCATAAAACTTAAGAGCCCGGCCACCCGTTGTCGTCTCCGGGTTGCCCAGAAAAAAGCCGATCTTCTCCCGAATCTGGTTGACGAAGATAAAGCAGGTCTTGGAACGGCTGACGATGGCCGTGAGTTTCCGCAGAGCTTGGGACATCAACCGCGCCTGGAGGCCCATATGGGCATCTCCCATTTCCCCCTCGAGCTCGGCCTTGGGAACAAGGGCGGCCACGGAATCGATGACAATGACATCGACAGCGCCGCTCCGCACCAGGACTTCGGCGATTTCAAGGGCTTGTTCCCCATAGTCCGGCTGGGAAATCAAGAGATTGTCAATATCGACGCCGACTTTCGCCGCATAGGTGGGGTCGAGGGCGTGCTCGGCATCAATGAACGCGGCCTGTCCGCCCCGTCTCTGGGCTTCGGCGATGACATGAAGGGCCAGAGTGGTCTTGCCGGTGGCTTCCGGACCGAAGACTTCGACAACCCTCCCCCTCGGGAAGCCCCCGATCCCCATGGCCAGGTCAAAGGAAATGGAGCCGGTGGGGATGGCCGGCACTTTCATGGCGGCCTCTTTCTGTCCGAGCTTCATCACGGCGCCTTTTCCGAACTGTTTTTCAATCTGAGAAACGGCCGCCTCTAAGGCTTTGTTTCTTGAAGCGTGCTTCTGTTCGGCATCGTCATCTTTCATATCTTCCTCCTCGCGCCGCGGCCGGTTTCACCAGCCTAGCCATGACGCTATTTACTTATTATACTCATAAAACCCGCGGCCGGATTTGCGGCCGAGGTAGCGGGCGTCCACCATCTTCCGGAGCAGAGGGCAGGGCCTGTACTTTGTGTCCTTGAACCCTTCGTACAGCACCTCCATGATGTAGAGGCAGACGTCGAGTCCGATCAGGTCGGCCAGGGCCAGCGGCCCCATCGGATGATTCATGCCCAGTTTCATCACGGTGTCGATAGCTTCGACCGTGCCCACGCCCTCCATCAGGGCATAGACCGCCTCGTTGATCATCGGCATCAGGATCCGGTTGGCGATAAAGCCCGGAAAATCATTGGCTTCCACCGGGACTTTCCCCATCTTCTCCGCCAGGCCTTTGACCACAGCAAAAGTCTCGGGCGCGGTCGCAATGCCCATGATCAGCTCAACCAGGGTCATCAGCGGGACTGGGTTCATGAAATGCATGCCCATGAATTTGGAGGGTCGGCCGGTCAGGGCCGCCAGACGGGTGATAGAAATGGATGACGTGTTGGAGGTCAGGATGACCTCCGGGGCGAGAATCTTGTCCAACTGGGTCAACAATTTCTTCTTGACTTCGAAATCCTCAAACACGGCTTCGACGACGAACTCCGAGTCCTTGAAATCCTCGAGGCCCGTAGTCCCTTTGATGCGGCCCAGGATGGTCTCCTTGGACTCCGCGATCTTTCCTTTTTCTGCAAGCTTGGCCAGGCTTTTATCGATGGTTTTTAAGGCCCTGACCAAATATTCCTCGGCGACATCATGGAGAATGACGTCGAACCCGGCTGCGGCAGCAACCTGGGCGATGCCCGAGCCCATGGTTCCTGCGCCGACAACGCCGATCTTCTTGATACTCATGCCCCCTCCTTTGGGAAATTAAACCATTTCGATGGCCATGGCCACGGCGTCTCCGCCCCCCAGGCAAAGGGAAGCGACGCCTTTTTTCAGCCCTCTATGCTTCAGGGCATAGATGAGTGTCGTCAGGATCCTCGCGCCCGAGGCCCCGATCGGGTGGCCCAGAGCGACAGCCCCTCCGTGGATGTTGACCTTTTCCTTGTCCAGCTTGAGCTCTTTGATGAGCACGACGAGCTGGGATGAGAACGCCTCGTTGATCTCGAACAGGCCGACGTCCTGAACTTTCCAGCCTACATTGGCCAGCAGCTTCTCGACGGCCCCTTTGGGCGCATACATGACCATAGACGGCTCCACGGCGTTGGTCGTCGAGCCCAAGATTCTGGCCATGGGTTTCAAGCCTTTGCTCTTGACGGCGTCCGCAGAAACCACGACAACCGCTGCGGCGCCGTCATTTAATGTAGACGCATTTCCGGCCGTCACAGTCCCATCTTTCTTAAAAACAGGCCTGAGCTTGGCCAGCTTTTCGAGCGTGGTGTCCTTGCGCGGCCCTTCATCCACGGTGAAAAGAATGGGGTCACCCTTTTTCTGGGGGACTTCGACGGGGACGATCTCGTCCTTGAAATATCCTTTTTCAATCGCATGGACGGCCCTCATGTGGCTGCTCGCCGCGAACGCGTCCTGCTCCTCACGGGTCGCTCCGAATTTTTCGGCGATGACCTCGCCGCTCATGCCCATGTGAATATTGTCGAAGGCGCACCACAACCCGTCTAGGATCATAGAGTCCTTGATCTGAACGTCCCCAAATTTGATGCCCTCCCGGAGCCCCCAGGCCAGATGCGGCGCCTTGCTCATGCTTTCCATGCCGCCGGCGATGATGATATCTTTTTCCTCGAGCCAGATGGCCTGAGCGGCGAGGGCGACGGCTTTCAGGGCCGAGCCGCAGACCTTGTTGACCGTAAAACAGCTGACATTGTAAGGGATTCCGCCCTTGACCGCCGCCTGCCCGGCCGGCGTCTGTCCAACGCCCGCGGAGACCACGTTTCCCATGATCACTTCCTGGACGTCGCTCGGCTGGATGCCGGCCCGTTTGACGGCCTCCTTGATGGCGAAGCCGCCGAGCTGCGGAGCGCTGAAATCTTTGAGCGTGCCCAGGAAATTGCCGATGGCCGTACGCGCGGCACCGACGATGAAGACATCCCGTTTTTCACACATGTTTCCGCCTTTCTCGAAGAGATGAATTCAAACCATTCCATTTTTATCACAATTAAAAGACGCTGTAAACCTGCGGCGAGCTTGCTCTAAAAATCCTAGGCGATGCCCGTAATGATACCGTCGTCCGTGACATCAATCCTCTCGGCCGCCGGCACCTTGGGCAGGCCGGGCATGGTCATGATGTCGCCGCAGGATATGACGACAAACCCCGCGCCCGAGCTGAGTGAGGCGTCCGTCACGATCAGCGTAAAATCGCGCGGCCGACCCAAGGCCTCATCGTCGCCCGAGAGTGAATACTGGGTCTTGGCGATGCAAACGGGTAGCCGGCCGAAGCCGTCTTTTTCGAACTTCAAGATTTTGCGCCTGATCTTCCCCTCCATCCCGACGGCCGCCGCTCCATAAATTTTTCGGGCGATCGTCTCGATCTTATCGAGCAGCGGCATCTCGAGCGGATAGAGAAACTGGAAACGGTTTTCCTCCAGTTCGATGGCTTTCAGCACCTCCCTGGCCAGGTCGAGGCCGCCTTCGCCGCCTTTTCCGAACACATCACTCACCGCAAACCGGACGTTTTCCCGTTTGCAGAGAGCAGAAAATCTCTGGATCTCATTTTCTGTATCGGCCGGGAATCTATTGAGCCCGACGACCAGGGGAACGCCGAACAGCCGGATGTTTTCAATGTGCTTCTGAAGGTTCGCAAAGCCTGGATCGACTGCTTCGGGATTTTCCGCATTCAACGTATCGAGTTTGACGCCGCCGTGATATTTCAACGAGCGGATCGTGGCCACGATGACACAGGCCGCGGGCGGAGGAATATGGCCCGTCCGGACGACGATATCGAAGAATTTCTCGGCGCCGAGGTCCGAGGCAAACCCGCTTTCCGTGACCACGTAATCGGCCAATCCCAGAGCCATGCTGGTGGCGATCACGGAGTTCGTGCCGTGGGCGATGTTAGCGAACGGTCCGCCGTGGATGATCGCCGGCGACCCCTCGGCAGTTTGGACGAGGTTAGGTCGGAGGGCATCCTTGAGGAGGGCGGCCATGGCACCTTCGGCCTTGAGCTGGCTGGCGAAGACCGGGGCTCCTCCGGGCGTATAACCGACGCAGATTTTTCCCAACCTCTCTTTCAGATCCTTCAAATCCCCGGCCAGGCAGAAAATGGCCATCACTTCAGAGGCGGCCGTGATCTCAAAGCCGGTCTCGCGGGCGATCCCTTGAAGGGGGCCGCCGATTCCGATGACGATATCCCGAAGGACACGGTCATCCATGTCCAGGACGCGTCGCCAGGAAATCGTTTTGCAATCCAGCAGACCGCAGACATTGTCAAAATGGAGCCGGTTATCCACCATGGCCGCCAGCAAGTTGTGAGCGGAGGTGATGGCGTGCATATCGCCCGTGAAATGGAGGTTGATATCATCGCTGGGAACGACCCGGGCGCGACCCCCTCCCGTTGCCCCGCCTTTGAGGCCGAAGACCGGGCCAAGGGACGGCTCGCGCAGGGCGACGACGGCTTTTTTCCCCAGCCGGCTCAAAGCATCGGTCAGGCCGATGGATGTGGTCGTCTTCCCCTCGCCGGCCGGAGTCGGCGTCATGGCTGTGACCATGACCAGCTTGCCCCGACCTTTTTTGCTTTCTTGCTCCTCGGTCAGGGCGATTTTCGCTTTGTATAGGCCATATTTTTCCAGGTTCTCGGCTTTAATTCCCAGCTTTTCAGCGATTTCATCGATCGGCTTCATCGCTTCCTCCTTGGTCAAAGTTTACTCGTAACCAAAGAAGCCTTCAACAAAATTTTTAGGCGTTTTCTTCTAAAAACGACGGGGGTGGCGCCGACCGGGGCGCACCATCGCCCGGAACTGACGAAAATTTGGGGACATGTACATAAATTCAGAAATTCTTGTTAATGTCCCCCAAATTTTTCAGTGAGGACGATGGGGCTGGTCGGCGACAGGCCCTCCGTCGTTACCCTTACTTATTCAAACTGAGGAACATCAGTTCGTAGTCCTCGATCATGCCGTGGTCGGCGAAGCTGAAAAAGCAGTTATTTCCGATGATGATATGGTCCAGAACCTTGAGCTCCATCACTCGGGCGGCAAAGACGAGCTCCCGGGTGATCTCTCGGTCACAGAGTGACGGTTCCGGGTCCCCCGAGGGATGGTTATGAACGAAAATCAGGGAGGAAGCGTCATAGCGCAGCGCATCCTTCATGATCTCGCGCGGGTAGACGGCGCTCGAGTCGACCGTACCCTCGAAGAGGGTCTTTTCCTCGATGATCTGGTTCTTGGGGTCCAAGAAAAGCACTTTGAATTTCTCTTTTTTCAGGTCGCGCAGGGAATGATAAAGATAATCAAAGACCTCCCTAGAGGAGCGGCCGTAGGGCCGGCTCAGCATCCTGTCTTTGAGAAATCGGCGAGAGACTTCCTGGACAAGCCTGATTCCGAAGACGTTTTGGGAGCCGATGCCCTTGATCCTCTGGAGGTCTAGGTCGTCGGCCTCTAAAACTCCCCGGAGCGTCTTGAATTCTTTAAGGGCTTCTCTAGCCTGCTCCTTGCAGTCCTTGCGGGGCGTGCCCAGGGTGAGGAGGAGCTCGACGATCTCATAATCCAGAAAGGCATTGAGCCCCGCCTTTAAGAATTTCTCCCGGAGCCTTTTTCGGTGTCCTTCACCTTTGCTTTCGGACAAATGTTTTCCATCCTCCGCGCCGTCCATGGCACCTTCCTTCTTGGGCTATTAATTAAGACGCGGGAAATTAAAAAATTTGCCATAAAAAGATCCGGCGGGAAGAAAATCCTTCAGCTTTCCTCGCCCAGGACTTGCCGGACAGCAATGACTTTTTCGGGGGGCATGTTATAGGGCAGGATGCCCGTCCCCAGCATGAAACGGGGCTGGCGGCGGCCAACGGAAAGCACTTCGTGCGCCCTGGCTTTGATCGCGTCCGGCGGGGCGGTGAGCAAAAAATAGGGATCCAGGTTGGCCCGCAAAAGGACGGGCTTATTTTTCAGATAATTCACGAAATAGCCAAGGTCCGACTTGTAATCGCAAAGTACATTGTTTGTCCCGGTTTCGAGCATAGAATCAAGCAGGATTTTTGTATCGCCGCCCATTATATAAGGGACCAGCGGGATGCCGAGGTCGAATCGAAAATGATGGATCACCTCGGCCGTCGGAGGAAGAATGATTTTTTTATAGAGGTCGGGAGAGACAAGGGGCGGCGAGGCGTGGGAGTCGAACAGGATCACGCCCAAGCCAAGTTCTATAAATGCCTTTCCGTAAGAGCGAATGACTCCTGCACAGAAAGAAAGCAGCCCGGCCACCCATTTGGGCCGGTCTAATAGGGCCATTAGCAATTGTTCGGGTTCGGCCAGCTCGCATGCTAGGGAGAAAGGAGCGCTCAGCGCCCCCCGGATGATTCTCTCGTGGCCGAAGCGCTTCTGAATTCTTTTGCCGGCCTCAAGATTGACCGGCATCCTTCCATCTATTTGTGGATTGGGGAGTTTCAACCTGGAGATATCTTCGCCCGGCGCGATGATCCTCTCGCAGATCGAGGGAACATCGTTGGAGTCATAAAACCGGACTTTGCACCCGACGGCTTCGGCCTCCACGTTGTATACATCGCAACCGATGACAACCATATCCGGCTGATAAACTTCGATTTCGCGGACGACGGCCTGCTCGAGGAGCGCCGCATCGCGACTCATCCGCGATGGCGTCGTCCCGATCAGTGCGGCTTTGTGCTCATAGACGGCCGGGCAGAAAGGGACGCGGTCGGCGGGCTTCCCGGCCAGCAGGTTTTCAATGATATGCCTGGGAGTCATTTTTTATCGAATGGCCTGGCTCTGGTCGCCGGCGAGCATGTTGGTCAACCAAGCCTCGATCTTTTCGACCTGCTCCGGATATGTCCAGTGGCCGGTTTCCAGATACAGCATCAGCTTTTTGGGCGCCGTAATTACATTGTAGGCAGAATACATCGAGGTCGGCGGACAGACCGTGTCGTTGAAACCCCAAGAATAAAGGCCGGGAATTTTGACCTGCCGGGCGAAATTCACAACATCATAGTATTTCGAAGTCTCGATCTTGTCTTTTTTGGCGTTAAAGGCATAGTTAGTCTTGTCAAACATATGCGGCCAGCCGCCGGCCCGGCCGTGGAGATAGCCGGTCAGGTCACAGAGGGCCGGATAGATGGGCGCCAGCCACTTGATCCGGGGGTCCAGCCCGGCTGTAATGATCGAAAGCGCCCCACCCTGGCTGCCGCCCGTCACGGCCAGCTTCTCGCCGTCAAACTGGGGCAAGGAGAAAATGAAGTCGATGGTCCGGACGCAGCCGAGATAAACACGCTTGTAGTAATATCGGTCGCGGTCGTCGAGGTTATACAACCAGTAGTCGAAAATGGCCCCGCGCATCATTTCGTTATAAAGATTGGGCTCCATGGTGACCGGGATGCCGTGGATGCCGATCTCAAAAGTGATGATCCCTTTCTGGGCCTGGGCCGTATCGCCCCCATAAGGACGGGCCCCTGCGCCGGGGACACGAAGCAGGGCCGGATATTTGCCCTCCTTCTTCGGCACGCCCAAAATCCCGTAAAGCCGCGCCCCCTGCCTGAAATTCTGGAGGCTGACATGATAGACGTTGACGGTTTCCGTGCAGCGGTCCGGCAGCAGGGTTACTTTAGCATCCAGCGGGATTTTCGCATTTTCCGCTTTGGCCTTCTCCCAGAATTCAACGAAATCCTTGGGTAGGTCGGTTGTGGGCCGGATGCTCATTGGTTCGAAACCGGCCGTGGCAAAACCCGAGTATTCCTTCCCGTCTACTGTCGTATAGGCCCAACATTGGAGAAAGCCGGGCGACTTCATCGTTCCGCCGTTGACGGTCGTTTTTCCATCCTTTAAGGTCAGCGTTTCCGTTTTGACCGGGTCCATTTTTTCGGGCATCACGTTGACCTTGACCTTGACATTCTTCAAAGGATTGCCATACTGGAGGACCGTGATCGCGAATTTCGCGTTTTCGCCGATTTTGTATTCCCAGTTGTCATGGTCGGGCCCGACAATGACCTTGACCACCTGCTCGCGCGGCTGGGCGGCGAGGGGAGAGGATAAAAAGGCGAGGATGAGGACTGCAATAAATACAGAGTAGGAATTTTTTCTCATGAGCGCCTCCTTCGGCAGATGATTATCCCTTAGAAATATTTATCATTTTTTATTGGAGGAAATCAAAGCGTTTCAAGAAGAAGAGATTGTTGCGGCGCGATGCGCCTGGCAATGACAATTTATTTTATTGCAAAGGGCCGAGGCGCTTTTTGGCGTCGGCGACTTCGGGCCGGCCGGGATCGGCGTCTTTCCAAAGGTCGAGGAATTTCTGGTAGTTCTCTTTGGCCTTGGCTTTGTCTCCCTGTTTCTCGCAGATCAGCCCCAGCCGGAAAAAGCTCCTGGCGTAGAGATCCCCGTAATAAAACGCGCCGACGGTGAGCCGGGTGATCTTCTCATATTCTGTCCGGGCTTTGTCGAGATCGCTATGCTCAAAATAGGCGCGCGCCGATGCATCCACAAACAGGACATGGTCGTTGTCGAAAAAATATTGGAATGGGAGCAGCGTCTCGGCTTTTGTCAGCCGGCCGATGGCTCCGGGATAATCCCTCTGGCTGAGCAGGATTCGGCCGACCAGGAGATCCCAATATCTGATGTCTTTTTTATTGACGTCTCTGATCAATCAAAGCCCGAAGCGCGTCGGCTGTTTTTTGGGCGTCTCCCGTCTTCCCCGACTCGAGCTCGGCATATCCCTTGATCGATAAAACATATTTTTGCCTGGACAGACTGTCGATTTCGACCGCTGCCCGCATGGATCGAACCGCCTCCTCCAAAGCTTTATCAGGCCGGCCAGAGCCTAGAAAGACATAGGCCAGGCTTTGATGGAAGTCAGAAATCCATCCCTTGTCCTCGATTTTCTGGGCAAGCTCAGCGCCCTTGGCCATCTCCTCCTCAGCCCGTTTGAATTGGCCTCGCAATTGATACATCGCTCCCAGCATCTTGCGGGCCATCATTTGGCCGGCTTTTTCTTCCAAGCCAAAAACCTTTTGATATTCAGCCTCGGCTCTCCCCCAATCGCCCAAGCCCCGATAGGCACAGCCTTTGGCAATATCATTCAAATAATACCCCGGATTCAGCGAGTCCGCCTTCTCCGCTTCAGCCAAGACTCGCTCGTAATGGCCCTGAACAAATTCAACGACCGCCAAATAGATCCGGACCATGAAATTATCTTTATAGTTGCGGATATAGCCTTCTAAGGCCTCCCTGGCTTTCTCCGGCCACCCCTTGGCCAGGTAGCAATCGATAATGTTGAGATAGGGCCAAATATCTTCGGGATTGTTCCGGATCCGACGTTCATAGAGCTCTGCGGCCTTATCCCATTCTTCGAGGCTATTGTAGAGGATTCCCAGGTTGGTGTTTCCCATGCTGTCGTCCGGGTAGAGCTCCAAGAGTTTCTCATAAGCGGCGACCGCTTTATCGTAGAGCCTCTCGGATTCCCGGTAATAATCCCCTTGAATAATAAATCGCTCTCTGTCGGAGAGGCGGTCGGAGAGCTCAAAGGCTTTTTTGAGGCATTTCTGTTTTTCCGAATTATAGAAAAGATTGCTAAACGACATGGCCATCGACCGATAGGCCATAGCGAAATCCGGGTCAATGGCGATGGCCTTTTTCATCATTTCGATGCTCGGCCGATAGTCCTGCTCATCATGGAGTCTCCGTCCCTCGCTATAATATTTAAAAGCTTCGGGCGAAGACGTCGTGATCTTTCTTAGCTCTTTATCGATGTCCGAGGCGATCTCCTTGGTTGAGAGCTTGAGGTCCGCCTTGATTTTTTTTGTCAGCTCGTTGACCATGGAGAAAATGCCGTCTTCGCCTTTCCCTTCCACGCGCTGGGAACTCAAAAGCTCGCTCGTGCCGGCTTCCTGGAGGGTGACGTCGATCCTGAAGTTATCTCCAGCCTTGGCGAAACTTCCGACCAGGACATCCTTGACACCCCCTCGCGCAGCCACATCCTTAAGGACTTTCGAGGTATAGCTTTTTGCGTCGGCCTGATTCATTTCGCTGAGAATATTGAAGAGCTGGTCAGAGCTCAAGACTTTGATATATTTCGATTGAGACAGATCCGTGATCAGCAGGTCGGAAATCGCCGCTCTCCAATGATCCAGCTTCTCGTCCCCCGTGTTGTTCTTGAAATACATGACGGCCAGGGACGGTTTCCCCGAGGGAGGCGGGGCCGCGCGTTTCTTGGGCAGGATACGCCATAAGACCACGGCCGCCGCGATAAGAAAAAGGGCAATCAAAGCCGGGACGAACAACTTTTTAACGCCAAAGGTGACAGTGATCTGCTTCGAGGTAAAACCCTTCTGCTTGGGAATCACCCTATCCGTCGCGGGAATCCCCTTCTCGATCTTCCCGATGTCCCCCAGTATGTCCTCGGCGCTCTGGTATCTTTTCTCCTTGCTCTTCTCCAGGCACCTCAGGATCAGACGATTGAGATCATCGGGAATTTGAGGATTGATCTCCCGGGGATTCTGCGGCGGCTGGCTCTTGTGCTTCATGGCAATGCCGAGCAGGGTCTCCCCTTCAAAAGGAACCCGGCCGACGAGCATCTCATAAAGGATCACGCCGAACGAATAAATATCCGATCGCTGGTTGACGTCCTTGACTTCCGCCTGCTCCGGGGACATGTACTCAGGAGTCCCGATCATCACGCCGGCGCCCGTGATCCCCTTGGCTGCGAGCGTGCGGGCGATGCCAAAATCCATGATCCTGGCGTTTCCCTCCCGGTCGATCATGATATTTTGAGGCTTCAAGTCCCGATGAACGACGCCTAAGCGGTGGGCCTCGGCCAATCCCTCCAACACCTGCCGCGCCACGTAGACGGCTTTCCCTACCGTCAGTTGCCCCGACCTCCGGATAAAGCTTTTCAGGTCCTCGCCGGGGACATATTCCATAGTGATGAAATAAGTCCCCTCGGCCTTGCCCAGGTCATACATCCGGCAGACATATCTATGGGCGATCTTCCGGGCCAATTTCATCTCATTGCGAAATCGTTCGATGGTCTCCTCGTCAGAGGCGACCTCGGGTTTCAGGAGCTTCAGAGCGATCTTCTCTTTGATTTCGCTATCGAAAACCTTATACACCGTGCCCATGCCGCCCTTGCCCAACTCTTCGATGACCTGGTAGCGGCTAGCGAACGTCGAACCTGTCGTCAGCTCTTTTTTGGGGCGATGATGGTCTCCGTGGGCATCGCGGGGATCTCTTTGGACGCCTGGAGCACGGCCCCGCAATTCCCGCAGAACCGCGTGTCGGAGGGGTTGTCAAAATGGCACGACGGACATTTCATGATCTGAGTTTCCTTCTAATGATTTCATAGCTGCCGCCCTTTTCCTTGAAGAGCTAAGCCCTTCTCCTTCGGCTCTTTGACGGCGACCTCATAGGCTTCGCGAATGGGAGCTTTCGTATATAGGTTCATGAACTTGGTGACTTGGTCCAGGAAAAAACGGCTCCGTTCATTGGCCAGCATCGCTGCCTCGCTTTCCCAGAGGGTTATGACAACCCCTTCGCCCGTTTTTGAGTCCGTCATGAAATACGCGCCCTTAAAGCCTTTCTGTTTTTTGCACTGGGGGACAACGCTCTTCTTAAATATATTTACGGCCTCATCGATCCGGTCAATTTTCAATTGAATCCTGAGCATGCGCGCAAACATGGCCAAGCCTCTTTACCTTAAAGGATGATCAAATCGGCATTTGCGGGATTTCATGGCCCGTATTCCCTTTTCAACGGCCTGGCCAAAGAATACCAATTCTAGAGACGGGAGTCAACTTGGAGGGGAAGACCCCTTCCAACGGGCGCCGGGAAGACCCGGCCGCCCTGCCTCCCCTTCTTGGGCGGGGCATGAAACCCCGCCCTGCGACCAAGGGGGCAACTCCCCCTTGGAACCCTCTCGAGCGGTTCCCCGTGGCAAGCCACGGGGCATATGAACCGCTCGTCAAATTCCCTCGGTGACTATCGGACTATAATTGCTTTTTGTTCGAGCCGATTTGACCAAAGCACTCCCCTATGATAAAAACGATAACACACGAGCGATAGCGAGGTGAGCATGAGCGGAAATATCCCAACGTTATATGTCCAGGGGAAAACGCTGCCCGAAGCCTGGGAAAAGGCCGTGCTCGAATGCTGGCACAAAGGCGCGGCGCTCAAGACCGAATATGACAAGCCGGGCGACCCGCCCAGCAAGGACTGCACCATCATGTGGGTCGTCGAGGACCCTTTTGCCGAGCCCCGCATCCATCGCGCCTTTCCGGGCGGGCTGGAAGACCTGGAGATTTATCGCCAGGAGGTGGTCGAGGGCGTCCATGACCACTGGATCGCGCCGGAAGAGGGCAAATGGACCTACACCTATCACAAGCGCCTGTTCTCGTATGAAATCGAAGGCCAGGCCATCGACCAGGTCAACTACATCATCGACAAGCTCTCGCAGGCCGGCCATTCGAGGCGGGCCCAGGCGGTCACGTGGAACGCCAAGCTGGACCCTCCGACCTATGACCCGCCCTGCCTGCAGAGGGTCTGGTGCCGGCTGCTGGCAGATGACACAGGCGAGCTCGCCCTGAACATGAACACCCATTGGCGCTCGCGCGACGCCTACAAAGCCGCCTATATGAACGTTTTTGCCTTGACTGACTTGCAGCGCATCATCGCCGAAAGGATCAGCGCCAAGATCCATCAACCCGTGCGCGTCGGCCGCTATGCGGACCTGGTGGACAGCTTCCATATCTACGGGTCGTATTTCAACGAATTCCAGGGCTTCTTGAAGATGGTCGAGAAGCGGCCTTTCGAGGAGCGGACGTGGAACAGCAGCTACGCCGAGCCAATTTTTGATGAGGCTCGCGAAAAATTGAAGAAGGAAAAATTAGCCCGACCATGACTCTCTTCGCTCTGATTCTATCACTCTTGGCGCTCGCTTCGGCGGCGGCCGCCATCCTATCCGACTACAAAGAAAACCGGTCTCTCGTTTACATGCTCAGGCCGCTGACAATGGTTTTGATCATTCTCATCGCCCTGCGGGCCGCCATGCCGGCCCTTTCCCTTTTTCAAGTCCTGATTGCGGCCGGACTCTGTGCCTCGCTGGCCGGCGATGTTTTTATGATGCTCCGGGACAAGAAGGTGATCGCCGGAATGGCATGTTTTTTCGTCGCGCTTTTGTTCTATGTCGGGGCTTTCTCGAGGGGATTGAGATTTTCCTTGGCCCTCTGGCCCCTCATCATCTTGCTCTTTTATGCGGTCGTCATCACAATAAAACTCCTGCCCTATCTCGGCCAAAAGAAAATTCCGGTGATCCTCTATGTTGTGGCCATGACGATCATGGCCTGGCTCTCGGCAGAACGATACCTCCAAATGAGAGAGATCCATGCCTTGTCGGCTTATACAGGAGCCGTGCTTTTCCTGATTTCAGATTCGGCGTGGGCGCTGAATCAATTTGTCCGGAAGCATAAATTCGGGCAGGTCCTGATTCTAACGACTTATTTTGCCGCGCAGTGGCTGATCGCTATGTCGGTTTACTGAAAGCAGCGCTCGACCCGTCGGCTCTTTTGCGACCCAGACTCCCTGATTATCCTCCCCCTAACGAGGTGAAGTGGATGATAGCAGTTTGAGGCCCGCTGCGGCCTTGGCCAGCAGCCCTGGCGCTTCCCGCCCCACGGCAAGCACCGCCCAGGCTTCGGGCCTGTCGATAATAACCATCGCCGCTTTTGTCGCCTCTTCAAGGACGAGTGCCGGCCGGCCCGAGATCTTTTCGTCTCGCGGCTTTCCGTGGATATTCAATCTGGCCAGGATTTCCCGCGCCGAATCCCGCGGCTCTTTCCAGGGCAAAAGATAATATTCCTGGAGCTCAACTTTTTCTCCGTCGGGACCTTCGATCGCGGCAAAAGTTGTATCCGGCCAGACGGCGTCCAGCTTCGTGAACTTGAAACCAGGCGGCTTGCGAAGCTCGAGGCCCAGCCACCTGTTTTCATAGAGATCGCCATGGATGTTATAAGAAAGAGCATTTTCTGGGACAACTGTCCTTTTCCCGTCAGGTCCGGCATATTCCAGGATCTTGATATCCACCTGACCGAAGATCTGCTGGCCTGCGCCTCCGGCGGCAAGGGATCCGGCTCCCTCGTAAAGAGAGGAGGCGATGAAATACAGCCGGCCGGCATCCGCAACTCCTTGAGCCACGATTGCCGCGTCAATGGGAATCCAGGTCTCCCCTATCAAAATTTCGGTCCAGGCATGCCCGCCGAACATGCCGAGTGCATAGACATAACCCATGACGACCCTGGAGGGAATTCCGGCGGCCCGGGTGAGGGCGGCCAGAAGTGTGGCATAGCCCACGCACGTCCCTCTCCGGTTTTTAAATATTTCCGAGGAGGGAGCCAGGACGATTCCCAGGTCGAACTTCATGTTTTCCGCAACCCATCGCTCGAGCTTCAGGGCCGCCTTGAGGATATCCTTTTCCCCTCCCACGACCTGGCGAGCCAACGCCTGAATATCCGGCATATCGGATTGAATATAGGCATTCGGCATCAAGTATTGCTTGTTGCTTTCATTTAGAGCAACGGGCAGGGCCTCGGCTTTTTCGGACGGTTTCGGCCGCTTGATCTCGAGGACCAGCGAATCGGCCGACTTGGAGAGGACGGTCTGGTAAGGGCTTTTGATCTCCGGCCAGCCGAGATCGGGCTTCCGGTGGACAAGCTTGACTTTCAGGTATTCAAGGCTTCTCGCTCTTGGCAGGCGGATATTGGAGCGGATGATCGAACTTGCGTACATTTCGGCAGGAAGCTCTTCTCCCGAGGCGGCGGCGAGTGCCTGCTGCTCGTCCGCCAAAATGATCTGGGCAGTCCCGAAAGGAGTGGGCGTTTCCTGCTTGACCGCCAGGAATTCACTGTCGAGCCAGGTGATTCCCTTGGCGGCGGTCGCCTCGAGCACTTCTTCGACCTTGAGCACGGGCATATCTTTGCCGGCCATCTTGAGCGTCTCCCTGGCCAAGACTTTGCGGCTGCCTTTTGTGACCATGTCAAGCTCCGCGGCGAAAGTCTGGAATTCCACCATGTCCCCGGTATTGCGAAGCTTCTCAAGGGAAATTTGCCTGATTCCCTCGGGCCCGAGGAGGGTCCCTGTAAAATTCAGCGTCCGGGTGTATTCTTTCCCCCCAGCCTGGCTGCGGATTTCAATGGTTTTGTCCTTGATGACGGCCTCTGTCTTTGTGGAGAGAAGGGATGCCCGCATATCGTAGCCGACCCTTCTGAGGAGGCCGTCGTTGGTCTCTTCATCATAAGAAAGCATCTGGAGCTCGACTCTGGCCCCCAGCCGGTTGAGGACCATCTTCATGTCGGACTTGGAGAGGATCGTGCCGCTCCGCGCGGCGCCTTGCGAGACCGTCTCATGCATGTAGCCGACCGGCTTATCGGCAATGGTAATGACGTACCAGCGCTCTGAGGCCGACTCTTCTTTTTGGACGGGGGCGGCAGCAAGCGTCAGCGCCAGGGCAAGGAAAAGGATAAATGCCAGGGCGATTTTTTCGCGTAGAGGATGAGATCGCCGCGCTTCGTTCGCCTCAGGGCCTCGGTTGACTCGCCGGCCATGACGGTTGAGAGATATGGTCCATCCCAAACAAAGATCTCCCTAAATTTCTCGGACGAGCTCGAGGATCCGGATATCTCTTTTTTCCAGTTCTGCCATGAATTTTTTATAAATGTCTCCGGTGAAGGCATCCTCGGGCGCGACGATTCCTTTCTCTTTAAATACGCCCTTGGCCAGCAGGCTCGCCGTAATGGCGACCGGGAATCCGGTGACCCTCATCATGGACGAGATCTTGTTCTTTTTGTCAGCCTCATCCCACATGTAATACTCGATCCGCACGCTCTTGCCGTTCTTCAAGCCTTCGACCGTGTTATACATGACGCAGACATCCGTTTCGCCCTTATTGGGTTGGAGCCGCGGCGTGATGAGATGGGACAGGAATTCGCGGGGGACAATCTTCTGGCCGTTGAAATTCACGGGTTCGATGTCGAGCAATCCGCATTCCTTGAGCGTCATGACGCCCTGCCAGTGACCCGGCCAGCGGACGGTCTTTTCGGAAAATTCCTTGAGCGTGGGCCGCGTGAAGAGAAAGCTGGGCATGCCCGGCGTCACGGCGCATTCGAGGGCTTCGTCTTTTCCCAGCTGGTCAAAATGGAATTTCTCGAGGTCGGTGGCGGCATTGACTTCGATGATCTTGCCGTCCTTGACGACCTTCAGCTTGATCACGTATTCCCGAAGGACATGCCAGAAAGCCCAAGTGATCATGTATCTCAAAGGATGGCGCAAGGAGGCCTCTTTGGAGGGAATCCCTCCGACTCGGGCCACGACCTTTTCGGCGACATCCAGCTTGCGGATCGCTTCTCCGCACGTGACGTTGCTGAGACCAGGGGCAAATCCCATCCCGTCGATGAAGGTCACCCCGTTTTTCACCAGTTCTTGATGGAGCCACTCGCCGTATTTTTCGATGCTCAATCCTTTGGGAATTTCCAGGCCCTCGATTTCGTAGGGGTCCGGCGTCCTGTGAAATTCCTCCAGAGCGTCCACACTATGGAGGCCCGCCTCCGCGGAATAGTGGAGGACCTTGTAGCTGGTCTTCCGGTCGGGCATGACGCTGGCCGCCGCATCGTATTTCTTCATCAGGGCGATGGCGTCCTTCTTCTTGTTGATATCGAGGATGTGCAGGACGATTTTCTTGCTTCCAACCCAGTCTTTCACCTGCTGGAGTGTCTTCCTGTGCCTGCCGACGAGGCCGATGGCTTCGACGTCCTTGTCTTTGGCCAGGTCCCATGCCACGGCCGAGCCGATCTTTCCGGATCCTCCGAAGATCAGAATTTTCATATGATTGCCTCCTAAAAATTTGGATTAACTTCCCGTTTAACAGGGATGAAAGGCTAGTTTATGCAGAAACGACTCGAAAGTCAAAGCCTTGGCCGATTCACGTCAAGAGTGCCAGAATGGGCAGCACGAAAAAACAATTGATTTCCTAACTCCTTCTGGCCAAGATAAAAGCAATCCTCAAGGATTAGTCGAAAATCAAGGAGGTTTCATGAAGAACCCGCTTCGGCTCTTATCGATCATCCTTCCAGTTTTAGCGGCCCTTGCCTTTTCATTCCCTTTGTCCGCGTCGGATTACGGCTATCTGCTGACCGAAGATCCCTTGTGCTCCATCTGGTGGGCAGAGGGGGCCCACAAAGTGATGAAGACGGACCCCCTCCCTAAAATAAAGAAGAACGTGGTCAGCCTCGCCTGCGCCGGTAATGAATATGAGCCTTTCCTGCTCATTTTACGGCCTAAAACGCGAATGGAGAGGGTCCGCGTAGAGGCCTCTGCCCGGCGCCATCTGTCGGGATTCGAGATTCCTGCAGGGAATATTTCCGTTTGTCATGTGGAATGCGTCAACGTCACCGTGCCCACAGATAAGATGAGCGCAGCGGGAGAATGGCCGGACCCTTTGCCATCTTGCGACGGCCCTTTCACCGCCTATCCGGGAGAAAACCACCTGCTGTGACTGACCGTGCGCGTCCCCGCGGGGGCAAAGCCCGGTTTTTACAACGGAAAAATCATCCTGACGTCAGGGGACTGGAAGAAGGAGGTTGCCCTTTCTCTAAATGTCTGGAATTTCTCTCTCCCCGAAAAATCCTCAATCCGCTCGTCATTCGGCCTGCCGTCTCAGCATATCAAGATGTATCACAACCTAGAGACAAGAGAAGAGTTGGAGAAAGTGATGGACCTTTATTTCCGGAACCTAAAGGACCACCGCGTTTGCCCCACGTCTCCCCTGGAGTTCTATCCCATGAAGGTCCATGTGTCCGGCGTCTACTGGAAGGGCGGCGAATTTGTCACGGAGCCAGTCCACGGCGGCCAGCGCGCCTTGAAGATTGCGGACAGTGAAGTGGATTCGAATGTCGAGGCCCGGTATGAAGATCGAATACCGGTTGAGCCCAATACGGCCTATAAACTGAGCTGGTATGCAAAAACAGAAGCCGAGAATCAAGACTACACGGTTCTCCTCGAATTTGCCAACGCCGAGGGAATATGCCTGCCTGCCCGGAACGTGCTGAAAATCTTCAAAGGCTCAACAGAGTGGAAGCCGGAGAGCCTGGAAGGCATGGGAACGGGGTCTTTTTATTCGCGAACGGAAGGCACATTCGCTGGGTTCAAGCAGGGGACTCCGGAATATGATAGGCTCTTAGGGCGATACCTGAGCCAGGTTCAGGACCACCTGGAGAAGAACGGCTGGCTGGGCAAAGAATATATTTATTGGTTCGATGAGCCCGAAGAGAAAGACTATCCCTTTGTCCGGGAGGGAATGAACCGCATACGCAAAGGCGCGTCGAAGCTCACCCGTTTCATCAAGGAGCATCAGCCCGGCCCGGCCATCATGGACGTGTCGGAAATCAGCTGCACCATCTTCGACCGGGTGGACCCCAAAGCCATCGCTGAGCTTATCCCCCAGGGCCGCGAATTTTGGTCCTACCTGTGCACGGGGACGGGCGCTTGCCGAAAAGGCCAAGGCGCTGCTGAATTTTCCCGAATCCCTGTTCAAAAGCGGCACAGACTATACGAAGGACCCAAAAGCCCTTCTTGAATATCGCCACAAGGTCGCCCGTTTGCTCGAAGAGTTTCAATAAGCTCTTTTGAGGCTATTTTTTTTTGTCGCGGTAAAATTTGAGGTCTAAGAGCCGGTCGGCTTCCTTGATCTCGAGTCGGACGATATAGATCAGGATAAAGATGGCCGCCCAGAGCCAGGCGACGAAGACATAGATTGCGGTCCTCTCGCGGATATTCTTGGCTGCCGGGATGATTTTTTCGGGCTGGGCCTGCGTTTGGAGTGCAGCATCTTTTTCTTTGGGGGGCTGCTGCTGGGCTGTCGCTGCGAGTGAAAAAAATGCGCTCACGCCCAATACCAGCAGAATGAGGCATGCGATTTTTTTCATCCTCTTCGTGCCTTCCTTTTTGTCATGTGAGAAGGCTCCAAACCGACATGCCAATTGCATAGGCGATCGTCGCCCAGGCAAGCCAGGTAATCACTTTGCCCTTTATCCTGTCGGGCTTGTTGTCCAGAAAGGGCAGGAAGAAGAATAACACCACGGCCGCAACGATCAAGAAAACGGCGATGGTGTCTCCGTTGATAAAGAGGATCTTGCCCGGAAAAAGCTTCAAGGTCTGGAACAGAAAGAGGAAATACCATTCCGGCTTGATTCCCTTGGGAGCGGGAGCCATGAGGTCAGCCGCCTTCCCCAAGGAGGGCGGCAAAAACACGGCCAGGGTGATGAGCGCGCCGAACAATACGAGCCAGACGATGACCTCCCGGTAAACGAAGTTCGGCCAGAACGGAAGCTCCTTCTGCTTTTCCTTTCCCGCCTCGACGCTGAGTGGGAGGCTCATCCCCTGCTTCTGGATGAGATAGATATGGACGGCCAGGATGAGCAACAGGACGAGGGGCAGGACCGAAATATGGAAGCTGAAGAACCGGGACAGCGTGTCGCCCGTGACGTCTTCACCGCCCCTCAAAAATTTTGTCACCCATTCGCCCACGATGGGGATGGAGCGGGGGATGTCCGTTCCGACTTTGGTCGCCGAGAGTGATAGGTCGTCCCAGGGAAGAAGATATCCTGTGAAGCCGAAGACCAAGGACACGACGAGCAACAAAACGCCGCTCATCCAGGTCAGCTCCCTCGGCTTGCGATATGATTTGATCATCCAGATGCTGAACAGATGGATGAAGACCGTGACGATCATGGCCGACGCCGACCAGAAATGGACCGACCGGATGATCCAGCCGAGAGGGACCTCGGTCATGATCCGGGCCACGCTCTTGTTGGCTTCTTCCAGGATCGGCTTGTAGTAGAAAGCCAGCATGATGCCGGTCACGACCTGGATGCCGAAAAAGAGCAGGATCGCGCTTCCCGTATAAGACCAGATGGTGTGCTTGTTCAGGGGAACCGTCTTTTTGCGCAAAAAATTCATCACGGCCGAAAGGCCAAGACGTTCCTCGAACCAGCCCGCCAAAGAACGCCCGATATTTTTTGCCTTCACGCCACTCCCTCTTTCTTGACAACCAGGTTCTCCCCTTCCACTTCGGCACGGAGCCGGCGCAGCGGCTTGGGCGGAGGTCCGGCGATATTCTTCCCGAATTCATCATACCAGCCATCATGACAGGCGCAGTAGAATTTCTTTTGGTCCGCTTTGTACGAAACCGTGCAGTCCAAATGAGTGCAGACGCCAACGAAGGCCAGGTAGCTGCCGTCCTCTTTCTTCTTGATATAGCCGGGCTTTGCTCCCCAGGCAAAAGGTTTGATGGCGCCCGGCGCCATATCTTGATAATCGGAAAAAGCAAGATTCACCTTGTCTGGTTCCATGTAGGGAGGGAAGACGAATTTGATCACCGGATAGAGAAGCGTCGCGGCCAAGGCGCCGAGCCATCCGCCCAACAACCCGTTGAGGAATTCGCGGCGGGTGAACAATGAATGCTTGATCTTCATTTTCGCAGCCTCAGCATCTTCTTCAATCTCTCGACGACAAACTTCCTTCGCAGCGCCTCGATCCCGTGCGCCGGCTGGACGTCTTTCGGACAGGCTTCATTGCACTTGAAAACTGTATCGCAGCCCCATAAGCCCGTATCGGTATTGATCCCGGCCCAGGCGGCAAAAGGCCTCTTGTCCCTGGGGTCCCGGACAAAGCGGTTGAGCTTGGCCAGGGCGATCGGGCCGAGATAGCGGGCGTCCCGGGTGACGACGGGGCAGGCGGCGTAGCAGCAGGCACACAGGATGCAGTTGGTGTACCGCTCGATTCCGGCCATCTCCTTTTCTTCGATTTTGTTTTCTTTTTCGGGCGGATGGCCGTCCCCAATCACATACGGATGAACATCGCACAGGGCGTTCCAGAACGGCTCCAAATCGACCAACAGGTCCTTCTGGATCTCCATGTTCGGCAGGGGCTCAAGGATGATGAGCGAGGAGTTCAGAGAATCCACCATCGTCCGGCAGGCCAGCTCCGGTTGGCCGTTGATGACCATGCCGCACGAGCCGCAGACCGCCTCCCGGCAGCTGTAACGAAATGAGAGCGTGGCATCCTGCTCGTTCCGGATGTCCATCAGGGCTTCCAGAATAGTCCTTTTCTCGTGAGTTTCATACGGGTATTCCTGGAAGACGGGCCGGGCGTCTTGGGCGGGGTCAAACCGGTAGATTTTAAAAATATATTTCATGTCAGTACAACCGGGCTTGGGGCTGATATCTCCCCAGCTTGACGTCTTTATAGCTGATCTGGGGCTGCCCGTCTCGGAAAGTCATGAGCGTGTGTTTGAGCCAGTTCTTGTCATCCCGCTCCGGAAAATCCAGGCGGTAGTGCGAGCCCCGCGTCTCTTCGCGGTTCAGAGCGCCGCGGGTAATCACTTCGGCCAGGTCAATCATGAATTCAAATTCCAGGACATTCACGGCCTCCTGGCAGAAGCGCAGGTTTGGGCTCGAGAGATAGACATCCTTGTAATCTTCCCGAATCTGGCGGATGTTTTCCAAGGCATTGGCCAGGTCCTTGTGCGTCCGGAAAATCCCCACCCGATCGCTCATGATCAGTTTCAGCCTATTGAGGAAATGGTGGGTCTTGATGCCCGAGCTCTTTTTCTGAAGGCCGCCGATTCTTTCCTTCAATTTTTTCGATCCGTCCAGCAGGCTCCGTTCGCCCGGCCCCTTGCGATCCAGCCCTTTGACGAATTCCGAAACCGCCTCGCCCGCGATTTTGCCGAAGACAACCGTATCCAGGAGCGAGTTGCCGCCAAGGCGGTTGGCCCCGTGCACGCTGACGCAGGCACATTCACCCGCGGCATAAAACCCCGGCAGGCTGGAGGCGCCGAAGACATCGACATCGATCCCGCCCATGGAATAATGCTGGGCCGGCTGGATCGGAATCGGGGTCACCACCGGGTCGATGCCCGCAAACCTCATGCAGATCTCGCGGATGGCCGGAAGCCGCTTGTTGATCTTTTCCGCGCCCAGATGGGTTAGGTCGAGGAGCACATATTCATTGGCAAAACCGTTTCCCCGGCTGATCTCCGTCTGGATGGCGCGCGCCACGATATCCCGAGGCGCCAGTTCCATGGCCGAGGGAGCATAGTCTGCCATGAAGCGCTTGCCGAGGTTATTCAGCAGATAACCGCCTTCTCCGCGGGCTGCCTCTGTCATCAGGATATTGCTGGGGAAGAGCGCGGTTGGATGGAATTGGACGAATTCCATGTCCTTGAGCGGGACGCCTGCCCGGTAGGAAATCCCGATTCCGCTGCCGTGGTTGATGAAGGCATTGGTGGTCCTCAAATAGACTCTTCCATAGCCTCCCGTCGCGAAAATCACCGCGCCCGATTTCACGGGAAAGACCTCGCCGGTGGCCAGGTCAAAGATGATGACTCCGCAGCACCTCCCGTTTTCCACGGCCAGCTCTGTGACCAGCCATTCGTTATAGAATTTGACATTCTTGCGAAGGGACTGCTCGAATAAAGTATGAACCAGAACATGGCCGGTCCTATCCGCGGCATAGCATGTCCTGGGAAAGCCGGCCCCGCCAAAGGGCCGCTGGGCGATCAAGCCTCCGGGCAGACGGCTAAAGGGAGCGCCCATGTGCTCGAGTTCATAGATCGCGGGGAGGGCCTTTTGGCACATCAGCTCGGCGGCGTCCTGGTCGGCCAAATAATCGCTCCCCTT
Organism: Candidatus Aminicenantota bacterium; assembly: GCA_963715635.1. Classification (GTDB taxonomy): domain Bacteria; phylum Acidobacteriota; class Aminicenantia; order Aminicenantales; family UBA4085; genus JAPKZH01. Next base: position 3,790,855 of record OY970261.1, on the reverse strand, counting down.
GATCGTGTCGAAGGCATGCTTCTCCCAAGTATCGTCCAGTCCCTTGGGATTGTTGCCAAGGGCCGCATTGATACCGCCCTGGGCCGCTACGGAATGGGAGCGCAGGGGATGGACCCTGGAGATAACGGCGACATCAAGGCCGGGAGCGCTGGATAGGGCGGCGGAAAGCCCGGCCAGGCCTCCGCCGATGATCAGGATGTCGTGACTAATCATCAATAGTTCCGGGTGAAATACACCACGAGCAGGCCGGCGCCGAGGACAATGCCGAGAATGGTGAAAATCCAGAAGAGAAGCTTTTCCTTCCGGACGCCGAGGTCGATGATGACCGTCCTCAACCCGTAGAGGGCATGGAAGATGACGGAGACGATGAGCAGAGAGTCGATAAGCGGATTCGTGTGAAGGACAAGCGCCCAGTCAGGCTTCTGGTTTTTCGTCATTAAGAAAAATGACGTGAAAATTTTTAAGCTGAGCGTCACGATCAAGATGAGACCGGTGATGCGATGAAAGAGCCAGACAAACATGCAAGGCCTTCCTTTTCTGTGTTATGAGAGACTATTAATAATGGAAAAAAGAGCGCCCTGTCAAGAAAAAAGGAAAGAAGAAAGATTCTCTTTTCGGCGATCAATAAATGACCGTAACAGGGCCCATCACATTAAAGGAATTCGGTCTTCCCCTTTTTGGCGATGGCGTCCAGGACCTGCTTTACTTTCTGGTCCCGGTCCTTATGGCAGATGAGCAGGGCATCCTTGGTGTTGATGACGATGAGGTCTTTGACGCCGATAAACGCCGTGAGCTTACCGGGATTGAAACAGAGCGAATTGCTGGTCTCGAGGACGATGCACTCTCCTTTAAAGGCATTCCCGAAATCGTCCTTCTTCCAGATATCGGCGAGCGACGACCAGGCCCCGACATCCGACCAGCCGAAATTCCCCTCGCAGACAACCACTCCCTGGGCCTTTTCCATAAGGGCATAATCGATGGAAATCGACGGAACCTCACCGAATATCGCCGCGACCCGGGCCGCGGATTTCGCCTTGAGCGCATCCAGGATCTTCAGCCAGTGCCGATAAAAATCCGGGGCATGCCGGCGGAGCTTTTCGGCAAAAACATCCGCCCGCCAGAGGAACATCCCCGAATTCCAATAATAATCGCCCGAGTCGATGAAAAGCCTAGCCTGCTCGACGCCCGGCTTTTCCTTGAACTCCAGAACCTCGAAAAAATTCTCGCCGGCCACTTCTTTATAGCCGGCCTTGGCATAATGGATGTAGCCGTATCCCGTGGACGGATAGGCGGGAGGGATCCCGAACGTGATCAGGCTTTTTTCACGCGCAGCGGCTTCCGCGGCGGCCAGCATTTTTTTTGAAAACAGCGGATTGTCCAGGATGAGATGGTCGGAAGGAAGCGCGGCCACCACCGCTTCGGGATTTTGGAGATAAATCCGCGCCGTTGCCAGGACGAGCGACGGCGCCGTATTCTTCCCGATCGGCTCGACCAGCAGATTCCCTTTCCGCAGGCGCGGCAGCAGCCTCTGGATGGTCTGGGTCTGCCTGCGGTTAGCGATGGTATAGATATTCGCGCGAGGAATGATGGGCAGAAGCCGTTCGACGGTCTCCTGGATCATCGTTTTATCGCTGACGATGGGGAGAAACTGCTTGGGTGCCCGCTTCCGGCTGAGCGGCCAGAACCGGGTGCCGCTGCCGCCGGCCATGATGACCGCCCGAAGGTCGATCGTTTTTCCCATCATAATCTTTCTAATCTTTTAATGGCCCGTTCCACGGCCCCTTTCACTTCGGCTTGGATGGCGGCCAGGTCCTTTTCCGTCTCTGCCTCGAAACGGAGGACGAGCACGGCCTGGGTGTTCGAAGCCCTAACCAGGCCCCATCCCTTTGGAAAGATCGCCCGCACTCCGTCGATATCGATCACCGGGTATTTCTGGGCTAGCTCCTTCCGGACTTCGTTCACGATCGTGAATTTGACTTCCTCCGAGGCGTATATCCGGATCTCGGGCGTGCTGTAAGTTTTTGGCAGCCCCGCCAGCATCTGCGATAATTTAATGTCCGAGCGCGACAGGAGCTCCAAAAGCCTGGCCGAGGAGTAAATGGCATCATCAAAGCCGAAAAACCTGTCGGCAAAAAAGAGATGTCCGCTCATCTCCCCCGCCAGGAGGGCCTTTTCTTCCTTGATCTTTTTCTTGATGAGGGAATGCCCTGTCTTCCACATGATGGGCTTTCCGCCCAGCCTGGCGATTTCCTCGTAGAGCAGCTTGGTCGCTTTGACCTCGGAGATGATCGTCGCCCCGGGGTTCGTTTTCAAAATGTCCCGGGCAAAAAAGATCATGAGCTGGTCGCCCCAGATGAGATGGCCTTCGTCATCGACGACCCCGATCCGGTCCGCATCCCCGTCGTAGGCGACGCCGAGGTCGGCCTTGGTCGTCCGGACTTTCTTGATCAGGTCCCGCATGGCATCCGGGAGGGTCGGGTCGGGATGATGGTTGGGAAAACGGCCGTCCATATCGCAGTAGAGCTCTACGATTTCGCAGCCCATCTTTTTAAAAATCGGAACGGCCACGACTCCCCCCGTCCCGTTGCCGGCATCGACGACCACCTTCAGCTTCTTTTTGAGGCTGATGTTCTTCAGGACGTAATCCTGGTATTCGGGGACGACGTTGTAGATGCGCCTCGCCCCCACTGCGTCTTTTATGATTTGATCATTCTTCAGCAGCTTGTAGATCTCCTGGATCGTCTCCCCGTAGAGGGTCTCCTGTCCGGACATCATCTTGAAGCCGTTGTATTCAGGCGGATTGTGCGACCCGGTGATCATGACCCCGGCTTCGAACGATTTGTAATAGATCGCAAAATAGAGCAGCGGTGTCGGAATGATCCCTAGATCGACGACGCTGCATCCGGTCGAGAGCAACCCCTTGGCCAGCGCCTCAGAATACGCCGGGGAGCTCAAGCGGCAATCCCTGCCTATGGCCACTTCGCGCCTGTTCTGGCGTCGGAAATATGTCCCCATGCCTTTGCCCAATGTCTCGACGACGTCGGGGGTCAGGTCTTTATCAACAAGGCCTCTGATATCATACTCTCTGAAGATATTCGAGTTGATCTCCACGTTCTCCCTCCCATTCCGACTTTTTATATTTTCCTGTCGAATATCCGTTTAAACCCGGATGTAATGACCTCCCATTTTTTCTGGGCACCGATGATATACTCGATGAATTCCCGGAAAGCTCCCCGGCCGCCGTTGTTTTTGCAAACATAATGCGCGCTCTTTTTGATGAGGGGATGCGCGTCGGCGACAGCCGCGGCAAAGCCGACGGCCTTGATAACTTCGAGGTCTCCCAGGTCGTCGCCGATATAGGCCACCTCTTCGGGCTTGAGCTGGTTCTTGTCCAGGATTTCGTTCAGGGTCTTTTTTTTATCGATGATCCCCTGGTGGATTTCCGCGATTTTCAGCCGCTCCGCCCTTTTCTCCAGGCCTTTCGAGGTCTTTCCGGTGATGATCCCGATCCTGAGCCCGGCCAGTTGGGCGAGCAAAACCCCCATTCCGTCCTTCACATTGTAGGATTTGATCTCTTCGCCGTCCGGCAGCACGGCCAGGGTCCCGTCGGTGAGAGTGCCGTCCACATCCATGAGGATCATTTTGACCCGGCCCGCCCGCGCCTTCTTTCTCATCAGAACATTTCCGTCCGCCACAGGTCATGAAGGTGGATGATCCCCTCAATCTTTCCGTCCTTTCTCTTGATGACCAGCGAGGTGATTTTTTTCTTCTCCATGAAGTTGAGGGCTTCGGTGGCCAGGTCGGTTTTGTCGATCGTGACGGGATTGGGGGTCATACAGTCCTGGGCCGTTTTTTGAAGGATGGCCTCTTTATATCTTCTAAGCATACGGCGCAAATCGCCGTCCGTGACGATACCGACGAGCACTTTCTCGGGGTTCACGACGCACGTCATTCCCAGCTTTTTCTGCGTCATTTCTTCGATGACGTCGCTCATCGGAGTCTCGGGCCGGACGATGGGGACGTCCTGCCCTTTGTGCATGAGGCTTTCGACCCGTAGGAGTTTTCTCCCGATCTGGCCCTTGGGATGGACGAAGGCGAAATCGCGCTCGCCGAAACCTTTTCTCTTCATGACGGCGATGGCCAGCGCATCGCCGAGAGCCAGGGCCGCCGTCGAACTTGCCGTCGGAACGAGGCCGCTGGGCTCGGCCTCTTTCTCGACCTTTGATTCGAGGACGATATCGCTGTATTTGGCAATCTTGGAATTTCTGCTGCCGGTGATGCAGATGAGCTTCACGCCGATCCTTTTAATGAAATCCAGAAGGTCGACGATTTCCCTCGTTTCGCCGCTGTAAGAGACGGCAAGAAGAACGTCTTTTCGAAGGATCATGCCCAAGTCACCGTGGCCGGCTTCGGCGGGATGGACGAACATGGCCGGGGTTCCGCAGCTGGCCAGGGTGGCCGCGATTTTTCTCCCGACGAGACCGGATTTTCCCATGCCGGTGACGATGATGCGGGACTTTGTGCGGCAGATGAGGTCGACGGCCTTGGCAAAATTCTCATCCAGCTTCGAGCTCAAGGCCTCGACGGCCCTGGCCTCGATCTGAAGAACGGCCTTCCCTGTTTGGATGACGTCTTTTTTTGTCATGCCCATTCCTTTAGACAGCTTTTTTCAATCGGAGCAAGGTCTTCAGTAAATCTTTTAATTCTATTATTATCAATGAGTTATACTTGTCCGAAAGGGCCTGCCGCGGATTGTCATGGACCTCAAGAAAAACTCCGTCTGCACCCACGCTGACGCCGGCTTTGGCAATGGAAGGGATGAATTCATGCTCACCCCCGGACGCTGTCCCCTGCCCGCCCGGCTTTTGGACGCTATGAGAGGCATCGATGACGACGGGATACCCCCAGCGTTTCATGATGGGAATCGACCGGACGTCAAAGACAAGATTATTGTAGCCGAAGGCGGTCCCCCGCTCGGTCAGGATCATTTTTTTATTTCCCGTGCTTTCGATTTTTTCAATGACATTTTTCATCTCGCCCGGCGAAAGAAATTGTCCTTTTTTGACGTTGATCGGCTTATGCGTCCGGGCCGCGGTCAAGATCAAATCAGTCTGCCGGCAGAGAAAGGCGGGAATCTGGATAATATCCAGGACCTCGGCCGCGCGTTCGACTTGCCAGGTCTCATGGACGTCCGAAAGGACGGGCAGGCCGAGCTCGGACTTAATATCGCGGAGTATTTCGAGCCCTTTCTCCAGGCCGGGGCCTCTGTACGACCTGATCGATGAGCGGTTGGCTTTATCAAAAGAAGCCTTAAAGATGAACGGGATGCGCAGGGCTTCGCAGATCGCGCGTATTTTTTTGGCGATGGAAAAAACCCGCTCCCGGCTTTCGATCACGCACGGGCCGGCGATCAGGAACAGCCCTCCGGCACCGCCGATCTTGACTCCGGGACTAACTCTTATTTCTTTTGCGGCGATGGGCATAGCTGGCTCCGACAAAAGCCGTGAATAACGGGTGCGGCTTGAGCGGCTTGGATTTGAACTCGGGATGAAACTGGCAGCCCAGGAACCAGGGATGGTCCCTGATCTCGACCACTTCGACCAGACCGTAGTCCGGGTTCTTTCCCGAGAAAAAGAGCCCGGCCTCCCCCAGGACCGCTTCGTATTCGGGGTTGAATTCATAGCGGTGGCGGTGGCGCTCATAAATATCAGTTTTCCGATAGGCTTTGTAGGCAAAAGAATTTTTCTGGAGGCGGCAGAGATACTGCCCCAGCCTCATCGTCCCGCCCAGGTCCTGGATCCCTTTGAGCTCCCTCCACTTGAAAAAGATCTTGTGCGGCGTGTCTTCGTCGAATTCCGTGCTGTTGGCCCGCTTGAGCCCGGCGATGTTCCGGGCGAATTCAATGGACGCACATTGCATGCCGAGGCAAATTCCAAAGAAGGGGACCTTGTTCTCCCGGGCATAAGCGGCGGCCCGGATCTTGCCCTCAATCCCCCGGTGGCCGAAGCCGCCAGGGACCAGGATGCCGTCTTTATCGCCCAAGATCTTTTCAATCTTTTTTCGTTCGAGGTCCTCGGCTTCGATCCAGGAAATATTCACCCGGAGGCCGTTGGCGATCCCGCCATGGCACAGGGCCTGTTTCAAGCTGAGGTAAGAGTCCTGAAATCCCGCGTACTTTCCGATTACGCCGATGTCCACGCTATCCTTCGGCCGGCTCATCGCTTTGACGAGCGCGTTCCATTGGACCATGTTTCTTTTTCTGGGCGCGAGCTTCAACTGTTTGATAATGATCGTATCCAGGCCTTCCCGGGCAAATATCAGCGGAACTTCATAGATATTATCCACGTCCTTGGCCGTGATGACGGCGTCGACAGGGACGTTCGTGAACAAGGAAATTTTTGATTTTAGGTCGGGAGTCAGGAACCTGTCGGTCCGGCAAAGAAGAATGTCGGGCTGGATCCCGATGGCCCGCAGCTCTTTGACGGTATGCTGGGTAGGCTTGGTCTTGAGCTCTCCGGAAGTCTTTATGTAGGGGACTAGAGTCAAATGGATAAACAGAATATTTTCGCTTCCGTTCGTCAACCTCATTTGTCGGGTAGCCTCGAGAAAAGGCAGGCTCTCGATATCCCCGACCGTTCCGCCTATTTCGACGATGACGATGTCGTTATCGCTCTGGACCGCGCGGAAGGCATTCTTGATCTCATCGGTCACGTGAGGAATGACTTGGACAGTCTTGCCGAGATACTCCCCTCTTCGTTCCTTCCGGATGATCAAGTCATAAATTTTGCCGGCCGTCCAGTTGTGGTATTTCGTCGTCCGTGTCGAGGTGAACCTTTCGTAATGGCCCAGGTCCAAGTCGGTCTCCGCGCCGTCGTCCGTCACGTAGACTTCACCATGCTGGAAGGGGTTCATCGTTCCGGGGTCCACATTGAGGTAGGGATCGAATTTTTGCAGCGTGATCTTGAAGCCATGGCTTTCCAGCAGCCGGCCGACCGATGCCGCGGCGATCCCTTTGCCGAGTCCCGAAAGCACGCCTCCGGTCACAAAAATATATTTACTCATGGACCCTCTTTTTTAAAAAATGTTCCACCTTGATTATATCCTGCGGCGTATCCACACTCAAGGTGGCAAAACGGATCTCGATCATTTTTATTTTTATGCCGTCCTCCAGCGCCCTCAGTTGTTCCAGCTTCTCGAATTTCTCCAGCCTCGACGGGCCCAGGCGATGGAAATTGAGGAGGAAACCTCTTTGATAACCGTAGATCCCGACATGCTGGTAGAAAAAATCGGCGGCCTGGTAGGGGAGAGGCGACCGGGAAAAATAGAGGGCATAGCCGTTTTTATCAGCGATGACCTTGACGATGTGGCTTTCCTCGAGGAGACTGACATCATGGACCTTAGCCATAAGAGTGGCCATCGGAATGACCTCATCCTGCAAGGCTCCGACGAGGCCGTCCAGCATGTCGCCCTCGACAAGCGGCTCGTCTCCTTGAATGTTGATGATAATCGGCGCCTCGACCTTAGCCGCCACTTCCGCCGCACGTTCGGTCCCGGAAGAATGCTCGGCTGATGTCATCATCACCTCGGCCCCGATTTTCTCGGCGGTTCGGAAGATCCTTTCATTGTCCGTGGCAATAATGATCCTGTCCAAGAGCTTTGCTTTTTTCGCCCCCTCATAAACCCATTGAATCATCGGCTTCCCGAGAATCGGGGCCAAGGGTTTTCCGGGGAACCTGGTCGATTGAAACCGGACAGGAATGACTCCTAAGGCTTTTTTCAAGGCTATTTGCCTGATTTTTCTTTCTGCTCTGCGCCGGGCAAAGGAACCTGTTCGGAGGTCTGGCAGTTGGCCTCCAAATAGGCCCCCTCCTCGACGACGAGCTTGGGCGTTATGATCGTCCCGGTCACCCGGCCGTTGCTGTTTATCTCGACCTTTTCTATAGCCCGGATATTGCCTTTGAATTCGCCGTTGATAATGACAAAACCGACGTAGGCTTCGGCCTCGACCTTCCCTTTTTCTCCGATGATCAGCATCGAATCAGACTCGATTTTCCCCTGAAAATACCCGTCGATGCGAAAAGACCCTTTAAACTTCAGGTCGCCCTTGAATTCCGTCCCGTTGTCAAAAAAACCCGTGATTTTTGTTTCTTCCATTTCCTTCCTCTTGTCTTTCATGAATTTACTCCCTTGATGAGCTCAAAGATCCTGTTCAGCTCATCTAAAGAAAAATAGAATATCTTGATCACGCCTCTCTTCTGGTTTCCTGCGATGTCCACTTTTGTCCCGAGAAACCTCAAAAGATCTTCTTGCAAAGCTTCGAGGTTGGGGTCGGTCTTGGCCCTCCTGAGAGGCGCGGCCGACGGCTTGCGCTTGGAGACGAGCCTCTCCACATCTCTGACCGAGAGGTTTCTCTTGATGATTTTCCGGCAAAGTTTCACCTGGGCTTCCGGGACTTCGATGGCCAGAAGGGCCCTGGCGTGGCCCATAGAAATTCTGCCGTCTTTGAGGCCCTCCTGGACTTCCCCGGGGAGCTTGAGCAGCCGCAAAAAATTGGTCACCGAGGTCCTGTCCTTGCCGACTTTGTCGCCCACGTCCTGCTGGGTATAGTTCAACTCATCGATCATCCTCTGATAGGCTCGGGCGATTTCGATCGGGTTAAGCTCTTCTCTCTGAAGGTTTTCAATAAGCGAGATCTCCAGCTGCTGCTCTTGGGGAATATTCCGAATCAGGACGGGAACCTTCTGGAGGCCGGCCTTTTGAGCCGCTCGCCATCTTCTTTCGCCGGTGAGGATCTTAAAATATTCCTCTTCCGGGACGCACAGGATTGGCTGCAGGACGCCCGCCTCCTTGATCGACCGGGCCAGCTCATCGATGGCCTTCTCATCAAACTTCGTTCGCGGCTGAAGGGGGTTCGGCTTGAGTCGTTCGATATCGATTTCGGCGTATTTTTCGTCCTTCAGGATTCCGTATTCTTCGGGTATAAACGCTTTGATCCCTTTGCCTAATGCTTTTTTCATTTCTGGAGAATCTCCTCGGCTAAATTGAGATAGGCTTCTGCTCCTTTGGACTTTATATCATAAAGCACAATGGGCTTGCCGAAGCTGGGGGCTTCGGCCAACCTGACCGTCCTGGGGATGACAACCGCATAGACGATTTCCTTGAGAGACTTCCTTACTTCTTCTTCGACCTGTTTGGAAAGATTGGTCCGCTCATCGAACATGGTCAGAAGTATCCCTTCGATCTTGAGAGAAGGATTAAAATAAGTCCGGACCTCATTTAAGGTTTGAAGAAGGTCGGGATCCCTTCCATGCAAAAGAATTCAGTCTGAACAGGGATAATGACGGAATCGGCGGCCGAAAGGGCGTTAATCGTTAGAAATCCCAGGGAAGGGGGGCAGTCAATGATGATAAAATTAAACCTAGCCCTGATTTTTCCCAGGACTTCCCGGAGCTTTTTTTCCCTATGGTCCTTGGAGAAAAGCTCCACCTCTGCCCCCGCCAGCTCCGGCGAGCAGGGACAAAAATAGAGATTATCGAGCTCGGTCCCCTCGATATATTCCAGGATGTCATGGCCGTTCATCATGGCCTGGTAAATACCCCTGTTCGGTTCTTTGGCCCTTCCCAGGCCGGCCGTCGCCATTCCTTGAGGATCAAAGTCTATAAGGAGGACCCGGATTTTTTTCAATGCCAGGGAGGCCGAAAGGTTTATGGCGGTTGTTGTCTTCCCCACCCCTCCCTTTTGGTTGGCAACAGCGATGATTTTATTCGCCATGGTCTAATGTTCCACGTGAAACATTTTGGCCGCCAGACCTCTTTTTCCTCTGGAGGCTGAGATAAACATAGACGCTGAATATATCCGAGGGTGTCAACCCTGGGATTTTCTTCATCTCGCGAACCGTCATGGGCCTGTATTTTTCCATTTTCTCGACGGCTTCTCTTGTCAGGCCATGGATTGCCTTAAAATCGAGATTTTTCGGGATTTTGACTCCATCGATTTTCGATATTCTCGCAATTTCTTTTTCCTGTTTCTTAATATAGCCTTCATACTTGACCTCTGCTTCGATATGCCTGACGTCTTCATCTGTTAAAGAAACGGGAATCTTTCCGTATTCTAGCACATTGCCCAGCCGAATTTCAGGTTTTTTTAGGTAGTCTTTCAGAGATATTTTTTCTTTATTTTCCAGGGTTATTTTATTCTTTTCCAGAAAACTAAAGACCAACTGGGCTCTCCCCTGCCTCTCAAGGTAAGCCGCAAAATCCGCCTCTTTTATCAGCCCGAGCTCATGCCCGTATCTCATCAGCCGTTTGTCGGCATTATCAATACGGAGCATGAGGCGGTATTCAGCGCGTGATGTAAAAAGCCTATATGGCTCCTCCACTCCCTTTAAGACCAGGTCATCGATAAGCACTCCTATATAAGCTTCATCTCGGCGCAGAATGAACGGCTTTTTATTCCTAATTTTAAGCGCAGCGTTGATTCCGGCCATCAGCCCTTGAGCGGCCGCTTCTTCATAGCCGGAAGTGCCGTTGATCTGGCCGGCGAGGTATAAATGGTCAATGATTTTTGTTTCCAAGGTCGGATGGAGCTGGATCGGGGCTACTGCGTCATATTCGATCCCATAAGCCGGCCTCAAAATTTTTGCCCGGTCGAGGCCTGGGATGCTTTGTAAGATCTGTTTTTGAGTTTCATAAGGGAGGCTTGAAGAAATGCCGTTCACATAGATCTCAGAAGTATCCAGCCCTTCCGGCTCCAAGAAGAACTGGTGGCGCGAATGATGGGGAAATTTAACGACCTTGTCCTCGATCGAAGGGCAGTACCTCGTCCCGACGCCCTTAATTTTTCCACTGTAAAGAGGGGACTTGTCCAGGCTACGCCTAATGATCTCATGCGTTTTTTGGTTTGTATAGCCGATAAAGCAGACGACTTTGTTCTCGAGCTTTTTTTTCGTCCGGTAGGAGAAGGGGACAGGCTCGTCATCACCCGGCTGAGCGTCAAAATTTTCCCAGGCGATCGTGTGTTTGTCGAGACGCATCGGAGTGCCTGTTTTCAGGCGGAAAGTCCGAAAACCAAGCTTTCGCAAATTCTCGCTTAACTCATGGGAGGCCGGCTCGTTCGCCCTTCCGGCGGGATAGCTCTTCAGGCCGATATGGATAAGCCCGTTTAAGAACGTGCCGGGTGTCACTATGATGGCTTTCCCTAGAATCGCGTTGCCATCCAGGGTCAAAACGCCGCGGGCTTTCCCCTTTTCAACCAAAATCTCGGTAACGATTCCCTGAAAAACCGTCAAATTCGGTATGTCCTCCAGCCATTTCTTCATTGTCAATCTGTAGAGAGCTTTGTCACACTGGGCCCGGGGCGCTTGGACCGCGCCGCCGCGGCTCCGGTTCAAGAGCCTGAACTGGATGCCTGTTTCGTCGGCAAGAAACCCCATGATCCCGCCGAGTGCATCGATTTCCCGGACCAAATGCCCCTTGGCGAGCCCTCCGATGGCCGGGTTGCAGGACATCTGGGCGATCGTTTCCAGATGAATCGTGATCAGGCAGGTCCGAAGCCCCATCGCGCTGGCCGCGAAGGCGGCCTCGCACCCGGCATGGCCGGCGCCGACTACGACAACATCGTAGGTATCTGCAAAGGCTTTTTTCATCTCATTTACCGACGCAAAACCGGCTGAAAATGTCATCGATGACTTCATCCGCGTGGATTTCACCGGTGAGCTGTCCGACGACAGGAAGCACCTTCCGGATCTCTTCGGCATAAACTTCCTCTGGAAATTTATTCTCAAGAAGTTCCCGACCCTTTTTCAAATGGTTGAGAATCTCTTCAAGCTGCAGCTTCTGCCTCAAATGAAAAATAACCTCCTGACGGTCATCGACCTTGGGGGCAAAGAGATCGTAAATATTATCTTTTAAACGACTTAGATTTGTCCCCCGGAGCGCAGAGATTCTGAGAGAGGAAAGAGTCCCATACCGCTTTTTAATTTTTTCCATATCCATTTTCGGGGGAAGGTCTATTTTGTTAAAAACGAGAAGCATCTTTTTTCCTTTGTATTCTTCAATCAGCGTGTAATCCTCTGCCGTTTCCGTTCGGGATGCATCCAAGAGCACCAACAACCCGGCCGCTTGCCTGGCGATTTTCCTTCCTTTTTTCATGCCCTCTTTCTCAACCACAGAGGACGGCCGGCCGAGGCCAGCCATATCAACCAGGTTAAAAATAGTATCCTTGATCTTTACTTTCTCTTTTAAATAATCGCGTGTCGTTCCGGGATGGGGAGTGACAATGGCCCTTTGTTCTTCGAGCAGGGCGTTGAAGAGCGTCGATTTGCCGACATTTTTTCTCCCCGCAATAGCCAGAGTGACCCCCTCGGTCAGGGCTTTTCCCGCATCATAGCTGGCGACCAGTGCTTCCAAAAATTCGATCATCCTCTCGAAAATCAGGGCGATTTTTTGGGGAGTTATCCGGAGATGTTCGTCAGGAAATTCAATAGCCGCTTCGATTTGGGAGAGAAGATGTACGATTTGATCGCGAACGTCTTCAATCCGCATGGAAAGCCTGCCCTCCAGTTGGCCAAAGGCAATCTTCGCCTCTGTGAGAGACGCCGCCCGGATTAGATCGTTGACCGCTTCGGCCTGTAGGATGTCGATTCTTCCGTTCAAATAAGCCCTTAGAGTGAATTCTCCAGGGTGGGCATGCCTGGCCCCTGCTCTTATGCCGAGCCGGACAACTTCTTCCAGGACCGCGGGGCTGCCATGGCAGCTGATCTCTACCACGTTTTCTTTAGTATAGGAGCGAGGTGCCGGGAAAAAGAGCAGGTACGCCTCATCAAGGCTCTCATTTTTTTCAAAATCAAAAACGTCCCCGATGATGGCCTGCCCGGGAAGAATCCCAGCCTCGTCTTTTTTCTTTATTTTAAATATCTTTTTTGCAATGGGAAGTGCGTTTTTCCCGCTCAAACGGACAATGCCGATCCCCCCGAAGCCGGGCGGGGTCGAAATCGCAATAATTGTCTCATCCAGGCTGTATTCAAGCATTTTTTTTAATTTTAACGGAGGAATAATGATTAGTCAACTTGGAGGGGAAGCCCCCTTCCAACGGGCGCCGGGAAGACCCGGCCGCCCTGCCTCCCCTTCTTGGGCGGGGCAAGGAACCCCGCCCTGCGACCAAGGGGGCGACTCCCCCTTGGAACCCTCTCGAGCGGTTCCCCGTGGCAAGCCACGGGCCGTATGAACCGCTCGTAAAGTGGAAAGAAGCTATGTTTTGAGCGAGGTGCCCCGAGCCGCTATTTTTTCTGTTTTTCGACCGGATAAATCTTGACTCTTTTCAAAAATCCCTCGCCCAAGCTTTCACTCGTGATGCCGGGAATCTGATTGACGGCGATGTGGACAATCCGCCTTTCATAGGGGTTCATCAGGTCGAGGATTTCGTTCTTGCCGCTTTCGTAAACCTGCCTGGCCACCTGCTGGGCATATTCCCTGAGCTTTTTCTCTTTTCTTTTCCTGAAGAATTCGCAGTCCACCTGGACCTTTTGCGATGAGATTTTGTTCAGGATATGTTGAAGGGCCAGCAGCAGAGAGCCGTCTTTCCAGAGCAAAAGCTGTTTGTCGTTTCCGTCGAAAATGACATAGACAAAGCCGTTCCGCTTCTTGATCTCGTAGGAGATTTCCAGGGGAAAATGGGGGAGGAGCTTGTCGAGGAAGTTGGAGACGGCATTTTCTTCGGCCTCGATTTTCGGCCAAGCCCTGATGACGATTTCCTTGCTGATCCCGAACAGCTTCGTCTTCTCGGTCACGATCTCATAGTTGAGCTCGGACCTGGGGATCTTCAGGATATGCTCGGCGTGGCCAATGGCCTCGTCTAAATTTTTGCCCTTAAATTCCTGTTGCTCCTCATTTTTTTCTTCGTTTTCCATGGGACTCTTCTCGCTTTTTCTTTTTCATCATACGATTCATGACATATTGCTGGCCGATTTGAAGCACGTTAGAGGTGAGCCAGTAGATAACCAGGCCGCTTTGAAAATTCATGAAAAGAAATGTCATAAGGACCGGCATAAAGAGCATCATCCTGGCCTGCGTAGGGTCGGCCGACGTCGGCGACATTTTCTGCTGGATATACTGGGTGATGCCCATCAGGATCGGAGTCACATAATACGGATCTTTGACCGAAAGGTCCTTGATCCACAGCATGAATGGGCTTCGCCTGAGCTCGATCGCGATCCGCAGGAGATTAAAAAACCCGATTAAAACAGGAAATTGGATGAGCATGGGAAGGCAGCCTCCCGCCGGATTGACGCCGTGCTCTTTATAAAGGCTCATCATCTCTTCGTTCATTTGGCGGCGCTGGGCGATATCCTGCTTGGCCTTCTTATATTTAGACCTCAGGGCTTTGACCTTGGGCTGTAGCTCCGCCATTTTAGCCATGGACTTGGTGCTGCTGTAGGTCAGCGGGAAAAAGAGAATTTTGATAACAAATGTCAGGATGATGATGGCAATGCCCCAGTTGGGGATGTATCGATGGATAAACTTGAGGGCATAAAGGAGTATTTCCGCAATAAAGCCTAAAAAGCCGAAACGCACGATCTTTTTTGCATTATGCCCGAAGGCGACAAGGGTGTCGAACTCTTTAGGCCCGATGAAAGCCCGGCTCGGATTATTGACGGCTAGGTAGAAATAGGATGCTTTATCGGTGTCCAGCTTTAAATAGACTGCTGTTCCGTTCTCGCTCCCGGAGAGAAAAAGAGCCGCGAAATAGTTATCATCATAGGCGGCCCAGTTCACAAAATTAAAAGCGCTCTGCTCCGGTTTATATCTCCTTTCGTCAATCCTAAAGAGATTATTGGAGGCAAAAACAGTTGCCCCGCCGCCGCCGCCAAAAGACTTTTTCTGCTCTTCTAGGGATGGATTTCCTATTCCAGGCCCCCAAAGCAGTCGGGGTTCGACCTTTTGGCCGTTTTTCTTAATACTAACGGCAATATCAAAATCGTACTTTCCGCCATAGAAAACAAAGGTCTTCTCGATCTCGATGTCCTTTCCGTCGGAATATTGAAAGCGAATCTCGCCCTTCTCTCCGTCTCTGAGGTTCAAGTTGACCCCAGAAGCCTTATAAAACGGACCATTATAGGCATTGGATTTCATGCCGGCAAAGTCGGCTTTGGCCGCCGCCGGCATTTCATCCAAAAGGGCAAACGGATAGACACCCGTATCCTTGGCAAAGGCGGGAACAAGCTCAAGGTCTTCATTATTCTCGGTTTTATGTTTTCGAAGTTGGAAGCTTTGGAGAACTCCGCCCTTATTGCTCCAGACGGCCTTAAAGAGCGATGTGTTGACGGTCAGGAGTTCCTCATTTTTCGCTGAAACCTGCTGAAGATTCTGCTTCGCTGTCTCGGGCTTATTTTCTTGGGCCGGTTTTGACGTTGAAGGCAGTTCTTTTTGCGCAGATGCCTGAGGCGGGGCCTTTTCAACCCGAGCGGCCGGCTCCGAACCGCCCTGCGGCTCAGGGGCTTTTTTGAAAAAAATCAGCTGGTAAAGAAACAGGACGATAAAACAAAGGACGATGGCCAAGATGATTCTTTTTGTATCCATACTCCACTCTTTTAGGGAACCGGGTCAAAACCTCCCTCATGAAATGGATGGCACTTCAGGATTCTTCTCAATCCCAGATAGAGCCCTCTGGCGACCCCAAACTTTTCGATCGCTTGATACGTGTAATCGGAACAGGTCGGATAAAACCGGCAATTGCGGCCGAGCATGGGAGACAAGAGGGTTCTATAGCCTTTGATCAAAACCAGGATGAGCCTCCTCATGGTCGCGGTTTCTTCGAGCCAATGGCCCGGATCATGGAAAGATACTGGGTCCTCATGTCTTCCCAAGTCGCGTCCTGGACGCCTTTCTTGGTCACGACGATCATGTCAACAGGCGTTGTCAACAAATCTTTGTTTCTTCTAAACAATTCTTTGACTCTTCTTCGGACTCTGTTTCTCTGAACGGCGTTGCCGATCTTTTTGCTGGCGACGACGGCCATTCGGGAATAGGTCAAGCTATTGGGAAGATAGATCAGATTGAAATACGTGCCTCTGGTAGAGCTGCCTTTTTTGTAGAGATTTGAAAAATCTTTTTTCTTCCTAATCCTCTCGCGAGGACTATAGCTTTCATCCATCAAACAGCGAGGCGCGTTCTGCCTTTCTGTCTTCTTCGCTTGATGACTTTCTGTCCGCCCTTGGTGCTCATCCTGACCAGAAAGCCGTGATTCTTGTTTCTTTTTCTGTTGTTCGGCCGGAAGGTTGGCTTCATCGATCTCTAACCTTTTGGAGAATTGAGAGTAGTATGTTAATAAAGCCGCCCTTTTCTGTCAAGGTGAAATTCTCAGGAGGCTGCGTCTCCTGGAGAGTTTGATGGCATCTATCGTGGCACTCCAAGGGCATCCTTCTTCATTCAGCTGAAATTCTTATGTTTAAAACGTCCAGCTATTGAACACATTATCAGAAACTCACATATTTAATTTATTTACAATTAATTATGGACATTTTGAATATTATTGTGTTCAATAAATAAACATTCTTACGTCTCACGAATTTATCTAAAAAACCTCATAATTATAGCATAATAAGTAAATTATAAGAAATATTTAATATTGGCACTATTCTTGCTTTTTATAAAGATGAAATGCGCAATATTGAGGCAAAGTATTGAAAAAAGCAAGAGGGCTCTTTCTTCTCTTTGTCTTTCTTTCTTCTGCAGCTCTTACAGCCTCAGACCTTTCCGTCATTCTTCTTGATACACCTCTGCCTCCGGCTCCGGTTTCTCCGCTTTCAAACCTCGACCTTATTCCTCTGCCGCCCTCCGGGATTCAGGACCATTCCTTCCCGATCATTTCTTACACTGCCACCGCCGTCAGCGCAGGCCAAAAATATATTGTTCCGGGTATCAAGCTCTCCAACCCGGGCGACTCTCTCTATAAAATATCCCTTGTCTCGCTCGTCGCTCTCAATGCCGCCGATTACTTCTCCACATTGGAGGCCCTTAAATATCCGGGTGTCAAAGAGGGCAACGCAATAATGAAATCTGTCGTCAGGGATCCCTATGCTTTCGCAGCGGTCAAGATCGGGTTTACCGCGCTCAGCGACTACAGCCTGAAAAGCCTGTATAAAAAGAACAAAGCCCTGGCATGGACGCTCTCCATCGTCTCCAACATCGCTTATTCTTATGTCGTCTCCAATAACCTCCGCATCATCCACCGGTTTAAATCCAAATGAACATGGCCGAATATCTGCAATCGTACCTCGAGTCGAGAAAAAAAATCGTTGCCCGAAACGAGAATGAGCTCCCCACCCTTGACGACCTTAGACGAGAATATATTCATTATCTTCTTGAGGTGACGTTCTACAATATCAGCCTGACAGCTAGGATCCTCAATGTTTCCCGGACAACGCTCTACAACGCAATGCACAAACCCAACCGGCCCTGCTTCCGCTAACCCTCCCTCCTTTCATAAATGGGCGGTTCTCTCGCTCATAGAAGCCTCTTGATAAATGAGAGAACCGCCCGCTCTTGTTGTTCATTTTAATTATTAATTCTCATTGACTCTTCCAGGGGAAATTCCTATAATATAGGTTCATGAATTCATTCAAGATTGGCGATAGAGTCATTTATCCCAATCAAGGCCTCGGCATCATCGAAGATATTCAACAAGAGGCCTATAACGGGGAAAGCTTCAAAGTCTATCATCTGAGAATCCTGGCCAATAACACTCTGGTCCTGATCCCCTCCACCTCCACCGAAGAAATCGGAATCCGGAAACTGATCTCCAAGCTGTCCGTGAAGGAAATCTTTGATCACATGCGAAATGGAGATGTCGAAGTGACCATGAACTGGAAGGGCCGCTATAAGGAACATGTCAACCTGATGAAATCGGGAACGATCCTAGACATGGTGGCGGTCCTCAAAAGCCTCTACTACCTCAGCCTGATCAAGCCCCTGTCCTTCCGTGAGAAAAAGATGATGGAAAAGGCCAAGGAACTCATCGTCACCGAGATCTCGGAAGCTTCTTCCCTGCCGTTCGATCAAATCGAGCGGAAGATCTTTCATACGCTCTCGCACTGCTTCAAAGACGTCAAGGCCAGCCTGGATATCTGACCTCTAGCGCAATGTTATTACCTTCGCTTCTCTTGTTCTTGCTCTTTGTCATCCTCAGCGCCTTTTTTTCTTCATCGGAAACGGCGCTGATTAGCTCGAACCCTTACACTCTGGAATACCTGGAGAAAAAGGGCTCCAAAAAGGCCGGGTCCGTCCGAAAAATCCTGGCCCGGATCGATCATCTCCTAACGACCATTCTCATCGGAAACACTCTTGTCAACGTGGCGGCCGCCTCCGTGGCGACCTATATTTTTGTCTCCATCATCCCCAATCAAAAACAAGCCGTTCTGCTGGCCACCGCCGCCACGACGCTGCTGCTCCTGTTCTTCTCAGAGATCAACCCCAAGATCTATGCCGCCTATCACCCCCTGAAGACTTCTTTTCTCTATATCTATCCTCTCAGGTTTTTTATGATCATCTTTTACCCCTTCGTGAAGGCCTTCACGTTTTTGTCCAGCCTGATTTTCCGGTCCTCGCGTGAAGAACGGCCGGGCATCTCGCGGACGATGACGGAGGACGAGACAAAAGTCCTATTGACCAAGGGCATCAAGGGCATGTCGGCCTTCCGCAAAAAAATGATCGAGGAGATCATGGACCTCGCCTCCCGTCCGGTCAAAGAGATCATGACGCCGCGCCCCCAGGTCAAGGCCATCGAGATCGGTGCATCGAAGGAGCAAATCCTAGAGACCATCCGGATCGAGGCATTTTCCCGATATCCCGTCTATCGGGGGCGGTTCGACCAAATCGAAGGCCTGATCCATGCCAAGGACATTATCCCATATCTTATTGATAATAAAGACTTTGATTTGACGACATTCCTGCGCAAGCCGCTCTTCATTCCCGAATCCGCATCCGTAGAAAAAGTCCTGCTCCAAATGAAAGAGAACGCCGTGCACCTGGCCTTTGTCGTGGATGAGTTCGGGAGCATGGAAGGGATCGTGACTTTTGAAGACATCATCGAAGAAATCGTGGGCGATATCCAGGACGAGCACGACGACAAGGAAGAAGCCTGGTTCCAGCAGGCCGAAGCGCATGTCTTCATCATAAAAGGATCGGCCGCCATCAAGGACATCAACGAAAGGTTCCCCCTGAAGCTGCCTGAATTGAGCGAGTACACGACGCTGGCCGGGTTCTTTTTATACGAGTTCGGTCGGATCCCTCATGAAAAAGAAACCCTTGACTATCAAGGCCATCGGTTCATCGTCGAGAAGATGAACAAACGGCACATCAGCCTGATCCGAGTCGTCCTGCGATCAGGAACGGAATGAAATGAAAAACGTCGCCGTCAACAAGAAGGCCTATTTCAATTACGAAATCATCGAGAGCCTGGAGGCTGGGATCGCCCTGCAGGGCAGTGAAGTGAAATCTATCAAAGAGGGCCGGATCAGCCTGAAGGAAAGCTATGCCGAGATCAGGGACGGAGGGGTATTCCTCGTCCAATGCCATATCAGCCCGTATGAGGCCGCCAACCGCTTCAACCACGACCCGCTGAGGCCGAGACGGCTCCTCCTCCACCGCCAAGAGATCAAGCGCTTGACAGGAAAAATCAAGGAAAAGGGCTTCACCCTCGTCCCGACAAAGGTCATGCTCAACGAGAAGGGCCGCATCAAAGTGGAAATCTCCCTGGCCAAAGGAAAACGCGTTTATGAAAAGAAAGAAGCCATCAAGGAAAGGGACAGGGATCGAGAGATGCGCAGAGAGCTAAAAAGAGCTAGGCGATAATTCAACCGCCAGCCGGATGGCTTCGACCATGCTCACAGGGTTGGCCCGGCCTTTTCCGGCGATGTCAAAAGCAGTTCCGTGGTCCGGCGAGGACCTGATAAAAGGCATTCCCAACGTCACGTTCACGCCCGTTTCAAACGCTTCCAGCTTGAACGCGATCAGGCCCTGATCATGATAAAGCGCCACGACAATTTTCTCAGGATGCCCCAAAGCTCTGCGGAAAATGACATCCGGGGGATAGGGGCCGCTGACCGGAAGCCCTTGCGACCTGGCTTCCTCGACCGCCGGAATGATCTCCTTTTTCTCTTCATCCCCAAGGAGTCCATCCTCACCCGCATGGGGATTCAAGCCGGCGACAAGAAGCTCGTATGGACCCGGCCGAGCCTTCTCTGCGCTCTGCCGTAGGACACGAAAAAATTTTAATAGATTCTTTTTTTTTACTCTTTTCAAAGCCTCTTTTAAAGGTAAATGATGGCTGAGCAGGGCCACGGTCAGCTTTTCCGACCAAAAGGTCATCATCGCTTCAGGATAGAACTGCTCGAGGTATTCCGTGTGGCCCCGCCAGGAAATTCCGCCCAGTTCCCAGGAGAGTTTGGAGATGGGGGCCGTCACGACGGATTCGAGCTCGCCCCTCCGCGCCAGCCCGACAGCCTCTTCAAAAAAGCGAAAAGAGGCCAGGCCGTTTTCTCCAGAAGCGCCCAGTTTCTTCGCGGACGCGAAGGGAGCGTTTATTTCCTTTAAAGAGATCCCGGCCTCCTTCGGATCTTCTTTTTCATCGTAACAGCGCCAATTTAAAGAAATTCCAAGGGCCTTCTCTTCTTCCGCCAAGATCGAGGGGTCTCCGAAAAGGACATAATGGGCTTGGGGAAGGGAGGATCTGTTTTTAAGGGATTTGATGACTATTTCTGGGCCGATTCCCCCCGGATCGCCGAGCGTGATCCCGATCCGAGGCAGGCTCATTTTTTCTCGTTATGTTCGGGTTCCTGCCCTTCCTTGATCTCGCTGAGCTTGTACATATATTTGATATTGCTCTTGAATATGAGCAGGTTTGGAGCGTGATCTCGGTTGAGCTTGATGCAATTTCGGTCGTACCACTCGATATATCCTTCGATCACCTGTCCATCGTAAAAAACAACGGCCATGGGAGTCTTCTTGCTCATTTGCTTGAGGTAGTAATAATTTTCCGCGAACGTGTCCGTGGGCGGATGGGCTTTCTTCTGCTGCGGCGGCTGTTGCTGCGCCTGCGGCGGCGGCTGTGCCTGGCGCTGCTGGTGTTGCTCCTGGATTCTGGCGGCCTCATTCGCCTTCAGCTTGTCCTTAATTTCCGTGAAATTCGGTCGAATAAGCTTTCTATTCATAAGATTTCTCCAGAATTTAGATTGTGCCTTTGATCTGCGATTTAATAGTTGAAAATATCATACCACTATTTTTTTTAAATTTCAATAATAAAATAGCCTTGGTATTTATTTTGAAATGAGCGGTTTAAGCCCGTCGAACCAGTGTTGGGCAAGGCGTCTATAGCCTTCCCGCGAAGGATGAACGCCCGGAAGCAAGCCCGGCTCTTTGAGAAAAAGCGCGTGGCCATCGACCAAGGGAAGCCGTTCTTCCTCGCAGATGGATTTGATGGCGGGGTTGATCTCGCCTTCGACCCGCGCCACGGACTGGGGTGTAAACGGAAACGGCGTGCCCTCCGGGATGGGAGGGATTGTGCCCAGCAGGATGGCCGGGCCTTTCCCGGAGCGGCTCTTGAATGTACGGAAGATCTCGACGATCGTTTTCATGTTGGCCTTAAAAACATCCGAAGGCGTAAAATCGATGTCGGCCCGGACATCGTTCGTGCCGAGCTCGAGCAGGATAAAATCAGGCGCTTCCGCTTTGAGCCGGTCCTGATTCCTTTGAAGGAAGCTCAAGTATTCTCCCGACGTGTTGCCGCTCCGGCCATAATTAAGGACCTTCGCCTTTATCCTTTGGCGGATGAAAATTTTTTGGAGAAAATGGGGATAGGCCTGGGCGGTGATGCTGTCACCCGCGCACAAAATGACGACGCCCTTTGGGGACGTCGAGCAAAAGGATATAAAAAAAGGCATCAGCAGCAGGATGGAATGTTTGCCCAGACGGAGCTGCATGAGGGTATTATATTGACAAAGACCGGGGATGACAATATAATAAGCGCTTCACTAATTCATTGAAAATTAAGGAATTATCGTGAGCAGACGCAAGGCCGCAAGCCCGGGGCCGCTTCTGCCCCTGCCCTTTCTTCTCCTGGTCATTCTCTTCGGCACAACCATTGTCTTTCATGATTATTTCTGCCATGACCATCTGCATGAGCTGTGCAGCCCGCTCCATGCGTTCTACGATAATCCCGAGCCGTTTGAACCCGGATCTTTTTTCGGCAGCCCTCCGCCCCCGACGTTCCTGGCTTCTTCGAACGAAAGAATCCATCACGATGAGTTCATAAAAAATATCTTCCATCCGCCCGATTGCCTTTCTTAAAAAGCCTTCCCCTCTCCGTCCTTTTCCCCGATGTCTTTGTATGGAGGCCGAATGTGAAAAAAATTATGCTTTATGTTCTTTTCCTAAATATCTGCTTGTGCCCGGCCCTCTTCGGGCAGGAAGGCCTGACCCTGGAGCAGGCTGTTGGCCTGGCCCTCAAGCAGAACCCCGATATCGCCGCCGCACAAAAAGAACTTGCGGTGTCCCAGGGCAAACGGCTGCAAATGGAAACCATCCCCGATCCTGAAATCGTTTTCAGCGATGAGGGCATTGCCTTCAGTAAGACGGGGAAGGCGGCGTCCAGTGAACAAGAGGTCAGCTTTGGCATTCAACAGAGCCTCGAGTTTCCGGGGAAACGAGCGCTCCGCGGGAAAATCGGCAAATACGGCGAAGACATTGCCTTTTTGGGCCTCGAACAAATCCGTATGGTCATCCGGGCCAAAGTGAAAACGGCCTATTACAAAGCCAAGCTCGCTGAGCGGACGATTGCGGCTCTGGAAAAAACGTCCGCTCTTCTCGACCAGCTGATCGAGATGATCACGATCCGGTACCAGGCCGGGGCGGCCGCCTACAGTGATGTCCTCAGGGCCAAAGTGGAAAAGGCCAGGCTGCAGAACCAGGTCCTGGAAGAAAGAAAAGCGTGGACAGAGGACGCGGCCGCGCTGAACTTGCTCCTGGGCAGGATGGGCGACGAGCCGCTGAATCTGCTCACGGACATCTCCTATGTCCCGTTTGACAAAAGTTTGACCGAGTTCGAGGCAGAAGCGATATCATCCAGGCCTTCCTTGAAAATGATGGATCTGAAACTCCATCAGGCCGACACCGGCCTGAAGCTGGCGAATATAAATTATCTGCCGGATTTTTCCTTAGGGCTTTTCTCCCCGAGCTTGAAGGGCGGGGCCTGGGGCTTTGCCTTAAGCTTTTCCGTGCCCCTCTGGTGGAATAGACAAAAAGGAGAGCGCATGGAAGCTGCTGCCGTCAGAGATATCAGCCGGATTGCGGCGGACGCCCGGCACAAGAGCATCCTGTCCCGGATCGATACGGCCTACGCAGCGGCCAAGACGGCGCAAGAACAAGTCAGGATTTTTGAGCAAAAGCTCCTGGGCGAAATGGAGGACGAGCTCAAGATCAGCATCGAATATTACCAGTACGGAAAAATGGAGCCCTTTAGCCTGCTGGACCTCTACAGGACGTACACGACGACTCAACTGGAACATCTGAAAGCCCTCTACCTTTATCTCGTCTCTTTGGCCGATTTGGAAATCGCCGGCGAAGCTGGGGAATAGCGAAGGAAGCCATGAGTAAAAAAAGACTTTTATTGTTTGCCCTACCCGTCATGATTCTCGGCTTGGCCTGGCCAAGCTGCAAAAACGCGGCTGACGGCAAAACCGAAGCTCCGGCGAGCGATGCGGCGATGCCCGACGCCGTGACGCTCAAGGCGGAAGCGCTGAAGACAGCCGGCATTAAAGTCGAGGCCGTTTCCTTCAAGCTCGCGGCCCAGAAAATTAAGGTCGTCGGCGAAATCCAATTCAATGCCAGGACCTATTTGCATATCACATCCCGGAGCGCGGGGCGCATCGAAGAAGTCCACGCCTTCCCGGGTGATAAAGTGAAAAAAGGACAGCTGTTGCTCAATTTTTACAGCCCCGATTATCTGTCCCTGCAGGCTGAATTCATCCAGGCCTCCGAACGGCAGAAAAGGCTCGCCGGAGACGACCGAGAACAAGCGACCGCCCGCTCGCTTCTCGATTCCGTGAGGCGCAGGCTCCTTCTGCTCAACATCACGGACGAGGAGCTGGCCGATCTCGAAAAGAACCGCACCCTTCAGCCGCTCCTTCCGGTTCGAGCGCCTTTTTCGGGAAGCATCCTGGAAAGCGCGGCGATCGTCGGAGATTACGTGGAATTCGGCGTTGACCTTTTTAAAATGGCCGACCTTTCCTCCCTCTGGGCCCATGTCCACATCTATGAAAAAGACCTTCCGTTTGTCCGCCCCGGATGTCCGGCCGTCATCCGCGGCGGGGCTTTTCCGGGAGAAGAATTTCGGGGAAAGCTGGTCCTTCTCGGCGATGTGGTCGATGAGAAAACACGGACAGTCGAAGGCCGGGTCGAAGTCCCCAACCCGCTCGGGAAACTGAAGCCGGGGATGTACATCGAGGCGGACATCGTATCGCCTGTGGGCCGGAAGGCCCTTTTTATTCCTGAAGCGGCCATCCAGGATTACGAAAACAAGAAAGTTGTCTTTATCCGGACCGGCGAAAACACATTTTCCCTCAGGGAGGTCTCCACGGGGGAGAGAGACAATGGGCTCGTGGAAATAACAGGAGGCCTGAAGGAAGGGGAGAGCGCCGTCACCGCCGGAAGTTTCCTTCTCAAATCCGAATTGCTGAAGAAAAGCCTGGGAGAGGATTAGCCGTGATCGAGAACATCATATCCTTTACTCTGAAGCAGCGGCTGCTCGTGGTCATCTGCGTCCTCCTGCTGGTGGGCCTCGGCGCCTATTCTTTCCTGAAGCTCCCCATCGACGCCTTCCCGGATGTCACGAACATCCAGGTCGAAGTCCTCTCGACGTCTCAGGGGCTCTCGCCGCTGGAAGTGGAAAAATTCGTCACTTATCCCGTCGAAATGGCCATGCGCGGGCTTCCCCGGCTGAGCCAGCTGCGCTCCATCTCGAAATTCGGACTCTCGGTGGTCACGGTCGTCTTTGAAGACGGCGTGGACATCTATTTCGCCCGACAGCTGGTGCTCGAACGGTTGATCGAAGCCAAGGAAAAGGTGCCGGCGGGCGTGGAAATCACCATGGGCCCCGTGGCTACGGCCATGGGAGAGATTTATCAATATACCCTGGAAGGCCCGGAGCCGCAGGAAGAACAGGAAAAGATCCGCGTCCTGACCGAGCGGCGGACGCTCCAGGACTGGGTCTTAAGCCCGATTTTAAAATCCATTCCCGGCGTGAACGAGATCAACTCGTTCGGAGGGTACATCAAGCAATACCAGGTTATCGTCGATCCCGGCCAACTGAGGACATTCGATATCGCTCTCCGCGAAGTGGCGGACGCTCTGAAGCGCAACAACGTGAACGTCGGGGGCAACGTTCTCCAGAGCTACTCCCAGCAGTACTTGATCCGGGGCATCGGGCTGCTGCAGTCCGAGGAGGACATCCGCAGCATCGTCCTGAAATCCGAAAACGGCGTCCCCGTCTTCGTCCGGGACGTCGCCACCGTCCAGAGCGGACAGGCCGTCCGCCAAGGCGCGTCGATCAAGGACGGAAAGGGCGAGGCGGTCGGCGGGGTGGTCATGATGCTCCGAGGCAGCAACAGCCGGGAAGTCGTCAAGCGCGTCGAAGAGCGGGTCGAAGAGATCAACGCCGGCACCATCCTGCCGGGCGGCATCAAAATCAAGCCTTATTACAAGAGGTCAGATATCGTCAGGAACAGCATTCATACGGTGACCGAGGCCCTGATCATCGGCGCGATTTTTGTCATCTTCGTCCTCTACCTTTTTCTGAGGAGCTTCCGGGGCGCCTTCATCGTTATCCTGGCGCTTCCCCTGTCCGCGCTTTTCACCTTCATCATCATGCGGCAGGCCGGGCTCTCGGCCAACCTGATGTCGCTCGGCGGGCTGGCCATCTCGATCGGCATGATCATCGACGCCACCATCATCCAGGTGGAGAACGTCCAGCGGCATCTTTCGGAATCCTCGGCGGCGGCCGCTAAACTGTCCACGGTCTTCAAATCCGTGATCGAGGTCCGGAAACCCAGCATTTTCGGCGAGCTCATCATCGCCCTGACGTTCATTCCGATCATGACTCTCCAAGGGATCGAGGGCAAGATGTTTTCGCCCCTCGCCTTCACGGTGGCCATCGCCCTTTTTGCTTCGCTCATCCTTTCCATCCTGGTCATCCCGGTCTTCTGTTATCTCTTTCTCAAGACCAGAAAAGAAAAGGCCAGCATTCTGGTCCGGGGCGTAAAAAGCCTTTATCTTCCCGTCCTGCGCTGGAGCCTGAGGCACAAGATCACCGTCCTCCTCTTCGCAGCGGCCCTGCTCGGAGGGTCACTCTATCTTGTCCCTCGCCTGGGAACGGAATTCATGCCGATCATGGATGAAGGAGCGTTCGATTTTGACATCCAATTCCTTCCCGGCATTTCACTCCAGGAATCACTGGACATGTGCAAAAAAGTCGAGCAGGTGCTCATGGAATTTGAGGAACTGGAGACGATCGTCGGCAAAACCGGCCAGACGGGAATTGCCATTGAGGCCAGGGGCGTGGAAAAGACCGGTTACGTCGGAATGCTCAAGCCGCGCTCCGAGTGGAAAAACGCAAAAACGCGGGAAGAGCTGACGAACAAGATGCGCGAAGCCGTCGCTTCGATCCCGGGCATGGCTTTTTCGTTCAGCCAGCCCATCGCCTGCCGCATCGACGAAATCGTCGCCGGAACCCGGGCCCAGCTCATGATCAAGCTTTTTGGAGAGGACTTGGACACGCTCAGGGGCAAGGCGGACGAGATCGCCAGGATCCTGTCGAAGATCCGTGGGACGAGGGACCTGGTCGTGGAAAGCATCGCCGGCCAGCCCTATATTTCCATCAAGACCGACCGCGCCAAGATCTCGCGCTTCGGGATCAATGTGGACGATGTCCAGACCATGGTCGAAACGGCCATTGGCGGGAAGGCGGTCACCCAGCTTTTCGAGGGGGAAAAATATTTTGACGTCGAGCTCCGCTTCCCGGAAAGAAATAGGAATTCCTTGGAGGCCATCGGGAACATCCTTGTCGTATCGCCCCGAGGACAGAAGATTCCGCTGAACCAGCTGGCAGATATCTACACCTCGGAAGGTCCCGTCCAGATCAGCCGGGAATCCGGCCAGCGGCGGATCGGCGTCGAATGCAATATTTCGGGAAGAGATATGGGGGGCTTTGTGGCTGAAGTCAGGAGCCAGATCCTGAAAAAGGTGAAGTTCCCTCCCGGCTATTTCCTGACCTGGGGCGGCCAGTTTGAAAACCAGCAGAGAGCGATGAAGCGGCTGATGCTCATCATCCCCTTGACGGTCGGCCTGATCTTTTTCCTGCTGTTTCTGACGTTCAACTCGATGCGGCTGGCGGCCCTCGTCGTCCTCAACTTGCCGTTTGCCCTGATCGGGGGCGTTCTCTCTTTATTTTTGGCCGGACTTTACCTCTCCGTCCCGGCCTCGGTCGGCTTTATCGCCCTGTTCGGAATCGCAGTCCTGAACGGCGTCGTCCTGATTTCCTACATCAACCAGATCCGCGAGGAAGGGATGCCTCTGAAAGAGGCGGTTCTTAAAGGGTGCGAACACCGGCTCAGGCCGGTGCTGATGACGGCATCCATCACGATCTTCAGCCTGATCCCGATGCTGTTCGCGTCGGGACCAGGGTCTGAAGTCCAACGCCCGCTGGCCGTTGTCGTCGTCGGCGGCCTATTCACTTCGACCTTGCTGACGCTCTTGGTTCTCCCGGCACTCTATAGCTGGGTTGCTCCCAAGCAAAATCAAAGCGGAAACTAACAGGAGCAAGAGCGTTACGGACTCCGTGAGTAATGACCCACACGAAATGGAAGAGATCCACCTAGATCGGCTCAGCGGGAAGAGCCAAAAGTCGGCTGGGGATGTTCGGTCGCCGCAGGCTGCGGAATATCCACAACTCTGCTCTTTTTCTTGAACAACCTGTCGGCGATGACGTAAAAGGCAGGCACAACGACCAGGCTCAGCACGGTGGACAGGACCAGCCCGCCGATGACGCCAATGGCCATGGGCATCCGGATCTCCGACCCCGGCCCGAGCCCGAGGGCAGGCGGGATGGCCGCCATCATCGTCGCCGTCGCCGTCATCAGGATGGGCCTCAACCGGATGGGCCCCGCTTTCTCCATCGCCTCCCGGGCTTCGAATCCCTTCGCCCTGAAATTATTGGCGTAATCGACCAGGATAATGGAATTCTTCTTAACGATGCCCATCAGGAGCAGGAGCCCAATCATGCTGAAAATATTCAGGCTTTGGTGAGTGAGCAAAAGAGCAAACGCTGCGCCGGCAATGGACAGGGGCAGAATCGTGATAATGGTCACAGGGTCCTTATACGAATTAAACTGCGAGGCCAGGATCATATAGGCAATGGCGATTCCCAGGACAAGAGCGAACAACAGGCTGCTCATGGATTCGCGGAAGGCGATGCTGACGCCGCCCAAGACGATGCGATACCCGACGGGGAGGTCCTTGGCCAGGCCTTCGACGTATCTAATCGCTTCATCCTGGGCATGGCCCGGCGCGACATTTGCGTATACCGAGATGGCCCGTTCCCGGTCCTTGCGGGTGATGGCCTGAAGCGCCGGCTCTTCCTTATAAGTCACGAGAGAGGAAATTGGGACGAGGCTTCCCGACCGCGTCCGCACCTTCAGCCGGGCAATATCTTCGGGCCGGGACCGCTGCCCGGCGAGCAGTTTCAAACGGACGTCGATGCGCCGGCCGCCCGTGCTGTACTTCCCGACCCGAACGCCTCCCACAAGCGCGTTCAAAGTTGTCGCCACCTCGTCGATCGACACCCCAACGTCAGAGGCCATGGCCCGGTCGGGCTGGATCCGGAGCTCGGGCATGCCCAGCTGGTAGTCCGTATCCAAATCGACGACGAGACCGCTTTCCCTAAGCTTGCTCATGATGTTCTGGCTCAGAGAAATGAGCTGGTCCCAATTCGAACCGCGCACAGAAAATTCGACCGGGAATCCCCGCTGGGCCGTAAAACCCTGCTGGGACAGGTCCTGGATGACCGCCCGAACGCCGGGAATGGAGTTCATCTCCCGCCGGAGCAAGATTGAGAGCTGGGCCACGCTCAACTTCCGGTCTTTCGGCGGCACCAGAGTCGCGGTGATGCTTCCGGAATTAACGCTTCCGTATCCGCCGACGAACGTGAATGATCGGAGGACCTCGGGCCGTTTTTCCAAGATATCCTCGACCTTCTGGACCAATTTGCTGGCCTCCGTGATATCAGACCCGACCGCGGTCTGAAGCCGAATCGACATCCGGCTCAGATCCTGGGAGGGGACGAACTCCGCAGGCATGGAGGCCAGGACGACCATGGCCGCGACGAATAGGACCAAGGCCAGGACAAGGACGAGGCCGGGAAGCCTAAGGCTCCGGCGGAGGACGACCGCATAGACCTTTTCCAGCCGTCGAAAACCATTGTCCACGGCCAGGCCGATGCGGCTCCGGCCTTCGCGAGACGTCTTCAAGAATTGCGAACATCGGGCCGGCGCCAGGGTGACGGCTTCGACATAAGAAAGGAGAACCGCCAGGCAAAGAGTGATGCCGAACTGGAGGAAAAACCTCCCGATAATCCCCTTGACGAAGACGACGGGAATGAAAATGGCGACGACGGCCAGGGTGGCGGCCAAGGCCGCGAAGGCGATTTCCTGAGTGCCGCCCAGCGCGGCCTGGACGAGTCCCTGACCCCCTTCCCTATGGCGGAAGATGTTCTCCATGACCATGATGGCATCGTCGACGACGATGCCGACGGCCAGGGCCAGGCCCAGGAGGGTAAACGTGTTAAAAGTGAATCCCAGGAAGTAGATAATGGCGATCGTCCCCAGCAGGGACATGGGAATGGCGAGAAGAACGTTAAGCGTGCTGGAAAAGGAGCCAAGAAACATCCAACAGACGAGGGCAGTCAAAATAACGGAAAGGAGCAGCTCGAATTCGATTTCCTTGACGGAATCTTCGATGAATTTCGTCGAGTCGTAGACGATATTGACCGTCATGCCCTCGGGCAATGTTTTTTGGAACGAGTCCAGGGCGGTACGGACAGACTTGGCCACGGCCACGGCATTCGAGCCGCGTTGTTTTTTCACCCCGATGCCTTGGGCCGGCACACCGTTAACGCGGGCGAACCGCCGGATATCGTCAAAGCCGTCTTCGACCAGCGAGACGTCGCCAATGTAGATCGGCGCTCCGTTAACCTCGCGGACGACGATGTGGCTGAGTGTTTCTATGTCGATGGCCTCGCCCAGGACGCGGACGTTGACTTCCCGTCCCGACGTCTCGAGACGGCCGGCGGGGAGCTCGACGTGCTCGCGCTGCAAGGCGGCGATGACATCCTGGACAGTCAGTCCTTTTTCGTCGAGCTTGGTCGCATCCAACCAAACACGGACATTCCGGTCCACCACGCCCATCAGCGTGATCTCCCCGACACCCGGAATCGTCTGAAGCTTTTCCTTGAGGCTGTACTGGATATAGTCGCTAAGGACGCGCTGGGGGAACGGTCCGACTAGGGAGATCATCATGATGGGCTGGTCTTCAGGATTGCTTTTGGAGATCACGGCGGGATCAATGTCCCTGGGCAATTGCCTCTGAGCCTGGGAGACCTTGGCCTGGACGTCCTGCAATGCCAGGTCCACGTTCCGGTTCAGTTCCATCTCCAGGGTGACGGAAGCACCGCCCATCCGGGAGCTCGAAGTGATGGTCCGAAGACCTTCGATCTGGACAAGAGCTTCCTCCAGCACCTCGACGACATCGTTCTCGACAACCTCAGGAGCCGCGCCCGGCCAAGATACAGAGACCGAAATGTTGGGAAAATCAACGTCCGGAAATTGGCTAATCCCGATCCGGGACCCGGCAACGATTCCAAAAACGATGGTCGCCGCCATCAACATCCAGGCCAGGACTGGATTCTTGACGCATACTTCGGTAATTTTCATGGGCCGGCTCCTCTTAACACCTCATCCGTCCGCCTCAACGGGCTCCCGGAGTTTTGTCTTGCGCTTGGGCTTGGGGTTTAGCGACTCTGACGGGAGCGCCGTCGCGCAAGGCCTCCGCGCCGCGGATCACCAGCACTTCTCCCGGATTCAATCCGGATAAAACTTCCACCTGACCTTTCGCCGTTCTCATGCCGAGAGTCAAGATCCGTTCGATCGCAATGTCCTTTTCGACGACATAAGCGATGAAACCGCGCTCGCTGGGTCGGATGGCAGTCTGGGGGATGACCGGCGATGTCCGGGCGGAGCTCACCGGAACAACGATTTCGGCAAAGGCTCCCGGCCTTAGGGCTTCGTCTTTCGTGTCCTGGATCTCCGCCGTGACCGCGACCATTCGCGTGGTCTCATCAGCAGCCGCGCCGACATGAACAAGCTGCGCACCGTATTCAATGTCGTTATCCCTCACCTTAAAAGTTGCCTTAATGCCTGGATGCATCTGGGCGGCATCGCGCTCCGGGACCTGAAACCGAAGAAGCAGCGGATTGCGCCGGACCAGCGTGGCCAGAACAGTCCCGACCTCGACATACTGGCCTGTCTGAACAGTCCGGGTCTGAAGGATCCCCGAAAAAGGCGCCCGGACATAGGCATCGTGCAGGTTGAGCTTGGCCTGATCGAGCGCGGCCTTGGTCTGAGCGACATCGGAGGCCGCCAAAAGCACTTTGGTCCGCCATGTTTCAAGCTCTTCGCCCGGAATGAGCCCGGGGTTCTGAGTAATGACCGTTTCGCGACGCTTCAAGCCGGCTTCGGCATCGGCCTTGGCGGCCAGGGCCTTTTCATAGGCCGCCTGGGCCGCTTCAACAGCCAGCCGATAGCGTTCGGGCTCGATTTCGACGAGCACCTGGTCGACGGCGGCCATATTGCCTTCGGCGAATAAAACTCGGTCCACGACGCCGGCGACGCGGGCGGTGACCTGAACCTTCTCGAAGGCGTCGACCGAGCCGACGGCACTAACGCTATAAACCAGCGAACGGACCGTCACGGGCTCCACTTCCACCGGGAAGGTGACTCTGGATTTATTCGCGGGGGCCCCTTTTTTCCCAGGAGGAGCCAGTTGGCCTTCCGATGGACGATCCCCCTTTTTACAGGATGGAACCAGGAGAACCCCAACGAGGATCCCTGCCATTAATATTTTTTCTATTCGCTTAATTTTCAATTTTCGGCTCCTTTCCAAAGGGGTCCAGTCCGCGAGCGGCCTCGAGATTGAGATAGGCGATTCCCACTCCGTATCTGGAACTGACAATTTGCACTTCGGCTTCAAACAGGCTGACGTTGGCATCCGCCACCTGGAGGGCCGTGGCCAGTCCCTGCCGGTAGAGCTCAGCGGTCTCCGCAGCATTTCTTTTGGCGACTTCGCGGGCGACCGTCGCCTGCTTGAGGGCCGCCCGTTCGTTGGTCAGAGTGACCAGGGCGTCGCGGACTTCAAGCTCCACGCGCCGCATCGCCGACTGGAGATCCAAGTCGGCCTGATAGGCTAGGGCCTTTCGCTCGCTGTAATCGCCGTTGCGGGTGAAGCCGTCAAAAATGGACCAGCTCATTGTGAGTCCGGCGTTCCAGTTGAAGTTTTGACCGGTCAGCCCGGCTTCATTGGTGTAGGTGTATCGGCCGGTCAGACTCAGGCTGGGGAGCCATTTTAGGATTGGCTCCACGATGAGCGCATGCTGCGACTTGGCCCGCCAGCGCAGGGAGGTGACATCTGGCCGCCGCGCCTGGGCCTCGGCGATCAAGGCCTCGGCGGCCAGTGGTTTCTCATCGACCGCCGACAACAAAAATTCGGGGACTTGGAGCCTCTTGCGGGCGGGGCTGTTTAAAAGATATCCGAGCTGGAGATACGTCGTCTCGACCTGGCCTTCGACCTGAGTGACGCCCATTTCCGCCGTGGCGGATTCAAGCTCCGCCCGGGTGACATCGTTGCTCGAAACCAGGCCAGCCGAGTAACGGGCCCTGGCGGCCTCCAGGTTCTGCCGGGCGAAGTCAAAACGGTGTCTGGACGCCTCCAGGACCTGGTCCACGCTGAGGGTCATGAGATAGGCGTTGCTGACCTCGAAGACAAGCACCCGCTTGGCGTCGGCGGCGGCATATTGTTCCGCGCTTCTATCCGAACTGGCCTGGACAAGCGCCGGGAGGCTATGGGAATCAAACAGGATCAAACTAAACGAGGCCGCGCCGGACAAAGCATTCAAACTCTGGATGATGATTTGCTGATTGCCGATTGTTCTCTGGACCTCGAAGGGCCGCCGGGTATAAGTTCCGGTGGCGTTGATCGTCGGCATGAAGAAAGCGCGTGCCTTCGTCAGCCGGGCATCTGCGGCTGCCACATTTTGGTCGGCGGACAGGGCACGCTCATTGCCTCTCAGTGCCAATTGGATGGCCTGCTCCAGGGTCAAGAGATCTTCCTGGGCTCCGGCCAGCGATGGGCCGAGGATAAAAAGGATAAGGAGCAACGCCCAACCTCTTAACATCCTGCCGTTTGGGGAGTGTTCTCTTTTCGTCTTCACCTGAACAAGACCTCCTTTATCGCAGGCTTCGTCAACGTTTACATTTATCCTATTTAAGCGAAACTGTCAAAATTTTCGACAAAACACGGAGCGTCTTTGTTCACCCAAACGGGGTCCGCCGGCCTGGCAGCAACGGGAACCGAATCACGAGACAAAATTCAACCACTCATTCCCAAGCTTTCCGAACATCCTTTCGGCGCTGCTATCGATTCAATATATCGGTAACCTTGATATTCCTTTTTTCGAGGATCGTCCCCATCGAGCGGTCGAGTCCGACCTGCGCCAGGTTGTAATTGATGATCGCCTGGAGCTCTGCGACGCGGGCGTTTGTCAAGTCCCGTTGATATTGAAGGACGAAATAGTTCGTGCTCAACCCGACCCGGAGCCTCTCCTCCTCGGCCTGCTCCTTTTGCTCAGCCAGCTCCCTGGCAACCTTATAGGCCTGGAGCTGTCGATAGGTCGTATCGAGAGCGCGGACGGCGGTCCGAATCTCCAGGACGACCTGTTTTTCCTGATTCTTCAGGTTCAAGAGCGCCTGGTCCATGTTGAGCTGGGCCTGGGCCGCGCTCGCTCTGGAGATCATGTTGCTCAGGGGAACACTCAACGACAGGCTGACGGACCAGTTTTGGTACTTGAAATTGAAGGCGTCTTTCAACGCCTGCGAGCCGCTTTGGGCGACCGTACCTAAAATGACCCCGTCGAGAGGGTTGCCGAGATAGAGGATCTGCGTTCCCGAGACACCCGGGCTCCAGTAGCGCGCGTTGAGGTTCAGGCTCGGCAGGAGCTGGTTCTTGGTGTATGTGAGGCCAATTTCTTGGTTCTTAAGACCGATTTGGGAGATCTTCAAATCGGTTCGCTTTTGCATGGCGATTAACAAAGCCTGGTCTACCTCCATTTTCTGCTCTTCGGTTTTCGGCTTATCCAGGGCCACGACTTCCTTCAGCCCTTTTTCTTCCTCGTCCGAGAGGTTAATGAGCATTTTGATTTGGTCTTCGGCATTCTTGACCGATGCTTCGGCCGCGATGATGCTCGCTTCGCGGGAGGCCACTTCGGATTCCGCGCTCAGCAAATCGATCTGAGAGAGGGTGCCGATCTCGACCGAGCGCTTGTTCTTGGCCAGCAGTTCTTGGGCCAATTGCAGGGACAGCCGCTGAACTTTGAGGTTATCAATGGTGTAGACAAGGTTCCAATAAGCCTGGGTCACGCTGTAAACGGTGTCCTGGACGGTCTTGACGAACGAAGTCTCGGAGATGTCCAGGTTGTTCCTGGAAACAATGATGTTGTAATTAGCGATCTTGGGGCCGAAGCCCTGGAGCAAGGGCTGCGTGAAATTGAAGGTAAGCTGGCCCCCGTAGCTCGGATTGATCGTCTGGCCTCGCTTATTGGTGTCGGTTTTGCTGCCGCTGACCTGTATGGAAAACGTTCCGCCTATCGGGATCTGCTGGCTGATCGAGCCGGAATAGTTTTGGCCGAACGTGATGGCCTGGGCGCCCGGAGAGTCGAGCCAGGAAAACGAAGCGCTCTTGTTGTTTTGATCGGAATAGCTGAACGACAGCGAGGGATAATATTTTTCGCCGGCCTGCTGCAGGGCTGACTCCGAGATCTGGGGCGACAGGACGGCAGCCTGGATGCCGAGGTTCCTCTCCAGGGCCCGCTTGATGCATTCATCCAGGGTCAGCGTGAGCGATTTGCCCTGGGCCGGCTGGGCCTGTTCTTGGCTCCAAATCGCGTGCGGGAAGAGGAGCGCCGCCAGGGCTATGATCAATATTTTTCTTTTCATCGACATATCAAATCTCCTTCGTCATTCATATCTTAAGGCTTCGATCGGGTCGAGCTTGGATGCCTTGCGGGCGGGATAGAACCCGAAGAACACTCCCACCGAGGCCGAGAAGAGAAAGGCCAGAAGGACCGACCCCGTGGAAACGACGGTCGTGATCGTGGCAAAGATGGGGATGAACTTCAGGAGCTTGGAAACTCCGACTCCCAGGGCGATGCCCAGGATTCCTCCGATGAGGCTCAGGACGATGGCCTCGGCCAGGAACTGGAGCAGAATGTCCATCTCCCTGGCGCCGATCGACATGCGGATGCCGATCTCGCGGATGCGCTCGGTCACCGAGACCAGCATGATGTTCATGATGCCGATCCCCCCGACGAGCAGCGAAATGGCTGCGATGCTACCCAGGAGGAGCGTCAAAATATTCGTGGCATCGGCCGCACTCTCAGCGATCTCGGCCATGTTCCGGACGTTGAAGTCGTCGTCGGAGCCGGGCATAATCTTGTGCCGGATCCGTATCAGATCTTCAATCTCCTTCTGGGCATTGGCCGTTAAGGCCGCCGAGGCAGCGGAAACGTCGATGGAATTGATATAATCGGACTTTTGCAGTCTTTTCATGACCGTCGTGTAGGGGACGAGGATCATGTCGTCGCGGCTGCCGAATCCGCCGGATTCCCCCTTGGTTTTCATAACGCCCAAGACGGTGAAGGGGACTTTTTTGATCCGGATGACCTGGCCCAAGGCGTCTTGATCCTCGAACAGGTTCTTTTTCACTTCGCTGCCCAGGACGCAGACTTTGGCCGCGGCCCGGACATGGGTTTCGTCGAAAAATGTCCCGAATTCGACGTCCCATTTCCGGATATCTTGATATTTTTCCCCCACGCCCTGGACGGACGTGTTCCAATTCTTGTTGCCAACGACGACCTGGCCTCGCGTGCTGGCATTGGGAGAGGTCCCCGACACCGAGGGGCACTGTTCCTCAATGGCTTTGGCGTCATCGACCGTAAGCGTATTGAACCCGCCGGAGCCGGTGCGGACTCCCCTCATGTTCTTGCTGCCCGGGCTGACAAAAAGCAGGTTGGTCCCCATGGACGCGAACCTGTTTTCGACGGCGACTTTGGCGCCCGTCCCGATGCTGACCATGGCGATCACCGCGCCGACGCCGATAATAATGCCTAGCATCGTCAGGAACGTCCGCATCTTGTTCCGGCCCAGGGCCCGGAACGATACGCGGAGTATCTTAAAAATATGCATGGTAGGCCTCCTTAATTTGTCTCTTCCCGGATGATCTGGCCGTCTTTCATGATGATCCGTTTTTTGGCATAGGCGCCGATATCGTACTCATGGGTGACCATGACGATGGTGATCCCTTTTTCCTTGTTGAGCTTCGTAAAGATGGTCATGATTTCCTCGCTGGTTTTGCTGTCGAGGTTGCCGGTCGGCTCATCGGCGAGGATGAGAGAGGGATTGTTCAACAGGGCCCGGGCGATGGCCACGCGCTGCTGCTCTCCGCCCGAAAGCTGGTTGGTCTTATGGTATTCGCGGCCCTTGAGCCCGACGGAAGCCAGCGAGACAAGCGCCCGCTGTGTCCGTTCCTTTCCTGACACATTCGAATAGAGCAGGGGAAGCTCTGTGTTTTCCAGCGCGGTCGTTCGGGACAGGAGGTTGAAGGTCTGGAAGACGAACCCGATTTTCTTGTTTCGCGTCCGGGCCAGCCGGTTTTTGTCGAATTTGGAGATATCTTCTCCGTCCAGCAGATATCGTCCGGTCGTCGGCTTGTCCAGGCAGCCGATGATGTTCATCATCGTGGATTTCCCCGAACCCGACGGGCCCATAATGGCCAGAAACTCACCTTCCTTGATCGAGTGCGTGATGCCCCGCAGGGCCCGGACTTCGGTCTCGCCGACATGGTATGTTTTTGTCAGGTTTTCAAGTTGAATGATATTTTTGTCCATAAAAATATCTCTCTGCAGAGAGGGTTTAGCGGAACATCATCATCCCGCCAGGCCCGCCTCTCTGGCCCTGCTGCGTTTGGGTGGTCGTGGCCGTTTTGGCGAGCGGCGTTTCTTCTCCGATGATGATCTTCTGGCCTTCTTTGAGCTCGCCGCGGGTGATTTCCGAATAGGTGTTGTCCGTGATGCCGGTCCGGATGGTGACGAGCGTAATTTTGCCTTTGTCGTCCTGGAACCAGACCCGGCCGCCCTGCCGCTGTCTCATTTGCTGGAGCTTGGCCTTCATCTCGGGCGTAATCTCCCCGCTTTGGCTGCCGCCCATCTGGAAGCTCGTCTGCCCGCCCTGGCGCTGGCCTTCGCCCCGCTGCCGCTCACCCTGCTGTTTTTGGCCCGGCTGGCCGCCCTGCCGCTGGCCACTCACCGCGTCATAGATCTTCTGCAGTTCTTCCTGGGGCAGGTTGGGCGTGAACCTCAAAGCCGAATTGGGGACTTTCAACACGCCCTTGGCTTCTCCGACGACGATCGATACCGTAGCCGTCATCCCCGGCCGCAGCTTCAAGTCGGGGTTGTCGGCGTTCACTATCGTCGTATAGGTGACCACGTTCTGGACCGTCTCAGGCGAATAGCGGACCTGCGTCACGAGGCCGTTGAATGTCTCGTTGGGGAACGCCGAGACCGTGAACCGGCATTGCTGGCCTTCCTTCACTTTGCCGATATCCGTCTCATCCACAGTGCACTCCACTCTCATCTTGGTCAGGTCGGTCGCGACCTTGAAAAGCACTGGCGCCTGGAAGCTGGCCGCCACGGTCTGGCCGACGTTGACGCTCCGCGTGATTACGGTGCCATCGATCGGCGAACGGATGGTGGCGTAGCTGAGGTCGACCTTGCTCGAGTCGAGCTGGGACTTGGCCTGCGAGACGCGAGCTTTAGCTGTGACCAAATCCGACTTGGCGCCAAGATAGTTGGTCTCGGCCGTCTCCTTTTCCTCCAAAGACAGCTGATTCTTCTGGAAGAGGTCCAACGACCGCTCATACTTCTTCTGCATCTGATCCAGCGTCGTCTTGGACCGATCCAAAGAGGCCAGAGCGCTTTCGTAGTTGGACTGGTTCTGATCGACCTTGGCCGCGAGCAGGTCCCGCTCCAGCTCGGCCACGATCATGCCCGACTTGACCTGTGAGTTGAAATCAACGTAAAGCTTCGAGATCTTGCCCGAGACCGTGCTGCCCACATCGACGATGTTGATGGGGTTCACCGTCCCTGAGGTTACCACGAGGGCTTGGATATCGCCCTTGGTGATGACGTCCGTCCTGTATTTGACCTGGCTGTTTTCTCCCTTTTTAATAAGGACGTAGCCCAGGATGGCTCCCGCGAGAACCACCAGAATCACCACTCCGATGATTAGCTTCTTTCTCATTGTCACTCTCCTTATTTGGATTTTGTTTTGGCCGGGAGTCTGTCCTCCTCTGCCGTTCTCCACGTTGCTTTCGCATGTCTTCCATGTGTTTCTGGATCATGGATTCCAATTTTTGCTTTTGCTCGGCGGTCAGGACCGCATCGATTTCGCTCTTGAGCTGGGCCCGAATCTCGTTCTGATGCTTATCAAAATCGACCTTCAGGTCCTTGATCCGTTCCTCATTTTTTTTGAAGATCTCTTTGATCCTCTCCTGCTGCTCGGCGGTCAGGCCCAATTCCCTGGACCATCTCTCCAACGTCGGGGGGTGAGGACCGCCCGGCCGCCGG
The DNA here is from genome assembly GCA_963715635.1 of Candidatus Aminicenantota bacterium. Taxonomy (GTDB): domain Bacteria; phylum Acidobacteriota; class Aminicenantia; order Aminicenantales; family UBA4085; genus JAPKZH01. Next base: position 3,751,807 of record OY970261.1, on the reverse strand, counting down.
GACTCAGGTCTTTTGGCGAAAAACAACCGCTCGCCAAAGACCCCGGCGGCAATGCCGGCCGCGAAGACGATGATAAGAGAAAAAACAATCCAAAAGCTGAATTTTTTCACGGCCGTCATCTCCTTGTCGGGTCCTTTTCATCCGAGGCAAAAATGATCATCATGTTCTTGTTCTCGAGCTTGGTCTCTTCGAAAAGCGACTTGGCCTCGGCCAGGGGGTTGGTGTTTCGGAGGAGAAGAGCCTCGGACTGGCTCAAGTCCTCCTCATGAGGCCCCAGGAAGGCCACGGCCCCGGCGAACAACAGGATCAGGGCCAAAGCCACGGGAACGGTCCTCCGGCTCCACTTGGCCCAGACGGTCCAGGGTTCGACCCTTTCCCTCTCCCGGAGCCTGGCTGCGAACCGCTCCCAGAAATAGGGGAGAGGCTGGACGTCCTCGATCTTTAGATTCTTTAAGAGCACCCCGTATTCCTTCTGCCTCTGCCGGCAGCGGGGACAGGCTTTGATGTGGCTGTCCAAATCCGCTCTTGCTGCGCCTTCCAATTTTCCGTCGAAAGACCGAAGAAGCCGCTTTTCAGCGTCTTTGCACTTCATAGTCCTCCTCCTTCCTGAACGATGAAAGGCATCATTCTTTTTCGGAGCATTTTCCGGGCCCGGTGCAAGCGGGAATCCACGGTGCCGGGGGATATTCCGAGAACTTGCCCGATCTCTTCATAGGGCAACCCCCGGACGTCCCTTAAAGTCAAGATCATCCGGTACTTCTGTGGAAGAGTTTCCAGCATCTGGAAGACCATCTTTTTCCTCTGTTCGTCGGCCTGGGCTTTTTCACCGGCCGGGATCTTATCTTCGACGGCCAGCCGCCCTTCCGCCACGTCTTCCAGAGACACTTCCTTTTTTCTGGCCGTCTTCCTCAAATAATCTTTTATATGATTGACGGCCACCCGGTAGAACCAAGTCCCGAATTCGGATTGGAACCGGAATTTCGGGAGCGAAAAATAGGCCTTGATAAAGACCTCTTGGGCCAAATCATCAGCCGCCACCCGGTCTTGGACAAAGCTATAAGCTAAATGAAAGACTTTCTGCTCATACTTTTTCATGATTACAGCAAAGGCCTCGTGGCTCCCTTGTTGAGCCTGTTTGATGATTCCGCTCTCGTCCATACAGATTCAAGGCCTTTGACCTCCGTCACTTTTTAGACGAAGGCCCTGGGAAAATCTTCCACCTAATCTATTTCTTCCTATAACGTTTCCCTGCCATCTTCAGTTTCCTGCCTGAAACATAATTCTTCTCTCTCTCTTGCCAAAAAATATTCCAGCCCCCCTTAAACAATCCGGAGGGCCCGGCCCTCCTTCCCATCCGCTCCCTATGTCCACGCCGGGGACAAATCTATAATATAAAGGTCAGCTATTATACAAAAATATTATTATTTATGCAAAAATACGCAGAAAAAAAGGAAAACCCCCCCTCTTCCCTTCAGAAAAAGGGTTGCGGGGGGATTCTCAACGCAACGATTAACAGAAATTTAGGAGGGGTCGGTTATTTCGGCTTCCGGGTCGCCTTCCACTCCACAGCGCCCATCTGGCCCATTTCGGTGGTCCCGGTGATAGTGTTAGCGTCGACGATCTTGCCCTTGTAGAGCATCTTCACTTCCTGACCATCCCGGCCTGTCCTGACGATCGTCCACTCGATGTCGCTGCCCTTGACCGTGCCTTCACCTTTGGTCTCGACGACGTTTCCATCGCGTCCAGTTCTTTTCATAACCACGGACAGTTTTTCGCCGGTCTGCGTGAGTGTCATATCGGACTTCATCTCTCCGCGCTGGGTGGTCATCGTGAATACCCAGTCACCGGTGACGTCCGCAGCGGCCACAGCAAATGCCGCAAGACCCGTCAGCAAGAGGCCCAACAACAAAACTAAACTCTTCTTCATAAAAACCTCCTTCAAGGTGTTTTGGGCTTGGATTATCAGAAAAATCCAGTCCTACATGACTTTAGACGAAATTCAAAAAAAAATCTTCCCGTTTAGTCCTTTCCCGTCCGTGCTTTCTTGTAATCTCCTGGATTATCAATATCTTGCAAAACAGAAGTATCCCCGACCTCCACTCTCAAGATGTCGTCCGGATGGAGAGAATGAAGGCCGCGAAGCCCCACGGCCGGGTCCAAGGACTGAATTTCCCGGCAGTACTTCATATCGACAAGAAGCGGATGGCCGCCTAAGCCCTTATGCATCGGGAGAACAATCCTCTTTGTCCCTGATTGAAATGCGTGAATGACAAGGTCCATGGTCCGGGATGAAACTCCCGGCTGATCTCCTAGAACCACCATCGCAGCTCCCGCGCCGCGGGGAAGCTTTTGGAAACCCCATTGAACGGAAGACAGCATGCCTTTCTGATAATGAGAGTTGACGGTCGTTTCCACGGCATAATTCTTGAGTTTTTCCAGGATCCTCGGCCATTGATGTCCAAGGACGACTAAAATCCCGTCCACAGATGAATCCATACAATTTTGAACGACGGTCTCGATCATTGTGCTCCGGCCAAAAGGAAGCAGCATCTTGGGCTCTCCCATCCGCCGGGATTCGCCCGCAGCCAGGACGAGCGCCCAAACCATTCCCGGTCTTTTCTTGCTCATGTTCGATAACGCACGGAAACAAGCTCGGCGGCGATGCTGACGGCAATTTCCTGGACGGTCTGCGAATTGATACCTATTCCGATCGGTGAATGAACCTTATCGAGCTCGGCGGCAGCGGCCCAGCCGCGGCGCAAAAATTTTCCCCTCATCAGGCCGGCTTTGCGCCGGCTTCCGATCATTCCGATATAGCCGGCCCGGCTCTTGACACAGGCGCGCAAGGCGTCTTCATCCCGGGCATGGCCTCGCGTCACGATGACGATGTATGTGTCGGAGGAGATGGGGAATCCGCGGATCGCCTCGCCGATATCAGCGACAACAATTTTATCCGCTTCAGGAAATCTTGCCCCGTTTGCATACTCGGGCCTGTCATCGATGACGATGACTTCGAAATCCAAGAGCTTTCCAAGATGGGCGACCGCCTGCCCGATGTGGCCGGCCCCTGCAACCACTAGCCGCGGCGGCGGGAAATGAGGCTCGACATAAATCATCACGGACTTCTCATGGACCAGGAAAGGTTTCTTGCCCGGAAAAGCCCTCCGGATTTCCGCCTCGAACCCGGACAGCGGGGTTCTATGAAGACTCTTTCTCTGGAAGCCGCGCCCCAGCCACATGCGGAAAATGGCCGACGTTTTTTCGGTCCGGCCTCGCCGGATGAATGTTGCCAGAACACCAGTCCTGCGCAGAGAGAGGCTCCGTTTTAACGCTCTAAACGCCGCCTCATTTTTCTCGGGCTGAGTCTCGACAAGGATCTTCAAACGCCCCCCGCAAATCGCTTCATTTTCCGCAGAGATGTCATGGGCCAAGTTGAAGGTCAATAGGCTGGATTTTTTACGCTTTATCGCCCTCAGAGCTTTTCTCTGGACTTCGGCTTCGACGATCCCGCCGCCGATCGTCCCGCACACCAACCCTCCTGAAGAAAAAACAGCCGATGCCCCTTCGGTTTGAGGCGTCGACCCGCTGGCCTCAATGATCGTGGCCAACGCCGCCGGCCTCTTTTTTCTGATGAACTCGAGAAGCCGGATATAGGGGACCTGGTCAGGACGATAGGCGCGTTCCATCTTATTGAAATATATTTTCTTCAGCCCGCGAGCTTGAATTTCGCTTTCTCGACGCCGCCGCGCGTCGAGCTGATGGACACCTCGGCCTCGGCGTCGGGCTTGAGCTGGCCCTTGACTTTCCAGCGGACTTCTTTCATCTGTTTCGATTGGAGATAGCCGATTTCCTGCCGGGCCCGGCTTCCGACGAATTCAAGGCCGGCGGGAAGGCTGACCTGGACGGCGTCGGGCCGGACGATCTTCACCCGGTCGGCCATCTTCAAGGCCGTCGGCAGAAACCCTTCGTTGGTAAACACGCTCACAATCTCGAACGTCCCCGGCTCCTTCTTGACGGGCTGGATCTTGGTCGAAACAATCTTCACCTGGGGCAGCGATTTGTACAACAAGAGGTTAAACATCGCCTCTTTCTTGGCCCACTCTTCCAGAAGCTCGGTGGGCGGGTTCTGGCGCCAAAACTTGGGGTTGAATCCGCCGATCTCGACTTCGCCGAGCTGGGGATGGTTGAATTTGCGCCAAGGCGTAAAGTATTTTCCGCCCAGCTCCTCGTCGATATAGCGGAGCTGCTCCAACTCCGTGACGCGGCCGTCGCCGTCATAGTCCTTCACCCGGCCGCCGTTCCAAAGCTCATCGCCATACCAGACCGCGCCGTAATAGAGATATCCGAAGTCGGGGGAGTGGCCGAAGAGGGGCGATCCGCGGGGTTCGCGCTCCTGGGCCGCTGCCGGCGGCCGCCCGCCGACGCCGGGCGGAGGTTCTGCGCCGCGGAACATCTCGCGCGAATCCCGGCCCTGGTTGGCATAATCCCAATACGTGTCGCCGGCCGATTTATAGCCAGTGATCTTTTTTCCTTCGTCATCGAAATACTTGTAGATCTTCATGTCCTCGGGGAACATGGACTCCTCCATGCGGCTCGTCGAGGGTCCATGAAGAAGCATGGGCACGGTCGTATCCAAGGTCTGCCCGACCGAGACGTTCGGATGCTGGAGGAGGAAGAGGACGACAGCCCGTGTCTCCGTTTCGGAAAGCGGATACTCGCCGGCGCCGCCCTGCGTCCAGCCGCGGCCGGTCAGGTCGAGCCCGGGCATAGGCCGCCAGTTCTCCGGATAGTTGCGGTGGAGGTCGAGGCCGCCGATGCCGTCCTCGTTGGTCCGGCCGTCGCCGTCATTATCGATGCCTTCGGCATAGGTGACATAGTCCCCTTTTCCGTCCGTGGCGCGGATCATCAATCGACCGGTCTTATCTTTGGGGTCGAGGATCATCGTCCCCTTGCCGGGCTCCACTTTCTTCCGCATTTGCAGGATCAAGCCGTCGCCGTCCAGGTCTTCAGGCGGGTCTTCATCCAGCAGGCCGTCCCGGTCATCGTCGTAGGGCCGGACCGTGCTGCGGTTGGACTGGGCCGTGTTCAGATAGAGCTCGGACCCGTCGGGGTTATTCTTGATCTTCACATAGAGAGCTTTCGTATCCACAAGATGGGTAATCTCCGCGTCCTTGCCGTAATTGGTCAGGACATGCCAGGCCAACCACAGGGCGGATTCGGCGCCCGTCACTTCGCCGGAATGTCGGTTCCCCTCGATGAACATCGCCGGCTTGTCGGTGTCCTTGCCGGTGGATTTGTTGGTGATGGTGATCTGCCATATCTCCCGGCCCTCAAAGCTCTTGCCGACGGAATAGAGCTCGACCAGGTTGGGAAAGTCCTTCGTCCACCTGTTGAGGAAGGCACACACTTCGTCGTATTTGTGATAGTGGCTGAAATCCATTTCCCCGGCGATTTTGGGCCACGTTTGAGGATAATCCACATACGGAAAATAGCTCCCGCCGTGCCTCACGCCGCCGACGATATAGCTCTTCGAAGGCTTTGACTCCTGCGCGGAAATCGCCAGAAAGATCAAGCCGAAAATCGCAATAAATCCTAGCGCCCGCAAGCTGAACTTCATGGGGATTCTCCTCCTTTCATTTTTTTTGAGCATATCGCGTCTCTTTGTCTAAGTCAATCCATGGGGAGCGCGGAATGGAAGAGAACCCACCTGGCCCTCGTCAAAAAGATGAAGAGAAAGGAAACCTTTTAAGATGTTCTTGCGTATATAGAAATGACAATGAAAATAACCGAAAGGAGGTTAACATGAATTTCAAACAGAAAGTGGCGATTTTCCTGGCGGCGGTCCTTCTGACGCTGGTTGGATTTAGCCTGATTGCCGCCCCGACGATCGATATCCTGAAGGTCGGAAAACAAGCGGGCTACCAGATCATCTCCAACTACCTGGCCAATGCCGACGCAGCCGCTCACCGTTCCATGATCAAAGGCTGAGCCTCATGCTTCGAGGAACGAAGAGCACCATGATTCAAGCGTGGGAAAGGCTGGTGAACTGGATGGAAAGATCGAACAGCCTGATCTTCCGAAGATTAATCCTACAATACCAGGTCGTTCCCATCTTCTAAGAGGCTGCCGTTTCTCTCCTCAAGAGCAAATGGCAGCCTCTTTTTTTGCCTTTTTTCGCCCCCCTAGTTCTTCCCGATCAAAACAACGGCCCAGCAGGCAATGGCTCTTTGCCTGCCGATGAGTCCCAGGCCTTCGTTCGTCTTGGCCTTGATTCCCAGATGCTCTTTTTTGATGCGGAGGAGAGGACAGAGGATGTCTTTCATGGCGGACACATGCGGCGCCAGCTTGGGTCTCTCCGCCACGAGGACAGAATCCAGGCTGAGGACCTTCAGTTTTTTCTTGGCCAAGCCAGCCATCACTTCCTTCAAGAGTATCGTGCTCCGGATCCCTTTGGTTCGCGGGTCATCGTCCGGATAAAGACGGCCGATGTCTCCCTCGCCCACGGCCCCCAGGATGGCATCGATCAAGGCATGGATCAGCACGTCCCCGTCTGAATGGCCCGCCAGGCCCCGCGCATGCGGAATTTCCAGCCCGCCCAAATAGAGCCTCCGGCCCGCTACCAGCCGGTGCAGGTCATACCCCATTCCGATCTTCATCTGCAAGGAACGCCTCCGCTATTTTTAAATCTAGAGGGACGGTGATCTTGATGTTTTTGGGATCACCGTCAATAATGAACACTCTCTCTCCCAGCCGCTCGACCAGAGCGGCCTCGTCCGTCCCGTAAAATTTTTCCGCCGTGGCGGATTCCAGAGCCCTCTTGAGCAGAGGATAAGAAAATCCCTGGGGAGTTTGGACGCGAAAGATCCGGGTCCGGTCCAGGGTGCGGATGACTCCCTGGCCCGCAGCTTCTTTGACCGTCTCCTCCAAAGGCAGGGCCGGGATAACGGCCCCTTTCTCCTGGGCGGCCAGGATGATACGTCCGATCAGGTCTTGGCCCGCCAACGGACGGGCGCCGTCATGGACCAGGACGATACCCGCCTTACGGGCGTCGATGGCGCGGAATCCGTGGACGACCGAATCCTGTCTTTTTTCCCCGCCCTGGACCACGCCCGCAATTTTTTTATACTTGGCCAGGGATTCGTTTTTAGCCCCGACATCCGGCAGGACAAGAATGATCTCATCCACTCGGGGATGGGCGTCGAACGCCTCCAGGCTCCAGTCCAAAACCGGCCTCCCGCGAAGAAGCTCGAACTGCTTGGCCGCGCCGAAGCGCCGGCCTTCGCCCGCGGCGACGATGACGGCGGAAACCTTCTTCATCGGGCCTCTTCGTTATAGCGGCCGAAGATCATCTTGCCCACGGTCGTCTGCAGGACCGAGGTGACCGTGATATCCAGATTCTGTCCGATCATCCGTCTGGAATTGTCCACAACGACCATCGTCCCGTCATCTAGATAGGCCACGCCCTGGTCCTTTTCCTTGCCCTCTTTGATGATGAAGACGCGCATGGATTCACCGGGCAGGACAATGGGCTTGAGGGCATTGGCCAGCTCGTTGATGTTCAAGACGGGAATGCCCTGCAGCCGGGCCACTTTATTCAAATTGAGGTCGTTGGTGACGATCTTGGCATCCAGTCTTTTGCCCAGTTCGATGAGCTTGGAGTCCACATCCTTGATATCCGGGAAATCCATTTCGGTGATCATCACCGCGACCTGCTTCGATTTCTGGAGGTGGTCCAGAATATCCAGCCCCCGCCGGCCGCGCTGCCTCTTCAACCCGTCCGCGGAATCGGCCACCAGCTGGAGCTCTTTGAGGACGAATTGGGGGACGACCAGTGTCCCCTCGATGAAGGCCGTATCGCAGAGATCGGCGATCCGACCGTCGATGATGACGCTGGTATCCAGGATCTTGTAGCTGCGGCCCACGCTCTTCTCTTTAAAAAAGCGGAAGAGATAGGCGGGGTCCAGCCACTCGGACTTTCTGGTGCCGACGAGGAACCCGATATAGGGCATGATGATCAGGAAAAAGACCCTGATGAACACCGCAGTGGTGTGGTCGTCGGTGATGGTGTGATAAACGGTCCCCAGCCCCCAGCCCAGGAGGACTCCCGCAAACGTGCCGATCGTCGAGCCCCAGATTACCTTGAACTGCGTCTTGCGGATCCTCGTTTCCAGATACATGATGATGACGGCCAGGACAAACGCGACTGCCGCCGAGATCCTGCGATCGAGATTAAACATCGGAAAAAAATAGCCGGCGGTCGTCACCAAGGCAATGATAAAAATCCGGAAAATAAGAATGCCCATGCGACTACCCCTCATTTAAATTAAAATACCTTATCGATGGCTTCTTGAATATTTTTTACGCCCAGGAGCCTCACGCCCGGCAGCTCCTCTTTCTGGAGAAGGGCGATATTCCCCTGGGGAAGGATGACCGTCTCAAAGCCCAATGAGCCGGCCTCTTTGACCCTGGCCAAAGCCTGGCCGACAGACCGAATCTCGCCGCTCAGGCCGACCTCTCCGAAGGCAGCCAGGGCCGGCGGGACGGCCCTGTTTTTCAAACAGGAGACCACGGCCAAAATCACACCCAGGTCGGTCGCCGGCTCCTCGATGTCCAGCCCCCCGGCCACATTGAGGTAGATGTCCTCGCCGGCGAAGCTAAAGCCCAGTTTCTTTTCCACGATGGCCAAGAGCATCGCCGCTCGGAAGTGGTCCAACCCCACGGTCATACGCCTCGGGTTGGACGTAAAGAGCGTGGAAGAGACCAGGCACTGGATCTCGACCAGGAGCGGCCGTGTGCCCTTGATCGTGGAGACGACTATGCTCCCGGCCGCATGGACCGGCCTCTCCTTGAGGAAAAAGGCCGAAGGGTTGGAGATGGCCTGGAGGCCGTTGGCGGCCATCTCAAAAATGGCCAGCTCCGAAACCGGGCCGAACCGGTTTTTCAGCGCCCGGAGCACCCGGTGGCTGTGGTCCCGCTCTCCCTCAAAAAGCAAGACGACATCCACCATGTGCTCGAGAGATTTGGGTCCGGCCAGCGAGCCTTCTTTCGTGATGTGCCCGATGAGGAACGAGGACACCTGGTTGCGCTTGGCAAACCGGAAGACCTGGTTGGCGACCTCCCGGACTTGGCTGATCGTGCCGGGGCTGGAGGAGAGCTTCGCTGAAAAAATGGTCTGGATGGAATCCAGGACGAGGATTTGGGGCATGATTTTTTCCGCCTGGACCAAAATCCTTTCTAGGTTTGTCTCCGCCAAAAGGTAAAGCTGACCGTCGCGGACACCGAGCCTGTCGCCGCGGAGCTTGATCTGTTCCAGGGATTCTTCGCCGGAGATATAGAGGACCTTTTCCTCTTCGCCGGCAAAATCCCGCGAAACCTGGAGCAACAGCGTCGACTTGCCGATGCCCGGCTCTCCGCCGACGAGCACCACCGAGCCGAGGACAACGCCCCCGCCCAGGACTTTGTTGAACTCTTCGATCTTGACCTTGACCCTCGGCTTCTTGAATTCCTTGATATCTTGATAAAGAACGGGCTCAGACGGCGGAAAAGAATATTCGGCTGCCGCCTCTTCCTCGATCTCTTCGATGAGCGTGTTCCACTCGCCGCAACTCGGGCATCGGCCCAGCCACTTGGGCGACTGAAAGCCGCAGTTCTGGCAAATAAAAACGGCCTTGGGTTTCACCGAATCTCCAATCCCTTCCCCCTGTGGACCATGGGCTAAGACTCAACGTCCTGGTAAGAAAAATCGAGGTCCGAAAACCTGGCATATTTGTCCTGGAAGGCAAGCTTGATGGTGTCTGTCGGTCCGTTCCTCTGCTTGGCGATGTTGACTTCGGCGACGCCCTGCAGCTTGACTTCCCGGAGTCGTTCCTCCTTGGACAGATACATCTCTTCGCGATAAATGAAGATGACCACGTCGGCATCCTGCTCGATGGCTCCGGATTCCCGCAAGTCCGAAAGCTGGGGACGGGGTTTGCCGCGGCCTTTCTCCGGCGCCCGGCTGAGCTGGGAGATCCCGACGACCGGGATGCGGAGCTCCTTGGCCAGCTCCTTGAGGGACCGCGTGATATACGACATCTCCTGGTTCCTGTTTTCAAAGCGGCCGCTGGTCCGCATGAGCTGGATATAATCGATAAAGACAATGTCCAAGTTCCGCTCCATCTTCAGGCGCCGCGCTTTGGCCTTCATCTCCATGAGCGTCAGGGCCGGTGTCTCATCGATAAAGACGCGCGCCCGGGTGAGCTTTTCCGCGCTGAGCTTGAGCTTCTCGAACTCCCGGTCGCTGATATACCCCGTCCTGGCGCTCCGGATATCGATCATGGCGTCCGCGCAGAGCAGACGGATGACGATTGACTCCTTGGACATCTCCATCGAGAAGAAGCCGACCGCATAATCCGTTTTCGTCCCGACGTACTGCGAAATGTTCAGGCAGAGGGCCGTCTTGCCCATGGAAGGACGGGCGGCGATGATGACCAGCTCGGCCGGATGAAAGCCGGCCGTCATCTTGTCCAGGTCGCGGAAGCCGGAGGGGACGCCGGTCACGGCTTCCCGCCGCTCGGCCAACCGTTCGATGATACTCATGGTCGACTTGGTCAGCATCCCCAGCGGGATAAATCCCGGCCGGATCCGCTGTTCGGCGACATCCAGGATGGCGGCCTGGGCCGTGTTGAGGAGCTCGTCGGCTTCATCTTTTTCCTCGTAGCTGGCCGAGATGATCTTGGCGGAGGAAAGGATGAGGCGCCTGAGGAGCGATTTCTCCTTGATGATCTGCGCATAGTACTCGACGTTCAGATTTCTGGGAACGCCGTCCATGAGAGAAGACAGGTAGGCCGCCCCGCCGACATCCTCCAACGAGCCCTCCCGGCGCAGCTCTTCGCTCAAAGACAGGAGCTCGACGGGGACTCCTTTATCGACGAGATAGATGATCTTTTCCAGGATCTTCCGGTGGGCTTCCTTATAAAAATCTTCGGGCGAGATGGTGGACAGCACGACATTGAGGTTTTCGTTATTGACCAGGATCCCGCCGAGAACGGTCTTCTCGGCCTCAGGACTGTGGGGAGGGGTCTTTTTGAGAAACATTGAATCAAGTTCCACGATTCCCCTCCTTTCGGGCTGCCAGAATCCGCTTCGCTTTTTTTATCGCGTCCGGTCCGCTTTATTTTTCAGCTTTTTTTTCTTGGCCGGCGCCCGCTTCGCCCTCGTCTTCCTTGACCACGGCGACCTTGATCTCCGCTTTATCGTCATGATAGACCTTGATCGGCACCGTATAGTTCCCCAGCCTTTTGAGCGGCTCATCCATGGCGATCTTTTTCTTGTCGATGTCGAATCCCAGCTTGTCCAAGCCTTCCTTGACGTCCGAGACGCTCACCGAGCCGAAGATATGGTCCTTTTCCCCCGCCTTTCGCGCAAAAGACAGGGTGACCTGATTGAGCTTCTGGATGAGCTCCTGATAAGAGAGACGCTCCTGCTCAACCTTTTTTTTCAGGGCCTGCTGTTCGATGGCGATCATCTTTCTGTTGGAGGCCGTGACCTGGAGGGCCAGCTTTTTGGGGATGAGATAATTCCGGCCGTAGCCCGGCGAGACATTGATGACATCGCCCTTCCGCCCCACATTTTCTACGTCTTGTTTGAGAATGACCTTCATGTGTCCTCCTGCTTCAGGCTGGCGTCCCTAGTCCTCGACGTAGTGCAGCAGGGCCATCAGCCGCGCCCGCTTCACCGCCGCGGCCAGCTTTCTTTGGTGGAAGGCACACGTCCCCGTCACCCGCCGGGGAGAGATCTTGCCCCTGTCCGGGACGTATTTTTTCAGGATGTCGACGTTCTTATAATCGATAAACTTGATGTTTCTCTGGCAGAATCGGCAGAACTTCTTCTTGGGCGGGAAAAATTTCTTGTAGGAGCTTTTTTCAATCCGTTCGTCTCGGGCCATTCTATTCCTCCTCGCGTTTCTTGTCCGCCGCGGCCGGGCTTTCGCCTTTCCCGCTCAAGCCCTCGGCCGTCTCGTCTCCAACAGCCGCTTCCCGGGCTCTGCTTTTCTTCTCGGCCTTCTTCTTTTTCCGGACATTGGCCTGGGTTTCCTTGTTCAAGTTGAGGTAGCGCAGGATCGTGTCCATCTGCCGGAACCGCCGGCCGAGTTCCTGGGGGATCTCCGGCCCACCCTCATAGTGGAAAAAGACATAATAGGCATCGCCGAACTTTTTGATCGGGTAGGCCATTTTCCTTTTCCCCCATTTTTCCTGCTTGATCATCTTCCCGTTCTTCTGGGAAACGACGTCCGCCATCTGCTGGATGATGGCGTCCGCCTCTTCCTCGGTCAGCGTGGGTGAGACGAGGAATCCTGTTTCATACAATCGCATAGAAACCTCCTTATGGATTGGCAGCTCCCTCCTTTATCGGAAGGAGCAAGGAGAACTTCTTGGGTTTCCCCTTTTTGATGTCGGCGATAATCTAATTATCGCCGCATCTAATTATAACTGTTCATGGCTTGGTCGATATGACCGGCCATGATTAACGCCAAAGCCTGCCCGGCCCGTTCCAGGCTCTGCTCGAGGAGCTCCTTTTCTGAGTCGACGAAGGGCGAGAGGACATGGTCGACTCGATCGGCGCCGTCGGGGAACGGCCCGATCCCTACCCGAATCCTGGGGAACCGGGTCGTCTCGATTTCTTCGACGATCGAGACCATCCCTTTATGCGTTCCCGCCCCGCCTTCTTTGCGGACGCGGATTTGGCCGAGGGGCAGGTCGACGTCGTCATAGATGACGACCAGTTTCCCGGGTTCGATGCCGGTCCCCTCCAAGAGCGCTCGGACCGCTTCGCCGCTCTTGTTCATGAAGGTCTGGGGCATGGCCAGGACCACCCGTTCCTGGGCAATCTCGACCTCCGCGGTCTTCGACAGGAACTTCCTCTTTTTCACCTTGACATCACGGTCTCGCGCCAAACGCTTGATAAACATGAAGCCCACATTATGCCTGGTGGCCGAATATCGCCGACCGGGATTTCCAAGGCCCACCACCGCCCACAAGGATTACCCCTTTTCCTCTTCCTCTTTCGGGGCGCGCTCTTTCTTGATGACCTCGGGCTCCGCAGGCTCCGCCGCGGCCGCCGCGGCGGCTGCCGCCGCTTCCTCTTCTGGCTTGGCTTCGACTTTTTCTTCGTGCGGCACCTGGATCAAGACGATGACTGCGCCAGGATCGGCGATCAGCTTCACGGCCTCGGGCAGCGCGATTTCACCGGCCTTTACGGACTGGTGGAGATGCAGGCCGGAAACGTCCACGGTCAAATGGTCGGGGATGTTTTGGGGCAAACATTCGACCTCGGCTTCCCGCAACATGAAATCCGTAAACCCGCCCTCGGACTTGACGCCGATGGCTTCGCCCATGAGCTCGATGGGAACCTGGACCCGGATCGCTTTGTCCATCATGATCTTGATCAGGTCGGCATGGAGCAGCTCGTCGGTCGTCGGGTCGACCTGCAAGGCCTTGATCATGACATCGGTCTCTTCCGAATCGAAGGCAATCCGGAAGATCGTGTTCTCCCCGGACTCGGACTTGAGGATCGAGATGATGTCCTTCTTGGACACGACGAGAGGAACATTGCCCGCGCCTTCCCCGTAGAGGATGGCCGGAATCAGGCCGCCCCTCCGGATCCGCCGCGAGGCATTTTTCCCGAATGCATCTCGTTTTTCGCTTTTAACGACAAGGCTCATTGTCTTCTTCCTCCTAAACAAACAGTGAACTCACGGAGCTGCCTTCATTGATCCGTCGAATGGCTTCTCCAAAAAGCTCGGCAACCGAAAGGATGACGATTTTTGGACAGGCCCGGCTCTTCTCCGTCGAGGGGATGGTATTGGAAACGATGATTTTTTCGAGGGGCGATTGTTCGATCTTGGCGATCGCCTGGCCCGACAACACGGGATGGGTGCAGGCGGCAAAGATGCGCTTGGCGCCGTTGGCCCGGAGCGCTTCGGCGCTGAGGACAAGCGTGCCGGCCGTATCCACCATGTCGTCGAACAGGACGCAGTTCTTGTCCTCGACGTCGCCGATCACGTTGAAGACCTGGGCCACGTTGGGCGCCGGCCGGCGCTTATCGATGATGGCCAGGTTGGCGTCCAGGCGCTTGGCAAAAAATTTGGCCCGGCCCACGCCGCCGGCATCCGGGGAGACGACCGCCAGGTCCTCGAGCCTCAGGCTCTTGATGTATTTGGTTAGCACCGGGGTGCCCGTCAGGTTATCGACAGGGATCGAAAAAAAGCCCTGGATCTGGGGCGAATGAAGGTCCATGGTCAGAACCCTGCCGGCCCCAGCGGCCTCCAATAGGTCAGCCACCAGCCTGGCCGAGATGGGGACCCGCGGCCGGTCCTTCCAGTCCTGGCGGGCATAGCAGTAGTAGGGCATGACCGCCGTGACCCGCTCGGCCGAGGCCCGCTTGAAGGCGTCGATCATGAAAAAGAGCTGCATCAGGTGGAAATTGGCGTCGTAGGACCCGCTCTGGATAATAAAGATATCTTCGCCGCGGACATTTTCGTCGATGTAAAAGTGGATTTCCCCGTCGCTGAAGCGTTCCAGAACGCACGTCCCCAGCTCGATCTTGAGATATTTGGCAATCTCCGAGGCAAGACCCACGTTCGAAGACCCGGCGAATACTTTCATGGCCGATTCCTTTTCATTCAATTGTCATAATATCTAAACTGGGGCGGGAGGATTCGAACCCCCGGATGGCGGATCCAAAGTCCGCTGCCTTACCACTTGGCTACACCCCAGCCTCAAGTTCTCTCCAGCCCCTCTCCCGGGAGACCGTCTCCACGAGGAGCGCATCGCTGTGCGTCTTCATAATCCTCAAGCATTTTTCCGCCTTGGCCCGGTCCGGGAAAAGCCCAAAGACCGCGGAGCCCGATCCGGTGACGAGAGACAACTCCGCGCCTTGGTCTCGGAAGAGGCTCTTTATCTCGTTTAGCTGAGGATAGAAGCTAAATATCGTTTCTTCTAATCGGTTTTCCAGAAAACCAAATTCTCCGGTGCCTAAAAACCGCATAATTTTACTGACTTTGTCCTCTGAAGTCAAGGCTGCGGGCGAAAGCCGGCTGTAGATCATAGCCGTAGAAACGGGAAAAGGGGGAAGGGCCAGGACGCAGGCCAACCGAGGCAGGTCGGGGAGAGGGGTAATCTTGTCGCCCCGTTCCTCGCCCAGACAGAGTCCTCCTTCCAAAAAATAAGCGACGTCCGCCCCCAGGCTCTTTCCAATCTGGGCCAGCTCCCGTCTGGAAAGGTCGAGTCCCCAGACCTTGTTGAGAGCGTAGAGCGTCATCGCGGCATTGCTGCTGCCCCCGGCCAAGCCTCGTCCGGCGGGGATCTTTTTATGGACGACAATCTGGATTCCAGCCGTCGCTCCCGCCCGTTCCCGGAGCAGTCGGGCCGCCCGGAAGACCAGGTTGGATTCATCCCAAGGAATGGACGCATCGTCTCCCTGCAGCAGAATTCCAGCCTTATCCCGCAGGGAAAATTCCAGCGTGTCATAGAGATCGATCCATTGAAAGAGCGTCCGGATATCATGGTAGCCGTCCGGCCGCTTGCGGATGACCTCCAGGCCCAAGTTGATTTTGGCGAACGATTTAACCTTCATCTCTCAGGATCTTCTCGATCTCTTCCCAGGGCAGGGAAGAAAAATCTTTTAAAAATGCCGCTCCGAAAAGCCCGCTTTGGACAGCCCTGTTGAACTCGATGGACAAAAGATTCAACCGGCCCTCGCTCTGACGGCTTTTAAAAGTGACTTGACGCGGGACTCCGCTCCCCGGAAAAAACTCCCTGACTCGAAACTCGAAATCCTCCCTTCCTCCCGAGACGATCCGTCCTTGCCCGTCTCGTCCAAACGTCCACTCCTTAAACACCGACCCTTCTCCTTGGCTCTCTTTCCATTGGCCGCTCAGGATGCCGGTCATTTCCTGCAAGCTCAACTGAAAGCCCAAGAACTTTTCGAATATCTCAGCGCCTGTTCCCTGCCAGTACACCTTCTTGGCCGGCAGGACAAAATAGGCGAGCTCGCCGCCGACATAGATTTCATAAATCGTCCGGCCCAGGGGGTCAAAGATCTGCAGGCGGCCGTGACCGGGAAGCTCGATGAGAAACGAAAACTTGGATTTGGCCGTCTGCTCATGATTGGTAAGGCGCAGCCGAGCGTAGCCTTCCAGCTCTTTGAGCTCCGCTGGAGGCGATAAAACAGGAAGCGCGGGCCGGCATCCGGCCAAGCCCAAGGCCAACAGGAATCCGACCAGGACGGCTATTTTCGGGCGGGTCTTCATGGGCCGATCTCTGCGGGGCGCGGCGGGGCGTTCGGCTGTTCTCGTGTTCAATCCAGCCGAAAACCGTAGTCGTCGGTCTTCTTTTGGGTTTTGCCCGACGGACCCGAGGCCTGGCCTTTTTCTTCCTCGGTGAGACGGAACCCATAGTCCTCGCCCTTTCTTTGTTGGGCTTGCCGGGCTTTTTTCTTCCGGAAGACGGGATAAAAAGGCGACTTCAATTTTTTCCCGAAACAAGACAGGTTCGGGTTGAAAATAAGGAGAATGATAAACAGGCCAAACACGACAAGAATGCCGTAGACTCCCCAACTCATGATCAATCCTCTGTAAAAATTCGAAACGGGTTTTAACCCCGGGATCTATTCACTGTTCATTATAGGACTGCTGATAAAAAAAAGAAAGGGCAAAACACGGGATCGGTTCCCTGACGGCTTCCGGATGGCTCTGTTCAGTCTTCCTGAAACTCCGGAATTTTCTTTTTTTCTTTTTCCTTCCCGAAATGGAAACCGACGATAAACGCGGAAGATATAAATAAGATGCTCAGCAAGGTTTTAAAAAATGATTTCATAGCAGCCTTCCATCTTTTATTTTAGTCATCACCCGGAAAAAGTCAATGACAACCTCCGACCTCCCCTTCATTTTAGTCGGGGAGCGAGGGGACTATTTGATCCCTGCCCTCAACAGGAAGTTGATTTTTTCTGCGTCTCTCCCTATATTGGATAAGGGAAAGATATTTTCTCCTCGAGGGCACAATGAGAAAATCGGCAATGCTTTTATTGGCTCTGTATTTAATGGGGGCATCTTCTCTGGCCCAAGGGATCAGGCGGGCGGTTGTGGCCGGCCAATTTTACGACGGGAACGCCGCGCAGCTTTCCGCGCAGATCGACGGTTTTCTTGCGGCGGCCAAGCCGGATAAGAATATAGCCGGTCAGGTCCGGGCCTTGATCGTGCCGCATGCCGGCTATGTCTATTCCGGCCAGACGGCGGCCTTCGCTTACAAGGCTGTCCAAGGCAACGATTTTGAGACCGTCGTCATTATCGGCCCGTCGCATCAATACGGATTTGAAGGCTGTTCCATCTATCCCGAAGGCGGGTTCGAAACTCCGCTGGGAGTCGCCGCCGTCGACAAGCCTCTGGCCCAGGCGTTGTCCAAAGCATCGGGCTTCTCGTTTATTCCCGAGGCCCATCAAAATGAGCATTCCGTGGAAGTCCAGGTCCCCTTCGTTCAAAAAACCTTCCCCAAAGCGAAGATTGTTCCCATCGTCATGGGCTATCCCGATGAACAGACGATCCGGATCATGGCCGCAGCTCTGGCCAAAGTCCTCAAAGACAAGAAAGCCCTGGTGATCGCCTCGACAGATATGTCTCATTTTTTAAAGAAAGAAAAAGCCAATGCCGTCGATGCCGAGACAATTTCGCTCGTCCAGAATCTCAAGACCAATTCGATATTGAGAAAAGTGGTGGGGGGCGAAAATGTTCTGTGCGGAGGAGGCCCCGTCCTGGCTGCTCTGTTCTATGCCCAAAAAATGGGCGAAGCAAAAGTTGGAATATTCAAGTACGCGGACTCCGCTCAGACGACCGGGGATGAATCCAACGTCGTCGGATATTTTGCCGCCGCCGTTTATACCGCGAAGCCCCTGCCGGAATTCGCCCTGTCTCCGGAAGAGAAAAAAGAGCTCCTGCAGGTGGCCCGCCAGGCCGTGGAGAAGTTCGTCCGGGAAAGAAAGGTCATCGACTACGAGACGGCCGATCCGAATTTCTTGGCCGAACGAGGGGCCTTCGTCACGCTGACGAAGGGAGGCCAGCTGCGGGGCTGCATCGGCTTCATCGAACCGGTTTACCCCCTTCATCTGACTGTCGCCCGCGCCGCGATTTTTGCCGCGACCGAGGATACCAGATTCAATCCAGTCACGGCAGAGGAGCTGAAGGATCTGAATTATGAAATCTCTGTGCTGACGCCGATCAAGAAAATCGACAACCCGCGCCTCGTCCAGGTCGGAAAACACGGGCTGGTGATCGCCAGGGGAAACCGGCGAGGTCTTCTCTTGCCGCAGGTCGCCGTCGATAACAAATGGAACCGCGAACAGTTCTTGTCCGAGTGCTGCCTCAAGGCCGGGCTCGAAGAGGACGCTTGGCAGAAAGGCGCCGAGATTTACGTCTTCGAAGCCATCGTTTTTCGTTAAGAGTCCGATCCCAAAATTGCCGATGGAGCTGCTAGTTCGCCAAAAACTCAGAGCACTCCGCTAAATTCATAGAAAGCACAGATACCCGACGGGTGGCGTGGTTCGGGGGCCCCCCGCCGCCCCGAGCGTGTGATGCGGCTGACTTTCTGCTTAAGAATCAACACGGTAGACCGCGAGGGGCGCCGGGGGTGAACCGCGACAGGACCCGTCGGGCGTTTCTATCGGCAATTTTGGATCCGATCCCATTCCTTTTAATTATAGCGGCCCTCTGGTATAATATCCCTTTAAAGGATTGAAAAATGCCGATTTACGAGTATCAGTGTTCAAAATGCAAGACCCGCTGCGAGGAGATACAAAAGGTCAATGATCCGCCCATGAAGAAATGCCCGAAGTGCGGCGGCCTTTTAACGAGGGTCGTCTCCGCTCCGGCCTTTCAATTCAAGGGCTCGGGCTTTTATATCACTGACTATGCCCGGAAAAACAGCCCAGGGAAAGAGGACAAGCCCAGGGAAAAGCCGAAAGCGGAAAAATCCGACACTCCAAAACCTGAAACCAAACCTTCATCCAAATGATCCGGCGAGGAAGAAACTCCGATGAAGATCGTCATCCGGACCCCGAATTGGATTGGGGACGTCATCCTGGCCCTGCCGGCCATCGAAAGCGTGACGAAGAACTTCCCGGAGGCGGAGATCTGGCTGGCGGCGAGCGGCTGGGTCCAAGACCTCTTCGCCTCCGATGAATCCGCGCCTAATATCATCCCCCTGGGCCGCCTCAATCATTTGAAAAACCTGCGGAGCTCCGCCCGGCAGCTTAAAGAATCCGGCTTCGATATCGGGCTCCTCCTGACGAATTCTTTCGCTTCGGCCCTGCTCTTCTATCTGGCCGGGATCCCGCAGCGCTGGGGCTACCGGCGGGACGGCCGCGGCCTTCTTTTGTCCAAGGGCGTTCTTTGGAAAGAACAAACGGAAGCCTTCCATCACACCCTTTATTATCTCAACCTGCTCGAATCGCTCGGCCTTCAAACTTCTCCGCCGGAGATCCGGATCCGCGTGACGGCTGCAGAAAAGGACCAAGCCCGCAACGAGCTGGCGGGATTGGGGGTCGATTCCAAAAAACCCCTGGTCATCCTCAACCCCGGGGCCGCGTATGGGCCGGCGAAAAGATGGCCTTCGGCCAGTTTTGCGGAATTGGCGGGAATGCTCCAGCGCCGTAAAAATGCGGAGGTCCTGATCACGGGTTCCTCCGGAGAAACGGGGCTTGCCGAATCTATCGCGTCAGCCCTTCCTGTCAGGCCCAAAAACCTGGCGGGGAAGACCAGCCTCCGGCGGCTTTTGGGCATCATCAGCCAGTCCTCGCTCTTTGTCACAAACGATTCCGGCCCGATGCACATGGCCAACGCGCTGAGAATCCCTGTGGTCGCCGTGTTCGGGCCCACCGACCCAAAAATAACGGGCCCTTTCCACCAGCCCTCCGCTGTCCTTAAAAAAGACGTTCCTTGCTGGCCTTGTACATACAGGAGCTGTCCCTACGACCACAGATGCATGATGAACATCCGCCCGGCGGAGGTCTTCGAATCCTGCGCGGCCTATCTGGAATGAACAAAAGAGCGATTTTCCTGGACAGAGACGGCACCATCAACGAGGATGTCGGCTATCCCAACGATTTCAGCCAGATAAATATTTATCCATATAGCTTCGAGGCCCTCCGGAAAATCAACGCGTCGGGATTTCTGGCGGTGGTCATTACGAACCAGTCCGGAATCGGGCGGGGCTATCTCACCGAAAACAACCTCCATGACATTCACCAGAAAATGAAGGCCGCCTTTGCCGCCCGCGGTGTCCATCTGGACGGCCTCTACTTCTGTCCTCATTACGAACTTTCCTCGGATCCCCGCTACAGGAAAAATTGCGCGTGCCGCAAGCCCGAACCCGGCATGGCCGTCCGGGCGGCCCAAGACTTGGGTATCGACCTCCGCGGCTCCTACGTCATCGGCGACAAGGTCGAGGACATTCTCTTCGGGTTGAAGATCGGGGCGCGGCCCGTCCTTGTCCTAACCGGCTTCGGCCAAGAGGCTGAAAGAAAGCTCGAGGAGAAGAACATCCGGCCGGTCCATACCGCCCCCGATCTTCTAAAAGCGGTCGACTGGATTCTCGACGAAGACCATCCGCCAAAAAAATGATCCGATTTGACGATATCCTGGAGAAGATTTCCTCCGGGTACGGCGAAAAGGACGTCGCCCTCCTTCAAAAGGCGTATGTTTTTTCTGCGCGCGCCCACAAGGGGCAAGTCCGCAGGTCGGGGGAGCCCTACCTCAGCCATCCCCTGGAAGTGACCAGCCTTCTGGCCGATTTGAACCTGGACACCACGAC
The DNA here is from genome assembly GCA_963715635.1 of Candidatus Aminicenantota bacterium. Lineage (GTDB taxonomy): Bacteria > Acidobacteriota > Aminicenantia > Aminicenantales > UBA4085 > JAPKZH01. The sequence continues at coordinate 3,730,967 of OY970261.1, read as the reverse complement.
TCTCGTGGCCGGGCTTCTCCATGATGTCCTGGAAGACACCGAAGTCACGGCCTCCGAGCTCAAAGAGGCCTTCGGAAAAGAGGTGGCCGCCCTCGTCGAAGGCGTGACGAAGATCAGCCGCGTCCAGGACGCCTCGCCGGAGATCCGGAGGGCGGAGACCATCCGAAAAATCATCCTAGCCATGACCGACGACCTCCGGGTGATCTTCATTAAGCTCGCCGACCGGCTGCACAACCTGCAAACATTGAAATTTTTGCCAGAAGACAAACAGAAGCAGATCGCCTCCGAGACCCTGGAAATCTACGCGCCGATCGCCAACCGCCTAGGGATGGGCCGCATCAAGTCCGAGCTCGAAGACCTCGCCTTCCGCTACGTGTCCCCCGAGGAATATTTCCGCGTCGCCTCGCTTGTCGATCCCCGCCGGAAGCGGGCCGAGGTCGAACTCAAGAAATTCAAGACGACCCTGGACAAGCTGATGAAAGAGAACCACATTCCCGCCGAGATCTACTATCGCATCAAAAGGCCCTACAGCATCTACCACAAGATGAACCTGCAGCGCATCGACTTCAGCCAGGTCTTTGATTTCCTGGCTCTGCGGATCATCACCGACTCCGTGAAGAACTGCTACTCGGCCCTGGGCATCATCCACCAGAAATGGCCGCCCATCCCCAACCGCTTCCGCGATTTCATCGCCATGCCCAAGCCCAACCTCTACCAGGCCCTTCATACGACCATCCTCACCGAGGACAAGCAGAGCTTTGAGATCCAGATCCGGACCCGGGAGATGCACGCCCTGGCCGAAAACGGGATCGCCGCGCATTGGAAGTACAAGGACGACGACCCTCAGAGCCTGGTCAAAGAGGACCAGCGGCTGCAGTGGCTGAGGGAGATGGTCGAGATCTTCAGAGAGCAGCGCAACCCGAAGGAATTCTTGAAGCACCTCAAAATCAACCTCGTCCCGGAAGAGGTCTATGTTTTTACGCCCAAGGGCCAGGTCGTCTCCCTCCCCACGAGCGCCTCGGCCCTGGATTTTGCCTTCCGCATCCACACCGAAATCGGCTTGCGCGCCACGGGCGCCAAGATCAACGGCAAATCCTCGCCGCTCAAAACGCAACTGAAGACCGGGGACATCGTTGAGATCACGACTTCGCCCGAGAAGGCCCCGACGCGGAGCCTGTTGAACATCGCCTTCACGTCCGGCGCCCGGCACCAGATCAAGCGCTGGCTGAACCAGCAGGCAAAAATCAAGAGCATCTCCCTGGGGAAAAAATTGTGGGAGCGCGAGGTCCATAAATACGACCTGCCCTCGGGCTTTCCGAAGGATGAGGCGCTGCTGGTGCGGCTCGGCCAGGCGGTCAGCTTCCGCATGAAAACCCTGGAAGATTTTTATGAGCTCGTCGGGTCGGGGAAAATCGTCGTCAACAGAAAATTCCTGGAAAAGATCTCCCCGCCGGGCTTGGAAGCCCGGAAGAAAGAGGCCCTTTTCCACAAGGTTATTTCCAGGATTTCCAAAAAGGCCTCGGCGGAGATTCAGGTCAAGAACGGGGGCGGGGAGCTCGTCCGCCTCGCCAAATGCTGTTCTCCGATCAAAGGGGAGCCCATCATCGGCTATATCACGGCCGGGAAGGGCATCACCGTCCATTCCCTGCGCTGCCCCCTGATCGCGAATGAGGTTTTGGACCCAGAGCGGATGGTCGATGTCTCTTGGGGCAGTGTCGTTCAAGAAAGCTACAAGGCCGGGCTGATCGTCAAGGCTGAGAATTCGCCCGGCCTGCTGGCCAATGTGGCCTCGTCCATCTCCGAGCTCGAGGGGAATATCACCAAGGCCGAGGTCAAAACGTTTGCCGATCAAAAGGCACAGATCAAGCTCAGCTTGGCCGTCCGGGACATCAAGCACCTGGATGCCATTATCAGGGACATTTCGAAAATCAAAGAAATTGTTTCGGTGGAAAGAATGTAGGCCGGGCTTAAATCGCCTTCTGGACCTTGCCGGAACGCAGGCATCTCGTACAAACCCAGATCTGCTTGGTGCCGGTGGGTGTTTGAGCCTTCACGTGCTGCAGGTTCGGCTTCCACTTTTTCGGGGAGGCCTTGTGCGAATGGCTGACACTGTGCCCGAAGACCGGGCCTTTCCCGCAAACATCACATACTTTTGGCATGGTCGTTCTCTTTAAAGCGCTCTTTTATACCATAAAAGGCAGTCTCCCGCAACAACCTCTTTTAAAATTTTCTTCGGTGCTTGAACGCTTCTAACGTGTTTCTCATCAGCATGGCGATCGTCAGCAGCCCGATTCCGCCCGGGACCGGAGTCAGATAGCCCGCCTTGTCGATGAGGCGCGGGTCGACGTCCCCGATCAGGGTATAGCCTTTTTCCTCGAGGTCTTTTTGGCGCTTCGGATCCTGGCCGTACAATTCTTCGACCTTGGCTTTGTCCGACACGGAATTCATCCCGACGTCAATGACCACGGCCCCGGGTTTGACGAATTCCGGCCCGACAAAGGCGGTTTTCCCCATGGCCGCCACGAGAATATCAGCCCGCGCTGCAACCTGCGCCAGGTCTTTGGTCTTGCTGTGGCAGACAGTGACGGTCCCATTTTCATTGGTGAACATGGCGGCCAGAGGCTTCCCGACGATCATGCTCCGGCCGATGACCACGACGTCCTTTCCCTCGATGGGGATATGATTGAACTTGATAAGCTCGATGATTCCCTGCGGCGTGCAGGTCCGCATCCCCGGCCGGTTCTCAAGCAGCAGCCCCAGGCTGTACGGATGAATCCCGTCTACGTCTTTATCCGGATGGATCCAGGAAATGACTTCATGGGAATTCAGCCCCGGAGGAAGGGGAAGCTGGACGAGAATTCCATCCACATGATCGTTTTCATTCAGCTCCTCAATTTTGGCCCGCAATCCGGGGGCGTTTGTGCCGGCGGGGAAGGTGAGTATTTGAGACCATATTCCGAGGCTCTGGCAGGCCTTCTCTTTGGACTTCAGGTATACCTGGGAGGAGCGGTTATCCCCGACGAGGATCCCGACGAGGCCGGGCACGGCATCCTTGGTATTTTTAAAAAAAGCGACTTCCTCGCGGACTTCTTCCTTGACCTTCTCAGCCAGGGTCTTTCCCTCAAGCCAGGTGCCCATAGCGTCCTCCTCTCGGACTGCGGTCATTATACAGGCGTGCCAAAATTTAAACAAGGTGACCAAGGGGGGATTGTTGGTACGAAAGCTGCTGTTCGTGCTGGGGCAGGAGCGCAGCTTGACGAACAGCGTGGAAAGAGTTAACTTTAAATCAGCCGCGGGAATGAATAAAAAATTCGTTGTCTCTCTTCTCCTGGCAGCGGTCCTCGTCGCCATCTTCGGGAGCTGCTCGTCCTCGCCTATCAAGGACCAGGTCAAGCTCGGGGTCTGGGCCTCAGAGAAAAACCTCTGGGATGAAGCCATTTTTCGCTGGAAAAAAGCCCTCCAGGCCAACCCCAATTCCGCAGCCAGCCATAACAACCTCGGTGTCGCCTTCGAGAAAAAGGGTCAGTTTGATGAGGCCCTCAAAGAATACGAGGCCGCCCTGAAGCTGGATCCCAATAATTCCTATGTAAAGTCTAATTATCAAAATTGTAAAGAAAATATCCAGCCCTCCAAGAAAGATAAGGATGACAAAAAGGGCAAAGATGAAAAAAAATAGCGGGTTTCTGGTGCTCGTCGCTATCCTGCTCGCGGCGTGCTCCATCGAAACGAACCAGAAGGTGAAGATCGAAATTCCCAGCGTCCCGGAGGTCCGCCTGGACCAGGCCCAGGAGATCGTCCTGACCAATTTCTGGCAGGACAAGGAGGTCAAGGATTTCAACCTGAACCAGGATTTGGTCCAATATTTCCGAGACGTATTGAAGCAGCCCTTCAAGGGAAAGCTTTCCTCGAAGACGATCGTCTGGGACAATGCCGAGCTGGCCAAGGACAAGGACTTCTGGAAGCAGGCGGCGGGAGAGGCCAAGGACGCGCTCTTCCTGACCGGGAAGGCCCAGTTCACGCAGGAAGTGCGCAAGGCGCTGCTGGCTAACGAGAAACGGGACATCGATGACGGCCCCTTCGCTAAAGAAAAAGCCTGGGCCGAGCGCAAGAGCTTTTCCCTCAAGCTCGAGTTCTTTTTGATCCGGTCCGGAAGCGGCGAGGTCCTTTTCCAGAAAGAGTACCTGGAAGCGGCGAACTACCCGAATATCAAGCACACCGCGGAGTTCGCTTTCTACGACCTTCTCCAGAGAATCAAGTTGAAATTGTTCCGGTCTCTCTTCAGCACGGATAAAACCCAGGAACGGTATCTCCTGTCGAAATAAAAAGGAATTTCCATGACATCCTTGAAGAAAACATTGTTCCTGCTGGTTTTTGTCATCAGCCTGGCCTCGCTCGGCCTGTCTCAGATCATATACAATCCCTATTACGGGAAGAACAAGGTCCTTTATGAGAAATTCAACTGGAAGACCTATTCCACCGAGCACTTCCAAATCTTCTTTTATGTCGACAACGAGCAAATCCTCAAGAACATCGCGGAAACCGCCGAAAGCGCCTACCGCAAGATCAGCGGGGAGCTCAAATACGAGCTGGCCGAGCCGGTGCCCCTGATTTTTTACACGACGTACACCGATTTTGAGCAGACCAACCTCTTCGATATTTCCGAGGGCGTCCTGGGAGTCTCGGAGCCCGTTCTTCACAGGATCGGCGTCCACGGCGATATGCCCCTGGATGAAATTCAAAACCTGATCGTCCATGAATTGTCCCATGTCTTCGAATTCGACATCCTCTGGGGCAGCCAGGGCGCCTCCCTTTACGCCGTGACCCAGCCTCCGCTCTGGACGTTCGAAGGCCTCTCGGAATATTTCACGGGGGAATGGTCATCCTGGTCGACCCTGATCATCCGCGACGCGGTCCTCAACGACCGGATTCCCGAATTCACGGAATCCGGGGATATCCAGGCCCAATATCCGCTGCCGCGGATCCCGCCTACGACTTCGGCCATGCCATCTACGAATTTATCGAATCCAAGTACGGCAAAAACGGGATCCGCGAGTTCTGGCAGTCCCTGAAAGGCGCGCCCCTCATCGGGAAGAGGGACCCGCTGAAAAAGACCTTTAATTTAAAGACTCGAGAATTCGGCTTTGAATTCAAGAAATATCTCCGGGCCCGGTTCAAGGACTACTTCCTGAAAGAAAACCCGGAAGATTACAGCGTTCCCCTGGGGCCGGAATTCCCAATCAACCCTTACTACTTTGCCATCTCTCACGCCGTCTCCCCCTCGGGGGATATCGTGGCCACGATCACGGCGAACCTAAGGGATGCCAAGATGGACATCGTCCTGCTGTTGACCAAAGACGGCTCCATCCTCAAGAACATCACCAAGGGTTACACCTCAAAATACGATTATATCAAATACGACATCGACCCCTCGTTGGGCAAGAACCTGGCCTGGTCGCCGGACGGCGATCGCATCGCCTTCTTTGCCCGGGACGGCGAGAAGTACGCCCTGCTGATTATCGACGCCCTGCAAGGCGCGACGCTCCGCAAAATCAAGGTGCCCATCGACCAGCCGGTCTGCCCGTCCTTTTATCCCGATGGGAAGCGACTGATGTTCGCGGGCTTCGAGCATGGTGTACACGATATTTTTTCGGTCGACCTGGCCTCCGAAAAATTTACGAACCTGACCAACGACGCCCTGTTTGAAAAAGCGCCCGCCATCTCTCCGGACGGGAAGCTCGTTGCGTATTCGGTCCGCATGGGTGCCTATGATAAGTTGTTCCTCTCTCCCCCCGACGATTTTAAAAGAAAAAAACAGCTTACCTTCGGCACCGGAAACACCGTCTGCCCCCAGTTTGCCCCGGAGGCCAAGACGCTCTACTTCTCGGGAGATGCCCAGGGGGCCTACAACATGTATTCGCTCAGCCTGGACAACGGCGAGCTGCGCCGCTATACCGATGTCCGGACCGGCAATTTCTTCCCGGCCTCTTTGGGCAATGACCCCAAGAAGATCGTTTTCTCTTCTTTCAACAAAGGGGCCTTCCAGCTGTTCAAGAGCGAGTTCACGGGGATCGTCGAACAGACCCTGAACTTTGCCGACCTGGGGCCGGAGGAGAAATTCGAAAAGTTCGAGCCCGTCGTCACCCTGGAAATCCAGAAAGACAAGATCCAGGCCTATAAGGGCATGGGCAAGCTGTACGTCACATCGCGGCCTCCGGTCGATGCCATCGTCTCGACGGACGGCTCCTTCTACGGGGGCTCGGCCGTTGCCTTTTCGGACCTCCTCGCCGACCACACCTTTTCCTTCATGGCCTACCAGGTCCAGAATTTCCGCTCGTACTTTTTCGGCTACCTCAATCAAAAAAGAAGATTCCAGTACATGGTCAATGCCTTTCAATATTCGATCTACTACTATCCGGACTTTTACTATTACAACCCCCAGGATATCTTGTGGCAGAGGCTCACCTACCGGGATGCCATTGCCGTGCGGAAGATTACAGGTCTGAGCTTCGCGGGGTACTACCCCTTCAACAGATATTATCGCTTCCAATGCGGGCTGGGCTTCTATCACTATGAGGAAGACAACCTCGACCCCTCTTACATCGGTATGTATTCGATGGGTTCCTACGGCTATTTCATGAACGGCAATATTCTGTCCGCTTCGGCCTCCCTCACGGGAGAGACAACCCATTTCAAACAGTATGGGCCGGCGGCCGGAAGCACATTCATGCTTTCCATAAGCCAGGGGATTCCCGCCGCACAGGAATTCCTTCGGAATACGACCGTTGAAGCCGACGTCCGCAAGTATCTGTATCTTGGGATGGATAGCCTGCTCGCCTTCCGCTTCCAAGGCTTCCTGAGCCGGGGACGGAATCCCTTTGTCTTCTACTATGGAGGGAACAACCAGGTCCGCTCATCCTATTTTTATAATATTGTCGCGACGGAATGCTGGTTCGCCAACGCCGAATTCCGCTTTCCCCTGATCAACGCCGCGTCCACGATCATCGGCCTGATCGGCCCCTTCCGGGGGGTCCTGTTTTTCGATATCACCCGGAGCAAGCTGGGCGATTATCCGGCCAAATTCTACAGGGTCAATCTCGACCTCACGACGAATTCCTTCTTTCCCGTCTATGACGAATTTGACGCGATCGGCTCCTTCGGCTACGGCTTCGAGTTTTTCATTTTGGGCCTCCCGGTCCATATCGAATTCGCCAAGCGCCTGGAGTGGCCGGACCTGGCCAATCCCTTCAAGTTTAGCCAATACGGAAATTTCCTGACCAAATTCTGGATCGGTTTCGATTTTTAAAGGGCTCAGGGTCTACCGCTCGCCTTGCCGGCAAACAAGAAACCAATCGCCGCTCCAATGAGAAATTTTTTATTTTTATCATAAAAACTCTTGAAATCAGTATTTGAGAGTGCTATGATGAGGCAGCCTTTTTCACCCGCTTCAGCAGGCAAGGCGAATTTTCCACAGATGTGGAAATTTCTGTGGAAAAATAATTCTGCGGCGCGCATATGGAAGAGAAGACAAACCCTTGGATTCAAATCATCCAGGACCTTCAGAAAAAGGTCGACCAGAACAGCTACGAGACCTGGTTTGAGCCCACCACCTACATCGGCCAGGAAAAGGGTTGCCTGTACATCAAGGTGCCGAATTCGTATTTCAAGGACTGGCTTTCCTTCCATTATTCCAGCTTGCTCGACGAGACCGCCCAGAAGCTTTTCGGAAAGGTTTATGACATTAAATATATCTTCGACGATGCCTCGTTCTCTTTCATGCGGCGCTCTCCGGACGAGCGCCGCTCCAAGTATGGGATGCTCCTCAACCCCAACTTGAACCCCAATTACACCTTCGAAAATTTCGTCGTCGGCTCCTGCAACCAGTTTGCCCATGCCGCCTCGATGGCCGTCGCCAAAAATCCGGCTAAATCCTACAACCCGCTCTATATCTACGGCGGATCCGGCCTGGGCAAGACCCATCTCATGAACGCCATCGGCCATTTCTCCCTGCACAACGACCCGCGCTTGAAAATCCTCTATGTCACGACTGAAAAATTCATGAACGACCTCATCAACCATCTCCAGTACGGAAAAATTCTGGATTTCCGCCAAAAATACAGGAGCATCGACGTCCTGCTGATAGACGATATCCACAACCTCTCCGGAAAAGACCGGACCAAGGAAGAATTTTTCCACACCTTCAACCACCTTTATGACAACCAGAAGCAGATCGTGATTTCGAGCGATTGCCCCCCCAAGGAAATCTCCGGCTTGGAGGAACGCTTCCGCTCGCGCTTCGAATGGGGGCTGATCGCCGACCTCAAGCCGCCCGACATCGAAACCCGGATCGCCATCCTGAAAAAGAAGGCGGAACTCGAGGGCGTCGACCTCCCGGAAAGCGTCGCCTTGTTTATCGCCGACAAGGTCCAGTCCAATATCCGGGAGCTCGAAGGGTATTTAAGGCGGGTTGTTGCTTTCTCCTCGCTGAAGGGCGAAAAAATCGAATTGGACCTGGCCAAGGAGTCCTTAAAAGACCTTTTGGACGCCACCACGCACATCGTGACTGTGGAAAAAATCCAGAAGCTCGTCTGTCACAAATACAAAATCAAGCCGGCCCAGCTCAAATCCAAGAATAATTCCCCCAAAGTGGCCTTCCCCCGCCAGATTGCCATGTATTTGTCCAAGGAACTGACGAAATCCTCACTCCCCGAAATCGGCAAGAAATTCGGTGGAAAACACCACACCACGGTCATCCACAGCATCCGGAAAATCAAGAAGCTGCGCAACGAAAATTCCGAATTCAACAAAGAAATAAACAGCCTGATCAGCTTTATTCAGTAATGGAATCAGCCCTTTGAAAGAGATATTCACATTTTATTTGCTTTTATTTCTCTTATTTATTAATCTTATTTCTTTAAGAATAGAATAAGATAAGAATAAGAATGAATTGTTCTTTCAGGAAGGTGAAAAGATGAAATTCTCGGTCCAAAAAGAGAACATACTGGAAGAGCTTCAGCTTCTTCAGGGTATTGTTGAAAAAAGGAATACCATGCCGATCCTTGCTAATATTTTGGTCAACGTGTTGAAAAAAGAGGTCGAGCTGACCGGGACCGACCTCGAGGTTGGCTTGAAAACGAACTTTGAGGCCCGAGTCGAGGAGCCAGGGGCCGTCACGGTCTCCGGGAAAAAAATATTTGAAATCGTGAAATCTCTTCCTGACGAAAAAATGGTCACATTCAACGAGCAAAAGGACCTGATGATGGAAGTCACTTCCGGGGAAAGCGAGTTCAAAGTCCTGTGCCTGCCGAAAGAGGATTATCCCCAGGTCCCTGAGCCGAAGTTCGAAAAAAACATCGTTTTTCCCGCGGAGATCTTTAAAGAGATGGTCGAGAGGGTTTACTTTGCCATCGCCCAAGAGCAGAGATACTATCTCAACGGCGCCCTGATGGTCATCAAGGACAAATCCCTGGAATTGGTCAGCACCGATGGGCACCGCCTATCGTATACGGCCAAAGCCCTGGACGGGTTGAGCCTGGCCAAGGAAATCCGGGTGATTGTGGCGAAAAAAACCCTGGGTGAACTGAGAAAATTTGCCGACGGAGACATTGAGTTCGACCTGGATGAAAACAATCTTTTCTTCAGGGTCGGAAAGCGCATCCTCATCTCCAGGATCATCGAGAGCAAATTTCCCAATTTTGAGGCCGTCATCCCCAAGGATAATCCCAATACCATCTCCCTGCCCCGGGAAGATTTTACGAATGCCATCCGGAGAGTGTCTCTTCTTTCGGCCGAACGGTCCCGGGGGATCAAATTTTACCTAGAAAAGAACAAACTCCGCCTGTTCTCCTCGAACCCCGAGATCGGAGAGGCCCGGGATAAACTGGACATCGATTATAAGGGCCCCAACATTGAGATCGGCTTTAATTCCCAGTATGTCCTAGATTTTTTGACGACCCTGGAATCGGGAAAAATCCGTTTTGAGCTAAAGGACGAGAACAGCGCCGCCCTGATGCGGCCGGAGACAGAAGAAAAAATCAAAAGCCTGTATGTCCTGATGCCGATGAAAATCTAGCCCCCCCGCTAGAGAACATACAGAATCACGAAAAAGACGGCCATAATCACAAACCCGATGGGCAGGCCGATCACGGCCCATTGTTTCATGCTGATCTTGAGCCTGCCAGCCGCGACAATATTGGGGATATTGCCCGGAATGAGCATGCCGCCGGCGATCGACAAACCCATGATAATGCCGATGATCTGGGGAAGCGTCATGCTCGGGCCGATCTCGATCGCCGTCAGGGTGGCGTTATCGAGAATGGCCGAGATCGTGTTGAACCAGTAGAGGACCGCGGGCGAAATTTTTTCAAAATACCAGACGATCAGGGGGCGAAAGCCTTCGCCCAGCAGAACCAGGGCCGCGACAAAGGCATAGACCTTGACCGCCCTCATGATGACGGTCTTGACGGTCTCTGAATATTCCGTGATCACACCCTCTTTTTTCAAGGAAATTTTTGGCCCAATCCAGAGCGCCCCGAAAAGAGCGGTCGCGACGACCCCGGGGACCATATAAACGCCGAATATCTTGAGCGGGAAGAAGAAGCCTGCGTGATAGGGGGGGCCGGCGAGCTTGGCGACCAGGATCGTGGACAGCGGCTCGCCCAGGGGGGTCAGGACCGCGCCGAGCGCCGTGGCAAAGCAGGAAACAACGACCAACTTGATTTTATTTTTTTTCGACAAGGGAAGGGCGGCCGCTATTTCCGCCAAAAGGCACGCGGTCAGGATCACGGAGATGACGCTGGAGAGAAGGCCAAAAACTGCAATCAGCAGGAAGATGAACAAATTGGGGCCCAGTTTATGGGCCAGGTGCAAGATGGCGTTACAAAAGGGAGTGTTGAAGTAATAAATCAGAAGGCCGACCACCAGAACGACCTGGAAGATGCCGATGGGCATGGATCCGATGACGACAGGGGCTTTCAAAGCCTCCCCGACGAGTTTCCAGCTCCAGAGCCCGGAGATCGTCACGGCCGCGATGCCCATCACGAGAAAGAAAGGCTCGAGGTTTTCTTCGACTTTTTTCACCCTGAAGGGAAGAATGAGGACCAGGAGGGCAATCGTCGAGAGCCCTCCGACGATCGCAAGGACCGGTTCCGGTGGGATGTGGGACATGGGGGGTTACCTCAAAGGGTCGGATTTTGTAGCGCGCATTCGATTGTTAGGGCGGCTATGCCTGTCCGTCGCCATTCTTTGCTGTTTATATCACGTCATAAATAGGGGGTCAAATGGCAAGGCTCAAAACTTCTTATTGATTTTTATTCTTTGTTGTAGGTAATATTTAGTGCTCAAACGATAGGAGAAGGGAAACACTCTATGGCCATTGACATCAAGGAAGTCAGAACCCACAGGGATTTAAAGACCTTTATTTATCTCCCCGAGAAAATCCATGCCCATCATGCTAACTGGGTCCATCCGATCTATATGGATGACTGGAAGTACTTCGACCGCAATAAGAACAAGGCCTTTGCCTATTGCGACGCTACCTTTTTGCTCGCTTTTCGGGGGAACGACGTTGTCGGGCGGGTGATGGGGATCATCAACAACCGGTTCAACGAGTACCGCAAGGAAAAAATCGTCCGCTTCGGGTACCTGGAAACGTGGGAAGACTCGGAGGTCGTCCACACCCTTCTCCGCCGGGTGGAGGACTGGGCCCGCGGCAAAGGGATGACCAGGATCATCGGGCCCTACGGGTTTTCGGACCAGGATCCGGAGGGCTACCTCATCGAGGGGTTTGAAAACCGCGCGACCATCGCCACCTATTACAATTTTGAGTGGATGCCGCGGCTGGTGGAGAACGAAGGATATGTCAAAGACATCGACTACTTTGTCTATAAGCTGGCGGCCCCCAAAGAGATCCCGGAATTCTATAAAAAAATCTACGAGCGAATCCTGCGGCGCGGAAATTTTACTCTGGTCGAGTTCAAAAAGAGAAAAGATATCAAGCCGTGGATCCGGCCCGTCCTGAGCCTCATGAACGAATGCTACACGAACAGCAACATCTACGGCTTCGCCCCGCTCGACGAGAAAGAGCAGGACGACCTGGCCAGGCGCTACCTCCCGGTCATCGACCCGCGGTTTGTCAAGGTCGTAACCAAAGACGGGGAGGCCGTCAGCTTTATCATCGGCATGCCGGATATGACCGCCGGCATCCAAAAGGCCAGGGGGCGGCTGCTGCCCTTTGGGTTTATCCATGTTCTCCGGGCCGCCAAGAAGACCAAGCAACTCGACCTCCTGCTGGGAGCCGTGAAGGAAAAATATCGGGGTCTGGGGCTGGATGTCATGATGGGCGTCAAGATCATTGAATCCGCCCGCGAAGCCGGATTCAAGATCATCGATACCCACCACGAGATGGAAGCCAACGTCAAGGTCCGGGCTGAGATGGAACGAATGGGCGGGGTCGTTTACAAAAAATTCAGGGTTTGGCAGAAGAACCTATAAAACAAGTCGCTCCCCTTCCTTTTGCGCCCCCGGCAAAAGAATCACATTAAATCAAGAATCAGCGATCCTGTCTTTCTATAGTCCCAGGAGGCTTGCCAAATACATAAGGCTGAGGGAGACCAAAAGGATAACTGTTACCCAGGAGATGACGTTGTAGACACGCCCGTTTTTGTATTCGCCCATTAACTTTTTATTGTTGATTAGCAACAGCATGAAGATCAGGATGACGGGAAGGACGATTCCGTTGATGACCTGGGAGATATACATGACCGGGAAGAGCGGAATGCCCGGAAGCAGGATGATCCCCGCCCCGAGAAAGATCAGCATCGAATAAAGCCCGTAGAACTGCGGCGCTTCGGAAAATTTTTTGTTGACCCCGTCCTCCCATCCCATGCCTTCGCAGACGACAAACGCCGTGGACAGGGGAAGGATCGAGGCGGCAAATAGAGAGGCGTTGAGAAGCCCAAAGGCGAATAGAGCCGAGCAGTATTTTCCGGCGAGGGGCGCCAGGGCCAGGGCAGCGTCCGCGCCGGTCTCGATCCGGATCCCGGCCTTAAAAAGGGTGGCCCCGCAAGTGAGCACAATGAATCCGGCGACGATCGTGACCACGAAGCTCCCGATCACAACGTCCAGCCGGGAATGTTTATAATCCCTGACAGCGATATTTTTTTCCACGATGGCGGCCTGGAGATAAAATTGCATCCACGGGGCGATGGTGGTCCCGACGAGCCCGATGAGCATGCCCATACGCGCGGAGGAAAATTCAAAGGTCGGGGTAATCAGGCTTTTCCCGATGGTTCCCCAGTCCGGCTTGGCCAGCAGCCCGGCGATGATGTACGTGACGTAAAATAGGCAGGCATAGAGGAATATTTTCTCGACTGACCGGTAGGTTCCTTTGACGACGAGCAGCCACACCAGCACGGCGGCGACGGGGACGGAGATGAATTTAGAAACATGGAAGATCTCGAGGCTGGAGGCGACCCCGGCAAACTCGGCAATGACGTTGCCGAAATTGGTCAGGACGACGGCGACGAGAAGATAGACGGTGATCTTGACGCCGAACCGCTCGCGGATCAGGTCCGACAATCCCTTGCCGGTGACGACGCCCATCCGGGCGCTCATCTCCTGGATGATGATCAGGGCCACCATGATCGGGATAAGCGACCAGAGCAGGCTGTAGCCGAAGCGGGCGCCGGCCATAGAATATGTGGCAATGCCGCCGGCGTCGTTATCGACGTTTGAAGTGATGATTCCTGGCCCGGCCACGGCCAGAAAAAGGAGCATCGTTTTCCAATGAAGCTTCAGAGATCGTTTTTTCATCGCCCGTCCGTCACTGTCTGTCATTCCTAGAATTGCGATTGCATAATGTCTTGCAGCGTGATGATCCCTTTGAGCATATCCTCCTTGTCCACCACGGGCAGGGCCATAAACTTATATTTTTTAAACAGCGCGGCCACTGTATCGACATGGTCTTCGGGCTCGACCTTGATCAGATGAGTGTTCATGAGTTTGCCGAGCGTCGCGTCTTTCTCGCAGGTGATAAGATGTCGGAGGGTCGAGACGCCGACCAAGCGGTTGTCCTGGTCAGTGACGTAGATATAGGAGATGGATTCCAGCGGATAGACAGTTTTCCGGAACTCTTCGATGGCGTCGCCGATCGTCTTGTCCTTCCGAACGGAGAGAAAGTCCTTGGTCATGATGCTGCCCGCCGTTCCCTCCTTGAACTTGAGGAGCTCTTCGACGGCTTCCCTTGATGGTTTTTCCATGGTCCGGATAAGCTTTTGCTTTTTTTCCTCGGGCAGGTCGGCGAGAAAGTCGGTGGCTTCGTCTGGCGCCATCTCCTCTAGAATGTCGGAGACCTGCTCGACGGAGGTGGATTCGATCAGCTTCAATTGAAGCTTGGGGTCCACCTCTTCCAGGGTTTGGGCGGCCGTCTGGAGGTCGAGGGACCGGAACACGGTCGCCCGGTTGATCTGGTCGAGTTCCTCGATGATGTCGGCCAGGTCCGAGGGATGGATCTCGTGGATCTTTCTCGATGTCACGTTCAGGGTCAGGTTCTGCTTAGTGGGATCGCTCAACAGCGGCTGGATATATTTCCAAGAGATCATTTTATCTTCGAATTGGTAGGCAAAAAGCCAGTTCGTGAAAAAATCGATACCCTTGAGCCAGCCCAGCCGGCGCAGAATCCCGCGGATTCCGTAATCCACGTGGACGATGCGCAGGTCTTGGCTGACGATGAGAAGATGGATGTCGTTCACCCGCTCAATCTTGGCACCAAAAGTGTCGACGACCTGCTTGTCGAGAAGCTCTTCTCGGAGAAGGAATTCCTGGGGGTTGACTTCCAAGGGTCGAAGCTTCTCGGCGGAGCCCGGCTTCAACCGGATTACGGCCGTGTTGAGGCTTTGGACTTCCTGCCAGTCCAGCTCGAGGAGTTTTTTCCCTCTCCTTTTCTTAACGACTAAAGTCACGACTTTGGGAAAAAGCTCACCCAGCCTCACTTTCAAGTCCGCCAGCTTTCCGATGGGCTCGTTTTCTGCGTCAAGGACAAAACGGCCGAGGATCTCCGATAAAAACAGGAACATATTGATGTTTGTTTCTTGGAGGTCTTTGAACTGAGCTTCAAGCTTCTGCATGTCCGGCCCTTTAGTTGCTCCCGAGAAAAAGCTTATAGCACATCCAAAAAGGAGACACAATACCCCAATTTCATTTTGCGTCGGCCCAGCTCTCACCCCAGCCCAGGTGGACCTTGAGGGGGACGCTCAGGCGAAAGACGTGTTCCATTTTTTCGTGGACGATGGTCTCCAGCTTCGTTTTTTCTTTTTCCGGGACTTCGAAGACGAGCTCGTCGTGGACCTGGAGGATCATCTGAGAGCGCAGCTTGTGGGCCCGCAGCTCCCTCCAGATATCGATCATCGCTTTTTTCATGAGGTCCGCGGCGGTCCCCTGGATGGGCATATTGAGAGCGATGCGGCGGCCGGCCTGCCAGGCCACTTTGTCGGACTGCCGGAGCTCAGGAACCTGGCGTTTCCTGCCAAAGAGGGTTTCGGAAAAACCTTGGGCTTGGGCCGCCTCGACGATGCGGTCCAAGAATTCCTTCACTTTCGGGTGCTTTTCATAGTAGCGGCCGATGAATTCCTGGGCTTCCGCAATCGAGGTCTGCAGCTCCTTGGCCAGGGAAAAAGCGGAGGTGCCGTAAATGATGGAGAAATTGATGATCTTGGCTTTCCTTCGCTGTTCGTCCTTAAACAGAGACGAAGCGGGGCCGAACACCCGGAGGGCCGTTTCTTCGTGGATGTCGCGGTCGTGCTCGAACGTTTCGCACAGCGCCGGGTCCCCGGACATATGTGCGAGCACGCGGAGCTCGATCTGGGAATAATCGGCGACCAGGAGCAGGCGGCCCTTTTCCGGAATAAACGCCTGCCTGAAACGCGTGCCCATTTCTCCCCGCACCGGAATATTCTGGAGGTTAGGGTCGGAACTGGACAGCCGGCCCGTCGAAGCGACGGTCTGGTTGTACGAGGTATGGACACGTCCCGTTTCCGGGTTGATGAGTGCCGGCAGGGCGTCGGCATACGTAGACTTGAGCTTGGTCAGCTGTCGGTATTCAAGGGCATGCTGGGCCAGGGGATGGAGCGGGGCCAGGTCTTGCAGGATATCCATGGATGTGGAAAAGCCTTTTGTAATTCTCGTTTTCCGGGCCGAAGGGAGGTTGAGCTTATGGAACAAGATGTGGGCGAGCTGCTGCGGCGAGTTGATGTTGAATTCCGTGCCGCACAGCTCGTAGATCGTCTTCTCGAGCCGGGCCAGCTCGGATTGAAGCTCGGCCGATAACTGACGCAGGGCTTCGGCGTCGAGCTTCACGCCGGCCATCTCCATGTCGGCCAGGACCTCGATCATGGGCTGCTCGATCTCCCGGTAAAGCCCGGCCAGCTTCGC
Organism: Candidatus Aminicenantota bacterium; assembly: GCA_963715635.1. Classification (GTDB taxonomy): domain Bacteria; phylum Acidobacteriota; class Aminicenantia; order Aminicenantales; family UBA4085; genus JAPKZH01. The sequence continues at coordinate 3,714,542 of OY970261.1, read as the reverse complement.
CTCTTCCACCTTCGGCCAGAGGAGCCGGCTGAGGGCTAGGGCAAAATCAGCGTCCTGGCAGGCGTAGGGCGTGACCCGTTCCACCTCAACCCTGTTCATCGTCACTTCGTTCTTGCCTTTCCCGACGATTTCGTTATAAGCAATGGCCTTGGCCTGGAGATAGGTCAAGGCCAGCTTGTCGAGGTTGTGCTTTCCCCAGTTCGGCTCCAACAGATAGGATAGGACCATCGTGTCCAGATCGATGCCGCCGAGATGGATGCCCTCCCGCTCGAGGACGATAAAATCGTACTTGATGTTCTGCCCGACCTTTTGGATCTTCGGGCTCTCCAGAACCTCCCGGAGGATCTCTAGGGCGCCGTCCTTGGCGATTTGGGCCGGCGCGCCCGGATAATCATGCCCGAGAGGAAGGTAGAAGGCATGGTCCGGCTCGAGCGAAAATGACATGCCCACCAGGCGGGCGCGGGTGGGATAGACATTGTCCGTTTCCGTATCCAGCGAAACAAAGCCGGCTTTTTTGATCGCGGACACGAGGTCGCGGAACTCTTCCTCGCCGGCAATGGCCTTGTAGACTTTTTTGGATGTTTGGGGCTGTTTCATGTATTCAGAGACGAGCGAAGTGAATCCCAACTCCTGGAAAATCCTGACGACTTCGCTGGTGACGGGTTCGGAAATCTCGAAAAGTTCCGGGTCGAAGGCGACATCCAAGTTTTTTTCGATCGTCACCAATTCGCGGCTCATTTCCAGCCGGTCCATATTTTGCTCGATCTTTTCCCTGAGCCTGGGGTTCTTCATTTTCCCGAGGTTCTTCAAGAGATTGGCCAAGGAGCCGTACTCGCCGATCAGGGATTTCGCAGTTTTTTCGCCGATCCCCGGCACTCCGGGGACGTTGTCCGAGGGATCGCCCCAGAGGGAGAGGACATCGACGACCTGGACAGGGAGCACCCCGAAGATTTCCTTGACCTTGGCTTCGTCCAGGGTGAGCTCTTTGGAAGGATTATAGACCCGGATCGCCGGGCCCACCAGCTGCAGAAGGTCCTTGTCGGTCGAGACGATGACGGACAGGAATTTTTTGGCGGCCGCCTTTTGGGCCAGGCTGCCCAGGACGTCGTCGGCCTCGTAGTCTTGGTCCTCAAAAACCGGGATGCGAAGCGCCCGGATGACCTCTTTCAGTTTGGGAATTTGCTTGACCAGGTCGTCCGGCATGGGCTTGCGATGGGCCTTGTACTCTTTGAAAACCGCATGGCGCAGCTTGGGACCGGGCGTATCGAAGACGATGCCGAGATACTCCGGCTTTTCTTGTTCGAGCAGCTTTCTGAGCGTGATGATGAACCCGTAGATGGCGTTCGTCGGGAAGCCCTGGGAATTCGAGAGCCGCTGGATGGCGTAAAAGGAGCGATATAGGAGCGAGTTGCCGTCGATCAGGAAGAGTTTTTTTCCGTTCATGCCGTGGGCTTGAGAAGTTGGTGGTCGAGCTTGCCGCTGTTGATGTCGTTCAGCACAGACTGATGCAGGTCTTTGAGCAGGCGTGCCACCTTTTCTTTAAAACCCGGCAGATTCAAAAACTGGGAGTAGGAGGCCTTCTGGGAATAGACGATCTTCCCGGAGAGATAGACCAGGGTTTCCACGAACTGGGCCGCCAGGCCCTTGTCCTGGGTTTGGACGATCAGCTCCAGGCCGTGATACGTGATTTCTGAGCTGTAGCCGATCATAATGCTTCATTATTAATCTCTTTGCCGGAATAATCAAGGGGGAAGGCTCGGAGATAAGCGGCGCTCATCTTTGAATGGGTCCTGCCACCGACCAGCCCCTTCGTCCTCACGATGCTTATGCTGAAGATCAAAGGGGATCCAAGGGGATACGCCCCTTGGTCGCAGGGCGAGAACAGCGAGCCCGAGAAGGGGAGGCAGGGAGCGGAGCGACGGTTGGAAGGGGTCTTCCCCTCCAAAAATACCCCGCAATCTGCCGATTTGCTATATTCATTGCGGGCGCCCCGGTCGGTGTCACCCATCTAAAAATGAGCGCCGCTTTTTCCTCGCAGAGGATAGGAGGAGAGAAACCGTGCCCGCTCGGTCCGATGACGGGCTTTTCTCAAGGTCGCTTCGTCCCTTGCCAAAGCTCTCTGCATCGTTTTTTCTCGCCAATCCGTACTCGCCCGACAAGCCAGAATTAGGCCTAAATTACACATAAATATAGATATTATATAAGATTTCTGTAGTCTGAACGACATGGGGAACAGGGTGGGGCGCGGGCAACTCAATAGAAATCAGATAGATGGAGGACAGTTCATCCCGGGGCGGGGCGGCCGGACGGTCGAATTGTTGACAAAGGAGGGCAAATTGATATAATAGGTCGAACTTCTCGTGGAAAAAAGGCGATGATCGTCAATATCGATAGGCTGCCCAAAGACGGGCTGAAGCTCGCCCGGAATTTCGATTTTCCGAGCTTCGACCTGGTGGAGGAGGAGGCTGTCTTTCTCCAGCCGGTCCATGCCGAGCTGACGGTTAAGAAGCTCGGCGACGAGGTCCTGGTCAAAGGCCGGATCATGACCTGCTTGAGCTTTGTCTGCAGCCGATGCTTGACGCCATTTGAGTTTCCAATAGATTCCAAGTTTGACCTGGTTTTTCTTCCCGAGGACGTCCACGAGATGAAGGATGAGCTGGACGAGGAAGACCTCGACATGCTGTTCTATCGGAGCCGTCAAATCGATATCCGGGAGGTCATTTTAGAGCAGCTGAACCTGACCTTTCCCCTCAAGCCTCTCTGCGCCGAGACCTGCCAGGGCATCTGTGCGGTCTGCGGCCAGATCCGGCACGACGGGAACTGCGGCTGTCTGGTCAAGGAATCCGATGCCCGATTGGAAAAATTAAAAATTTTTGTGAAAGATAAGAGTTAAATGCCTAACCCAAAACGACGACACTCTCATTCCCGAAAAGGACGTTGCAGGGCGCAGGACGCTCTTGTGATCCCTTCCTTTTCCTTGTGTCCCAACTGCGGGACCCCGAAGCTGCCGCACCGGGCCTGCCCGGAGTGCGGGTACTATCGCGGCCGGCAGGTCATCAAAGAAGCCGAAGAATAACCGGGGATTCACGATGAAATTCGCCGTCGATGAGACGGGGGGAGAAAAAGCGTCAATGATCTTCAAGGGCAAGGTGTCTTTGATCACCGGTGCGTCCCAGGGAATCGGAGAGGCGATCGCCCTTGAATTCGCCAAGGCCGGAGCGACCGTTGCCTTGGTGGATATTCAGAAGCCGAAACTGGAGGACGTTGCCCGCCGAGTCGGGGCGATGGGCGGGAAGGCCGCCGTCTATGAGACGGATGTATCCAAGCTGGACCAGGCGACAGGCGTCGTGGATGCCGTCATCAAGGCTTTCGGCAGAATCGACCATCTCATTAACAATGCCGGCATCACCCGGGACACTCTTTTGATGCGCATGAAGGAGGATGATTGGGATGCCGTCATCGCCGTCAACCTCAAGGGCGCTTTTAATTTTTCCAGGGCGGTCGTCAGGCACATGGTCGGCCAGCGCGGCGGAAGGATCGTCAGCCTCGCCTCGGTGGTCGGGCTGATGGGGAACGCGGGGCAGGCCAACTATGCAGCCTCCAAGGCCGGGCTGATCGGCTTCAGCAAGTCGCTGGCTCGGGAGGTTGGCTCCCGCGGCATCACGGTCAACTGCGTCGCCCCGGGCTATATCGCAACGCCCATGACCGCCGGTCTTCCGGAGCAAGTCAAGAAAATGTTCATCGACCTCATCCCCGTGCAGAGGTTCGGAGAGCCTCAGGAAGTGGCGCATGCGGTCAAATTCCTCTGTTCGGATGAAGCCGCCTATATCACAGGCCAAGTCCTCCATCTGAACGGCGGGATGTATATGTAGGAATTTCTAATTAACAGGAGGTTAACATGGAAAGAGACGAATTATTGAAGAAAATGAAGGCGATCGTCGCGGATAAGCTGAGCATCAGTGAAGACCAGATCACAGAGAGCGCCTCTTTCATCGAGGATCTGGGCGCAGACTCCCTCGACACCGTAGAATTGGTCATGGCTCTTGAAGACGAATTCGGGCTGGACATCCCGGATGAGGAAGCCGAGAAGCTGACCACGGTCGGCAAGGCGATGGATTACATTGTGGGCCATGTCTCTTAATCCGGGTGAACAGAATCGAGCATCGAAGCGAAGGGTTGTCATAACGGGGATTGGCCTCATTTCTCCCCTGGGCGTTGGGACCCAGAAAAACTGGGACGCGCTCCTGGCCGGCAAAAGCGGCATCGGCCCGATATCCAGGTTCGACGCCTCCCGCTTTTCGACCAAGATCGCCGGCGAAGCCAGGGATTTTAACCCGCTCGATTTCATCGATCGAAAAGAGGCCAAGAAGATGGACCTATTTATCCAATTCGCGCTGGCGGGCGCCCAGCTCGCCGTTGAAGATTCGGCGATTCCTCCTTCTGCCCTCGACAGCGACCGAGCCGGCGTTTATGTCGGGTCGGGCATCGGGGGCATCGGCACCATCGAGGAAACGCATAAGGTTTTGCTCCAGAAAGGGCCGGACCGCGTTTCGCCGTTCTTCCTGGTCTCGACGATCATTAACGAAGCGTCGGGCCAGATCTCCATCAGGTATAAGGCCAAGGGCCCGAACTCTGCGACGGCCACAGCCTGCTCCACGGGCACTCACGCCATCGGCGATTCCTGGCGCATCATCTCCAGAAACGAGGCCGACCTCATGCTCGCCGGCGGCGCCGAAGCCCCGATCACGCCGCTGGGCGTGGCGGGCTTTTGCGCGATGAAGGCGCTGTCGGAAAGAAACGACGAGCCCCAGAAGGCCTCGCGACCGTTTGACGCCCAGCGCGACGGGTTTGTCATGGGCGAGGGGTCGGGCATCGTCCTGCTCGAAGAGCTCGGGCATGCCCTGCGGCGCCGGGCGAAAATTTATGCCGAAGTCGTGGGCTACGCGATGACGAGTGACGCTTACCATATTGCCGCTCCGGCCCCGGACAGCGATGGAGCAGCGCGGGTGATGCAGAAGGCCTTGGACGATGCGGGCATTCTCCCGACCGACATTCAATATATCAACGCCCACGGCACGTCCACGCCCTTCAATGACAAGATCGAGACGGCGGCGATCAAAAGAGTGTTCGGCGACCACGCCTACAAGATCGGCGTGAGTTCCACAAAATCCATGACGGGTCACCTGCTGGGAGCGACCGGCGGCGTGGAGGCGGGAATCATGGCCCTTTGCCTCAAAGGCCAGGTCATGACGCCGACCATCAATTATGAGCATCCGGACCCGGAGTGCGACCTGGACTACGTGCCCAATACGGCGCGCCCGGCCGGGATCATCTACGGTTTGAGCAATTCGTTCGGCTTCGGCGGGACCAACGGAGCCTTGATTTTTAAAAAGTTCGAAGAATAGCAATAGGGATGCTATTGCGAGCTTTTTCCCCTAGCATTAAAAAAGAATTTCCATTAACATTAGGAATCTCCCGCGTTTTTTGAAGAATGACGGTGGAGGGAAAATATTCGCCCTAAATATCTTTTTAAAGGAAAGGTTATGGGGAGGCAATTTTCATGAACATCCTTGTTTTTGTCAAGCGCGTCCCGGACACGGAATCAAAGATCAGGATCAACCGTGAAACCAACTCCATTGTCGAGGACAGCCTAAATTTCATAATCAGCCCCAACGATGAATACGCCGTCGAAGAGGCCCTCCGTTTGAGGGAGGCCAAGGGCGGCCAGGTGACGGTCATCGCAGCGGGGACGGAGGAATCTCTGGTGGTTCTGAAGAAATGCCTGGCCATGGGCGCCGACGAGGCGGTGCTCGTCAAGGATGAAATGAAAGAGACCTATGATGGGCTGCGGATCGCCAAGATTCTGGCCAGGGCCGTCGAGAAAAAGTTCCCGGTCTATGACCTCCTGCTTTTCGGGAAGCAATCGATGGGCGCGGACAACGCCCAGGTCCCGTCCATGGTGGCGGAGAAGCTGGGCCTGCCCCAGGCCAATGTCGTGACCAAGCTCGAGATCGATGGAAACAAGGGAACCGCTCATCGGGAGATCGAAGGGGCCATGGAGAAAGTGTTGTTCTCGCTGCCGGCCGTTGTCTCCGCCCAGAAAGGGTTGAACGAGCCGCGCTACGAGACTCTGAAGGGGATCATGGCGGCCAAGAGAAAGGCCATCCCTGTCCTGACTTTCGAGGAGCTGGGGCTAAGCCAGGAGGAAACCGCGCCGCAGGTCGAAGTGATCCGGCTCGACATGCCGCCAGCGCGCCAGGCCGGGAAGATCATTCCGGGGACTCCTGAAGAAGCAGCCAGGGAGCTGGTGAAGCTTCTGCACAACGAAGCCAAAGTGATCTGACATGGGGGAAAATATGATCTTGGTCTTCATCGAAACACGCGAAGGAAAAATCAAGAAAAGTTCCTTGGAAGCGCTTTCCGAGGCCAAAAGACGGGGCGATGAGCTCGGATCAGAAGTTGCGGCCGCCCTTCTCGGCCCGGTCATGGACGGTCTCAATCCTGACGTTTTTTCTTACGGCGCCGCAAAAGTTTTTCTCCTGGAGAATGCCCGGCTCGGAGCGTATTCATCCCAGGGCTATGCGGCGGCTCTCCACGAGCTGGCGCAGGAGCTTCAGCCGAAAGTGATATTTTTTGCCGCCACGGCGATGGGAAAAGACCTGGCGCCGAGGCTTGCCGCCAAGCTCGGTGTCGGCCTCGCCTCGGACTGCACAAAAGTGGCGGTCCAGGAGGGGAGGCTCGAGTTCACGCGGCCGATATACGCCGGAAAGGCCTTTCTCTCGGTCAGGCTGAAATCTTCCCCGCAGATGGCGACTTTGAGGCCGAACGTCTTTCCCCTCGCCGAGCCCCGGAATAAAGCCGGCGAAGTGATCAAAAAAGAAGCGGCGATCGCCGAAGGTCAGATCAATGGCCGGGTCGCCGAACTATTGCGGGAAAAAGGCGAAGAGCTGGATGTCACCGAAGCGGAGGTCATCATTTCCGGAGGGAGGGGGATGAAAGGGCCCGAAAATTTTGCCCTGCTCAAGGAGCTTTCGGCTCTCATCCCGCGCTCGACCGTTGGCGCTTCGCGTTCGGCCGTTGATTCCGGCTGGATCGGGCACCAGAACCAGGTCGGGCAGACCGGGAAAACGGTTTCGCCCAATCTTTATATGGCCTTCGGCATCTCGGGGGCCATCCAGCACCTAGCGGGAATGTCCTCCTCCAAGTTTATCGTGGCCGTCAATAAAGATCCCGATGCGCCGATTTTCAAAGTGGCCGATTATGGGATTGTCGGCGATCTGTTTCAGGTGATCCCGCCCTTGAAGGAAGCGCTCGCAAAAGCCTTATCCGAATAGGCTATTTTTCGGGGGGTTTGTCCGGGGCGATCTGCAGCAACAGCTGGTTCTTTTCCGAGCGCTGCTCGCCGACGCTTGTCACATAGACCGCCGGGTCATCGACCACGGGACATTTGTTTTCGCAGATCCCGCACCCGATGCAAAGCTCGAGGTCGATGACCGGCGCCTTCTGCGTCGCCACCGTTCCATCGGGGAGCTTTGTCTCGACCATGACAAACTTAATGGCCTTGGGAGAGGTCGGGCAGTGTTCTTCGCAGACGATGCAGGGCCTTCCCAGGAAATAGGGAATGCACCGGTTCTTATTGATCCAGGCCGTGCCGATTCGGACCTTGATCTTTTCCTCGATGGTCAGCTCCTTGATGGCCCCTGTCGGGCAGACCTGGCTGCAGAGCGAGCAGTAGTATTCGCAGTAACCAATCTTCGGGACGAGCTTGGGCGTCCAGAGGCCTTCGGGGCCGGCCTCGGTCATCACCGGCTGCAGCCCGTTGGTCGGACAGGCCTTCATGCATTCAGAACACTTGACGCACTTTTCCAGGAATTGTTTTTCCGGCAGCGCTCCCGGCGGCCGGATGAGCTTTTCGTGGGCGCCCTTCACGGATTGCGAGATGCGGAAGAACGGCACGCTCAAAAACGCCAGCAGTGACGTCAGAATCAATTTTCTTCTTGTCAAGTCCACGGCCGGCGCCTTTTCCGGCGTTCCCTTGACCGGGAAGGTGATCGCCTTTGTCGGGCAAATGGCCGCGCATGTTTCGCAGTAAATGCATTCCGAGCTTTTCCAATCTTTGTCCGGCCAGGGATGGGCCTGGGTTTCACAGTGGAGCGTGCACAGGTTGCACTTGATACATTTGTGCTCGTCCACTTTCAGCTTGAAGATGTTCCAGCGCGAGGCAAGCCCGAGGAAGGCGCCCAGCGGGCAGACATAGCGGCACCAAAACCTCTCTCGAAACATATTGAGAAGGACGAAAGCGAGCAGGATCAGGCCGATGAAAAAGCCCTGTTGGAACGTGGCGTTGAGCGTCATCTTTTCAAAAACTTGGGTCAGGCCGTCTCCTAAACCGTTCAGGTGGAGGTTATAGAGGAAGCCGATCAGCATATAAAAACCCTGGGAAAAAGCCGGGAGGACGCTCGTGGTCATCGACCGGTACAGAAAGGACAGCGGGTCGAACAAGCCCACGAGGTCCAGGGTGAAGATGGCGCTGATCAATATAAAAATCAGGATGAGATACTTCCAGCCCAGGCCGCCGGTGATGACTTTTCTGGGCCGGAGCAGCTTGGCTTTCTTAAAAAGAAACGAGAAGAACTGATGGATGGAGCCGAGCGGACAGACCCATCCGCAGACCGCCCTGCCCAACACGAGCGTGACCGCCAGCGTGATGATAGCCAGCACAAAAGACGCAAAAATTGCCCGGGAGGCGACGGCCGTGGCCAGGGCCAGAAGCGGGTCGAAGTGGAAAAAGATTTCGACGCGCCCGATATAATCTTTGCCGGCGAAGTGCGTTCCAAACAGGAGATACAGGAACAGCCCGAAGAAGCCGGCCTGGACCAGGATCCGGATAGCCTGAAGGGTTCGGTGTTTTTTAGACCGTTCTTTTTTCAATGAGGAGCTTCTCCAGCTGGAATTCTCCCAGCCCTCTCTCTTTGCCGAGGCGGAGGTAGAGTAGTTCCTGCGGCGGGATCTCCAGGAAGCTCGCCCCCATTGCGTCCACGGCGACGCAATCCACGCCGGCCACAACCGTTTTCATCAGCTTGGTGTCGGATGGGCGGCCGCCCTGCGGACCGTTCCGGACAAGGATCCTGTAGGCGTCCAGGACCGTCAGCGTCGGCTTGAAAAACGCCGCCAGGTCGATCATGGCCTGGTCAAGTTTCTGGTGAAGCTGGTTTCGACTCCCGCCGATGGCCCCCAGCCAGTTCTTCATGCCCAGAGTAGCCCGGCACAGACTATGGTGCTTGACGATCGGCACGTTGATGATCTTGTCCGCCTCGACGAAATCCTGAATGACCTCCCATTCCTTCAGCCACTCGCCCTTGATCGCCATCTTTTTGAAGCGGCGCGGGTTGACAAAAGGGACATCGGCCCCGGCCGCTTTGGCCGCATCCTGGATGCCGGACCGGGCATAGCAGCGCTGCGCCTGGTTGGTCGTGTTGTCCATGACGATGACCTTCTTGGCCCCGGCGGCGCGGCTCATCTCGATCAGCGCCCTGATGACCTCGGGGTTGGTGCAGGCGGCCATCTCGGGGGTCCTGTCCCAGCCGATGTTGGGCTTGATCATCACCACGTCGCCCTTGGCTACGAACTTGTTCATTCCGCCCAGGGCGGCGATGGCTTCTTTGGTGATGGCCGCGGGCGAATTCCCCTGGACGCAGGCCAGGTCCGCCGTCCCGGTTTTCTGAGCGAGAAGCCCGGGCGCGATTTTGAGCAGGAGGCTCCCGAGAGCCATATCTTTTAAAAAGTCACGTCGATCCATGTCTGGTTATCCTTTGCCGAGCGATTGCATGTAAGCCATAATTCCTTCATAAATCCCCTGGGCGATCTGCTGCCGGTAGGCCCCGCTTTTCAGCCGCTGAGCTTCTTCCGGGTTGGACAGGTGCGAAACCTCGACCAGCACCGAAGGCATCTCGCTGCCGATGAGGACCCAGAACGGGCCTCCCTTTGTGCCCAGGTCCTTAACATTCGTGTAATTGCGGGAGAGATATTTTACCAGATTTTCCTGGATTTTCTGAGCTAGTTCTTTGGACTCGATGATCTTGCTGTTCTGAAGGATCTTCTTGATGATCTTGTCCATCTCGCCGATGGTCTTGGTCGTCGTGGCGTTTTCCCGGGCCGCCAGCTCATTGACGCCGGGGTCGGGGCTGAAATTGAGGAAGAACGTCTCGACGCCCCGCCGGTCTTTTTTCCGGAAGGCATTGACGTGGACGGAAATAAAAATATCGGCCTTGTTTTGGTTGGCAATGACCGTCCTATTCTCGAGCGGCACATGGATGTCGGTTTCCCGGATCAAGATCACGTTCAGCTCGGTATTCGCCTTCAAAAGCTCTTTCAGGCGCAGCGAGATGTCGAGGGCCGTGTCCTTTTCCTGCTGTCCGAGGGAATCCAGACAGCCCGGGTCCGAGCCGCCGTGTCCCGGGTCGATGACGATAGTCTTGATCCCCAGCCCGAGCTGACGGGCCATGCTGTAGCCGGATTTCGCGGGCTGGGCGGGCTGGGGAAGCTTCTCTGTGGGAGCCGCGGCCGTTGGCGGCGTCCCCGTGCGCGGGTAAATATCGATCACGACACGGAAGGGATCGAGGACGTGGAACACCTGGTAACGCTCAAGTTTAGAGAAGTCCACTTCAGCCACGACCCGGACCGTGGAGGGATTTTTCTGGGAAATCCGGACGAGGCTGATGTAGTCGCATTTGACGGGAATGGCCTCTTCGCGAAGGATGGGATTCAGCTTGGCCTGGTAGATATCGACGTAGATCCGCTGGGGGTCGGCGAGTTCGGCGGAAAAGTATTCCCGGAGGGCCCCGACGTCCACGACGATCCGGGTGAAATTGGGATGCGTGTAGTGGCGGAGATTGTAGACCTCGGCCAGCGGAGCCTGCGCCCGGGCCGGTGAGAAGAAGGCCAGGGAAAGGGAGAACAAGGTGAGCAGGATAGCCGCTGTCTGTTTGTGTCTCAATTCCTATTAATTATATCAATTCTCTAAAGTTTAGCCAAATGCGGCTGTCAGGCCCCATACTTCTTGAGCTTGCCGGCATGGGCCAGCATCAGGGGCATGGCGTAGAGCGACGGGAACCGGCCGAGCAGGCCCTGGGCGCATTCCCGTTCGGTGAAGACCCCGATGTTGTCCGGAAGGGCCGTGGGAGAGACGAGCAGGAAGGGATTGGGATGCCAGGAATGCCCTTTGAGCAGGGACGGTGTCGAATGGTCGGAGGTGATGACGAGAACATCGGGCTTGAGGGCCTCGAGGCGGGGGATGAATTTGTCGATTTCTTCGATGGCCCGGACCTTGGCCTCGAAATTGCCGTCCTCTCCGGCCGCATCCGTTTTCTTGTAATGGACATAGAAAAAGTCATGCTCTTTGAAGTGGGCTTCGAGCGCATCGAAGAGATCGCGCGTCTCCGGCCCAACTTTGTAGGTCGTCATGCCCAGGAGGCGGGCCAGGCCCTTGTACATCGGATAGTTGGCGATAGCCGCCGGCCTGAGCTTGTAGAGGTCCTGCATCTGGGGAATGGAGGGCTGGAGCGAGAAGCCGCGGAGCAGGGCCGTGTTCGCGGCCGGCTCGCCTTTGAGGATTTTCGTGACCTCATCGATGAACCGGTTGACGACCTGGGCGGCTTTGGCGGCGTCGGGGGCGAGGCCTTTCGCCTGAACGGGGGGCTTGTGGTCCTTCTGGGGGTCGGCATCTGTCAGGGCATCGGCGAGGCCCGCTGTGCGGAAGCGCGCCACGAACCGGTGCTCTTTTCCGGGAAAAAGCGTGATTTCCGGGTCTTTTTGCGAGGACAGCGCCCTGTTCAGGACGCCGCACAGGCGTTCGCATTCGCTCGTCGGGATTCGTCCTGCCCGGCGGTCGGTGATCAGGCCGCCTTTGAGCGTGGCGAAATTGCCCCGGGCGACCAGGTCCCCTTCCCGGACTTCCACGTCCGAACCGAGCGCTTCCAGGATGCCCCGGCCGAGCTGGTAGCGGAGCGGATCATAGCCGAAAAGGGCGAGATGCGACGGGCCGCTGCCGGGGGTGATGCCCATGAAAACGGGGTCCGTGACCCCGCAGCAGGCGTTCAAAGCCAGCCGGTCCAGGTTGTGCGTTGCGGCCGCCTCGAGCTCGGTTTTTCCATGGACGGGCAAGCCGCCCAGCCCGTCAATGACCAGCAGAATGATCTTGGAGTCCGTTTGCACCGAAAGTTCTTTGGCGATATCTTCCGAGTTCATAACGGATTAACTATAAAAGAACCCGCCCCCCCTGTCAAATTCAGCCCGACCCTTCGGGCGTGCGCGGCTGGGGTGTTAAAGGCAAGCTGGATTTGGACCTCATCCGGTCGCTGGCTAAAACCGCGCCCCCACGCTGAACCCGCCGGGGACGATGCTGAAAAACCATGTGCGTCCCGACGGCTCCCCCAAAGGGGCTCCTGGCCTTCCTAAATACCTGATTTCATAATTTTCTAAATCACGGACCGCGCGGCGCGGCTGCGTATAGATGTTGAGGAGCGAGACGGCTTCGTTGGTGGCGAAGGTTATGACCCCGTCGCCCCAAGGCCGATGGAAGGCGGCCGCCGTCACGATCCCCGCAATGGCGTTGACGCCGAGGTTCAGCAGATGGGTCAGCCAGCCCCTTCCCTCTTCCTCCCGCTGGGCGCATCGGCGGAGGAGCTCCTCGGCCTTCTGAAGCTTTATCAGGCGCTGCGCCGGCGTGTCCTCTGTCATCGACCGCAGCTTGTTAGGGCCGTAGGCCGGAAGGAAGGGATTGACCAGCAGGTTGCCAGCTCCCAAAGCGCAGGTCACGCCTCCCACGAGCATGTCCTCGGCAAAGCCCCTGTCGCGGACCTTCCGGGAACCCTGGGCGTCCTCGACCACCTTGACATCGTTCCAGTGGGCTCCGGCCAGGATCCCCTGGACAACGGCCCCCGCCGAATAGGCGGATATCCAGCCATACCACCAGGTTTTGGCCGCCGGCTGCGCCGAAGACAGCGCTTTCTCGACAAAGCCGAGGCGCTCCTTCACCTGCTCATCAGGAAGCGTATTTTGACTCTGGGCAAAGGCAACGCTCAATGAGACGAACACTATGAAGAACACTAGGCAGGAAGATTGTTTTACGTTTCGAATGGTTAGACCCCCTTTATGAATAGAAAATTCGTTTTCGTGATGGGCCCTTGGCTTGGTCTTTCAGGATAATAACTGGACTGACCATCACAAAAACTATATAGGCCAGCTCGTGGACGATGTCAAGGAAAGAAAAAATGCAACTCGACTTAGCGCCTCGCCCCTTGTCGGCGATGGCCGGCTCTGATAAAATCTGTGCATGAATAAAGTCCTCGTCCTCGATTTCGGCTCGCAGTACACCCAGCTCATCGCCCGCAAGGTCCGCGAGCTCGGCATTTACTCAGAAATTTTTCCCTTCGATACGTCTATCTCCAGGATCAAAAAAGAGCGGGCTTCAGCGCTTGTCCTCTCCGGCGGGCCCCAGAGCGTTTATGAAAAAGGCGCGCCTCTTCCCTCCAAAGAAATTTTCGAACTGGGAATCCCGATCCTGGGCATCTGCTATGGGCTGCAGATCGCGGCCTACCTGCTCGGCGGCGAAGTGAAGCCGTCCTCGAAGCGTGAATACGGCTTTGCCTCACTCCATATTCTGGACAGGCGGGGACTGCTGTCCGGAGTCAAGGATTCGAAGCAGGTCTGGATGAGCCATGGCGACCGCCTGGAAAAAGTCCCGCCGGGATTCTGCGTTACCGGCCGGACATCCAACACCAGGGCGGCCGCCGTCGAAAATTCCGGGCGCCGCATCTACGGCGTCCAGTTCCACCCCGAAGTCATTCATACCAAGGAAGGCAAGAAGATCCTGGGCAATTTCCTGTTCAAGCTGGCCGGTCTCACGCCCGACTGGAACATGAGCTCTTTTATCGAGCGGAAGGCCGCCGAAATCCGGCGCCTCGTCGGCCGAGAAAAAGTCATCTGCGGCCTGAGCGGCGGCGTCGACTCGCTCGTCGCCTCGCTCATCATCCATAAAGCGATCGGCCGCCGGCTCACCTGCGTCTTCGTCGATAACGGCCTTCTCCGCAAAGGCCAGTACTATGATCTCATGAATAAATTCCGGAAAAAATTATCGCTCAATGTCGAAGGCGTGGATGCCGCCGACGAGTTTGTCAACGCTCTGCGCGGAGTTACTTCGCCCGAGCGGAAGCGGAAGATCATCGGAGGCCTGTTCATCCGGATCTTCGAGGGCGAAGCGCGCAAGATCGGCGGCGCCAAATACCTCGCCCAGGGCACGATCTATCCCGATGTCATCGAGAGCAACCCGGTCAAGGGCCCGTCCTCGACGATCAAATCCCATCACAATGTCGGCGGGCTTCCCAAGGACCTCAAGTTCACGCTGGTCGAGCCGCTCAAGGAGCTTTTCAAAGACGAAGTGCGCGCTCTCGGCCTGGACCTGGGGGTGGACAAGGATTTCATCTATCAGCACCCGTTCCCCGGACCGGGTCTGGCTGTACGCATCGTCGGCGAAGTCAACCGCGACAGCCTCGACATCCTGCGCAACGCAGACGAGATCGTCATCGAGGAAACCCGGAAAGCCGGAATCTATCATAGATTGTGGCAGGCCTTTGCCGTCCTCCTTCCGGTGAAGTCGGTGGGGGTGATGGGCGACCAGCGGACCTACCAGAGGGTCGTTGTTGTCCGCCTCGTCCAGAGCGTGGACGGGATGACCGCCAACTGGTTCCCCGCCACTCCCGAGCTTCTCTCCCGCATATCGACGCGGATCGTCAACGAGGTCAAAGGCGTCAACCGCGTCGTTTATGATGTGACGACCAAGCCGCCGGGCACGATTGAATGGGAATAAGATGCCGCAGAGTTTCATCCATCTTCACAACCATTCCGAGTACAGCATCCTGGACGGCGCAGTCCGCATCCCGGACCTTGCAGATGCCGCCTTCAAGCACAAAATGCCGGCCGTGGCCCTCACCGACCATGGCAATATTTTTGGAGCCGTCAGCTTTTTCAAAGAGGCGAACAACAAGGGGATCAAGCCCATCCTCGGCTGCGAAGTCTATGTGGCGCCCAGGAGCCGGTTCGAGAAAAAGGCGGGCGCCCAGGAATCCGTCCACTTTCATCTGCTGTTGCTTGTCCAGAATGAAAAAGGCTATAAGAACCTTTGCCACCTGATCACAAAAGGTTACCTGGAAGGCTTTTATTACAGACCACGCATCGATAAAGAACTCCTTTCTCAGCACAGCGAAGGCCTGACTGCCCTGTCCAGCTGCTTGAAGGGCGAGGTCTCTTTCCTCTTGGGGAGGGGTCTTGAGAAAAACGCCGAAGAAGCGGCCGCCCAGTATGCGTCTATCTTTTCCCATGGAAATTTTTATATCGAGCTCCAGGACCACGGTCTGAAACCTCAGCAGGAGGTCAACCCCCAGCTCGTCCGCCTGGCCCGCAAGCTGAATCTGCCGCTGGTCGCGACCAACGACGTCCACTATTATCACAAGGACGATGCCGAGAGCCACGAAGTGCTCCTCTGCATCCAGACCAATAAGAAGATCAGCGATCAGGACCGGATCCGTTTCGGGACGACCGAATTTTATTTTAAGTCCGGCGAGGAGATGGCCCGGCTCTTCCGCGAAGTCCCGGAGGCCATCGACAACACGGCCAGGATCGCCTCCGAATGCGAGTTCCATTTCCCCTCCCACGGCTATTTCCTGCCCCAGTTCAAGCCGCCCCAAGGAAAGACCCTGAAAGAATTTTTTGAGGAAGTCGCCCGGACGGGGTTTGACGAGCGGATGCAGTCGCTGAGCGGGAAGAGGGAGAAAGGCCTGCTCTCCTATCCCCTCGAGGATTACCAAGAGCGTCTGGACAGAGAGATCAAGCTCATCGAGAAGATGGGATTCGAAGGATATTTTCTGATCGTCTGGGACCTGATCCATATGGCTCGAGACAATGGGATCCCTGTCGGGCCCGGGCGGGGGTCGGCGGCCGGAAGCCTGTTGGCCTACAGCCTGGGCATCACGGACATCGACCCCTTGGAGTACGACCTCCTCTTCGAGCGGTTCTTGAATCCCGAACGAATCAGCCTGCCGGATATCGACATCGACTTCTGCGGCCGGCGTCGGGAAGAAGTCATCGCCTATGTCACCAATAAATACGGGCAGGAAAATGTCTGCCAGATCATCACCTTTGGGACCATGGCGGCGCGGGCGGCGATCCGGGACGTCGGCCGGGCGCTCGAAGTGCCGCTGCCGGAGGTGGACCGCATCGCCAAGATGATCCCCTTGGGTCCCGACGTCAAGATCGAGAAGGCGATCGAATCCGTCCCTCAACTCAAAGAGCTCCGCGATAAGAACACGAAAATCGCTCACCTCCTATCCATCGCCCAGAAGGTGGAGGGCCAGGTCCGGCATCCATCGATCCACGCGGCGGGGATCGTCATCACGCCCAAGCCTCTGATCGAGTACCTGCCGCTCTACCAATCGGTCAAGGGCGAAATCACGACCCAATTTCCGATGGAAGATATCGAAGCCATCGGCCTCCTCAAGATGGACCTGCTGGGCCTGCGCAACCTGACCGTCATCCAGGATGCGCTCGAGCTCATCGAAAAGGACTGCGGCGCAAAGATCGACATGAAGAACCTGCCGCCCGACGACGAAAGGACGTTCGACCTGTTCAAGGCGGGAAACACCGACGGCGTGTTCCAGTTCGAAAGCCACGGCATGAAGGAGCTGCTGCGGAGCTACAGGCCGGACAATTTCCGCGACCTGATCGCCCTGAACGCCCTCTACCGGCCCGGCCCGCTCAAGAGCGGGATGACGGCGGACTTCGTCAAACGCAAGCACCATCCCGACCAGATTGCCTACGAAATCCCTGAGCTCGAGCCCGTCCTCAAAGAAACTCGGGGCATCATCGTCTATCAAGAGCAAGTCATGAAGATCGCCACAGAGCTGGCGGGCTTCAGCTTGGCCGAGGCCGACTTGCTGCGCAAGGCCATGGGCAAGAAGGTGGGCGAGATCATGAGGGCGCAAAAGCAGAACTTCATCCAGGGCGCCAAAAAGAAGAAGATCATCACCCAGGAGAAGGCAACAAAGATCTTCGAGCAGATCAAGAATTTCGCCGAGTATGGGTTCAACAAATCCCACAGCGCGGCCTATGCGGCGCTCGCCTACCAGACGGCCTACCTCAAGGCCCATTATCCCCTGCATTTCATGGCCGCCCTGCTCACGTCCGAGGCCGAGCGCGGAGCGACCCCGCAGGTCGTGAAGTACATCAACGAGTGCCAGGAGATGGGCATCGCCGTCCTGCCCCCCGACATCAACGAGAGCGATTTCAATTTTACGGTGTCCAAGGACGGCGTCCGGTTCGGCCTGGCCGCCGTCAAAAATGTCGGTGAGGCCGCGGCCCGCGGCTTGGTCCAGGTCCGGGGGCAAAACGGCAAATTCCAGACGCCGTTCGACGTGGGCCGCGACGCCGACAGCCGCATCATCAACCGGAAAGTGCTGGAGAGCCTGATCAAGGCCGGCGCCTTTGATTCTCTGGGCTGGCCCCGCTCCCAGTGCTTCCATTTGATCGACAAGATCATCGAACACGCCCACGATGTCTTGAAGGCAAAGACGGCGAAGCAGAACCTGCTCTTCGGCGGCGGCGCGCTGGAGCCCCCGGCCGTTCCCGCCGAAGTCAAGAGCATGCGCGAATGGGACGAGTCGCTGCTCCTGTCCTACGAAAAAGACGCCGTCGGCTTTTACATCACGGGCCATCCTCTCAGCCAGTTCCGGAAGAACCTCCGCCGGCTGATTTCGCATACGGTCAGCGAGCTGGATGACGAGAAAGATTTCAACAGCGAGGTGCGGCTGGCCGGGATCATCCAGGAGTTTAAAACGACCAAGACCAGAAAAGACGAACCGATGGCCCTGTTCTCCCTCGAAGATATGAGCGGCCGGGTGGAGGTCGTAGCCTTCCCCGAGGCCTTCCGCAAGAACCGGGAGTATCTTCACGAAGACATGCTGGTCTGGCTCAAGGGCAAATTCCTGGGCGAAGGAGAAAGCCGCAAAATCCACTTGAGCCATGTCATGCCCCTGACCGAGGCCTTTCAGAAACAGGCCAAACGAATGGTTGTGCGGATCTTCGTGCCCGGCATGGAAGAGTCCATACTGCAGGAATTGAAGGAGATCCTGGACAAGAATGTCGGCGAGTGTCCCGTGTTTTTCGAGCTGGAGACGCCCCACGCCTATCGGCTGGTCGCCCAGTCGGTCGAGGTTAAAGGGGTCCTGCCCTCCGAGGAGCTGACCAAGACGATCCAGAACCTGCTGGGCGAAGACACCGTTTATATTGAGTACTAGGCTCGGGGGAACGGCCTTGCTCCCTATCGGGATTTTTGACGCCATAAAACTTTCCTCTTTTTCGGCGTCGCGGAACTCGCATCTGATATTGCGGCGTCTATAAATGTTCGTGTTTAAAAATTGGCGCTTTTCATCAGATTGAGCAAGCTCAATACAGCCGTCGCCGGCCTCCTTCGGAGGCTTCCCGAAAAAGCCGAAAGTCTTAGGCTAAATCCCTTCATGGTCGCAAGGGCCGTTCCCCCTCGCCTTGCCAAAATAATAAAATGAGTTTGTCTCCTCAAAACCAAAAGTTTATAATTTAGGGGCAGGTTTACCATGGCCTATAAAGTGATCGTTGCCGACAGCTCGCCGTCCGCGCAGAGGGCGGTACAGCTGGCCCTGCCGGAGCCGGAGTTCGAGATCCATACGTTCGGCGACGGATGGAAGGTCATCCAGGCCCTCCCCGACATCAACCCCGACGCGGTGTTGCTGAGCCTGCAACTCCCGTCCATGGACGGCTATGATGTCGGGCTTTATATCAGGACTCAGGAAGCGCTCAACCAATGCGCGCTGATCTTGATGCGGGGAGCGTTCGAGGCGCTCGATTTGCGAAAAATTTCTCCCGTCAATTACGACGGGCTCATTCAGAAGCCATTTGATTCGGAAAGCTTGTCGAAAATGGTCAGCGAGGCCCTGGACAGGAAAAAAGATATTCCCTCCCTTCCGGAAGAGCCCCTGCTTGAAGACATCCCCATGCCGGAGCATCCCCCGGAAGACATCCCCTCGGTGACTCCCGAATGGATGAGCGAGCTCGAAAAGAAAATCCACGAAGTCGTCAAAAAAGAGATCCGGAAAAGCACGGACGAGCTGGAACACTGGACGCGGGAGATCGTCTCTTCAGAATTCAAGAAAATGCTGGTCGAGGAACTCAAGGCGACCGAAAAGAAATAAGCGTCGGCACATGAAATTCAAGCCCGTCCTTCACCGTGTGGAAAGCTGCCTTTCGACGAACGACCTGGCCCGGCGGCTGGCCGGGGAAGGAGCGCCCGAGGGGACGGCGGTCGTTGCGGGAGAGCAGACGGCGGGTCGTGGAACGAAGGGCCGCGGCTGGTATTCGGCCCGGAACAAGGGGCTCTATGTCTCCGTGATACTTCGCCCCCGCTCGCCGGAGATCTCGCTTCTCCCTCTCGTGGCCGGGCTTGCCGCCCGGGAGGCCATCGACAACGCGCACGGCCTGGATGTTCTGCTTCGCTGGCCCAATGATTTGGTTTGGCAGGGCAAAAAGCTGGGCGGCATCCTCTGCGAAAGCGGCTTCCTGGGAAGTGAACCGGATTTTGCCGTCCTCGGTATCGGCATCAACATCAACCATCAGGAAGATGATTTTCCGCCGGACATCCGTGCCCTGGTGACATCCATAAGAATCGCCGCGGGAAAAGCCGGCGACCCGGAGGCGCTTTTGGCAAAGCTTTTAGAAAGCTTGGCAAACTGGTATGATGTGTTTTGTCGAGGGGAGCGGCGGGCGATCATTGGTTCCTTCGAAGCACACTCGGCTTTGCACAGAGGAGGCGGGATTCAGGTGCTGGTGGACGAAAGGCTTTTTTCCGGCACATATCAAGGCCTCGACCCGGATGGCAGCTTGTTGTTCGAGGACCAGACTGGTTGTCATCGGTTTCATTCGGCCGAGGTTATTAAGATATTATAACTTGCGTTGTCATCGCGAGCGAAGCGTGGCGATCGCCTCTTGCCGCGCGATAGATAGGGGAGTGCCACGGCGCAAGGCGCTTGGCAACGACAGAGGGAAGGAGAATTATCATGCTGTTGGCCCTGGACATCGGCAACACCACTGTCGCCGTCGGGATCTTCGACGGCAAAAATTTGGTCAAAAACTGGAAAGTCCGCTCGGATAAGGATAAAACATGCGATGAATACGGTATCATTCTCCTCAACCTGTTGAAGTTCGCGGGGCAGGAGCCCTCCGCCGTGAGCGCCGTGATCATCTCGAGCGTCGTCCCGCCGCTGACGCCGATCTTCCAGACCCTGAGCCATAACTTATTTCATATCAAGGCGTTAGTAGTAGGTCCGGGGCTGCGGACCGGCATGCCCATCCTCTACGAAGCGCCGCTTGAAGTCGGCGCAGACCGGATCGTTGCGGCCGTGGCGGCCTACGAAAAAATCGGGGGTCCCTGCATCGTCGTGGATTTCGGCACGGCCACGACGTTCGACGCCGTCTCCGCGAAGGGCGAATACATCGGCGGAGCGATCGCGCCTGGCATCCAGATCTCGGCCGAGGCGCTTTATTTGAAGACGGCCAAGCTGCCGCGCATCGAGATTCGGAAGCCGCCGAAGACAATCGGCAAGACGACCGTCACGAGCATGCAATCCGGCCTTTACTTTGGCTATGTCGGGCTGGTCTCGAACATCATCCATGAAATCAAAAAAGAGCTGGGCGAGGAGGCCAAGGTCATCGCCACAGGCGGTTTTGGCGAACAAATCAGCGGAGAGGTCGGGTCGATTCAAGCCTATGAGCCGCACCTGGTCCTGGAAGGCCTGAGGATTATCCACGAGCGCAACAGGTCCTGACTCATGATTTCCGAAGACCAGGAGCAGAGCCTTTATTTCCAGAAAATCGCCCGCGATTTCCTAGCGCGGCGCGGCGCGCCGTTCTTTCTCTCCGCGAAAGACCTGGATTTGATTTCTTCCTGGGAGGAGGCGGGCATTCCGCTGCCGGTCGTCTTGGAAGGGATCGAAAAGGCCTTTGACAGCTACCGCCTCAGGCAGCGCAAAGCCGATAAGGTCCTTTCCCTTTCGTTCTGCAGCGTCCAGGTCTCGAAAGCGTTTCAACAACACCGCGAGCGAAGGGTCGGCGGCAGCCGAAAAGACGTTCCCAGGCAGGAAAAACGCGGCCGGCTTCAAGCGGAGACCGAAAGGTTTCTGGCTCATCTCCCGACCGAGGTCCAATTTTTGAAAGAGATCTATCAAGAAGCGCGCCAAAAAATAGCCGGGACGGACGCCATTGATGAGGCGATGGAAGATCTTGATGGACGCGTCGAAAGGCTTCTTCTGGCCAGCGCCGCCGAGGAAGATAGGGAACGCGTGAAAAAAGAAATCCGGGCGGACGGGAGGCGCCTGGCCAAGGACGAACTGACGCGAGTTATGAGCATCCAGCTTGTCCGGCATCTTCGGAACAAATATAAAATTCCCTATCTCTCGCCGTTCTACTATTGACCATGTCACTATCCATCGACGAGCGCATTCTGGACCTGCTCCGGAGAAAAAGGCAGGGGCTGAGCCTCCAGCATATTTTCAAAGAGCTCAAGATTCAGCGCAAGGAAAGAGCCAAAGTCGAGGCCGGGCTGAAAAAGCTGGAAGGTCAAGGCCTCATCCGGATCGTCAAAAACCGTTTCTGTCTTCCTGTTCAGACCGACATCATCCGGGGCAAGTTTGTGACGACGGGACGGGGGTTCGGGTTTGTGGCGCCCGAAGGCGGGGCCATGGAGGACATTTTTATCCCCGCCCGGTTTGCCAAAAGCGCGATTCAGGGCGATGTTGTCGAGGTCCTCTATAAGGAAAAGGGCAAAAAGGGGAAGCCCGAAGGAAAAGTCGTCCGCATCCTCAAGAAGGAGAAGAAGACAATCCTGGGGATTTATGCCGAGCGTTTCGGCCAGCCCAGCCTCATTCCTTTTGACACGCCCTTATCCGCCGAGATTCCCCTTACCTCCCGCGGCTCTTTGTTCCCCCCACCCGGCGCGATCGTTGCCGCGGACAGGAGCAGCCTGGCTTTGGTCGAGGTTTTCGGGATGCCCGATGATCCGGGCATCGATACAAAGGTCATCATCCAGAAATATGGGCTGGCTGTGGATTTTTCAAAGGAGACGCTGGCCGAGGCAGAGGAGGTTGCCGCCAAACTCGGAGCGGGGGAGGAAGAAGGGCGGCAGGATTACCGCGGCTGGACGACGTTTACCATCGATGGCGAAAATGCCCAGGACTTTGATGATGCCGTGAGCATCCGGACGCTCGAAAACGGAAATCTTCTGCTCGGCGTTCACATCGCCGACGTCTCCCATTATGTCCGACCCGGCTTGGCGCTCGATCAGGAAGCTTTTGAGCGCGGGACAAGCGTTTACCTTCCCGATTTGACTCTCCCCATGCTTCCCGAAAAGCTGTCCAACGATATCTGCAGCCTCAGGCCCCGCCAAGATCGGCTGACGGTCTCAGCGCTTCTAGAGGTCGAGGCTTCCGGCGCCGTGAGGCGGGCGGAATTCCATCGGTCGCAAATCCGGACCGCGGAACGGCTGACTTACACAGCCGTCTTTAAAATCTTTGAGGGGGATGAGGCCGAGAGGAAAAAATATGCCCGGCTCGTTCCCGACCTGCTTCTCATGCGGGAGTTGGCCCGCATTCTCAGGAGGAAAAGGGTCGCCGAAGGCAGTCTGGATTTTGACCTGCTCGAGCCCGAGCTCGTCTATAGGGAAGGCCGACTGGATTCTATCGCCACATTCGCCCAAAATGAAGCCCACAAGGTCATTGAGGAATTCATGGTCGCGGCCAATGTGGCCGTGGCTACCACGCTCAGCCGGCGGCGGATTCCTTCCCTTTATAGAATCCATCCCCGGCCAGCAGTCGCGGACCTGGAGAAACTCCGAGAGACGCTCGCCCATTTCAACATTTTCCTGCCCAAGCCCGAATCGATCGAGTCCAAGGACCTGCAGCGCGCGATCGCGGCGGCCGTGGGAAAACCCGAAGAAAAGTTCGTCAATGTCCAGGTGCTCAAAGCGCTGCGCTTGGCTCAGTATTCCGAGGAGAACGAAGGCCATTACGGCCTGGCCGAGGAGGAATACACCCACTTCACATCTCCCATCAGGCGCTACCCGGATTTGGTCGTCCATCGCATTTTGAAAGAGGCGATCCGGGGGAAGCAGCCGGAGATTCCGACGCTCGCCTCGATCGCCCTCCACTCCTCCGAACAGGAGCGGAAGGCCGACGATGCGGAAAAAGACCTCGTCGAGTGGCGGATTTACCGGTTTCTCAAAGGGAAGATGGGCGAGGAGTTCACCGGCATCGTTGTGGATTTCTCCAAGGCCGGCCTGATCGTCGAGCTCGACGATTATTTTGTCCAAGGCCTCCTAGCTTATGCGGATCTAGGGGGAGATTATTACCGGGAGAAATCCCGGGGCGTCCTTTCGGGCAAACGGACGGGGAAAAAATTTGAGCTGGGACAGACTCTTCAGGTAATATTAGTGGCGGTCGATCCGATCTTGCGCAGGATGAGTTTGATCTTAAGCCCATGAAAAAGCGTCCCTTGTCGGATTCGGAAAAGCTGTTGGCCCTGGTCCACAAAAAGAGACTCAAGGGCCTGAGGGAAGGCGAAGCCCATATCCACTTTCCTTTGGACCATGCTGGTCTCCAAGCCCTCGGCCAGAAACTGGAGGAAGAGGGGCAGGTCCGGATCCTCTCCTTTGCGCCTCTTTTTCTCGTATCGAAAGACAGCCTGGATTATCTTTGCCGCAAGCTCATCCCCCACATCTCCCACTATCATAAAAAACATCCGAAAGAAAAAGGCATTTCCCTGGAAAAGATAAAAATCCGGTTTGATGTCCCCGGGCGGATCCTCCTCCTCGCCTTGAAGACGCTTGTCCGCTTGGGCGAAGTCAGAGAGGACGGCCATGCGTTCGCCCTGTCGAGCTTCGAGAAAAGTCTCTCGCCGCGGGAGGAAAAGCTGCTGGCCAAGCTCGAGGGGATGATCGACCAGGTCGAGTTCCTTTCCGTCCCCCTAAGGACGATCCAGGCTGAACTCCATCTTTCGCCGCACGCCCTTCAAAAGCTGTTGGATGTTCTCATCGACCGAAAAAAAATCGTCCAGGGGGAGGAGGGATTTCTTCTCCACTCGCGCTGGCTCCAGGTGGTCATCGATAAGATCCGCGGTTTGGGGAAAAAGGAGTTGACCGTCGGCGATTTCAAAGCCGTGACTGGACTCAGCCGCAAGTATGCCATCCCGCTTCTCGAGTTGCTCGACCAGATGGGGGTCACCCGCCGGATTGGGGCTGTCCGCGATATTATTGAGAAAAGGGATTGATTTTGACCCCGGATTTAACACATTGGAAGCGATAGCCGAATTTCGAACGATCCACATTTATGAAAAAACAAGAGCCTTGAAAAGGGCCGGAGCGGACATGAGGGATTTATGGCGTGAAAAATCCCCTTAGGGAGCGAATCCCTTTTCAAGGCTCTTTTATTTCTTTTGGTCTTCCTGCCGCTTTTTCGTCAAGGCGGCCTTCAGTTTTTCCGCTAACAGGCTGCCGAAGGCGGGGGCCGGCTGCGCAGGCTTCTTTTTCTCTTCCTGCGGGGGGGCTTCTTGGATGACTTCGGCTGGGGCTTCGACCGGGGTTTCCATGGTGGGCTCGGCCTGGGGTTCAGCCTCCCCTGCCACAGCCGCCCTGGCTTCCTCGAGCTCTTCTTCCTGCCCCTTGACGGCGATCAAGGCTTCTTCTTCCGACTCTTGCTCTTCGATTTTTTCCTCGATCGCCCGGCGCTCGCTCTTTCGCGCCCGCGGAGCTTTCTCGCCCTCGGCCCGTATCTTTTTCTGCTTGAACAGTTTTTCTTTTTTGGCCGCCGGCTTTTCCGGCTTGGCTTTTTCTCCGATTTCGATCATCCCGGGTTGGATGCCGGCTTCTTCCAGGCCAGCCTCGGCTTGGATTTCGTGCACCGGGATTTCCTCGCCTAGAATCTCGGCCGGGATTTCTTCCATCGCGCTCGGCAAGGCCTCGGGCAGGGCTTCTTCCTTGAACTCGGCCGCTTCCTGGTAGTAAAAAATACCCTTCTTTTTATCGGACTTTGTGAATTCGAGGGAGTTGAGCAACGTGTATTCGACGTCTTCCTGGGATGTCCGCCTGAGGACGTCGACGAGATGGTAGGCGCGGAGAAAATGGAGCGAGTAGTTCGCCGACGGGGGGCTGAAATTTTTAAAGATGGAGATCAACAGGTCCCTGAGGTTGAGGCCGTCTCTTTGAGGGTAAAGGGCGATCAGCCGGGCTAAAGTCTCTCGCTCTAGATAGATGATTTTGTTGGGCAGGGCTAAAGTCGCGGCTTCTCCCGCATCGGCGAACATGTCCGTGGCCGGGTCGTAGGTCAGCTTGGCCACGGATATTTTCTTCTTGGATTTTTTCAGCCAGAAGTGGAAATGGGCGGGACCTTTCCGCTCCAAGGTCATGCTTGTCCCCTGCGGGATGTTGTTCGCCGCAAAATACTCTTTCAGGCCCAGAAAATAGCCCTGCAGCGGATAGAAAAAGACGGTATAGCTTTTATTCTCGTCGGCATCGGTGAAAATGTACTCTCGCGAATGGGACAGCTCTTTGTTGAAGCTTTTGGGGATCTTGACGCCGCCGGAGAGGATTTCTCGCCAAGTCAGGTAAACCTTGAGAGGAAAGGCATGGAAAGGCGTGACTTCGGTTTTCTCAGCCGTCTCGAACTCGGGAAGGGGGGCCGGCTCTGCCGACAGGGGCAGTATCTCGGGGAGAGCGTTGAGAATGCTCTTGAGGTGCCATTTCCCCCATTCGAGGGGCGAGACCTGGACGAATTCCTTCTTGAATTTCGTCTCGAGAATATGGTTGAGCCAGAGGCAGTGGATGTCGAACAGGTCGTGCGATGCTTCGATCCCGGTGAATTTTTTGATCAAATCGCCCGTGGCCGCGGATTCCTTGGTCCCGGCGATGTGCGTCTCCATTTCCTTGACCTTCTCGTCCGGAAGGACGGGCTGATTGGCGACAAGCTGCCAACAGTCATTCCAGCTGAAGAAGGCCGGCAGTTTCGCCAGGGCGGTCCTCAGGTTTTTCTCGAGCGTCTTAAGGTCCTTGTCGGTCATGGGCAGCTCGGTCAGCCGGGGGTCATTCTCGTGCCCCATGACTTGGGGCTGGCAATTGACGCCGCCCACGTTGGAGGGCAGGAGCACCTGGGTCTTGGACTTTTTCATGTAGTCGATGTATTTCCGGAATGTGCCGCCGCCCGTGTAATCCACCTCGAGCATCTCGCAGTTGAAGGATTTGTAAAAAATCTTATGGATGACTTTCAAGACCACGGGCCCTTTGAACGATTCCACGGTCTTGCTGCTCACGGTTAAGTGCTCATCGTATTCTTTGTAAATGGAATCCCCGACCTGATAGCTGCAGTTGGGGTCGTAAATTTTTACTTCTTGGATGCGCTGGCTGGCGGTCTTGCGGAAGGCCAGCCTCTCGGAGAGATCCCGCATTGAGGCGGGCTTGCGCGTTTTGGCTAGTTCCTGTTCGACGAAGGCGATGTCGTCCGGAATCACTTGGACGAGCGTGTTATCTTTCTCCATGTTTCTCTTTTTTCCCCATTAATAATAGCATAATTGCTTTTTGGATATGAAGCCTGTTCTCCGCCTGGTCGAAGACGACGGCCTGGGGAGACTCCAGGACCGACGCCGTCACTTCCTCTTCCCTGTGGGCGGGGAGGCAGTGCAGAAAAACGGCGTCGAGTTTGGCAAAGGCCATGAGCTTCGGGTTCACCTGGAAGGGAGCGAAGATCTTGGCCCGGGCCTCTTTCTCCTGTTCCTGGCCCATCGACGCCCAGACATCGGTATAGACGGCGTCGGCGTCTTTGACGGCGGCCTTCGGATCATTGGAGATTTTGATTGAAAAGCCGGTTTCGCGGCCATCTTCCCGGGCCCACTCCACGACCTCAGCGCTCGGCTCGTAGCCTTTCGGAGTGGCCACGGCCATGATCAAGCCAGCCTTGGCCGCGGCCAACATCAGGCTGTGGCAGACGTTGTTCCCGTCTCCCACATAGGCCAGCTTAATCTTGGACAGGCCGCCCTTTTTCTCGCGCAGGGTAAACAAATCTGCCAGCCCTTGGCAGGGATGGGAAAAGTCGCTCAGACCGTTGATGATGGGAATGGAAGCCGCCTTGGCCAGCCTGACCACGTTGTCATGGGCGAACGTGCGGATCATGATGCCGTCCACCCAGCGCTCGAGGTTGTGCCCGATATCCTCCACCGTTTCCCGCTTTCCAACTTGGATCTCGTTGGGGCTGAGGTAGATGGCTTTCCCGCCAAGCTCGAGCATGCCGACTTCGAAGGTCATGCGCGTGCGGAGCGATGGCTTTTCGAAGATCATGGCCAGGATCTTGCTCTTGAGCTTTTTACGGTACTTGTCGGGATTGACCTTGATGTCCTGGGTCAAATCCAGGAGCTCGTTGAATTCGTAAAGGGACAGATCGTGGATGGAAATAAAGTCTTTCTGCATGGCTCTCTCCTAGATCAACGATCTTTGTTTCTCTTCTTCGACCGCGATGATCCTCGTCCCGGACCTTTTGAGCAAGGCGGCCTTGAGGTGACTGGCCTTTGTGATCAGGACTTCCCTGCCGCCGGCCCTGATATAGTCGATGGCGGCCTGGATCTTTGGCCCCATGGAACCCGGCGGGAACTGGCCTTCCTCCAGGTATTTCTGCGCCTCATCCACGGTCATCACCGGTATCTCCTGCTGGTCGGGCTTGCCGAAATTCAGGCAAACTCTTTCGATTCCGGTCAGGATGATGAAGAGGTCCACCTTGACTTCCCGGGCGATCTGGCTGGCCGCGAAGTCTTTGTCGATCACCGCCTCGATGCCCTCGAACAGGCCGCGGCCGTTGATGATGACCGGGATCCCCCGCCGCCCGCGGCCACCACAATGCGGCCGGCCAGGACGAGGTCCCTTATAATCCATTTGGGCACGACGTCGATGGGCTTCGGCGAGGGGACGACTTTGCGATAGCCGCGTCCGGCGTCCTCGACCATCGTCCATTTTTTCTCGCGGGCGAGCTGTTGGGCCCTGTATTTTGTATAGAACGGTCCGACAGGCTTAGTCGGGTTTTCGAAGGCCGGGTCGTTCCTGTCGACGAGGACCTGGGTGACGAGCGTGATGACCTCTTTGTCGATCGACTGGCGCCGCAGCTCGTTGGTGATAGCCCTCTCGAGCATGAAGCCCATGCTGCCTTCGGTCATGGCGTTGCACAGGTCGAGCGTGTAGGGCGGGATCTTGGTGACCGCCTCTTCCATCTGGATCAACAGGTTTCCGACCTGGGGCCCGTTGCCGTGGACGATGATCAGCTCATAGCCTTTGCGGACGACGTGAACTATGAGCTGGGCGGCTTTCTCGGCGTTGTTCATCTGCTCTTCCTGGACCCCGCGTTGGTTTTCAGGGAGCAGGGCATTGCCGCCGAAGGCAATCAAGGCGAGGCGTCGTTTGACAGGCATGTCCTTCAGAATTTCTTCAAGACGTCTTCCAGGTTGGGAGAACCGATTTCCTCGAGCTCATAGCCGACTGCGAGCATCGGCTGACGGGTCTTGATCAAGCGGTTGAGGTCGATCGGAGTGCCGCTGAGGATCAGGTCGCAGTCGACCTTGGCGATGGTCTCGGTCAGTTCCTTGACCTGAAACTCGCCGTAACCCATGGCCGGCAGGACTTTGTTCAGGTGACTATATTTCTCGAATGTCTTCTTGATGCTTCCGACCGCAAACGGCCTTGGATCAATGATCTTGGCGGCTCCATATTTTGTGGCTGCCACCATGCCCGCGCCGTAGGCCATGCCTCCGTGGGTGACGGTCGGCCCGTCCTCGATGACGAGGACGCGTTTGCCTCTAATCTGCCCGCCGTCTTGGACGATGATCGGAGAGTTGGCCCGAATGATCCTGGCGCCGGGATTGATGGCCTTGATGTTTTCCATGACCTTGTCCACGTTTTCCTTGGAGGCGCTGTCGAGTTTATTGATGACGAGGACGTCGGCCCGCCTAAAATTGGTTTCTCCGGGATAATAGAGGAGCTCATGGCCCGCCCGCAGGGGGTCGACAATCACGATTTCCAGGTCGGACGCATAGAAGGGGAAATCGTTGTTGCCGCCGTCCCAGAGGATGACATCCGCTTCCTTTTCGGCTTCCCGGAGAATGGCCTCATAATCCACGCCAGCATAGACGATGATACCGTTCTTGACATGCGGTTCGTACTCCTCCCGTTCCTCGATCGTACACTCATGCTTGGCCATATCTTCATAGGTGGCGAAGCGCTGGATCTTCTGCTTGGCCAGGTCGCCGTACGGCATGGGATGGCGGATGACGGCCACTTGCCTCCCCTTTTTCTTGAGGATTAAAGCGGCTTTTCTTGATGTCTGGCTTTTGCCGGACCCGGTGCGGACCGCGCACACGGAAACCAGAGGCTTCTTGCTCTTGACCATTGTGTCATTGGGTCCCAGGAGGACGAAGCTGGCGCCGGCCGCCTGCACCTGCGAGGCCTTGTGCATGACGTATTCGTGCGAGACATCGCTGTAGGAGAAATAGACCTTGGTCACGCCGCGCTTTTTGATGAGGGCATGGAGCTCTTCTTCGGCGTAGATCGGGATGCCGTCCGGGTAAAGCTTGCCGGCGAGCGTCGCGGGATATTTGCGTCCCTCGATATCAGGGATCTGAGTTGCCGTAAAGGCAACGACCTGGAAATTCGGGTTGTCCCGGAAGTACGTGTTGAAGTTGTGGAAATCGCGCCCTGCAGCACCCATGATGAGGACTTTTTTCATGAAGACTCCTCCTTCATTATTTCTTAAAATAGTAAATTTTCAGAAATAAAAAGGGTAGTATAATACAAATGGGGGGCGTCCTCAAGGGGAAAAAGGCTCGGGCTGAGCCCCTCGCCAAGCGTCATTTTACGGCTGGAGTTCTTTCTTCCAAGCCTGATTCTTGCGGTCGTAGGCTTTTTTGCCTTTTTTTGTGGAATGGGGCTTGGTTGGAGGAGGCATAGGCTTGCGCAACTTTTGCCAAATGGGCTTTTGCCGCCTGTTGATTTGATGGGTCATAGGGTTAAGATCGTTAGTTCTCTCTTCGCCGGGTCAAACAGGGCTACGGTGCTTTTGCCTGTCAGCCATCCGCCCGTTTCTCCGGGATTAATCGCCAGGGTTTTCCTATCTCTTCGAACTTCTGGTTTATGGGTATGGCCGAAGATGACCAAGTCGTATTTCTGCTCGGCCAAATAGGATTCAAGAGGAGCCTTCAGATGGCTGACCAGAACCATAAGTCCTTCAGAATTAAAGATATATGGGGATTCCTGGATCGAGCCAAAGGGCTCGATAGCCTTGGCCAGCCCGATTTTTTCGCCGTCACAGTTTCCGAAAACGCCCTTGACCGGGCAGCCCAGCGATTGAAGCTCACAGGCCGCGAAAGGAGCGATAAAGTCCCCGGCATGGACGACCAGGCTGCATTCCGCTTCCTTAAAGAGACGCACCGCCCATCGGATCGCATTCAAGTTGTCATGCGAATCCGCCATGATGCCGATCATTCTATCTCCTGGGGACGGCCTCGGCGCCGCCCCTTGTCCATCTGGATTGCCATAAAAATAATGCTTTTTTTGCCGAATGTCTAGTCTCAATTTGAGGCTGGGCTGCCATAGTCCCTCTGCCCAAATTTTCTTGACTTTAAAGGGGGGATTTCATTAATATATATCCGCTCTAAACGTCGGATATAGGCGCGTAGCTCAGTGGGAGAGCGCTTCCTTGACGCGGAAGAGGCCGTGGGTTCAATCCCCTCCGCGCCTACCATAAACGAAGGAGTATCTGTTTAAGCAGAGATATAGAATGGTCCGAGAGCTTTTTTCCTTCCCGGCCACGTTTTCATGAACGTCCAGGCCGGCATCGGTAGAACGACGAAAAGGGGTCTGGTTTCCTTAGAACGAAGCGGCCTTTTTTAATTTTTTAGCCGTGCACGGGAGCGGAAGAGAAAGATGGACAACGAAAAAGACAAAAACCTGAACAAGGAACGGGAAGACGCCCTGGAGGTCTTGCGGCACAGCGCATCGCATCTCCTCGCCCATGCCGTGCTCGAGCTTTTTCCCGGGACACAGATCGGGATCGGCCCCGCCGTCGAGAATGGGTATTACTACGACTTTTTGCGCGCCGAGCCTTTCAGCATCCAGGACCTCGAAGCGATCGAGAAAAAGATGCGGGAGATATCGAGCGCAGACATCCCCATCGAGAAGGTGACTTTCTCGAAGGCCGAAGCCATTCGCCTCTTCAAGGAGAAGGGACAGGAGCTCAAGGTCGAGCTTATCGAGGAAAAGGCCGGCGACGATGTCACCTGCTACAAGCAGGGAAACTTCATCGATTTCTGCCTGGGCCCCCACCTGCCTTCCACCGGGCAAATCAAGCATTTCAAGCTGCTCTCTGTCTCCGGCGCATATTGGAAGGGCCAGGAGAAAGGAAGACAGCTTCAGCGCATCTATGGGACCGCTTTTTTCACCAAGCAGGAACTCGATGAATACCTCCATCTCCTTGATGAGGCCAAAAAGCGCGACCACCGCCGTCTCGGCCCCGAACTGGACCTCTTCAGTTTCAACGAAGACCTGGGCGGCGGGCTGGTCCTCTGGCACCCGAAAGGCGCCGTGGTCCGCCAGGTGATCGAGAACTTTTGGCGGGAGGAGCATGCCAGGGAAGGCTATGACTACCTTTATACTCCTCATCTGGCCAAACTCGATGTCTGGCGCCGTTCCGGGCACACGGAGTTCTATGACGCCATGTTTCCGCCCCTGGAAAGCGACGGAATCGAGTACGAGATCAAGCCCATGAACTGTCCCTTCCACATCATGGTCTATAACTCCAAGCAGCGCAGCTACCGCGACCTGCCCATCCGGTATGCCGAGCTGGGCACAGTCTATCGCTATGAAAGAAGCGGTGTTCTCCACGGCCTGCTCAGGGTCCGCGGCTTCACCCAGGATGACGCCCACATCTTCTGCCGCGGCGACCAGCTCGAGGAGGAGATCATCAAGGCCGTCCGTTTCGCCAAGCATTTCTTTACCGCCTTCGGGTTCCAGGAATACGATATCTTTTTGTCCACCCGGCCCGAGAAATATGTCGGGCGGCTGGAGGACTGGAACAAGGCGGAAGCGGCCCTGGAGCAAGCGCTCAAGGATGCCGATTTCGCCTATAAAGTCGACCAGGGCGCGGGGGTGTTCTACGGTCCGAAGATCGATATCAAGGTTAAGGATGTCCTCAAGCGGTCCTGGCAGTGCACCACCGTCCAGCTCGATTTTAACCTGTCCGAACGCTTCGACCTGAACTACACCGGCGAAGACGGAAAGGACCACCGGCCGTTCATGATCCATCGCGCCCTTCTCGGATCGCTGGAGCGGTTCTTCGGACTTCTCATCGAGCACTTCAACGGCAATTTCCCCCTCTGGCTGGCTCCCGTCCAGGTGATGATTCTCCCCATCGCCGAGCGGCATCATGAATACGCGGGAAAGCTCGATGCGCTCTTCAAAGACGGCAAGCTCCGCTCGCAGACTGACCTGCGGCGCGAGAAGATCAATTATAAAATCCGGGAAGCCGAGAGCCAGAAAATCCCGCTGATCCTGGTCGTGGGCGATCGGGAAGCCGCGGCCGGCAGCGCTTCTTTGCGGATCCACGGGCAGGGCGACAAAGGCCAGGTCAACGTCTCCGAGTTCCTTGATAAAGTCAAGAAACTCAATGAACATAAATCACAAGTCGTGAATCTTTAAAGGAGGACGATCATTTTTAGAAGACAACCCTTTCACCCTGCAGGGAAGCCGAAAGCGCACAGGATTAATGAAATGATTCAAGCCAGAGAGATCCGAGTGATCGACGAAGAGAAAAACCAGTTGGGCGTTCTGCCGGCCTCCGAGGCCCTGTCTCTGGCCAGGCAAAAAGGCCTG
Organism: Candidatus Aminicenantota bacterium; assembly: GCA_963715635.1. GTDB lineage: Bacteria > Acidobacteriota > Aminicenantia > Aminicenantales > UBA4085 > JAPKZH01. Next base: position 3,681,520 of record OY970261.1, on the reverse strand, counting down.
GACCTGGTCGAGATCGCCCCTCAGGCAACTCCTCCAGTCTGTCGGATCATGGATTACGGCAAGTTTCTCTATGAATTGCATAAAAAGGACCATGAAGCCAAGAAACATCAAAAAACGGTCCGTCTCAAAGAGATCAAGTTCCGGCCGAAGATCAGCATCCACGATTACAGCTTCAAACTGAAACATGTCCAGCGCTTTTTAGAGGAGGGCGACAAGGTCAAGATCACGATCATGCTCCGGGGCAGGGAAAAATCACGTCCCGAAATGGGCCAGGCGATCCTGAACAGGGTCATTGCCGACGTTCAGGCATACGGGCACCAAGACGGCGATACGAGAAAATTGGACTGGGCTGTCTCCGCATTGCTTGTCCCCGCGAAGTTAGGAGGAAAAGATGCCAAAGCTAAAAACCCACAGGGGAGCCAAAAAGAGGTTCAAGGTCACAGCGAACAAGAAGGTGGTCCACAGCAAAGCGGGTAGGAGCCACATCCTCACCAAGAAATCAGCCAAGAGGAAAAGGAATCTCGGCAAGAAAGCCGTCATCAGTCGAGCCGACCGCAAAGTGGTCAAGACCATGCTGCCCTATGAATTTTGAGAGGAGAGTCAAAGATGCCAAGAGCCAAACGAGGATTCAGGAGAAAGAACAAACGGGCAAAAGTTTTAAAGCTCGCCAAAGGCTACTGGGGAGCGAGAAGCCATAATTACCGGACGGCCAAGGAAGCCGTGGAGCACGCGCTCCTCTATGCCTATCGCGACCGCCGCGCCCGGAAAAGGGATTTCCGCGAGCTCTGGATCATCCGGATCAAGGCCGCGGCCAAGCTCCACGGCCTGAGCTACAGCCGGTTTATCCAGGGTCTGAAGAAGCTCAACATCGAGCTGGACCGGAAGGTCCTGGCTGAGCTGGCGGTGCATGCGCCCCAGACTTTTGGCCGGATTGCCGCAAAAGCCAAAGATGCCGTCGCCTAATCTCGAGACGCTCAAGAGCAAGATCGACGCTTACAAAAAAAAGCTGGCGGACGAGTCTACGAAGCCTCTTGACGCAAAATCCCTCGGGGAACTGAGGAATCTGTATCTGAGCCGCAAGCGCGGCTATCTCACGCTCCTCTTTGAAGAGCTCAAGGCCGTCGGTCCCGAGGACAAGCCCGCCGCCGGCCAACTGATCAACGGCTTCAAGCAGGAAGTGCAGGAAACGCTCGCTGCCCTTGAGGCCAAGCTCCAGCCGGCCGAGCAGACGAAAAAAGAGATCGACCTGACCCTTCCCGGCGAACGCCGCTACTCGGGCGTGCCCCATCCGGTCCGCCTCTTCCAGCAGGAAATCGAGAATATCTTCGTGGCTCTGGGCTTCGCTATCGAGGCCGGCCCGGAGGTCGAAACCGACTATTACAATTTTGAGGCGCTCAACTTTCCTCCCCACCATCCGGCCCGCGACGACTGGGACACGCTCTATATCAACGATCAGCTTCTCTTGCGGACGCACACGTCGCCGGGCCAGATTCGGGTGATGGAAAAGAAAAAGCCCCCGATCCGGATCATCATTCCGGGCAAGGTTTTCAGGCGCGAAACTCCCGACCCGACGCACCTGCCGATGTTCTTTCAGGTTGAGGGGCTGGTCGTTGACGAGGGCGTGACCTTCGCCCACCTGAAGGGCACGCTCGAATACTTCCTGAAGCGGCTGTTCGGCGAAAAAATCAAGATCCGGTTCCGGCCGAGCTTCTTCCCGTTTACCGAGCCTTCCGCCGAAGTGGACATCGAATGCTTGGCCTGCGGAGGCAAAGACCAGGCCTGCCGCATCTGCGGGGGGACGGGATGGAAGGAAATCTTGGGCTCGGGCATGGTCGATCCTCAGGTCTTCAAGAACGTCAATATCGACCCGGAAAGGTATTCCGGGTGGGCCTTCGGCATGGGAATCGACCGGGCCGCGATGTTCGCTTTTGATATTCCCGACATGCGCCTCTTCTTCGAGAATGACCTCAGATTCATCAGGCAATTTACGCTAAAATGAAGATCAGCATAAGTTGGCTCAAAGAATTCGTGGACGTCAGCCTGCCCCTGCCCCAGCTCCTCGACCGGATGACGATGATCGGACTGGTTGCAGAGCACTGGGAAGAGCGCGAGGACGATGTCGTCCTGGATGTCGAGACGTACGCCAACCGTCCCGACACGCTCGGCCATCTCGGCATCGCCCGCGAAATCGGCGTCATGCTCCAGCTGCCTTTAAAAGAGCAGCATTGGCCGCTCACCGAGCTCACCGTTCGGACGTTGGAGCTCGTGGATGTCCAGATCCTGGATGAAGACCTCTGTCCGCGGTACTGCGGGATTGTCGTCAAAGGCGTGAATGTTGCGCCTTCGCCGGACTGGCTGCGCAGACGGATCGAGGCCATGGGCCTCAAGCCGATCAACAATATCGTGGACGTCAGCAACTATGTCCTGTATGCCACGGCCCAACCCATCCATGCCTTTGACCTGGCCAAGATCGCCGGGCCGCGCATCGTCATCCGCCGGGCCAAAAAAAGCGAGTCCATCCGGACCCTGGAGGGGAAAGACGCAGTCCTTTCGCCCGAGATGCTTGTGATCGCGGATGAGAAACGGCCCGTGGCTATCGCCGGTGTCATCGGCGGCGAGGAATCGGCCGTCTCGAGCTCGACCCAAGATGTCTTCATCGAGAGCGCCTATTTCGACCCCGTCTCGGTGCGCAAAACGGGCAAAGCCCTGGGGATCCAAACGGATGCTTGCTACCGTTTCGAGCGGGGGGCGGACATCTCGTTTGCCCCAAAGGCCGCCCTGATGGCGGCTTCCCTGCTCACCCAGTTTGGAGGAAAGGTCTCCAAGGAGGCCGTGGATGTCTATCCCCGGCCGCGTAAGAACAAGGAGATTATCCTTCGCAGTCGTCGCGTGGCCGACCTCCTCGGCATCGAGGTCGGTGATGAGTTTATCGAAAAGATTCTGGCCAGCCTTGACTTCAGCCTCAAGCCCAACCAGAAAAACACTTGGCAGGTCCAGGTCCCGTTCTGGCGGGTGGATATCGAGCGCGAGGCCGACCTCATCGAGGAGATCGCCCGCTTTTTCGGCTACGATAAAATTCCGGTCGTGGTGCCGCCGTTCGAGGTTCTCGAGTCCGTCCCCTCCAACAAAGAGAGGATCCGCAAGCTCTGCCAGCAGCTGTTTCAACAGGGCTTTGATGAAGTCATCAACCAGAGCTTTGCCGACCCCGAGGAAGAGGCCGTTTTCCAGAGCGGAAAAATGCCCGTCGAGATCCGGAATCCCATTTCGTCCAGGGCCTCGCGGCTCCGGACAAACATGCTGGGCGGTCTTCTCGAGAACACGGCCTGGAACAAAAACCACGGCATCGAAGGCGTCCATATTTTTGAAGTCGGAAATATCTATTATTGGCTGGGCCATGACGCCTGCGAGGAAATGTGCCTCGGCCTGTCCACGACAGGGCCTCTCGGCGCCCCGCATTGGAAAAACAAGGCCGCTCTGACAGACTTCTTCCATCTGAAAGGCGCCTGCGAAGCGGTGATGGAGGCCTTGCGGTATGAACCGTTCTCTTTCGAAGAGAAAGTTCATCCTTTCTTCGAGGAGGGCTTTGCCCTGGCCCTTGTTTACAAAGGCGAGGTCCTCGGCCACCTGGGATTGGTCCGGAAACCGATCCTGGACGCCTATTCGTTGGAAGGGCCCGTGTACGCGGCCGAGATCGGGCTCGACGTCCTCTTTGGCAAACAGCCCAAGCCGTTTGAGTTTGTCCCGCTTCCGAAATTCCCCTGCGTCAGCCGGGACCTGTCGTTCCTCGTAGAACGCGCCGTGCCCTACCAGGAGATCAAGAGGGCGATCGAGAAAGTCTCCGTGCCCTTTCTGGAAACGTTCGACCTCATCGACTCCTATGCCGGGAAATCGATTCCCCGGGACAAGAAGAGCCTGTCGCTTCGCTTTATCTATCGCAACCCGAAGGCGACGCTTCTGGCCGAAGAAGTGGACAAGTCCGAGAAAAAGATCATTAAGCACCTCACATCTGTTTTTAAAATCCAACTCAGGGAAAGAGGAGGGGAAAATTGACAACCGAGCTTGAAAGAATTAAGATTCTGGAAGGGAAAATCGCCCATGTCATCGAGTATATCAATAAGCTCTCGGCGGAGAACGACAAGCTGAAACAGCAGATCAAGGAGCTCCGCACGGAAAAGAAGGACATGGAGGAGCTGGCCCGGCGGGCGGGGAAGCTTGACGAGGACCTCAAAAGATACGAAAATGAAAGGGAGGCCATCAAAGGCAAAATCGAGGCCATTATCAATCAGATTGATAAGCTCGGGTTATGATTGACAAGATCATCGAAATCGAAATTTATGGAAGGATATATAAAATACGAGTCAAAGGCGAAGAGGATGAAAAGTACATCAGCCATTTGACTTCTTACGTTGACCAGAAAATGCAGGAAGTCGCAGTGAAATCCAAATCCACGGATGCCCTCAAGATTGCCGTTTTGGCGGCTTTGAATATCGCGGACGAATTTTTCTTGTCGCAGAAAAAGCTGGATCAACTGGACGAAGCCATTGGCCAGATGGAAACAGAGATTGGAAGTCTGGAGGACCGTCTTCTCAAAAACGACCATGATGACCCCAATATCGAGAAACCGACATCATAGGACAGAGACAACCCGATTCGTGCGTATAGATGCCCGGCGGGGGGCTCGAGACTTCTAATCCTCTCCTCAATTCCTTTCATCTGAATCGCCTTTACTCCGGAAGGAGGTAAACGGCTATGAACATCGCTCTTTACGTCGGAATTGCCGTTCTGATCGTTCTGGCCGCCGTGATCGTTTTTATTCTGCTGAAAAAGAATTCGGGAACGCGGGCGCTTTTTAAAGCCAAGCAGGAGGCCCAGGCCGTCCTGAATAGCGCCAAAGGCCAGGTGGAGGAAATCACCCGCAAGGCCTCTCTCGAAGCCCGCGAGAAGCTCAAAGGCCAGGAAGAGGAGTTCGAGCACCAGACGCGCGAAAAGCGCCGCAAAATCACGGAGATGGAAAGGCGCCTCGTCCACAAGGAAGAGAATCTGGAGCGGAAGTTTCAAGGCTTGGACCGCCGGGAGAGGGAGATCGGCGGCAAGGAGCGCCGCGTTTTCCAGCGGGAGAAAGATCTTGATCTCCAAGAGGAAAAGGCGAATGCTCTGGTCAAAAGGCAGATGGAGGAATTGGAGCGCGTCGCCGGCCTGACTCAGGAAGAGGCCAAAGGCCAGCTGATCAAGAAAATCGAGGACGAGGCCAGGCTGGAGGCCGTCCAGGTCATGCGCCGGGTCGAGGAAGAGACGCGCTCGAAAAGCCAGCAGACGGCGCGCGAAATCATCAGCCAGGCCATTCAGCGCTCGGCGGCCGAGCATGTGGTCGAGACCACGGTGTCCGTGGTGGACCTCCCGTCCGAAGACATGAAAGGCCGGATCATCGGCCGCGAAGGACGGAACATCCGCGCCCTGGAAATGGCCACCGGCGTCGACATCATCGTCGACGACACGCCCGAAGCGGTGATCCTCTCCAGCTTCGACCCGATCCGGCGCGAAATGGCCCGCCTGGCCATCCAGCGGCTGGTCGTGGACGGCCGGATCCACCCGGCCAGGATCGAGGACATCGTCGAGACCGTCAAGCAGGAGCTCGAGGATAAGATCAAACAGGAAGGAGAGTCTGCCGCCTACGAGCTGCGCGTTCAGAACCTCCATCCCGAGCTCATCAAACTCCTGGGCAAGCTGCGCTACAGAACAAGCTACGGCCAGAACGTGCTCCAGCATTCCAAGGAGGTGGCCTTCCTGGCGGCCGCCATGGCCAAGGAGCTCGGCCTGGATATGCCGGTGGCGCTGAGGGCCGGCCTCCTCCATGACATCGGCAAGGCCGTGGACAAAGATGTCGAAGGCACGCACACCGAACTCAGCGTCGAGCTCTGCCGCAAGTACGGAGAAAGCGAGCCCGTCATCCAGGCCATTGCCTCGCATCACCGCGATGTCGACTTCCCGTCGATCGAGGCGGTTTTGGTCCAGTCGGCCGATACTCTCTCGGCGGCGCGTCCGGGCGCCCGGCGCGAGCTGCTCGAAACTTACATCAAGCGGCTGGAGAAGCTGGAAGGATTGGCCAAGAGTTTTGAGGGCGTTTCCAAGGCGTATGCGCTCCAGGCAGGCCGCGAGATCCGGATCATGGTTGAAAGCCAGAAGGTGTCCGACGACAAGGCCACTTTGATCGCCAAGGACATCGCCACCAAGATCAAGAACGAGCTCGACTATCCGGGTCAGATCAAGGTCACGGTCATCCGCGAAATGAGGGCTGTGGAATATGCCCGGTAAACCCGGCAGGATCGGCGTCCTGTTCATCGGAGATATCATCGGCCGGCCGGGGAGGAATGCGCTCAAAAAGTTTCTGCCGGCGCTGAGGCAAAAATATGGGCCTGCCTTCATTGTCGCCAACGGCGAAAACGCGGCCGGTGGGGTCGGCATCACCGAGGACATCGGGACGGGCTTATTCGAGCTGGTGGATGTCCTGACATCGGGAAACCATATCTGGGACAAAAAAGAAGCCATCCCCTACCTGGATAAAGAAGCGAGGCTGTTGCGGCCGGCGAATTACCCGCCGCAGAACCCGGGACGGGGCACCGCTGTGGTCCGCGATGCCCAGGGCCGGACGCTCGGCGTCCTGAGCCTCCAGGGCCGGGTGTTCATGGAAGCGATCGACTGTCCCTTCCGGAGGGCCGACGAGGAGGTCCGCAGACTCAAGCAAGCGACGCCGGCGGTCATCGTCGATTTTCATGCCGAGGCGACTTCGGAAAAACAGGCCTTGGGATGGTACCTCGACGGGCGCGTCTCGGCCGTCATCGGAACGCACACGCATGTGCCGACGGCCGATGAGAGAATTTTGCCCGGCGGAACGGCGTATATCACGGATGTCGGGATGGCCGGCGGCTTGAATTCGGTCATCGGCATCCGCAGGGACCAGGCCATCGAAAAATTCCTGACGGCGCGGCCCCAACGCTTCGAGCCCGAAAAAGACGGGCTGTTCCTGTCGGCGGTCATGATCTGGATCGAGGAGAAGACCGGGAAGGCGCTTTCGATCACGCGGGAGATTCTCACCGAGGAAAACGTCGATGAGTGAAAGCCTCGTCCTCCCGGATAAAGTCTATACGGTCAGCGAGATCACTCGCCTGATCAAGCTCGAGCTTGAAACGGCCTTCCCCCAGGTCTGGGTGACGGGTGAGCTGTCGAATTTCCACCGCCACTCGTCGGGCCACGTCTACTTCACACTGAAAGATGAGTCGTGTCAGCTTCGGTCCGTGATGTTCCGCGGACACGCCCGGCTCCTCAAATTCGAGCTCAAGGATGGGCTGCAGTTGGTCTGCCGCGGCCCGATCAACATCTATGAACCGCGGGGCGAGTACCAGCTCGTCGTTGACCTGGCTGAGCCCAAAGGCAAGGGTGCCCTGCAACTGGCCTTCGAACAATTGCGGGACAAGCTCCGGGCCGAGGGGCTGTTCGACGAGAAACATAAAAAGAAGCTGCCGCTGCTGCCCAAGACAGTCGGCATCGTGACGTTGCCGCGGGGCGCGGCGATCGTCGATATCCTTCGCACCCTGGAGCGCAGGTTCGCCCGCCTCCACATCTTGATTTATCCGGCGCGCGTCCAGGGCGAGGGCGCTGCCGAAGAGATCGTGGAAGGCATCGAAACGTTGGCCGGCCTGGGCGGTATGGACGTGATCATCGTCGGCCGGGGCGGCGGGTCGATGGAAGACCTGTGGGCTTTCAACGAGGAAAAGGTCGCCCGGGCGATCTTCAACTGCCCGGTGCCCGTCATTTCCGCGGTCGGCCACGAGGTGGACTTTACGATCGCGGATTTTGTCGCCGATGTCCGCGCCTCGACGCCGTCGGTGGCGGCGGAGATGGTCATCGAAAAAGAGCAGTCGTTCGTGGAGCGGATCGAGAGCCTCGAACGAAGGGCCGTCCAGAGCGTCCGGTACGCCCTTCAAGAGCGCCGGCACGACGTGACCCACATCGCCCAGCACCGGATTTTCCAGACTTTTCGGATCCGGGTGCTCAACTTAGAGCAGCAGGTCGATGAGCTGGAGACACGCGCCCGGGACGTGGTCAGGGGCGAGCAGAGAAAAATCGCGGAGGCCAAATCGCGGACGGCGTTGATGGGCGAAAAACTCTGGAGCTCCTTCCGCGGCATGCTCCGGGAACAGACCGGGAAATGGGAGCGGCTGTCGGCGGAGCTGCACAGCCACAGCCCGCTGAACATTCTGAAAAAGGGCTACACGCTGTGCTGGACGGATGGAGGGACGCGGCTCGTCTCGAAGATCGAAGAGGTTCATAAGGACGAGGACATGGTCGTGTCTTTCTATCAGGGCGAGTTTTTGTGCCGGGTCAAGGATGTGGACAGGGACAAACGCATCGAATCCCGCGCTATCAAAGAAAAATGAACGGATTTGTGGAACATCTCTATTTTTATGAAATGTATGAGGGGTCCTGTCACGGACGTGCCCCTAGCGCCCTCGCGCAAGACCCTCCCACCCACCACTTAGGCGCTTCGGGCGCCGCGGGGCAACATCCGCGCCACCCCTCCTTATTGCCTAAAATAGAGATGCTCTCGAGACTTTGGCTATTAGAGACTTTTTGGAGATAATGACATGAAGGATATGACGTTCGAAAAAGCGCTCACCGATCTTGAGCACATCGTCGAAAAACTGGAAAAAGGAGGCCTCAGCCTGAATGAGTCGCTCTCGCTGTTCGAGAAAGGAGTCAGGCTGGCGCGCTTCTTGCGCGATGAGCTCGAAAAGGCGGAGAAGAAAATCGAGATTCTCCTCAAAGATGAAAAGGGCGGAACCAAGCGCGCGGCATTCGACCTCGAGGCCGCTGAAGGTCTCGGTGCGGAGGCGGAAGAGGAAATCGCCGAAGAAGACAAGGAGGAAAACGGCGCCCAGAAAACACGGAAAAAAGGTCCAAAGAAAGAGGGCGGCGATGACACCCTCCCCTTTTAAAAAAATGAACGGGGTCAAAGCTACACATTTGACATTTTTATATAGAGAGCATTTTGTCTCTACAGGGGAGCCTTGTTCAGTGGCGGACAAATGTCAAATGTGTAGCTTTGACCGCATTCTCGCTGAATAAGATGGACGCAAAAAATCTATTGGCCGGCTATAAGGATACCGTCGAAGATGAGCTCAAGCGCATCCTCGCTCGCCAGGACACGCTTCTCTTCCAAGCGATGCGCTATTCGGTCCTGTGCGGCGGAAAGCGGTTCCGGCCCCTGCTCGTCCTGGCCGCGGCGGACGCTTTCGGGGCGGCCCCGGGATCCGCACTCCCCTTTGCCTGCGCCATCGAGCTTATCCACAACTATTCGCTCATTCATGATGACCTTCCTTCGATGGACGACGATGATTTCCGTCGCGGCCGTCCATCTTGCCACAAAGTGTTCGGCGAGGATATCGCGCTTCTCGCCGGGGACAGCCTCCTCACCCTGGCTTTTGAATGGATGGCCGCTGCCGAGGTCCCGAAAAACCGGCTCTGCCAAAAGCAGCGGGTCATCAGGGAAATTGCCCAGCTGGCCGGCCCGGAAGGAATGATCGGCGGCCAGCTTCTGGACATCACCTTTTCCGCGGAAAACGCCGGCGAGCAAAGCCTCCACGAATTGATGCTAAAAAAAACCGGGGCTTTGATCGTGGCCTCGGTGAGGGCGGGGGCCGGGCTGGGCGGGGCGGCGCGCTCAGAGCTCGAAGCCGTGACTGATTACGGTAAACACCTCGGCCTTGCCTTTCAGGTCAGGGACGACATCCACGATGCGGCCGAGAAAAGCAAGAAGCCGGACCTCGACAAGCCGAATTATGTGAGGATGTTCGGACGGGTCAAGGCCGCGCTTCTGTTGAAGAATTCCGTCAAGTCGGCGCTGGGCGCTTTGAAAGCGGCCTCTCTTGGATCCGCCCCCCTGCGCTATCTGGCGAAGCAATTAATGGACGTCAAGACATGAGCAAACTGCTGGATAGAATCACGAGCCCCCAGGACCTCAAAAAACTCACGGTCGAAGACCTGTCGCGGCTGGCGAACGAGGTGAGAGCCTATATCCTGGACGTCGTTTCTAAAAACGGCGGCCATCTTTCGGCGAACCTGGGCGTCGTGGAATTGACGCTCGCCCTGCATTACGTCTTTGACGCTCCTCGCGACAAGATAATCTGGGACGTCGGGCACCAGAGCTATACCCATAAGATCCTGACGGGGCGGAAGGAAAAATTCCGGACGCTCCGCCAGTTCGGCGGCATCCTGGGTTTTCCCAGCCGCGAGGAGAGCGAGTATGATGTCTATAACACGGGGCACGCTTCGACCGCCCTTTCGGCGGCGCTCGGCCTGGCCGTGGCCCGTGACAAAAATAAAGAGGACTACAAGGTTATCGCCGTGGTCGGCGACGGAAGCCTGACGGGCGGCGTGTCCTGGGAGGCGCTGAACCAGATCGGCCATCTCCGGAAGCCACTGATCATCGTCCTCAATTATAACGAAATGTCCATCTCGCCGAGCGTGGGGGCGCTTTCCAAATACCTTTCTTACCTAGCCAGCGGACAGCACTACCTGAGGGCGAAAGACCATGCCAAGTCCTTCCTGAAATCCATCCCCGTTTTGGGCTGGCCGATGATCAAGACCGGCCATGCTGTCGAGGAACTTGTCAAGAAAACATTCTTCCCCGGCCTCGTTTTCGAGGAGCTCGGGTTACGGTATGTCGGACCTGTCCAGGGGCACAGCATTAGCTCGCTCATCGAGATCTTCAAGGACGCCAAGGCCTACGAGGGAGGGCCCGTGTTGATCCACACCGTGACCAGGAAAGGGCGCGGCTTTATCCCGGCCCAGGAGAACCCGGAGAGGTTCCACGGCGCAAAACCCTTCAATATCCGTAATGGGGAGTCGCTTGTCCAGAACCACCAGCCCACCTATTCTTCGGTCTTCGGACAGACCGTGCTGAGGATCGCCAAGCGAGATCCGAGGGTCATTGCCATCACGGCCGCTATGCCGGAGGGAACGGGTCTCGCCGAATTTTCTGAGCAGCTGGCCGAGCAGTTCTTTGATGTGGGCATCGCCGAACAACATGCCGTGAATTTTGCGGCGGGGCTGGCCCTGAACGGGCTGAAACCCGTGTGCGCCATCTATTCGACATTTCTGCAGCGGGCCTACGACCAGCTTTATCATGATGTCTGCCTGCAAGATCTGCCTGTTGTCTTCGTTCTTGACAGGGCCGGGATCGTGTCGGATGACGGGCCGACCCACCAGGGGATCAACGACATTGCCTATTTGCGGCACATGCCGAACATGATTCTCATGGCTCCCCGGGACGAGAACGAGCTCCAGCACATGCTCCAGTCAGCTTTGGCGTATGGGCACCCGGCGGCCATCCGCTTCCCCAAGGGAGAAGCGGTCGGCGTCTCCCTAGATAAGGAGCTTAAGCGGGTTCCCCTCGGCAAGAGTGAGCTCCTCAAAGAGGGCCAGGATTTGCTTCTGGCCTTCGGCAGCATGGTCTATCCGGCACTTGCTGCGGCGAAAGAGCTGGAGGAGGACGGAATCAGACTGGCGGTCGTCGATGCCAAGTTTGCCAAGCCGCTCGATGAGGAAATGATCCTCCGCTTTGCAAAGCCGGGGACGACGATCATCACGGCCGAGGAGGGCGTGGTCGCGGGCGGGTTCGGCAGCGCCGTGCGCGAGTTTTTGGACACGCAGAGGAAATTCGATGTTCGATTCAAGGCCATCGGGATTCCGCTCAAGGTCTATCCAATGGGGAAGGCCCAGCAGATTAAGAAACTGCTGCGGCTGGATAGGGAGGGCCTCGTCAGTCAAATCAGGGAATTCTATCATCCCCCGGGCACAGCCTGAGAACGCTTCAGGGACAGGTCAGGGGAGGTTCCCAAAACGTCCCCCGAACGAAAATGAACAAGGAACGGGCGGATAAGGTTCTTGTGGGAAGGGGACTCGCGGAAAGCTGCGAGAAAGCCCAGGCGCTGATCATGGCCGGTCGGGTCTTCAGCAGAGATCAGCGCATCGAGAAACCAGGCCAGCTCGTTGCCCCGGGCCGAGAGATAACGGTCAAAAAATCCCTCCCGTATGTCAGTCGCGGCGGACTCAAACTCGATGAGGCGCTTGATTATTTTCAAATCTCCGTTACCGGCAAAATCGCCGCCGACATCGGCTCTTCCACAGGCGGCTTCACGGACTGCCTGCTGCAGCGCGGCGCCGCGAAAATCTATGCGGTGGACGTCGAAACGAAGCAGCTGGACTGCCGGCTCCGCGAGAATTCGCGGGTTGTCCGCATCGAAAAAAACGCCCGCTTTCTCACCCGGGGCGACTTCGCTGACGCCCTCGACATCGTCACTATGGACGTTTCGTTCATCTCTATCTTGAAGATCCTTCCGGCCCTTAAGGATATCCTTGGATGCAGCCGCGAGCGCGGGCCGGCGGCCGGCCGCGGCCCAGCGCTCCTTCTCTCCCTGCTCAAGCCCCAGTTCGAGGTGGGCAAAGGTCAGGTTGGGAAAAAGGGCATTATCCGCGACCCCGGCCTCCACGAAAAAGTGCTCCAAAATATCACGGGGGAGGCGGCGGCGCATGGCTTCAACCTGCGGGGCCTTATGAGATGTTCGGTGCGCGGGCAGAAGGGAAATCGTGAATTTTTTGGCCTATGGGATCTGGCGGGATTGTCACCGGCCGGCCAGGACGTGCTAAAATGGATCAAGGAGGTAGCCCGGGATGAGAAAAATTAGCAGAGTGGGAGTCGTCATCAAGCCCCATGCGCCGGGGATCGAGGATATTCTGACCAAGCTCGATGCCTTTCTCTCGAAGCGGGGAATCGAGTGCGTCCTGGAGGGAGTGGCGGCCCAAAAGCTCGGCCGGTCCGACGGCCTTGACAGGGGAGAAATCCCCGGCCAAGTCGACCTTGTCGTCGTCCTGGGCGGTGACGGCACCCTCCTCAGCATTGCCCATGTCGCAGCCTGCAAGCGGGTCCCCGTCATGGGCGTCAACCTCGGCCGGCTCGGTTTTTTGACCGAAGTCCCCCTGGACGAAATGACGCTCGCCCTCGACGCTTTTATCGGCGGCAACGAGGACATCGTCAGCCCGCGCTGGATGCTCGAATCGAAGTTCAAAGACGGCGCCGGCCTGGCCCTGAATGATGTCGTCATCAACAAGGGCGCATTGGCCCGGACTATCCAGGTCACCATCTGGATCGACGACCGCGAAATCCAGACCGTCAAGGCTGACGGCCTGATTGTCGCCACGCCGACAGGATCGACCGCGTATTCGCTTTCGGCGGGAGGCCCTATCATCCAGCCTTATATTCCCGGCATCCTGCTGACGCCGATCTGCCCCCACACCCTCACCTTCCGGCCGACCGTCATTTCCTCGGAGGCGCGGGTCAAGATCCAGCTCCTGACGTCCGGAGAAGAGGTCTATCTCACCCTGGATGGCCAGCGGGGCAGCACGATGGTCAAGAATGACAGCGTCGAGGTTCGGCGGGCCGATTGCGAGCTGAGCCTCGTTTCGTCCCCCAAGCGGAATTATTTCGACCTCCTCCAGGAAAAGCTGTCTTGGGGCGAGTAGACCTATGGGCATGCCGCTTAAAAAAGAGCTTTAGAAAGGGATTCGCTCCCTAACGGGATTTTTCACGCCATAAAAAATTCGCCTTTTACGGCGGCTGCGTTTCTCGCATGCTCGAAAACCGCGCTAAAAGGTATCCTTGTCCACACCTCGGCCTGTCCGTTTTATTATCCTTGCTCAAACATTCTCGCCGGCCTCAAAGAGGCTTCCCGATAAAATTCCTTGACACACACTTCCCTGATAGATTTGTTCATTAGGTAAGAAGATTTTTAATTAGTGCTATTAATCCCCCTACCCCCTTGCGCAATCAAGGGGGATTCAAAAGGTCGATGGTCGCTTCATCCCTTTCCAAAGCTCTCCCCACTAGTTTTTTTTCTGCATTGTCCTCGCCGGGCCAACAAGGAGAGCTGTTCCCACTCCCCTGATATTCGTCCCGCTGTGAGAAAATATTGAACTTCGAAAGGTCTTTCCTCTGTAACCCCTCGCCCGGTTGACATTTTTATGGGGGGAAACTATCATTTACGTCTTCTTAAAAGGCACTGATGACGACAAACGAGATGAGCCCAGAGGCCGAGAGACTGAGGGTCTTGTACGTGTCCCCGGAGGTCTCTCCGTTTACCAAGTACGGACAGTTGGCGGATGCCGCCCAGGCTCTGCCCAAATCCCTTTCCAGCCTGGGCGTCGAAATTTCGCTCATCATGCCCAAATACCGCCGGCCGGAGATCGAGTCCTTGGACCTGGAGCTTGTCCTCTCCGAGCTCCTTGTGCCCCTGGGCAATGATAAGGCCAAGGCGAATGTATATAGAGCCGAGTCCGGCCGGACCCCCATGTATTTCATCGACAACCCAAAATACTTTTGCCGGGACATGATTTATGGCTCCGCCAAGGGCGAATACCTGGATAACGACGAGCGGTTCACGTTTTTCAGCCGCGCCGTCCTCGAGTTTCTGGTCAAATCGAAGCTCCCCGTCGAAATTATCCACTGCAATAACTGGCCGACCGCCCTCATTCCTGTTTTTCTCCGGACCCATTATGCCCAGAAAAACCATTTCAAGGACATCGCCACCGTCTTTTCCGTGCACGATATCTCGTTCCAGGGCAAATTTCCGCCCGAATCCCTGGCCCTGACGGGCTTGAACTGGGACTATTTCACGCCCGAGCAGCTGGCCCTCAACGGCCGGTTCAATTTTCTCAAGGCCGGGCTGATTTTTGCCGACATCATCAATATGGTCAACCCGGATTACCTTCAGGAAATCCAGGCTGCTGATTCCGGCGACTACTTTAAGGCTATTCTCGACCAGCGGAAGGACGTCCTGGTCACGATTCGCCATGGCGAGGACAATGAAAGTTGGGAGCTCGCCGCGAAAGAATTCATCAGGATCTATAAAAAAGCTTTGGAGCTTAGGAGAGGAGGTCGGAGTGGCTGACAACATTTTAGATGCGACGGATGCGAATTTTGATGAGGAAGTGCTGAAGTCGGCGCTCCCCGTGCTTGTCGATTTTTGGGCGGTCTGGTGCGTGCCCTGCAAGATGATCGCGGCCCTGGTGGATGAGCTCGCCGGGGAATACAAAGACAAGCTCAAGGTCTGCAAAATGAATGTCGACGAGAGCCAAAAGGTCCCCGTGCGCTACGGAATCCGGGGCATCCCGACCCTGCTGCTGTTCAAGGGCGGCGAGCTGAAGGAGACGATGGTCGGCGTGCTTCCCAAGGACAAGATTGTCAATACGCTCAATAAATATTTATAAAAGGCCGCTTGGAGATGTTCTCGGGAGCGGTCCCGAAAATGTCCGCCGGAATTAAGTCCAGATTCTTAAGGATTGATCATGGCTAAAACACACGACGTCATCATCATAGGAGCCGGGCCGGCGGGCCTGGCCGCCGCCCTTTATACAGGCCGGGCGCGGCTGAACACCATCGTCCTGGAAAAAGCGATTCCCGGGGGACAGATCTTGCTGACGGATTGGATCGAAAATTACCCTGGCTTTCCGGACGGCATCGCCCCATTCGACCTCATCGAAAACTTTCGTAAACAAACTCTCAAGTTCGGGGCAAAGTTCGTCACCGAGGAAGCCAAAGAAATTCGGAGGGAGGGGGAGCTCTGGGTCGTACGGGGAAACAAGGCCCAGTATCCAACCCGTGCCGTCATTATCGCTACGGGAGCAGCCTACCGCCGGTTGGGCCTGCCCAACGAAGAGCGGCTGATCGGGCGCGGGGTTTCCTATTGCGCGACGTGCGACGGCGCCTTTTTCAGGGAAAGCAACATCGCGGTTGTCGGCGGCGGCGATACAGCCCTTATAGAGGCTATCTTTCTGACCAAATTCGCCAAGAGCGTGGCGCTCATCCACCGCCGCGACCGGTTTCGCGGAACAAAGATCATTCAGGAACGGGTTCTAGCCAACCCCAAGATCGTGGTCTACTGGGACTCGGTCATCGAGTCGCTCGACGGCGGGGACCATGTCGAGGCCATCGCCCTGCGCAATGTCAAAGACGAGACTCGGGTGACGCTGCCCATCGAGGGACTTTTTATTTCGATCGGTATGGACCCCATCACCGGGTTTGTCAAAGGGCTGTTGGAGCTCAACGAATGGGGAGAAATCGTCGTCGATCCGACCATGGCCACATCCCAGCCGGGGATTTACGCGGCCGGGGATGTGATCGATGCCTGCCCGCACCAGGTGGCCTCGGCCGTGGGCTCGGGCGTTCATGCGGCCATTTCGGTCGACGAATACCTCTCCAAATAATCTCTATTTGTTTTTTTCAAGCTCTTCGACCCGGGCTTTGAGCTTCTTGAAATCCTTGACGATGTCATACATCTGGGGCATGAGCGCCCAGACCTTCCGCCAATCCCGGATGTCCAGGTGGGGGCTTCCCGAGACGAATGAGCCCGAAGGAATATCTTTTGTCACGCCCGATTTTGCGGCAATGAGGACGTTGTCGCCCACTGTGACATGATCGGCAATCCCGACCTGTCCCATCAGGAGGGCGTTCTTCCCGACTTTTGAGCTCCCGGCGATTCCCACCTGGGCAGCCAAGATGCCGTTTTCCCCGATTTCGACGTTATGGGCGATCATCACGAGGTTATCGATTTTTGTCCCTTTCCGGATTATGGTCTCTCCGAGGGCGGCGCGGTCGATGGTCGTGTTGGCGCCGATCTCGACGTCGTCCTCGATGACGACAATCCCCTTTTGGGGAATCTTGATGCGGCTGCCGTCCTCGGCCTTCAAATACCCGAACCCGTCCGACCCGATGACGACCCCGTTGTGGATGATCGCCCGACTTCCGACCTTCACGTCCTCGCGGATCGAGACGCCGGAATGGATGACCGTCTGCTCCCCGATTTTCGCGCGCGGATAGATCGTCACTAGCGGGAAGATCACCGTCCCGGCGCCGATTTCCACGTCGTCTGCCACTGAGCAGTAGGCCCCTACGGCTGCGCCGACGCCGATCCTGGCCGAGCTTGAAACGACGGCCGTCGGATGAATGCCGGGCTGTGGGCGGTAAGGACTGTAAAAAAGCTGGACGGCGCGCACGAAAGCTAAGTGGGGATCGGCCGCCCTGATGACCGGGATCCTGTCGAATGGCTCGCCCGGCGGAAGGATCGCCGCTGATGCATTCGTTTTCTCGAGAAATGCCCGGAGCTTGGGCTTCGCTAGAAAGACAAGGTCTCCAGTGCCCGCCATCTCCAGGCTGGCCACGCCCGTTATGACCGTCTTGCCGTCCCCCTCGAAGTGGCAGTTCAGCCGCTCGGCTAGTTCTTTCACCGAGATGTTCATGGCAACCTTCCTTTAGGGGGCCATGCCGAGACCGGCCTTAGACCGTTTTGGCATTTGCCCCCCTTCTTAGGCTTGGGCTTTGGCTCTGCGCGCGTCCATCCGTTCGTTGAGCACGGCCGCCAGCTCCGCCCCCCAGAGGAGAATGGCCAGCGAGAACGAGATCCACAGCAGAAAGAAAATGATCGAGGTCAGCGTGCCTTGCAGCAGCTTGGACAGGACGACTCCGATCGCCGAAAAATGCGCGACATAGACGACAAAAATCCGTTTGAATATTTCCCAGAGGACCGAGCCGGCCGCCGCGGCGACCAAGGCCGCCCGGGTATGGACTTTAATTTCGGGGATGAATTTATAAAGGACGAACAGCACCAAAAATCCCAACATGAACGGGATGAGATACTGGATCAAAAAGCTGTCGATGCGGGGCAGGACCTTCGGGTTCAGGGTATTGGCCACGAAGGAGCTCTCCTTGATGATCCGGTGGAGCGCCGTCCAGGCGGCCGTGATCGAAAGCGAAAAAATCAAGATCACGGCGATGATAAACATGATGATGTATTCAATCAGCCGGTTGTAAAAAAAAGATTTCTGGTACTGACTCTTGAAAATGACGTTGAGCGAGGTGATCAGGTTCGAGAACAGAAAGCTCCCGGATATGAGCGACCCCAGGAGGCCGAACCAACCCAGGCTGGCAATGTTTTTCGAGACACCGCCGATCTTTTTGAAAAACAAAGGGTCAAACCTGGCAAAAAAGTCCTCGGTGAAAATATTGAGGCTGCGGATGGCGATCTCCGAACTGCCCAGGATTTTCGTGGTGGCGAAAGCAAACAGGGCGATCAGGGGGACGGCGCAGAGAAGGCAGAAGTAGGAGATGATGATCGAGTGGCTGAAGCACTTGTCCGCATTGAACCTTTTAAAGGTCGTGCCGAGAATATGAAAAATAGGTGCGGCCATCGGCCTCTTTCGGGGGGACCTCTTCGGGGCGCTCCCAGTCGATGTCCAGAAACGTCCCCGAGCTGTCTCCGACTGCCCCTAAAATCCCCCTTTCCACTTCCCCATCAGGATGATGAAGGTGACGAGCAGGGCGTAAATGACCAGCGTCTCGATCAGGATCAGCCCGAGGAGCAGCAGGAACCGGATATGCGGGGCTGCCTGAGGATTTCTAGAGATCCCTTCGCAGGCACTGCTCAGGGCCTTGGCCTGGCAGAAAGCGCCCGCGGCGGCGGCCAGCGTGATAATGGCGCCGCTGACGATGATCGCGAGCTTGGACAAGGAGGCCTTGGTCTCTGTCAGTGCGGCTTCCTGGGCCAGAAGCGGCGCACCGACGATGAACAGGAAGAACAACAGAAGGCCGAGGGCTTTGGATTTCTTGGTCATGGCAAAACTCCTTTCGAGATGTATTCGATAGGATCGATATTAGCGTTCCTCTTCATGGGCGACCGCTCCCGAAATGTAAATGCAGGCGAGCAGCATAAAAACGAAGGCCTGGAGGACGCCCGTGAACAGCGACAAGACCATGAACGGAAGCGGCAGAAAATAGGGAAGGATCGAGGCGACAACGACGATCAGCACGTCTTCGGCAAAGATATTGCTGAAGAGTCGGATCGAAAGGGACAAGGGCCGCGAAAAATGGCTGATCAGCTCGATCGGAACCATCAGAGGGGCCAGCAGCGGCGTGGGGCCAGAGAAATGCTTGAGGTATTTCAGCACGCCCTGCTCCTTCATTCCCTGGTAATGATAATAGACGAAGACGGTCAGCGCGCAGCCGACGGTCACGTTCAGCTTGGTTGTGGGCGACATCAGACCCGGAATGAGGCCCATCAGGTTCGAGCAGAGGATAAACAAGCCGACCGTTCCTATCATCGGCAAATACTTTTTCCCTTGGGGGCCGATGATATCGACCAGGAGGCCTTCTAGAGCGCCGATGAGAATCTCGAACACGTTCTGCATCCCCTTAGGTACGAAAGAGCGCCTCCGCGAGGCGATTCCCAGAAAAACGACCAGAAAAGCTGCCACAACAATGACCATGACAATGTAGTTGGGGATGAAGTCGCGGGGATTCTTGACGTGAAGGCCGGCCAGGCCGAGCAGGGCGGCGATGGGTGGTCCAAAGACCTTGTTGAACAGCGTGACGATGGCTAAGGGACGTTCTAGCTCTTCCATTGTCTCAAGCGGGCGAGGGCTACAACCGTTTCACCCAGAAAAACGGGAATTACCGTCGAAAAGCCTGCGGCAAACGCCAGGAGCTTCTTCGGATAGGCGAAGATTATAATTAAAAATATGCCAATAATCAATATCAGGCGGGTGGCATAGAGAAGGATGCCCGAGCGGACGGCCTTGCCGGTCTCCCGGAGGAGGACTCGGGTCAAGGACTTCTTGAGCCAGAGGAAGGAAAGAGACGCGAGTGCCCCTCCAACCAAGACGAAGAGACCGGTGAGAAGGTCGAAGAGGAAAATGGCCAGCAATCCACAGATAGCTGCTAAAATAATGATTTCAAAGGGGATCCGGCGGAGGATGTTTTCTTCTATCGGGTCGGTCTGCACGCTCATCAGCTTGCCTGCTCAATCCTTGTCGATATCGGGATCTTTGTTTAATTTAATGATGGCCCGGATCAGGCTGAACAGGCCGGAGGCGACCCCCAACAGGGTAAAAACCAGGAGAAGCCAGGGGTTGGTGCCGAGCCACTTATCCATGTAGTACCCGATCGCGAGCCCTATGACGATCGAGGACGGCAGCACCAGCCCCAGGGAAAACAGATCTGCAAACTTCCCGTATTTCATAGGTCAAAGCCGGCCCTATTATAACATATGGGGGCTACGCAGGCCCCCTGTTCCGTATCATACGTTTTTCGAGTGAGAATTTCCCGGTCGGCAATCGTCCCTCTAGAATGGGACTTCGCACCCGTTACCGATTCCAAAAAAGGAGGCATCCATCATGACCCATGACTCCAAAACGCATGGCTTTGGCTGGATCCCTGATTATCCCGATTTCAGGGACTATACAGAGGAAACGAAAGAGGTACGCGAAATTTTGCTTTTGACCAACCTTCCTCTTGCCCGCGACCTTTCGGGAAAAGGCGGCGCCCCATCCGGCGCGCCCAAAAAAACGCCCGCCAAGCCTCTTGCTCTCCCCGCCTCCGTCGACCTCCGGGAATGGTGTTCGCCCGTCGAAGATCAGCGGAGCCTCGGCGCCTGCACGGCCAACGCCGGGGTCGGCGCCATCGAATATTATGAGCGCAAGGCCTTCGGCCGGCATATCGATGCTTCGCGCCTCTTCCTCTACAAAGTGACGCGCAACCTGATGAAAATGAAGGGAGACACGGGCGCCTACCTCCGCACCACCATCGGCGGCATGGTCCTCTTCGGCGTTCCTCCAGAGGAATATTGGCCCTATAGCGACGACCAAGAGAAATTCGACAAAGAGCCCCCGGCCTTCTGTTATGCCTTTGCCCAGAACTACAAGACGATCCAGTATTACAGGCACGACCCGCCGGGAATCCTTCCGGGGACCGTCCTCGACCGCGTCAAGACCTACCTGGCGTCCGGCCACCCCTCGATGTTCGGTTTCACGGTCTACAGCTCCATGGAATTGGCCGATGAACGGGGCGCCATCCCCTTTCCCGAGCGCTCCGAGCGGATCCTGGGCGGGCATGCCGTCCTGGCCGTGGGCTATGACGACCGCCTGAAGATCGCCAACACGTCCAGCGGGGATGAAACGACGGGTGCCCTGCTCATCCGCAATTCTTGGGGGACGGGATGGGGCGAGCGGGGCTACGGCTGGCTGCCCTACGAGTATGTTTTGAGGGGTCTGGCTGAGGACTTCTGGTCCATTTTAAAGAAAGAGTGGATTGATACGGGCGAATTCAACGTGTAAAAATCCCGCTTTCTCCCCCTTTTCCAAAGAGGGAGAAAGAAGACGGAACTGTCACGGATTTCCCCCCTTTTTCAAAGAGGGATTGATCCGGATTATGCTTGATAATCTAGGTGGAAATCGGTATGATTATGCTTACTTGGACTCTTAGAATTTGGGGAAATATGTGAGATCAGCGGATTGTTTAAGCACTCCCCGATATTTTCGCAGCGACACCAGCCGAATTGGAAAATTCGGTGTGTGTCACGGAATATCCCGGAAATGGGCATTATGTCCACTCATTTTCCTAGTTCTCGTCTCTGCCGCGTTCGTTCCTTTCCTTCAGGCCCAAATCACCGAGCAGGTAGACCCGTTCTACCTGAAGCTTTATGAGGACGGCAAATATTTCTTCCAGAACGGGGATTTTGCCGGCGCCGTCTCGAATTTTGAGATCGCCTTTTTCGGCTTTGTCGACAATCCAGCGAAGCTCCTTGAATGTTATATCTACCTCGAGGTAAGCTACTCCCACCTCAAGAATGCCGATAAAACCAAATATTATTATGACGAGATCAAGCGGCTCAGGCTCCAGACCTACCTGAAGAACCTCAAGCTCTCCGAAGACCTCGAGGTCAAATATCTTGAGCTCAATGCCGCCTTTGCGCGTCTTGAGACCAAGGCCGCCGACGGATACGGTGCGGTTGCGTCCAAAATCGAACCCAAATCAAAATCTAAACCCGAATCCCAGCCCCCGGCATCCTCCCCTCAGAAAGAAGTTGATCCTAAGCCCCGGCAGACCGCTCCTCCGCCCTCAACCTCTAAGAAAGAAGCCGATTCGGGAAAAGCCAAAGACTTGCCCGAAAAACCGGCCAAACAGCCCGCTCAAACGACAAAGCCCGCTTCCAAAACTACAATACCCCCGCCTCCTGCCGTTTCTCCATCCGAGGCCGTCGCCGCCGAAATCAAACAGCTCAAGGATTCCATCAAAAAAGACAAGGGAAATCCCGATCCTTATTTCCGGCTTTCCACGCTTTTCGTCGACCAGAAAAAATTCAAGGATGCCCGCGCCTCCCTCGAATCTCTTCTCGGCATAAACCCAAAAAACGGCCTGGCTCACTTAGAGTTGGGAAAAATTTATGTCGCCGAGCAAAAAACCAAGGAAGCCCTCGCTGCCTTCGAAAAAGCCGCCGCCCTCCTCCCCGATAACCCCGCCCCTCATTATGCTCTCGGCAAGCTCTACTTCGACCTGAAGAATTACGACAAGGCCAAACAATCATTCTCCCTCGCCCAGCGGATCGACAGCAAATATATGGATGTTGCCCGTTATACGGCCAGCCTTGCCGACATCGAAGCCCTCCGCATCACGGACTCTCAAGTCTACCTCCAGAAGGCCCGCTCCGAGCTCGACGCCTACAAGAAAATAGGGTTTTATATTGACGCCCTAAAGGCCGATCCGTCCAACGTGGACATCTATTTTGAAATCAAAGACGCCTATATCCAGCAAAAACAATATAAAGAAGCGGCTAAGCTGCTCGAGCTCCTCCTCACGTATTATCCGGGCGACGTCCGAATCTATGTGGATCTCGGCGATGTCTATATCAGGGAGAAATCCTTCGACAAGGCGGCGACTGTCCTGGGACAGGGGATAAAGAACGCCGGAAAAAACATTGAGCTGCATTATTTTCTCGGCAGGGCTTTCATGGGACAGAAAAAATATGATCTGGCGGCCGCCGAATTCGATATCGTTCTGGCCGCCTCGCCCTTTTACAAGGATACGCGGGATCTCAGGAAGTCATGCCTCGACAAGGTCAAAAAATAGGCGAACGCAATCTCGCCCGCCCCTTTATTGCGGCCGTTTTATCAATAACGGCTCTTTTGGCTGGCTGTTTATTGAAGACTGTGCCCCACCCCGCCGAGCGCTTCCCGAATTTGATCGAAAACGGCGATTTCGAAAGCTATTATCCGCCCGCCAAGCCATATATCTGGCGCTTAGAGCCCGAGACATTTTTTCTCTGGGACCTGTTTTCGCGCCCCGGCGGAAAGCGATCCCTCTTCATCGGGGCCTCGATGATCGCTCCTCTCGATTACGCGCGCCTGACCTGCCGGCTCAGTCTGCCCGCCAAGCCGGGGGCGGCCTATCTCTTCGAAGGCTGGTTTATCCGCAACCGCAACATTGACGGCGTCTATCCCACGGTTTCGCTCTTTGGGCAGGAGCGCCGGCTGAGTGATTTCTGGGCCTCCGGCAAATGGCAAAAAATATCGGTCATCTTTCAATCCCCGGCGAAGCTGAAAAGTGCGAAGGCGCCTTCAGAATTCCTGAAAATAGAAGCCCCGCGGGACGATTACTTCCTCTGGGTGGATGATTTGAGCCTCCGCGAAATCGAGGCCGCTCCTCAAAGCCCTGCCGCCGGCGCGCGGATCAACCGCAGCACGATCCGGTTTTCCTGGACCATGCCGGCCACGGACCGCCTCCTGGACATCCTCCTGGCCCTGTCGCGCGATAAGCATTTTCAAGGCCTGGAGGTAAAGACCTTCCGCACAAATAACGCGGCTGAGATCAGTCGGGGCCAGGTTCCGTCCTCTGAGGGATTCAGTCTTTCGATCCCCAACGAACTCCGGAAAGGGAAATGGTTCTGGCGGCTCGAAATTTATCAGTATAAAACACTTCTCGCCTTATCCGACATTAGGCATTTTTTTATAGAAAAAGAATATCCGGAAATTTCTTTAGTGTCATCGCCTGCCTCTTGGCGTGGCGATCGCACATTTAGGGCGGGGGATGAAGAAGCGAGAGGCGGGTCGGAAATTCAGAACTTAGATTTTTTCCCCATCGGGATGTATGGCGTCCCTCCTGAAGACTTTAAGGAGTTAAGCGGGATCGGCTTCAATTCGGTCAGCCTTCCTGCGGCCGGCCCGGATTCTCTGCTCCAGGCTTTGGCCGCGGCCCGCGAAAACGGCCTCAGGATTATCGTCTCTCCCGCGGCCGGATTGGGAGGCGCGAATGCTATCCTTGGCTGGTACCTTGAAGACGAGCCCGAGGGCCGGAGCATTTCGCCCAAAATCCTCTTCAACAGGCGCGCCGAGCTCTTCCGCCTCGGATTCCGCCGGCCCGGCGTCATCGTCCTCAACCGCTCCTGGCGGGCCCCCGACTACGCCCCGGCGGCGGACGTTATCATGACCGATCCCTATCCCATTCCCTTCGAGCCGCTGTCCTGGCTCAGCACGTCGCTCGACGAGATTCGCACCAGCCTCGCCGGAGACCCGTCCAAAAGACTCTGGGCCGTCATCCAGGCCTTCGGCTGGAACTGCGGCGCTAAGGCCGGGGAAGAAACCGGCCTGGGCCGCGACCCGACGGGCGACGAAGTCCGGACGCTGACCTATCTGGCCCTCGTCCATAAAGCGCAGGGGCTGTTCTATTACGTCTGTAAATCGGAGAATTATTTTATTAAAGAGAATAAGGATTTGTGGGAGGGGCTGAGAAAGACGGTGGGGGAAGTGCGGCAGTTGCTGCCGGTGATTCAAGCGCCGGAGGCCGGGGCCGCGTACAAGATAAAATGCGACAAGAACGATGCTTGGGGCATCCCGGCCGTCCACTCGATTCTTAAAGAACTTAAATCGGAGGGGAATTCCTATTCGGAGACCCATGCCGGTCCCGTGGAACTCAATCGGCAACCGAGACCTGGTCCGGCTGGATTCCCCACCGGTTCGCTTCGCCCGGGCGCCTACCTCATCGCCGTCAACACTCTCAACGCACCCGTGACGGCGGCCCTCGATTTCAAACGTCCGCCTTCCGCCGCCGCTTTCGATTTTTTTTCAGGGGCAGGATTCCCACTCTCCGATTCCCGGCTGATCCTGGAATTCAAGCCGCTGGAGAGGAAAATCCTTTACTTTAATCCAGCTTTTTGACGTCCTTGAGGGGACCCTGATAAAAAATATCTTGAGGCTGTGGACCAAACCGCCGCGTCCGAGTGTAAAATTGCCTTCAGCGCATCCAGGTTCTTGATATCCTTTTCCCAGCGCTTCTTAAGCTCCGGATAGAACGCCCCCGCGTTGGTCACCCAGGCCGTTTTGAGCCATTTCATTATCCACGCCTTCTCCTCTTCAGTCAGGCCGTCCCACATCAGCAAAAAATCGAATATGACGCTCTGGTTGAAAAGCAAATTGTGCGGCTTCAGGTTTAGAGTTTTCCTCAGAAACATCCGGCCTTTGTCCCCGTATGTCAAAAGCGGGTAATTATAGAGAAGATACACCTTTCCCAAATAATAATATCCTTGGGCGTCGGCCGGGTTCGCTTTGATCTGCTCCACAAACGCCTCCCGCGCCCGATCGAGAAGAGCATCCCGCCGTGCGTCCCGCTCTTCCTTCCCAACCTCCATATTCTCCGCAGCCGCCATGCCGAGATACAGAAGTCCTGCTTCCCTGTAGAAAATCGGATTATTTGAACAGCATACCGCCTTTTGGAGCAGCCTCTCGAACCCAGGGAACCCCGACTGAAGGCTCTGTCCACCCTCCGCTGCCGCCTTCCGGGCGGCCTCGTACTTGTTCAAATACAGATAGCCCAGGTTGTGTTTGACGGCCAGAAACAACAGCCCCGCCGTTCCGGCCAGCATCAAGACTGCGTTCATCTTCGCCGAGGCCGCCTTGCCGCGGCCCCCTGAATTGCTCCCCGATATCCGCGAGGTCTCACCATTCCGCTCTAAGCCGGATTTATTTAAAGAAATATTTTTAGAATTAATGTTTCCTAATCCAGCCGCCTGCCTTGATTGTAATCCCACAGCTCCCAACCCCAGCGCATAAAGCGTCACCAGATACGCCGCGTTGGCCGGAATCCGCAGGCTGAAATCCCCAAAGCTGTGGATGAGGATCGCCGCGATTCCCACCAGGCACCCCAGCCCAATGCCCCTCAGCAGGGGGTCATGCCGCTTAGCCCATCCCGCTCCGATCGACACCAGCGTCGCAATTGCCGCGGCGATGAGCGCCGCTCCTCCCACCACCCCGCTCTCCGCCAACACTTCCAGATAATCGTTGTGTGCATGGCTGAGAAGCCCGGGGTCGCTGACTTTTTCGAACGTCGGATAAACATACATGTACGCCCCGAGGCCGACCCCCGCCAGAGGATATGCCCCGACCATTTCCACCGTGTTTCGGTAGTACACCGGCCGTCCCACTTTTAATGTCAGCGTATCCTTCGTAAACCGCGCCAGGATGGGTTGGATGCCGATCAGTACGGCCGTCAGAATAACGGCCAGGAAAACCGTCCGCACGGCCCTTTTCGACCGGCTCCGTGCCGGGCCGACTCCGGTCCCTCCCCAATCCTCCGTCGTTTGTCCTCTTCCCGCCATCGACAAAATCATCAGCATCATGAAGATCGACACGAAGAAGATGATGACGCCCGCCCGGCATCTCGAAAAGAGAAGCGCGACCCCCAGGCCGGCCGCGGCCGTCCCCACGATGATCGATTTCTGCAGGCGCTCCTGGCCGAACCAAAGAATTTTCTCCCTGAAGGAAAGCCCCTTTTTCATGGCGAAGAAATCCGCCCTGGCCAGAAGATACCCCAAGCTCAGAGGGAAAATCATCTCCAGAAACGCCGAAAAATGGTCCCGGTTGACGAACGTGCCAAACGCCGATCCCTGGTTCCACTTGTTTTTCCAGCCGAAAATCCGGCTCGTCCCGCCCCAAAGTTCCGTGAGGCCGTAAACGGCTTGAAAGATGCCGCTCAAGATGATCACAAAGACAAAACTTTTAGCTTTATTCTTCGTCCGGATGACTTTATAGACCAGAAAGCCGAAGATGCCGTAACAAGCATCCTTGATGATTTCATAAAGGGTCAGGTTGGGGGCAAAGGAGATCGTCTTCCACGTCCTGCCCAAGATTTCCCCGAGCCCGCCCGCCGAAACATCTTGATAGAAGCGGTGGGCCCTGGGGGAGATGAAGGCCAGGACTTCCTGGGGGAGAGGCAGAATCTGCGCCAAAGAAACGGCGAAAAAGACTCCGACCAGGACCTTTACGGCAAGCGGGATCCTTCCACCGCCTTTCGCTGCGCATTCGTTTCCTGCGGCCAGTTTTCCTGCCCAATACAGCCCAAACAAAACCAGGGTTCCCGCTTCGAAAATGAAAATCGTCCACTCATACACGCCTCCATAGGGAAGAGGCAGAAGGACGAGAATCGCGCACAATCCCCAAAAAATAACCTTTTCCGACATCTGAATAAGCCTCTTTATCTTTCCCTATCTTATAATTTTCTCTCCGGCCACCTCAACCGGGCAAAAAAAAAGCAGGAGATTTTGAGCCTCCTGCTTTTTCCTTCAAGGATTAATTTTATCTATTCTTCGATGTTTGATAATCCTTAAGAGACTTTGTCCTCAGACCTGACGCATCCTCTCCTGCCGGAGTCGGCAAGATCCCGACTCTTATTTCTTTGTCGGAGATTTCTCTTCTGCTTTGAAGAGCTCGTAAGCGCCAAAAGAAAGAAGCGCAGCGCTCCCCACGAGGACCGCGATCCCGGCCGGCTTTGCAAAGAAACCCTTCCCTTTGGCTTTCTCAAGAACAACCAGGGATTCCGCGGTTTTCAGGGCCAGGGAAAGCTTCGCTGTTTCATTGGCTTTGATAAAAACTTCGAAGTTGAAGTTATAATCGCCGCGGCTTGTGGCGACCCCGATGATGTACCGGCCTTCGATGATGTCTTTGACCAAGTAAAGGCCGCTTTTATTCGACGGCGGGCTCTGGAATTCTTTCCCGGTCTGGATGTTCCGCAGCTTGACAACGGCATTTTC
Organism: Candidatus Aminicenantota bacterium; assembly: GCA_963715635.1. GTDB lineage: Bacteria > Acidobacteriota > Aminicenantia > Aminicenantales > UBA4085 > JAPKZH01. The sequence continues at coordinate 3,653,561 of OY970261.1, read as the reverse complement.
CGCCGGAGTCTTGACGTCATCCCAGTAAATCGTCCCCGTCAGCGCGCCCGTTCCAGCCGTCTGGCTCAGGCCTTCGATGGGGATGATGATCGCCAAGAACGCCGCTGCAATGCCCAATACAAGGAGCCTTGACCTGAAGGTCTTATGCTTTAGCATTTCTGCTTCCCTCTTACTCATTTAATTTAAATACTTTAATGGAAGATGTCAAGGAAAACTTTCTTGACCATAATATGGGGATACCATTACCGTGTCCCCCTTTTATATCGTAAAGCGGCCCTGCTCATCTAGTGCCCCGTCTCATAAGTTTCTTGTTCCAGTATCTCGCAGAGCCGGGTCACTTCCAAGGGGGAGTCAAGCTCCCCCTTCGGCGCTTCGCTTCGCTCCGCTGAACCCCTGAGGGGGCCACTCCGCCCCCTCAAACTCCCCGTCGGATGCGCGTTCAAGCGAGTATCTTTATTTATACAAGATATTTGCGAGACGCGCATCTAGGTTTTTTTAATGAAGGAAGGAAGCTTGATTGTCCATTTTTTTTCGCGGACAGGGTCCAGCGGCTCCCCCCAATCCCCGATTTCTGCGTTTCCGAGAATCGCCTCCGGAATGGATGTGACCATCGCCTCGGCCTTTTCCTTTCCCACGACCTTAGCCGCCTCCCAGACCCCCTGGCTCAGCCTGGGCGGCCTATTTACCGGGTCGTGGGCGTCCGAAGCGATGATGTGGACCAGATTGTGCTTGAGAAAAATATCCGCGGCTCTCTTGGCCTCCTGACCCATCTCGCCCATGATGCTTTTAGCCGTGACCTGGGCCAGGCAGCCCATTTTCACCAGCTCGTAGAGCAAGCCCGGCCGATAACTGAATACCGAGTTTCGCTCCGGATGGCTGATGATGGGGATGTAGCCCCGGAGCATGATGTTGAATATGAGGTCTTTAACCGCCGGCAGGATCGTTTCCGCGGGAAACTCGATGAAGAAATAGTCCGAGCCGTTGATGGTCAAATGATGGTTCTGGATGTTTTCCAGCATATCGTGATGGACGAAGACCTCAGCCCCGAACGAGAATTCACAGGGCAGGCTCTTACAATTTCTTTTGAACTCGGCCGTCCGCTCTTCGAGAACCGACCAATCGTCATTATGCTTCGTCAGCCGGAAGATATGCGGCGTGAGCGCGATCTTGCGGATTCCGTCCGCCGCGGCCACCCGGGCCATGGCCTTGGTCTCCTCCCAGGACCGGGCTCCGTCGTCCCAGTCGGGCAGCATATGCGTGTGGAGGTCGATCATCAGCTCGTGCTCACCAGAAGCTCTCCGGCACATACACCACATCCCCCTCCTTCAAACGAGGATCCGGCGCTTTTCCCTTGATGATATCGTTCAGGTTGACGTTTATTTGGATATCTTTGCCGGTCTTTTCGTCTTGCCGCTTGATGACCACAGCGGATTTTTTCGCCGTAGCCGTCGTCCCGCCCGCCTGGGCAATGGCCTGCATCAACGTGATTTTCTTCGACAACTTCACGGACAGCGCACCCGGGTTCTTGACCTCCCCCCACACATATATCTGGATGATTTTGTCCACCGGCACGGTAACGATGTCCCTCGGCTGCAGCGGGATATTGAGGTTTTGGTTGCCGTTGATGTTTAGATCGTCGAGGTTAATCGTGAGCTTGACCTGAATCCCGTCTTTCCCTTCCCTCGTCACGTAGAGATCGTTTCCCGTATTGTCGGTGAATCCACCCGCCTTGGAGATGAGCTCGAGCAGATTCATGCTGCCGATCATTTCATACATCCCGGGCGTTTTCACGGCGCCGATCAAGGCCACGCGGTTGCTCTGGTATTCCTTGATGAAAACCGACACCTGAGGATTATTGACATACTTTTCCGCAAGAAGCGCGGCAATCTTCCGCTCCGCGGCGTCTTTTGTCATCCCGCCGAGCTCCACTCTACCTATAAGCGGAAGCGTGATGGACCCGTCCTCTGATACGCGGACGGCAAGATTCAGCTCCGGAAGCTCGACGACTTTGATTTCAAGAAGGTCTTTGGGGCCGATCCTGTATTCCCGGATAAAGGCTTCCTGTCCGGTTTGAGCGAGCAATCCGGCTCCCCATGCGCAGAAAAGGGCGGCCGTCATCAGCCGGCGAGTTGTTAGATCGAAATCCTTTCTCATGGCGACTCTCTTTCTGATGTCAATAATTATATGTCAAACCCAATTTGATACAAGCCCACTTTTCAATCTGAATCCGGCCAAGGCCTTATTCTTCGGCTCCGGAGACTCCGCCTCATCCATTTCACAAGTGTGGGTAAGATCACCTTTGCGGATATTCTTAAAGCGCGGATCGGAATATAGAGGATGTAGAACGGATCCGGCAGGCGGATTGCCTTCCAGTCTTCCGGTGAGGGAAGTGCCAACCGCCTTAGAAAGAACTCTAGCTTGTCGGACATCCTTTCTTTAGATTTCAAAAAAAAAAGATCGAGTTCGAAAAGAGGAGCTTCGGCCGTCCGGCCGGGCAGAAGATCGGAGAGGACCTGTTTCTCAAGCTTCCCTGCAGCCGCGTCAGCCCCGGCTTCGCATTCGACCTCCTCCGCCAGCTTGAGTCCTACCGCGTCCCGGGGCAGCCGCAGCCCCAGAAGGAGGATCCGGCGAAGCCCCGCTTTCCCCGTTTCTTTAAGCATTTCTCTCCACGGCCAGTCGCGCCGGGAGGCGACAAGGGCAGCCACATCGCATATCATGCCGAGCACTGGCCAAGCGCTAAACGCGCCGTGGGCGCAAAGATGAATAAGCGCGTCTTGGGCCGACAACGATGGCAGGTTATAGCCTTCGGCTACGACGACATGTCTCCGGATGAAGAGACTTTCCGTCTCGAGCTTTATCTTATAGAAAGTCTCCGTCAGCCTGACATGAATCTCGATAATAATCCCACTCTGAGCGTCTTTGTACCTAAAATCATGATGCCGCCGGAGGTGCACAGCCTCCTGGGCCGGCGTGAATTCCTTGTCCAGCCGGAAACCCAGGTTGGCCATCAGGCCTTTTACACACGCGTAATCCCTCGGCCTAATAAGGATGTCGAGGTCATCGAACTGCCGCATCCCCACACTGCCGTACGCCGCGATGGCGAGAACTGGCCCTTTTAGGACAATCGCTTCGACCCCGTTTCCGCCGAACACATCGAGGATTTCGGCGAGCTTTATGGTCAGGAGAAGGTTTTTCCCCTCGTTAAGGCGCCGGAGCGTTTTCAGCCCGGCCATGATTTCGAGCGGCGCGGGATTCCGTTCCCCGAGCGCCTGCAGCCTTGTGCAGAGGAGCGGCATGACCCTGTGGCGCACGGAGAGATCGATGAGTCGCGGCCAGTTGATGCCGGACCCAAGCGCCTCGAGCAGACGGTCGCCGGACGGGTCATCCAGACGAACAGAACGGACCAGGGCCTTGCACTCAAGGTTGACGGCCGGATAGCCGATCCTCACTCCGTCCCCCCGTCCCGGCGTGCGATGCTGAGAAGCGCTTCCAATTCGAGGTCCGTCTTCATTCCCGCTCCCGGCTCTTCCAGGCCTCCGCGTACCTGCCGCCCACGCCCATCAGCTCTTTATGGGTTCCGGATTCTACGATCCGGCCGCCAACCATCACCCGAATGACGTTGGCCTGCTGAGCCGTAGTCAGCCGATGGGTGATGACGAGTGTGGTCCGGCCCGACCGGGCGCGCTCGAGCCGCGCGTACCAATCCGCTTCGGCCCAAGCGTCGAGGGCGCTCGTGGGCTCGTCGAGGAGGTAAAGCGAGGCCGGCCGGGCGAATGCCCGTGCCAAGGCCAGCTGCTGCCATTCGCCCGTGCTCAAATCGACGCCGTCTTCGAACCAGCGGCCGAGGAGCGTATCGTAGCGTCGCGGCAAGCGCTCGACGAACCGGGCCGCGCCCGAAGCTTCGGCGGCCCCGCGCACTCTGGGTTCGTCAGCGTCGAGGTTTCCGAGCCGGACGTTCGTCGTGACGGTCTCTTGATATTGCATGGGAACCTGAAGGAGGACCGTCATGCGCCGGCGGAGATCGTCGGGAGAAAAATCGCGCACATCACAGCCGTTCCACAGGATGCGGCCCTGCTGAGGGTCGTGGAGGCGGGTGATGAGCTTGACCAGCGTGCTCTTGCCCGCGCCGTTGTCGCCGACAACCGCCGTCACCATTCCCGCTTCAAGGGAAAGGCTGAGGTTCCGGATGACCGGCTCCTGTGAGCCCGGATAAGTAAACCAGACGTTCTCGAGCCGGAGGGAGAGGGGAAGAGCGTCGAGCGGAGGCGCCGCGTCTCTCTCTATCCTCACGGCTTGCTTCGGGCTTATGCCCAAAGCTCCAGCGGTCTGTCCGCCGGCTGTTTTTTCTTCCTCACCCGGAACGACGCTTACTCTTCCCGCGGCGGTCGGCTCAAGATCCAGGAAGTCGAAGAAATCGCCCAGGTAGAGAAGGTTTGTATAAGTCTGTCCGGCGTTTTGAAGAAGTGACCGCATGAGCGATTGTCCTTGATTAAAGGCCTGAGCGAAAAGGGCGATATCTCCCAGCGTGAGCGCGCCCAGGAGAGCCCGGCTTGCCGTCCACAACAACGCCCCTCCCGCCGCTAGAAGTCCCGTCACCCCTGCGGCGAACTGCCCGGCTGCCTGCCGCCGAGCGATCGCAATTCTCTCAGTGCGGAGCTTGCCGCGCTCAGTTTGGTATGCCGATTTCCAGAAGTTTCCCAGACCGAAGTGCCTTAGCTCCGCGGCATTCTCACGGGCCGTAAGCAGCCAGTCGTAATACCAGATGCGGCGCTGGCGCGGCGTGGATTCCCGCGCCCAACGGTAGAGCCTTCGGCTGTTGTGCATGGTGATGAAAAGCGTCGGGATTGTGCCGACGAGGAGCGCCACCGGAACCCACAGGCCGTAGCGAATCAGGACCGCCGCCATGGCGATTAGAGTCAGCGCGCTCTGGAAAAGGCTTCCCAGGTTTGCGACCTGCGCCAGGGGAAGCTCGGCGCCCCGGCCCGGGCCCGGTAGAGCCGGTCGTAAAAATCCGGGTCGTCAAAATGGCGGTAATCGATGGCGATGGACTGGTCATGAAGCCGCAGAGAGAGTTTATCGCGGACGGTCTCGCTCTGGACCACGGAGACCCAGCCGGCCAGGCTTTGAAGCCCCTGGCCGAGGATAAAGAGGCCGCCCATGAGCCCGGCTGCGATAAGCGGCGCTCGCGCATTGTCCCAGGTAAGCCCCTTTCCTATAGCTGCCGCCAGGCCGTTGACCAGGACGCGCGTGAGGTGGACCTGTCCGACCGGGATCATGCTCTGGACGGAGAGGAGGAGCAGCCAGGCCAGGTTCCATCCCGGCGCCGCGCTCCAGACGAGGGCTACGGTGCGGGGCAGAAGAGGGAATCTTCGAGCGGCCTTGCGGGCGATTTCGAATGTGGTCGAGGATTCCATAGCTTGCCGAGCCTTAGCTGGAAACCGGGGGCTTGATGATCAAATCATATGGCCGGCGGCAGCGGAAGTTGCGGCGTTCCGGCCACCAGACTGCTACAGTCCGGCTGCCGCGCACATATTTCACGAACGGACCCGATGGAGACCGGAACTGGACCGCCGTCAGGCGGGGCTTCCAGATTGCGCCGATTATGCCGCTCCGGCGAAGGAGGCGGTAGGCCGGCCGGAAAGGGAAGCGAACGACTCGAGAAAAAGAAGGCCAAGTCTGACGAACAAACCGACGGAAGGAGGCGAGAATAAAACCTCCTGTGCCTCCGCGAACACGAAGTCGGCGGCCGCGACGCTCAAAGGCGGCGACCCGGCCGACGAGAAGAGCGGGGGAGACGAGGTCGCTATCGGGGGCCGGATTGTTGTCGCCGCGGGTGACAAAGCCTCCGGGATGAACGGCGATAACCCGGTGGACGAGGAGCCGGGATTCGGCCTCTGCTGTATTGAGGGACGTATTTTTTAAGCAATCTGCAGAAGAAGGTATTTCGGCGAGATCGGAATCCGGAGTGATGGAACCTTTAGAATCCGAAAGCTCTTTTTTTGTGTCGGAACTCTGGAAGACAACAATATCTCCCCGCCGGATCTTTTCATAGGGAACGGACTCGACAACCAGCCAGTCACCCGGCCGGAGCATCGGCCACATGCTCGAGCCGCGATAGAACCGGGAACGTGCGATGTTTCGCTCAGTCACCCCTTCTCCATAGCCCGGTCGACGGCGTCCCAGTCGATATAATCCTGGGGAAAGCGCATGCGGTACGTGGGCACAGACCGGCATGCTTCGCGCAATAAATCAAAGGCAGTGACTCTCAATATTTTAGGCATGAAAAGGGTGTATCCGACATGCTCGGCCCATAAATAACTAAGCATTTCGGCTGGATTAATTCGAGAAAGGCTAAATTCACTGGCCTTCTCGAGCATGAACAATCCGCCGAGTCTGGCCTTACGGGGTGCGTTATGGAACGTACTCCAGGGAGTGGAATGGACAAAAAAAACGCCATCTTCCTTTTTTAAAATATTTTGATCATCCGAAAATACATCCCGCGGCTTCGCGCTTTTCATGACAGTTGTTTTCCCGCCTTCATCCTTGGCCAGAAATAGCGCGGCCTTATTATTCAGGACTGAAGACGAGCTGTGCAGCATGAACGCACCGAAAAGGGGGAAAAAGGGAGCAAATATTCCAGGCCCGACAGCGCATAATTCAAGGCTTTTCTTTCTCTTCGATAAATAATAAATCATGAGCTTTCTGTGAAAAAAATCGAATATCGAGAAGGATTCGGAATGCATTTCTAGCGAGATATCTTCCGGATGTCTCAGGCATTTCCTGAGTTGGGACCGGACCATCGGCGATTTCAAAAGAGGACTATCCGGCCCCATTTGCGGGTAGAGAATAAAGCCGGATAAAAATTCTTTATCTTTTTTTTTGAGGGAGCTTAGAACCAAAGACGAGGAAGGAACCCCGGCAAATGTGCACGCAATATCAACCGGATGATTCCTGTTCGAAAAAAAAAGCCTGAATGATTTATTTATTAAGAATGGACGCGGGATGTCGCTCGAGATAAAGAGCTTTTGCTCCCCGATTTTTAAATTATAAGTGTGGATCGACAAACAGATAGGAGTTATAAGACAATCGAGCCTGCAGTGCAAGTGTTGGTTGCAATAGAGGCACCAGCAATGCAACCGCTGGCGACATTGACACCCGCATTACAGTTGCCCCAATCAGGAAGCGTGCCGGCGGGATTGCAGGCCGCTGGAAGTTGGACTGGGCTGGCACCGGGATGACAACCGGCAACGGTAGGAAAAGAGCCGTTCACACAAAATCCCATGGGTTTAACTTTCTGCCCGCTTAACGTAGATATCGCTATGTCCAAAGCCCTTGGAATTTCATATGTTCTTTTCATGATATCCAGCGCCCCTCTCTTATTTTATTTAAGGTCAACAAGATGTCAAGTCTTTTTTCTATGTTTTTAATTTTATTTTCTCCGGGAGGAAGGAAATAGTCCTTTTTCAACAGCCTGATGGCAGAAATAATACGGAAAATTAAGCATTTTTACAGCATGGTAGCTATTGGCAACGCACTCGCCCAAGCAGATTTCTCTCAATAGACATTGGCCGCATATCCCTTCAAGATGCACGGGGATGAGCCGCCTTAGCTCTTTAAGGCCGGGAGCCTCAGTCCACACATCTTGCAGCTTGTCACAAGAAAGGTGCCCGTAGATAAGTTCGGGCATGAGCACGCCCACACCGCATAGCGAAAGCTCCCCTCCTGATAGAACACCGAGGATGTTAAGAACATTGCATCTTCCGAGATTGCCGTTGACCAGTTTTCGAATAGAATAAAAGGCGAGAGGAATGTGAAAAAGGACGCTTATGCGGGACCGTGGGACGAATTCACTTTCGATATGTTGATATGTCCTTATGATTTCCTCGACGCTTAATTCCTGTTTCTCTTCATGCATTCGTTCGCCGCGGCCCATTTGCTGGACGTGGTTGAATTTGACCGAGCCGCAGCCGAGACGCTCCGCCAGAGCGATTACCTCAGCGATTTCCCCGATGTTGCCCCTGTGCAGCGTACAGATGAGCTGGGGCTTGAAGCCTGCCTTGACTAGCGCCCTAATGCCCGAGGCGGCCTTGTCGAAGCTCCCCGCGACCCCGCGTAGGTTTTCGTGTGTTTCAGCATTGGCCCCGTCCACGCTGACAGAGATGAAGCGGACGCGGCCCGCATTCCTCAGAAACCCGGCCAGGTCGTCATCAATTAGCGTGCCGTTAGTCTCGATGATGATATCGACCCCCTCCTGAGCGATAGCTTTTACAATTTCCCTAAACTGCGGATGAAAAAGCGGTTCGCCGCCCGTGAGCTTGACCGATTGCAGCCCCAGCGGCTTGGCCTCGACGACGGCTTTCTTCGCCCATTCTGGCTTGAGGAATTTTCCCTTCGATTGGTCGGGGCTGAAATCCGGCTCGATCCAGCAGTGGCGGCAGGCTAGGTTGCACGAGCCGGCGATATACATAAAGAGCGATTGAAGCGGCGGCACGCCTTCGGGCAGTTCAAGCGCCCGCATTTCAGCGGTGCTCGAAGCCGTTTCTTCCTCAGTCAAGCACGACATCCACTCCTCCGACGGCATCGATGAAATTCCGGTAGCAGTCCTCCGGGTTGGCCCTATTGACGTCCCCCGTCAATTGGTGAGCTAGCCCAGGACAGCTTCCGTTGCAGATCGCGTTCCATTCGCAATCCCGGCAGGCTTCAACTTCTCTCATGGCGATGTTGCAGCGCTCACGGAGCATCTGCAGCGTAGGATGGTTCAGCCAGATTTCCCCAAGCGAATCCCGGGTGATGTTGCCGAGGACAAGCCCGGGCAGCATGCAGCAGGGGACGATCGTTCCGTCGTGGAGGACGTCGATTTTGGAAAACACGCAGCCGCAGCCGCTGAGGAAGCCCATTTTCCAGCCCGCCGCCTTTTTCCCGGTCCGGCGAGCATGCTCCATCTCGCGATACATCTTGAGCTTGGCCTGGGGACCGGCCTGAGCCTGGAGACGTCCCGGGTAGCGGGCGAGAAGCCGGTCGATGACGGCCATCGCTTTTTTCTGGTCGGCCGGGGTGAGAGCCGTCTCGGCGCGATTGGCGCAGCCTGTGCCCAGGGGAGCGGCCTCATTGGTGCTAAAGGAGGCCAGGCCGATTTCTTCTAAGAGAAGATGTGCGATGTTCTCCAAATCGTCAATATTGTGACGGCTGATCGTCGTCCGGACCTGGACAGGAAATCCTTGCGCCCTGAGCCGCTTAAGGCCACGGAGGGCGCGGCCGAAGCTCGCCGGACGATTCCGGTCGTGGATCTCGGCGCGAGAACCGTCGATCGAAACCTGGATGTAATTCAGGCGCGGGCGCCGCTTGCCCGTCTCGAACCGGTTAAGCAGGGTGTCGTCGATGAGCGTCCCGTTCGAAAGAATCGCGTAGCGCATGCGGTTGGCGGCGATCCCATCGATGAGTTCAAAAAGGTCTCGCCGCGCGAACGGCTCGCCGCCGCTTAAAGTGACGTCCATGACCGCAAGGCGGCCGAGCTCCTCGAAGAAGCCAAGCCACTCGGATGTCAGGAGGTCGGCCAGGACGGCCATCTCGTTGGCGTAGAAACAGTACCGGCACTTCAGGTTGCAGGCGCCGGTAATCGAGATTTGCACGGACCGCGGGCTGGGCATTACGGAAACGCTAGGGGACGGACGCCTCGAGCCGCGCGCTGCGGACATTCCTGCGCCCCCTACTTTTTTTCTTCCTCGGCGACCCCGATGAATCCGTTGGCCGTCATGTCGTCCATGAACGACTTGACATGATCCTCGGCCTCTTTCTCCGGCACTCGCTCGAATTGGGTTTTCAGGGCGGCGGCCATATCGGGGACGCCCTTCGTCCCATTACAGAGGTGCCAGAGGAAGACGGCTGTCGCGTTGAGCACGCGGACCTGGTTCGTATCGGGGTTGAAGAGAAGTGCGCCGTCCTCGTCTTCCTCGCGAAGGACGACATCAGGGTTGCGGAGAAATTGACTCATGGAAAATCCTCGCTTGGGCGGAATTGAGATAGCCGCATATTATAGAAGTGATACGGGATATGTCAAGTCGAAGAGGGTCTGACCGTTGATCACTTTTCTCTCCAGAAAGTCTGCAATGTGATTGACGGTCAGGCTGGTGAGGTTGATCTCAATCGGGCCGGTTTGATAAGATAGGACTGCGACGAAAGCGGCTATGAAAACGGAAAGGCAAATCTGGAATAGGGCCGGAGCATCCAAGGCGGCGGGGTTGTCGGCGAGCGATAGCCGGGCGAATCGACTTCTTCGCGCGCAAGCGCCGCGCCTGATTTATGCAGCGGCCGGCTTGATGTTCCTCTGGCTTTTCCTCGTCATCCCGCGCACGCTCTCGGGAGACACATATAAAGGTGAGGATCTTCTCAGGCAGATGAGCCTTGCCCCCTGGAAAGTCGGTCCCTTCCGGATCCGTCCCGCAATCATCCTCAGCGATCTTGGATATGATTCGAACATCTATGCACAACCGGAGGCAGTCGGCGACTACACGCTTACGGTCGGGCCGTCCCTCACCAGTTATCTCATGATCAGGAAGAAAATCGTCCTGACGCTTTACGAATCGCCCCGCTACGTTTACTTCTATGAAACGGCCAGGGAGCGAGCCTGGAATAACTACTTCCGGGGAGACGTTAGCATCCTCCTGAACAAGGCTTTTTTCTCCGCCGGAGCCGCTTGGACGGACGCCCGGGAGCGGTGGAACTACGAAATTGACATCCGGCCGCGGAGGAAGCAGGCCGACGTCCAGGCCTCAGCATTGCTGCAGACGGGGAAAAAAACCGGTTTTTCCGTGGATATTTCGGCGTCCCGGATCCGCTACGAAAACCTGGAGTTCGAGCGCTTTCCGATTGCTCAAGAACTCGACCGTGATGAATTCCGCGCCGCCGGGGGCTTTTACCTCCAGATGACGTCCCGCATACGCGCGTTAGTCCAGCTCGAATACGGCCGGTTCGACTTCCGGAATCCCCTCAATCCGCGCGATGCAGAAACCCGGACGGCGTACGCCGGCTTCGAATTTTCACCCGGGGGCCGGATCAACGGCCGCGTCCGCCTTGGGTATAAGACGCTCTACCCCCTGCATGGAGGCGAGCCTGATTTCCAGGGCCTTGTGGGCGATTCGAGCGTCTCCATTGATATCGCCCGGCCGATCAGGCTGCGCGGCTCCTACCGCCGGGACGTCCAGTTTTCCCTGTGGTTCAACGCCCGGTTCTTCATCGAAAACATCGCCGGCGGCGGCCTCTCGCTTTATATTTTCAAACGAAAGGTCCGCCTGGACTACGACTATAACCTTGTCCGAAACGCCTATCGGCCACCCTCCGGGGAGGCGGGCGCAGGGGATTTCAGCATGGCCGATAAATATTCGATGCAGTCAGCAGGTCTTTACTTCCGCCTGAAAGAAAACATTGGCCTGGGCGTCACAGCGGGCCGGTGGGACCGGAAGACAGATCTCATCGGCTGGAATTACGGCTTGCGGTCTAAACGCAATTTCGCCGGCCTCAACCTCACTTACAACTTTTAGACTGAATCCCGGGCTCAAGAAACCTCGAGAAAATAATGTCATCGAGCAGGGATGTGTTTAGGCTCATCCCTCGTCGTAGTGCGAGTAAGCATAGTAGTATTTCTTGTGGTAGTACCCCTGCTCTTTCAGGCTCTCGTGGTTGATGATAACGCCGAGCGTCTTGACTTGGACCATATCGAGCTTTTCCCTGGCCGATTTCAAGGCATCCCGGGGTGTCTTGCCGCTCCAGACGATCAGAATGGCCGCGTCCACGAGCGGACCGATGACAAGGGCGTCCGTGACAGCCAGCACCGGCGGCGTGTCGATCAGGATGAAATCAAAAAATGTCTTTGCCTTTCCCATAAACTCAGCCATCTTCTCCGACCCCAGGAGCTCGGCGGGATTAGGCGGCACCGGGCCGGCGTTAACCATGAACACGCTTGGGACCCGCGTTGCCTTGATCAGCTCCTTCATTTCCTCGCCGGCGGTCAGGTGGTTCGTCAGGCCGTGAAGGTTCTTGATGCCGAAGATTCTGTGCTGCCGCGGCTTCCGCAAGTCGGCGTCCACGATCAGGACCTTTTTGCCGGCCTGGGCTAGGGTCACGGCAAAGTTACAGACATTTGCCGATTTGCCCTCGAGGGGCAGCGGGCTCGTGAGAATAATCGCCTTGAGATTGGCGGTTGACCCTGACAAAAGGAACGCCGTCCGGATTGAGCGGTAACTCTCTGAAAACCCGGATTTCGGCGCTGCGACCGTGATCAGGTCGATGGACTTGACGGGAGGCTCTTTCTCGGACGGCTGGACAGGAGGATTTTTCTTATCGCCGCGTGCGTACCTGTATCCATATCCGTATCCCTTCTTCCGGAATTCTTCCGGGCTAAACTCGGCGACAATCCCCAGCACCGGCAGATTCACGGTCCTTTCCACGTCCTCGGCCGTCTTCACGGAATGGTCCAGATACTCCAGGAGGAAAGCCATGCCCAGGCCCCCGAAAAGTCCAAGAAAAAGCGCGAGCATAAGGGTCCGTTTCTTGTTCGGGCTCGATGGCGCGAGCGGCGTCTCGGCCGAGTCGATGACCCGGGCGTTCGCCGTTCGCAATCCCCTGAGCCGGGCCGAAACGCCCGTCTCGCTCTGCCGCTTGAGGAGCTGGTCGATAAGGTCTTTCTTGTTCTGCAGCTCGATTTTCAGGCTGTTGTAAGAGATGGCGTTGCTGTTTAACTGGATGGACTCGGTCTTCTGCTTGTTGAAGGCCTCCTGGAGCGACTTCTCGTGCTGCAGAGCCGCTTGGTATTCCGCCTGGGCGGCCTTGATCAGGTTTTTCGTCTCGCTTTCGAGGAGGCTGCGGGCGCTGTCGAGCTCTGCCTTAAGCCGCTGCATTTCCGGGTAGTTGGGCTTGAATGTCTCGGACTTCTTCGTGTACTCACGTTTGAATTGGGCGTAGTCCTGGCGCAGGCGCTGAATGAGCGGGTTGGCGAGCGTTTCCGGGAAATATTCCGGCGTGGCATTTTTAATCTCGTTGTAATAGGCTTCCTTGCTGATGCGGTCGAGTTGAGCGGCCGTCAGGGCCTTGTTGAAATCGCCGAGCTTTTCGAGGATCGTCGTCTCCTTGTCGCTCAGGGCGATGATGTTCTTCTGCACTCCGTAGTCCTGAAGTGCCCTCTCCTTCTGCTCGATCTCTGTCCGCAAGCTCGAGATCTGTTGCGTCAGGAACTCCGTGGCCTGTTCGGTTGCCTGGAATTTCGTTTCGATGTTCATGTCGATGAAGGACTCGATGATGGCGTTTACGACCTGGGCGGCAAACGTCGGGTCGGGATTGCTGAAGCTTACGGAAACCAATCGCGTCATTCGTATGGGAGAGACCGACATCGAGCCCAGGATAAAGCCGGCAAGCTGCCTGCGGAGCATGGCTCTTTCGGGCGCGGGGCCATTCCCCTTCGGTTTGCTGTTTGAGCCCGACACCTGTTCGATAAGGCCGAGCTTGTCCACGGTGCGTTCGGCGACGGCCCGGCTCCGGAGCAGCCGGTATTGAGTTTGATAATAGTCTTCCTGAAGTATCTGCGGCTGGTAGAAGTCCTCCTGGGTTAAATATAAATTGAGCTCCCGCTCGATGAGCAGCGTCCCGCTCGCTGTGTAGATCGGCGTCTGGGTGAACGTCTTGACGGCGGCGGCCGCCACCACGATGACCGCAATAGACACAATGAGCCAGCGCCGCTTCCAGATTATTCGCCAGTAATCGAGGAGGTTGATCTCCTTCGGCGGAAGCTGCTCGTTATTGTCGTATATTTCCATTTTTCTCTCCATAAGGGGACGTTTCCAAACGTCCCCCGGGATTAAAACTTGATAAATACGCTCATTAAAATCCTTTTATCTCCCCCTGAAAGTCAGGGTGTCGATAATTGTCTTGATAAGGATCACAATATCCAGCCAGAACGATTGATGCTTGATGTAATAAAGGTCATATTGCAGCTTCAAGACAGCCTCTTCCTTGGATCCGCCGTACCCCTGTTTCACCAGGCCCCAGCCGGCCATCCCGGGCCGCACCGCATGCCGCACCCGATAAAACGGAATTTCCCGCGCCAGTTCCTCGACAAACTCCGGCCTCTCCGACCTGGGACCCACAACACTCATCTCGCCTTTAAGGATGTTCCAGAATTGAGGAAATTCATCCACATGCGTCTTCCGCAGAATCCGGCCGACTCTCGTCACCCTGGAGTCGTTCTTCGCCGCCCAGACGGCTTTCCCTTTTTCCGCATCCGGCCTCATCGACCGGAATTTATAGGCCTTAAAAACACGCCCTCTCTTTCCTACCCGCATCTGTGTATAAAAAATCGGCCCTGGAGAATCGATATATATTACTGCAGAAATGAAGGGCATCGCCGCGGCCAAACATATAAGTCCCAAAGACACCAACACAATATCCATCAGCCTTTTGGTAATGGCCCACAGCAGCCTTTCTCCCGGATTCTGGAGGGGCATGGCGGCGTGCCACTGGCTTCCTACATGCTCAATCGGCACCCTTCCCGTGAGCTTCTCATAAAGGACCGGCATGGGCACAATCTCCACCCCGAGCTCGAGACAATCGGTCAGGATCTGGAGGAACACGCCGTTTACCTCGCGCTTAACGCCCAGGATCAGGGTTTTGATTTGGTGTTTTCGGATGAGATCCAAAAGCGCATGTCGATCTCCTAGGACCATGATCCCGTCAACGACTGCATCTTTTTTTGCCGGATCATCATCCACAAACCCCACAATATCATAAACACCGCCTCCCTGTTCCCGGAGCACACCGGCAATTTCTTTCCCCGCCCGTCCCGCGCCAATGACCAGCGTTCGCTGCAGGAAGAAAGGCCGGCCGTGCGCAAGATCATAAATTCCACTCACCGCAACCGTCAACACGACGAGAAACAACGGAAGAATCAGAAACAGAAGCCTTGACGAGGGCAGGGTCGGAGTCAAGAAGGGAATCAGAAGATATATGAGCGAAGCGACAAGGCCTGTTTTGATCCTGGCCTTTGCGGTTTCCGAAAATCGGCCCAGGATCTTCGGATCATAGCAGTCGAAGGCGTAAGCCAGGGGAAACCATACCGCCAACAGGATCAGAAACCAGAGAGGACGCTTGAAAATGAGCCCGGGGTCCAACCGATATTCAGGCCTTAATGCTAGCGAAAAAAGAACCGCCGCATTTACCCCGATAAAATCCATCACGATTAGTATCGATCTTCTCTCGGCAATTTTCACTTTATCGCTGCTTTTCGCTTTTATGATATGCCCGGATAGCCGAGGAAATCCCCCGCCCGAAAGAGGCGCATTTTTCGATACATTCCCAGTTTTCCCTGAAACAATCGATCGCCTTCATCCACCCTTCTTCGAAGCGCATCTTCGCTTCATAGCTGATCGACTTCGATATACAGGATTTGGCACTTGACTGTCAACAAGAGCTCAAGACAACTGATAAAGTATGCATGTTCTTATCCAATTGCCATATGCGTGCGCAATGTCTACGTCGATGTTTTGCTTAAATCGCATTGTGATCCCCGAAGGTAATGGATAAGTTGGTTGGATCAAATATCTATTTGATAGGGAATCCGTTGGAATTACTGCCTACTCCCAAGTGTACGTCTTATGGAAACATTCGCTTGGGGCCCGGAAGAAACCATTGGCTCTGAGAGCTCTTGCTAAGTTTGCATGGGGAAACATCATAAAGCCGACGATGTCCAATCCCTCATCAGCAAAATGGTCAACTCCACTGCACACCAAGCCCAGACTGACCTGCGGGTTATCTTGAACAGATAAGAGATCCATCATGAATCCTAACCGAAGGCCAAACCGATCGAATTTCTTGAGCTCTATATAGCCGCGAATCTTGTTTGACTATTCAGCCCTATAAGAAGCTCGAAAAATGGGGGGCATGACTGTATTAACCTAAAGGATGTCGCCGTTTTAAGGCCAATTTGCTCGTGTTGGAGCGTCAAACTGACCGTATGAGGTCTTTTCCGTGGCGCCGTTGTTGGCCAAAGTCACAGATCTTTGATGCTCCGCAGCTTCCAGAAAATACATTTAATTCGCGCCCCGCCGATCTCAAATCAGGGAAAAATGAGGTAGCGGCAGGATAAATCTTCCACCGGATATCAGGTATTTCTTCTCGCGTACTTGAAACTCGTCAATAAAGTGCCACGGCAACACGAGCATAATATCCGGGTTTGCAGCTCGGGCATCTTCTTCTGACACAATTGGGATATGTGTGCCCACCGTTACTCTGCCCCATTTGTCGGGGTTTCGATCCGCCGCGGCCACAATAAGAGAGCTGTCCAAGCCAAAATATTGTAGCAGGGTATTCCCTTTGGTGGAAGCTCCATATACGTATACCTTTTTCCCACATCCCACCTGTTCTTGAATGAAGTTGACTACGTCATCCTTGATGCGCTCCACCCGAGTCGCAAACTCTCCATATATCCGGCTATCGTCAAGCCCCAACTTCATTTCCTGCTCCTGAAGCATGCGTACTCGCTCTGTTGCCAACGCTCGATACATTGGATCACCAAAAACGGTTTTATCAGCACCTAAGTTGCGAACATACACTCGGAAACTGCCGCCGTTAATATCATTCAGCTCCACGTCCACGATTTCAAAATCATAAAGTTTGAGCAGATACTCAAACGATTGCAGCGAGTAGTATTCCAAGTGCTCATGGCAGATATTATCAAACGCGTTCTGCTTGAACATGAGTAATAGATAACTCATCTGAACCACCCACAGCCCATCAGGTTGCATCACAGCTTTGACATCTGCGACAAACTTCTTCGGGTCCTCCAGGTCGTAGAACATTGCAATACTAGTGACAATCTTGGGGCGGTGAGCCGGAAGATCAAGGTCCGAGAAGAAAGTCTGCGAGTCGAAAAAATCAGGAATCACTTTATCGGCCGCCGCGCGCGAAAGAGGCGCCAAATTTTCGGCCGGATCGAACCCGATTTTATATACTTTAGCCTTATAGGAAGCAAGCAGAGTGCCGTCATTGCACCCAATGTCTAATACTGCCTCCCCTGCTCGCAAATGCATCAGCCATTCGGCTTTATTCGCGATATCAGCCAGGGCGTCTCGCATGGTTTTATTGGTCCCAGAACGATACCAGTAATTCCGGTACAACTCTTCAGCGGGAACAGTATGTTTCAACTGCAACAGATGACAATGGCGGCAAAGCGCCAATTCAAGGGGCGCTTTGATGCCGTCAGATTCGCCCGGCGACAAGAAATTGGAAACATAGTGTTCTCCCAACGACAGAACAGATTCCAATGAGCCGTCACAGACACGGCATGTTGTTCGAAGTGTCATTTGGGAGCTCCTCCTTTATTATAAAAATTTTACCTGTAGAAGTACGCACTCGTATTGCATGATGATGGCCCTCGATCGCAATGTCATGGCGTAGATTATAACGACACTCAATTTGGTTCTCCTGTCCCCTCGTAGATCGCCTCCAGGCCAGCCTCCATCATTATCTGCACCGATTCCGGGAAAACACCACAACCGGCTTCCAGATGGAGTTGATATCACTCATCCAGATAACAGATTCACTGAGTGTCCGCCAGCACCTCGCTGAAAACTCGCTCAATCTTGGTCATGCTTTTCTCCCAAGTGAAGTTCTCGACTACAAAGCGACGCCCATTTTTTGAGAGTTCCGCCCATTTTTCTCCCCGTAGCAACGCTACGACGCGTTCAGCGAACTCGGATACGGAATCCGCCACATACAAATGTTCTCCGGAAACGGCGCCAACGCCATAATTCCCAGCTGTGGTGGTCACAACAGGTGTGCCCATAGCCAGCGCCTCCAGCACTTTGGTCTGAGTCCCTACATTGAGACGGACTGGGCAAACGCTCACCATGGCTTTATTCAAATATGGCCTTATGTCGGGAACAAATCCAGTCACGGTGATATTCTTGTATCTGGACCATTTCCCAACTGCTGCTGCCGGACGAGTGCCCACCAACCACAGGTGAGCCAATGGCTCTTGCTCTAGGATTAAAGGGAAAATTTCCCGGCAGAAATAGTCTACTGCATGCACGTTCGGCACATAATGCATATTCCCGGTAATTACGATCATTCCAGCCTGACGTATAGTCGATGTAGCCGGACAGAAGATATCTACGTCAACTCCATGTGGTACCCAGTCCAATTTGATCTTATTAAGCAAGCCTTGAGAGTCCCAATCACTCTTTACCCCGCTAAGAAAATCTTGATAGTCCCGAAGATCCGCGGCGGCAATTAGAAGCGATCTGTCAAACCGCGCCGCCTGCCGTGGTTCATACCATCGTAATCGATCAGCCTCAGCCTGAAACACTGGGCGTGTATACCACGCGCGCCACGACAACGAGCGCTGATAACTCAGTATCATGGGGTCAACCATGCTGAGAACGGTCGCACCTGTATACCATTCCGGGCGATACTGAGCCATCCGTATGGTCTTAAAAATAACTACTTCATAATTCGCCGTTCGCAGTTGACGACTGACCAATTCTTCCATTCGGCCAGAGCGGAAAAAAGAAACTTGAAATGGCTCACCCAGAGGTGCCCTTAAAACTAGATTCATCGCGGATTGCCAGGCCGGCAACTCCACCGTGTAAATCCGGCCACACCATTCGGCCAGTCCGCCCGCCGAATAATCTACATCTGCTCTCGCGAAGGAAATAAGATCAACTGAATGACGACGAGCAGCAAAATGCTTGATATGATTATATGCGATCAACTCGTAGCCTTTGCGCGGCGGATAGGGAAAACTGGGGATGACATACAATAGTTTCATGATACGCCATACATTTTGCCGATATCCGACACGTGCTGAGCAGTATAAGCCCATGAAAAACGTTGGGCTTGGGCGAAACCTTCGTAGAGCGACGGATACACAAACGAATCCGCGTCGTTATACAGCATTACCAACTCCTGTTCGAAAATAGAAAAGTGCGGATCACCCAGTGCAAACTCAGCTATATACATAGTTATCCATGCCGTGACGGTACGATCGCAGGCAAGCGGCAATACCGATTCGCATCCTTTACTCCGGCCAAAGATGTATCATTACAGGCCGTGCATGCTTTTGATTATAGGAAAGTCCTTTAATCCGATAAGCATACTCTGGAACTAGACTTCGGCAGAAGTTCAGTATCTCGCGCCAATCATTTCCTGGGTGATATACTGTAAATGCGATTTTAGGTTTATCTCGCTTTATAGTCTCCGCTCCCCCACGTAAAACCTTATATTCCAATGATTCTAGGTCGCCCTTTATGAAATCTACTTTTAAGCCAGATTGAACAGACCATCTATCAATAGTAGTAATCTGAATCGGGATATTACTATCAGCTACGCCACTGACAACGGTACCATACAGCGAAACCCCGCTCAAGAACGCGTTTCCTTCTATATCTGACAAAGCATACGACTGGATGGATACTTTTTGAAAGTGCGAAGCAAATGTTTTTTTCATACTCCTGATAAAAATCGGCAATGGCTCGAATGCAATGATGTGCTTTGCGCGTTCAAGAACGCGAAGAGAGAAGATTCCCTCCGCTGCACCGCAATCCAAAACGATGTCATTCGGGCATACTCGGGTCTCAGGAACTTCGTAGAAATGAGAATCATCCTCGTAAAAACATTCTGTAACTACTTTGTACAGATCAAAGAGGGGCAGGGACTTGGGCCAGAACAATCTAGTCGGAACGGAACAAATCTTAACCGCCAGATATTCTCCGTTTTCTTCAATTTGCTCAATGAATGCAGGCCCAATCTGAGTACACAGTGGCTTAATAATACTATTAAGCACATCCAAGTACCTGAATGGAAAATCACGTTTTGATGGGAAAAAACCGATTATTAGTTTTAATCGCTGTGATAATTTATGAGCAGCACCTTTTCGACTTATCGGTAGCAATTCAACCCTCGGCCACCTCTCTATATACTTTCAGCGTTTCTTCTGCTGCACGATGCCACGAGAAACTTGTGATACGCTTATATCCTTGAGCAATGAATTGTTGCCTGAGACTCGCGTCATTCAGCATCGCCAGAATGGCCTGCTCCATGCTGATATCAGAATATGGATCTATAAGCATAGCAGCTTGGCCAACTACCTCTGGAATCGCTCCTACATTTGAAGTTATTACAGGCACACCGTTGGACATCGCTTCAAGGGCCGGAAAGCCGAAACTTTCATTCAACGACGCGCTCAGGACGAATAAAGCACGTTGATAAAGCCCCGCGAATTCAGAGTTGTCAACAATGAAATCAATAAAGTGAATTTGTCGGGCGCAACTGCTGGCCATAGCTGGCCGCCAATATGGAGAAGCGTGTGGTTTTTGCACCCCAAGTATGACCAATTCACAACCCCTAGTGCGGCCCAATGAGGCGAGCGAAATGAAAACACGGACCACGCGCTCAGTGTTCTTGTGGGGGGCATCTCCACCCAAGCAGAGCATGTATGATGCGGGTAGATCCTGAATGCCCACACACTCTTTAGGGACATCTGTTATGTTGTCCATAGTAAGCCCATGATAAATCACTCGTGTCTTGGAAGGGCTAATCCCGGTAATGCGCACAATCTCGCCGCAAGTGTATCGCGATACCGTAATGACCCGTACTGCTAGTCTCGCTACTCGCGGTACTACCAAGCGTCGATAGAGCCGTGCTATACGCTGGTATGCCAATTTGGGTTTAGGCATGACTTGCTCTGGCAGAAGGAAAGAGACATCGTGAATTGTCGCTACATAACCAATGCTTCCTGATAAAAACAAGGGCCCCGTAGTACCAGCTGAGTGCAATACATTAAGGCGATCTACTCGTGCATATAAAGGCAAGAATATCTGCTCCCATAGCGGATAGATCTGGAGTGGTATAACCCGAACTTTTGTATTGGGCTGTTGCGGCAACCGATCGAGATTTTGGGCTCGATGGACATAGAAAATATACTCATTCTTTTTATCAATTCTTGCTAGGTGTCGAGTCAGGTTCTCGACATAACGACCCGTGCCACGCGGACGGGCCGCGACTGTAAACCGACAATCAATTCCGATGCGCATGCTTCAGTAAGCTCCAAAGTGGGAAGGTGACCCGAAAACCGCGAAGACTTTTCGAGTTCTTGGGGAGCGTTTCAAGGCGTTAAACAACTCTTTCACTCTACTGATGCCCATGACATCTTGGAAACAAATCGCTTCAGGGCAAAGTAACCACTAAAAGCCATTACGCGAGCCAAGAAAAGCATGTCAGCTATCAGGTTAAGACCAGGTGCCCAACTCCGCATTTCACGCCGGAGAATGATCAAATAATGTAACAACTCACCCAGCCGCGAAGACCGCCCGCCATCCAGGAAAAAAGTCGTAACAAAAGGTAATTCTTTATAACGTTCTCCCCCTTTAAAAGCGATCCGCAGCCAAAATTCATAATCCATTGCTTGCTTCAGATCTACCCGAAAGAACCCATGCTTGGCGAAGATATCACGGACTATAAAAGTGGACGGATGTGAAATAAAATTCTGTTTCAGCAGGTGTCGGTAATCAGGGCGCAAGCGAGAAACATGCAAATGCTGTCCATGCACATTTACGACAATGATTTTAGCGATAGCCCATCGCCAGTGATCTCGCTCGAAAGATGCCATCACCCTTTCGATGACAGTTGGACCCACATAATAGTCTCCGGCATGCAACATTGCCACTACTTCGCCGTTGGCCATCCTGACACTCTTGTTCATCGCGTCTGAGATACCAGTGTCCGCCTCAGAAATGATCTTGATTTTTCGTTCTGGGAAAAGACTGGCAACCTGTCGAGCAATATCTACCGTATGGTCGGAAGATAAACCATCCATAATGATATATTCGATAGGGGCATATGTTTGGGTCAATACGCTAACCATTGTAGTTTTGAGTGTGGCTTCAGCATTTCGACAAATGGTGATGATGCTAATCGTTGGTAAAACGCTAGGAATATGGTTTGAATAGATATCTGGGCTACATGAATCCGTAATGATAGGCATAACGGGTTTCATCGCGCTCTCATTTCGTACCTAGATCGTGAGGGAGTCTTCAACATCGCCATCACAAGTCCGTAGATGATAAGGATGGGCAAGATATAATAAATGAACGTGTCAAAAAAAGGAGAGATTTCAGCACTGGCTAACTTGGTTACAGTCAACGCAATGGTGCAGAAGGTCCAGCGACCTATTAGCGACTCTGATTTTGCCACCTTCCTTCTTAGCCATAAGAAAATCTTGCTAAATACAAAGGATAATATCAAGAAAGAAAGGATCCCCGATTGCATAAAGAACTCCCCAGGAAAAGATGGCGGCACCCCGCCATAAGCCGCGAACCCGAATCTCCATAGAGTGATGATCTCAGAGGCCATCCTCAACACATCTGTTTGAAGGGCTCGCTTCCCTGTGATTCGAGACATCCACTCTGCAGCCAGATTAACAGGGCCGGCAGCCAATGATTCTCCGTAGAGATAATTGCCTTTGGTCTTCTGGTAATCTAAAACCATGGCTACGACGCCAACTCGATCCAATCCTAGCAATGTTCCAACATCTGAACCTATTAGATAACGATAGGACTGGCGGGCCTCTCCTGATAGTACTTGCGATATGACATTGCCAGGAGTATCTGCCAGATAAATGTTTCCCCGTATAATAGTCATCAGCCCCAAGAGGATTGCACAGAGGATTCCGGCAATTAACCACGTAGCCCTTTTAATCTTGAATCCGAACAAACTTACGATTATGAACAAAAAGAGAAAAGCAAACAAGACCTCCTCTCTAGCTCCATTCCACAGATGAACCAAAGCTACGGCTAAGCCGGGCAATACGACCACCCAATGGGACAGGTATCTTTGATTCTTGGATCGCCTTTTCAGTTTTAGCCAGCCGACCAATCCAAGTGAGACAGATGTCGTTGCGATGAAAACCAATATTAGGTATCGGGAAGTTCCCCTTTCCGGCATTGACGCGGGCTTGCCGAGATTTACTGTTATCGTTCGCAGAAATGACTCTAGATGCCAGTAACTGAAAAAACCCACGATGCCGCCGATGAGGCAAGTAGCACTGGTCCAAAGAGCAGCCTTGTACTCATCCTTCGTGAACTTCGACGGTGTGAACTCTAGACGGCGGCGATTGATCACTAACATGAAAGTCCAAAAAGTACCTAATATCAATTCGGCTTGAATAACAAGCGATAGAAACTCAGGCTCTGAATTGTACTGCAGGGCATAGCCACCATAGGCGCTAAATATTTTCACAAATTCAGGGTCTGCAATATAAGCAGGGTAAAACGCGCCGACCATGCCAAAGAAGAATACGGACAACAGAGAAATTGGATCAAACCATTGAAGGTATCCACGAATAACAGCGATTAACGGAATCAGCGCTAAAGTCCAGAGAATAACATCGCAGACGAAGAATGCCCAAAACTCGATCAAGTCAATTGAACAATGCTTCACCAATAGAATTACAAGTAACAAATGGAAGCCCGCCGACAGCCAAATCGCGGCCCTAATACCGGTGCCATTAAATATGGCGGCTGTTCGCTTTGCTACTTGAGGACGGACTTGGCTTGACACTTTAGGAAGATTGATGGTCAAATTACGCCACGGAGCGTTTTATCACTGCAATTAACGGAGCATTATATTTATAGAGTTCAGTCTGCGCTCGTAATACCATAATTTTTCTCAATCTTCATTAAGAAGTTCTGCAACAGGCTCTATATACATCCAGAGTTTGTTTTGCTGATTTATGCCATGAAAAATGATTTTCCCTTTTCAATCCATTTTGAATTAATTTATCCCTTAGAGATTTATCGACGATTAATCTTTCTATGCTCTCGATAAGAGAATCAGAACTTTCTGGATCAAAATAAAGTGCAGCATCTTCTGCGATTTCGGGGAAACTGCTTCTGTTAGCTAATATCGCTGGACACTTGTTTTTAAAAGCTTCCAAAATAGGAAGCCCAAAACCTTCATATAAAGAAGGAAATACAAAACAAATTGCTTTTTTATATGCCAGCGAAAGGTTCCAATCGTGTAAACACATATGGATTACCCTATTTTTAATATTGACTTTATATAAATATTTACGCTCCTCGCGTGTGAACGGCATTCCGCCAATACATACGAGATATAGGTCATCTTTTTTATAAGATAACTTCGTAAAGGCCTCAGCAAGTATTTTAAAGTTTTTATAATATTGGCGATTCCCTACAAAGAGTATAAATTTTTCCGGTAAACGCAAATATGATGATTTATTAAGAGAGTTAGTGGGAAAGCCGCTAAGATAAACGACCGATATTTTATTAACATCAATACCAAAATTTCTTGTAATATCTTTTTTTGTATTTTCGGAAATGGCAATGATTTTCTCAGCCTTATGGGCCAATAGTTTTTTAAATTCGCTTGTTTTATCTCTTATATTAAAAAAGTTAGGAAACGTTTCGTGGATCATGTCATAAATTGTTAAAACGAATGGCTTATCTTCAAGATACTTCAAAAAATAAGGATCATAATAAGTAGGATGGAAAATATCAAATTGATGTTTTTTCAATATTAATATTGAGTTTAGCTTATTGATAAAGCTGACTATAATATATTTGCCCCTGAAATTAATGTCAGGCAAAAAGCCTTTGTGCGAGAAAAATACATTCTGGGAAATATAATGATTGTTCGAATATAACAGCGATAGTTGGGCTTCAACATTTTGAATCTCACCCAAATTTTTTATCAATTCATAATAATATCTGGAAATACCACCATATTGCTGAGTTGAAAATATTTGATGATCATATAAAATATTCATCCTTTTGAGGACCACACAGAAAAAGTTACCAAAAATAGCATAATATTTGAAAGGTCTCTCCTTCGTTTCCAGGCAAATTGTTTATGCTTCGAATTAACACTTTGCTACTTTTTTTCGTAGTTCTATCGCGAACTTAAACGTCTGCCCCGAGTTATTAGTTGTTCATAAAGAATAGTAAATCCCTTTGGGAATGTGCTTAAGTTGTCTACTGATATTGAAATATATTTCTTATTCGGTCCGAAGAAACTCTCGTAAATAGAACACAGTCTGCCGCTCAACTTCAGCCCAATTGTGTATCTGATGCAAGTAATAGTCATTTATCGCTTGGCAACGCAGTAATTCATCGTCAGAGACCTGTTGCAGAAAGTCAACGACCTTTAACCACTCGTCTAGCGTATTGGGCTCAATTAATCGCGGATATGAGTAGCTATAGCCACACGTATAAGTCGTAACAGAGATTACGCCCAACGACATTGCCTCAATTGGTACTCCTGGCTGAGCGTCCTCCCGTGATGGCACTAGGATAAAATCACAGTCGGCAACAATTTTTTGAAACCTTTTGTCCGTATTATGTATGGGCCCGAAAAGCCGAACATTTCTTGCAGTAAACTGCTTTCCGCCAATCCAAGAAAAGCTATATGTCTGTCTAGCCCGAATGATTTCCTGGGCTATATCAACTCCCTTCTGATCAGCATCATACAGATGGATAAAACAAAACCGCCTATGTCCTGCTGGATTAAACCTATGCTTTACACGTGGAAAGAGCATGGGGTCAATTCCTATGTCAATCCAGCGCCACTTCTCTGGTTGTGGATAATCTGCGGTCAAACGCCAAATCGCTCCTGATTGGGCGATAACCATCCTGCTCATTGCAACTTGTTCCGCTATTGTAGCATTGGCTTCAATGTCTCCCAGATGGCGTGTGGCATACCACCGATTGACTGGGTTGTAGAGGATAATTCTTCGACACCCCAGATCATATGCTTTTCGTACCCAAGGTCCTACATGACCAATCAGGATATCATGCTGTTCAGCTTTGAACACAGCGTCTGCATTCATGAAACTATACGAGTAGACAACCACTCCCATACTCGACAATGCATTGCATAGATGCGCAGACAGCGCGTAGCTGGAGTGGCCCTGCGCAAGGTCTGCACCGCCGGGATGGTAGAAGACACGAAAAGTCTGTTTTGTCAATAGAGATTGTGGTGGCAAACTAGTCTTGGTTGGCCGTTTCTGTGCAATGAAGAAATATCGGCCGGCCGCGTCAAAGCTGGGGCTATATTGGAAAACTGTCCAATGACGGTCACCGTCGAAGAGGTCAAATAACTCGGTCCAGGTCGGTAACCAATGATATCGCTCATCGAGCACTCGCGCCCAGAAGTGATGAG
This sequence comes from Candidatus Aminicenantota bacterium, assembly GCA_963715635.1. Lineage (GTDB taxonomy): Bacteria > Acidobacteriota > Aminicenantia > Aminicenantales > UBA4085 > JAPKZH01. Next base: position 3,627,344 of record OY970261.1, on the reverse strand, counting down.
GAATATATAAGAGCAGATTTCCGCCATCAGGCACATCGTCCATTCGTGCGTGTAGGGCTCTTAATGCATTAGGCCAAACTTCAAAAAATATGTCGTCTGCCCCCCCCGTGGTAAGCCCGCCTATAATCGTAACTGGGCCTAATCTCTGAACTTGCATAATTTTTTGGTGGATACCTGAAATCTTTTCCGCTTCAGGCGTATTAATATATCCAATCCAATTTTTTAAATTTGGCTCAAACTTCCAAGGTCGCTCTGGCTTCTGGTACCTACGAACTAAACGGAAAAGAGACCGTGCAACCGTTAGAAGTGCCCTATTGCGGTATACGAAATCCTTCAGGGTCATCATAATTGCTCTTCTTTTTTCTTCCGATATAAAGATAGGTTCCATAATGAGGCTTAGGGTTTCGGCCTTCTTCTCTCGGCAATTTGCTGTAAAAAAACGGATCGAATTCTTCAAATAGCCAAGCATCTAGTTGATCATCGGTTCCGCCTATAGTTAAACCGCCTACTACTTTGACTGTGCCTAGCTCTCGTACTCGAGCTATCCTGCAATGTATGCCCGCAAACCGTTCCGTTATAGGAAAGTTGATCTGTTCGGCCCATAGAGAGAGAGAAGGCAAAAAAGACCAACAACGGCGAGCTAACGCCCCCCCCCTCGATAAATGGCTACGAATAGCGCGCGCTATTCGCCTTAGCCGCACGTTTCTAAGTGCGGAATAATAGAGTGTCCGAATCATCTTGGTTTCATTGCTACGCAGAGAAGCATATTGTTATAAGAGCATTTAATCCGTTCGAGTATCCAAACCGAGATTCGCCCTAGCAGCTTCAGAGTGAATTCATTATCCCGCAAAGTCACAAATAGATGGCCAAGTTCTATATATAGACCATCAAGATGATTGATTGGCTTAATCTTCATAATAAGAAATCCCACTTGGCTTACAACTTTATGGAACTCCTTTTCCGACAACCAGTATTCATAGAAATCCCCAGCCCCAAAATTAACATACCAGTCTTTCGAAACGTGTGGCAATAGAGTCGTTGATCGTGGGGGCTTTCCTAAGATACGACGAAGCAGGGGATTCCCTTTTAAAATTCTCTTCAATAAGTATATTCCAAGGGCAGACTTTACTCTCCTAATCTGATTATAGTAGGGCACAGTCACAATCGCTCGCCCGCCAGGGCGCAAGGTTCGAAACATTTCACACAATGCATTTTCTGGACCTTCCGGGAAATGCTCGATTACACCCAAAGAGATTATGCCTGATAAGCAGCTATCGGCAAATGGCAAAGCAGCTACGTCACCGCACAAGAGATGTAAATCCGAGTAAACGTGCTTAACATGATAAAGTATCTCTTTGTCATATTCTAGGCCAACCACTCTGTAACCCAGATTCTTCAAAAAATAGACAACTCTTGAAGTGCCACAGCCTCCCTCTAGAATAAAACCGTCAGAGTGAAGGTGCTCAAGAATAAACGGCACTGCTGGATCATTGGGAACCGTTCGCAGCAATGAATCGACGCTTTCAGTTCTCCATTTGAAAATGAAAGACTTAGGGTTAGCCATAATCACACCTGTCGATAATTAACAACCTGCAGATCTCTCGGAACACTCTACTTTAAAGGAATGCAATTTCATTAACAGAAAAGGTGCTTACCAGATTGAATAAAGTGCAAATGCGAAAAGATAGCCCAGCGTTTGCCATTGAAGCAATTCCCATTCTTGAGACGATTTCTGCCTTGACTCCGTCACTTTCGTTATTGGCACAGGAATGTTACCCCCTTACGGGTTTACGCTGCCAATGCGCTTTGACAGACTGCATTTTTGCAAACAGAAAAACGCTCCCCCAAACAGAGTGGAGAAGATACGCTATAAGATAAGCAAAGGCCAAACCCAGAGCACCGCGATCTGCCAGAAGAAACGTGCTTATGATTAGAGAGGCTCCCCAGAGCATATTGAATAAAACTCCCCACCACATTTGATTAAGTGATGCCATTAAGGCTCCTATGGCTCCACCATTTACCCTCAAGATTCCCACTAAGCAAATCAATAATAATATCTTTGACATGCCATCGAACGATTTGCCATATATTAGCGGAATCCATGGAGATGCAATCGCAATAGCACTTGCGAAAACTGTTGCTATACATATAGGCGCTAATATGCTTTTAAGAGCGAACGTACGGAAATTCTGTCTGTCATTATTCCCATAGATGTTTGATAGAACCGGAATTGCGACGTTATTCATTGCGCTGGGAATAAAAGCAAGCACTAATGTCCATTGATCCGCCGCAGTAAAAATCCCGAGCTCAGCGTAGCCGCGAGGATATCGGACAATGATTGCTCTGGCTATCCAGAACACTATGGCAGGCAGGAATCCAGATAACACGGCAGGAACAGTGAATTTTCGTAGGATCTGAGATTCAAAAGGCACTCTCCCAAAAGATACTGGAATTCCAAGCCTTCTGCACAGATGTTTTAGAACGATTCGAGTCAAAAACCAAACTGTGAACGCTGTCCCAGCCATCCCGAGTAGCATACCGGGCAATCCCCAAAGCCAGACGCCGGCAACCACAAATACCAGCGTGAGAGCTGCTCGGAACCCATAGATCCAGCAGACTGCCCTAAAGTTTTCTAGCCCGGAAAGGGCGCCAATCTGAGCTTCGTTTAAGGCATTCATAAGTAGCAACCCTGCCGAGATGCGAAGTGCCAACGATAGATGTGGAGCATTGAGCACCCGCTCTGCAAGGAAAGGTGCTGCCGTAATGAGTATAATTGTAAGGCCACTTGCTGCGATCAGAGTAACAATCGAAGAGAACTGGATGATCTGTCCGCAACGTATTGGATCCTTGTCGCGCAGTTCTGCCACATATCTTCTGTTGGTTGCCCCCATCCCCATGCCGGCAAACAGGCTAAAGATTCCCAGAGTAGCTTGGATAATTCCAAACTCTCCAAATGTGGCACTACCAAGTAGGCGTGCTGCTATAGCCATCGAAACAAAGGTTGCGGTTTGCGAAAGCCCTGTTCCTAGCGTGAGCCAGAATGTTCCACCCAGGTATCGCTGCCGCAATGAGCCAATCGGTAGAGCTACGGAAAAGCGAGACCACATTGCTAAAAGAGGATTCAATAGAAAAGTAACTTTTTCAACGTAGATTAAAGAACACTATCCAGATACAATAAACTGTCCGCCTTTGCCCTTCCCTAAGACGCTCTTGTCTTCGAAAACATAACGGGCTATTTTTCTAATCCCTAATAAGATATTTTCAAATCCCTTACAAAACTCTTAAATTTCTTAATGAGAGGGGCCAGCTTAATAGCCTCAGGCCGGGTGCCAAAAATGATCATCACTTTTCGCTAAATGGTTTTATTTAACGTGTGCGTTTGAGAAGCGTGCGTAATCCAAAAAGCAGGAGCCGGGGCTGTCTTATCAGGAGATGCCGGACCATCAGCGCAGCCTCATCCCGGGGAATCCGTTTCAGAACCTCTTTGGCGGGCTTATTCAAGAGGCCCAAGAGCCTGACATAATCCTCCTGGCTGAAACGATGGAGCAGTTTCCGGAGCCAGCGATGAATCGTGAGCTCCAGGCGCAATGCCCGAAGCCTTTGGCTATCTCCTCCATTCATCACGGCTTCCGCCACGCCCAATGCTCCGAGGAATCCGCTGACAACGCCGCCCACCGTCGTCACTTTCACGTGGCCGGCCGCATCGCCGACAAGATAGACTTCGCCGTCGCCCATTTTTTTTCTGACGGGAAGCCATTCGGACCATAGAGGGACCTGCGCTTCCTGGAATTCCAGCGGCTCGAGATTTTTCTTCTCTAGAAAATGTTCGAGGGAGGCGCGGCTCGCCTTTTTTTCGTCCCCTATCAACCCCAGAACTCCCCTCTGCCTTGACTCCGGGATGAGCCAGAAAAAATAGGGCGTCTCATCCGGAATGAACCAGATCTTTGTCAGATCAGGAGCATATTTTTTCGGGAGGTTGACGACCGCCTGGGTGAGATGGGCCAGACGAAGCGCCGGCCATCCGGCGCTTTCCGCGACTTTGCTCGTCGCCCCGTCAGCGCCGATGACAACCCGTGCCGTCATCTCCTCCTCGTCGGGATTCCCATTTTTCTGGACAGAAAAGCTCAACCCTTTGCCATTCGATTCGTTGAAGCGGAGGAACTTATGCCCCATATGGATTTCGGCCCCTTCAGCCTTCGCCATCGAAGCCAGGGACCGGATGACGAGCGACCGGTCAATGACAAAATCTGGATACACAAAGGGGATCGTCGCCATCTTTCCGTCTGCAAAGAGTTCGAACCCACGAATCTTGTTGATGATGGCGCTGTTTTGAAGCGGGAAACAAAGCTCTTTTAGCTTGCTGGTCACAATGAGGGTGCGTGAGGCTGGGGTGAGTTCCTCGGCCGAATCAAAGATCTGGACGCTGGCTCCTTTTCGCGCCAGCTCATAAGCGGCAAGCAGCCCTGCGCCTGAGCATCCGACGACTGCGACATCCTTCTTCATATTTCCTTCTCCAATGCTATCCACTGATGTTTTAGGGCTTTAATTTATTGAGTGCAAACAATCTACGCCTTATATTACCAGTTACTCAGTTTGGAATGGGCACTTTGAACGGGACGTTCGTCACATCTTCCGTTATAGCTCGAGGCCAGATCCGACATTTTAAATAAGCTACCGCCCTTGGCTTTTTCCGACCATATATATTTTATGAATCTAGCTCTATTTTTCTGCTTTTTCCCGCCCGCCTAGGTTTTTTGCCTGAAGAAAATGCGCAGGGTGACGATGAAGCCGGGGATGAAGGAGCCGATTGCGGAGATCGGACTGTGCTTTTGCTTCTTTCCCATCCCTATTCGTTTCTGTAGCTACGCCAAGAAATAAAACAAATTCTGTTCAAATAATATTCTTGAGTCCCGTCAATGTCAACAGGAAGAATCCGGGGAAGAATCTGGGGGATTCGGCGGGTCGGGGGGATGGACGGGCTTATCTTTAGCTTTCTCGTTTTCGTCCTTGAACGCCCCGGCCCACTTGCCCGCCTCGAAGACAAGGCTGTTCCAGCCGAAACCGAACCCGAAGGCCATGGCAAACAGTTTAAAGGCGGCTTCGAGCCCGGGCCCGGCCAATTCGGCGCTGAACTGGGGAAATATGAGCAGGGTGATGATAAATCCGATGATAAAGGATCCGATGGCCGAGACGAGGTATCGCTTGTCGAAACGCGTGACATTGCCTTCTTTGAGCTTGCGCAGCCAGGGGAAAAGGGTACGGGTGAGCACACCGAGAAAAATTCCGACGAGTTTGATCCAGAAATCAACAGCCATCGTTTAAGCTCAAGCTTGCAGCGCCTTGGGTGCTTTCAATTCCACTCCCTAGTTTTGCCTATTCCATCAGGTAAAGATTTATGACTAAATACTCCCTTGGGAATTCTATTGACTTATTTATCGCCTGTCAACATAGTGAAAAAAATGTGTGCATGATATACAGACACCATTCCCGTTTTCACCGCTCTTCCTTTTTTGGCTGGTTGATTCCTGGGAAGGCCATATGGTACAGTTTTAGGCAAGAACAGTGCTATCCAGAAGAATCGTGTGCCGGCTCCCCACGCTTATGGGGATAGCTCTATTTTTCTTGCCGAGCCTGTGGGCCGCGCCCGCGGGTCCAGGCTTCAGTCAGGAGAAGACCGATCTCATCATCAGGGCACAGACACGGTGGTACGAGAAGGATCGCATCATCGCCACGGGCAACGTCGAAATCGAATACGGCGACCTCAAGCTCTTTGCCGATCGCGTCGAGCTAGACACCAAGACAAAAGATGTCTTCGCCATGGGCATCGACCGCAACGTGATCCTCCAGTTGCCGGATGAAGTGATCATCTTCAAGAGCGTTTCGTTCAACCTCAACACCCGCCAGGGGAAATTTGACGAGGCGGTCGGGTTTCTCGAGCCTTCCATCCGCTACGAGGCGGCATCCATCGAGCGCAAAGAAGAGAACCTCTACAGCTTCGGCCGGAGCGAGTTCACCTCATGCGCCCAGCCCGTCCCCCGCTGGAAATTTTCCTGCGCCAGGGCAAATTTCAAAAAGAACGATTACATAGAAATGTGGGGCGCGGTCTTTTCGATCAAAAAAATTCCCATCTTCTATCTTCCCTACATGCGCTATCCTCTCGACAGGGAGAGGGCCACGGGGTTTTTGATGCCGCAGCTGGGGTTCTCGGTGGCCAAGGGCGTTTCTTACACACAGGATTTCTACTGGACTATCGCCCGGAACATGGATGCCACCTTCAGCCTGGATTATTACTCCAAGAAGGGGGCCGGCGCAGGGGCCGAGTACAGGTATATATTTTCGGGCGGAACGGGCGGGTCGTTGGAGCTTTTTTATTTTAGGTTCAAGTCGGGAGAGGGGCCGACGGGGAGCACGATAAGCGCGGACTCATCGAATGCCTATCTCATCCGGTGGAAGCACAACCAGCCCCTGCCCTTCGGATTCAGCCTCGTGGCTAACGTGGATTACCAAAGCAGCTACGAGTTTTTACGGGAATTCGACAACAATTTCCAGCGGGCGACGGTCTCGAACCGGAGCTCGCAAATCTATCTTTCCAGAGCCTGGCCGTGGCTTAGCCTGAATGTAAGGGCCTCCCGTTTTGAGACGAATTTTCCGGCGACGGGGGGAAGCAATTCGATCATCACGCAATATCTGCCCCAGATCACCCTCAATTCGTTCAAAATGAAGGTTTTCAATCCGGTCTATTTTTCATTCTCGGGCTCGTTCAGCCGGATGCAGTACGGCTGGCAGACGGATTATGACGCGGGCCGCGAGATGCGCTTGCAGAACCTTGCTCTTAATCCGGTGATCAGCGTGCCGTTTGCGGGCATCCCTTGGCTGACGACGAATGTGGCCGTATCGGGGAATCTGAATTATTACTGGCAGAGCTATAAGCTGGTGGGAACGGGCGGCGGGCAGCGGGCGATCGTTGACGAGCCCATCATTGCTCGCAATTTCAGCCTCAGCCTCGATTTCATCGGCCCGGTGTTTTACAGGATTTATGATTTCGGCGGGGGAGATGGAAAGGACAAGAACGCGGCCAAGGACGCTCAAAAAAAAGAATTAAAGCAGCCCGCGGCCCAGGATGTGCAGGCAGGGGGCACGGATCAGAGCTCAGGCGCGGAATCCGGCCAGAAGAGCACGGCTCTCCGCATTAAACACATCATAGAGCCGACGATTTCTTACCGCTACGAAAGTCCGGTTGTGAATAGAGACCGAATCGTAACGGCGTATCCGCTTTTCCGCTACCACCAGATCAGCTATGGCATTGCCAATCGCGTGCTGGTTAAGCAAGACGAGATGCCCAAGGAGATCTTTACCTGGATTTTGAGTCAGACGTATTATCTGGCACCCGAAGGAAGCCCTAATAGCTGGTATCGGGTGGACGGCAAGATCCCTGAATTCTCGGAGATCAGCAGCTATTTGAGGTTTTATCCCTCCGGCAAATACAGCGTTGATTTCACGGCCAACTACAACCCCTATCACAAGATGCTGTCCAGCGTGCGGCTCGGGGCGCAGCTGGGGACCGATGCAGACCCGATGTTTCTTCATGTGAGTTGGTTCAAGAGCTTCAACGCCTGGGTGCAGAGCGGGAACGAAATCATTTATTCCCTGTGGGACCGGCATCAGATCAATTTTTTCGGGGGAGTGAAGATCCCCAAGTGGTCGCTGGAGGCTCAGGGTGAGGTGGATTTTAATATCTTCGAGCGGAAAATGCTCTACGCGGCCGCCAACATCTCCTACCATTACCAATGCCTTGATTTGAAGGCAGAGATACGGGTTTATTATTTCCGGGAGCTGCCCGAGACGCAATTCAGGGTGTCGTTCGGGCTGGGGAATATCGGCAAGAGCACGGATATCCTTGGCGGAACGGGGTTTTAGGCTAAAATCGGTTGGATTTCTTCGCGATTTTTCATAAAATGAGAGCGCTGGGATGATTACGGGATTCACAGAATCGGAAAGGAACTCGTCATGAGAGGATTGATCCTAAGCGGAGGAAAGGGAACGCGGCTGCGGCCGCTGACCTTCACCCAGGCCAAACAGTTGGTGCCGGTGGCCAACAAGCCCGTCTTGTTTTACGGCATCGAGGCCCTGCGGGATGCCGGCGTGAAAGAGATCGGGATCGTGGTCGGCGATACGAAAGACGAGATTATGGCGGCGGTGGGAGACGGGTCGGCCTGGGGCATCAAGATCAGCTATATCGAACAAGAAGCGCCGCTGGGGTTGGCGCACGCGGTCAAGATATCGGAGGGCTTTCTGAGGGGCGAGCCGTTTGTCATGTACTTGGGTGACAATATATTGAAGAGCGGGATCGTGTCGCTGGTCAGAGAGTTTGAGCTAAAGAAGCCGAACTCCATGATCTTGTTGACGGAGGTGGCGAACCCGCAGATGTTCGGCGTGGCCGAGCTCCGAGACGGGCGCGTGGTGAAGCTCGTCGAGAAGCCCAAAAAGCCCGTGAGCCATCTGGCGCTGGTAGGCGTGTATCTTTTCGACAGCCACATCTTCGAGGCCGTGAAGGCCATCCGGCCGTCAGGGCGGGGAGAGCTGGAGATCACGGACGCCATCCAGTATCTGGTGGAGAAAGGGTTCAATGTCCAACCGCACCTCGTCTCTGGATGGTGGAAAGACACCGGGAAGATCGAGGATATCTTGGAGGCCAACCGCCTGATCCTGGAAGGGATCAATGGAAAATGCGAGGGGACGGTTGACGCGGCGTCGCGGATCAACGGGCAGGTGGTGATCGAGAAGGGTGTGCATCTGAAAAACAGCATTATCAGGGGCCCGGCGATCATCGGCGAGGGGACGGAGGTCACGGATTCTTATATCGGGCCCTTTACGGCGATCGGAAAAAACTGCGCGATCGTGGGAACGGAGATCGAGCACAGCATCGTCCTGGAGGGGAGCGAGATCCGGGATATCGGGAGCCGGATCGACGAAAGCTTGATCGGGAGGGAGGTCCGGATCTACAAGTGCCCGCCCAAGCCTTCGGTGTTCCGATTTATGGTGGGCGACAAAAGCGAGATCGGCATCAAATAGAGGATCATCAATTGTCATCGCTAGGAGCGAAGCGACGTGGCGATCTCATAATTGAATAGGAGAGCAACATGATCGAGGGCGTTAAGACCAAGAAGCTGAGGGTGATTCCGGACGAACGGGGACGTCTGATGGAAATCCTGCGCAACGACGATGAATTTTTCACGAAATTCGGCCAGGTCTACATGACGACGACCTATCCGGGGGTTGTCAAGGCCTGGCACAAGCACGAAAAACAGGCGGACAATATTTGCTGCCTCAAGGGCATGATCAAAATGGCGCTCTACGACGGACGGAAGAATTCGCCCACGTCGAAAGAAATCAACGAATTTTATCTGGGCATCCACAATCCTCTGCTTGTGCATGTGCCGGCGGGCGTCTATCACGGTTGGACGTGCGTCAGCCGCGATGAGGCCGTGGTCGTCAACGTCCCCACCGAGGCTTATAACCGCGCGAGCCCCGACGAACAACGCCTCGACCCTCACAAAAGCGAAATCCCGTATGATTGGCGCCGCAAGGACGGCTGATCAAATTTCCCCTTTTTCTCCCGACCGCGCTCAGGATGAGGCGCCGGAATAGTGCCGGATCCCCATACGCCAAAAAACGCGCGCCGTCGTAAAGAGGGCTGCGGCGAAAAGCACGGCGCCCAGAAGGGCCTGCCATGTCAGCCGCCCGGCGAGCGCCTGGGCGGGCACCGTGATGGCGAATGCCACCGGCACAATGAATCTCAAGGCGAATCGCAGCCAGCCTGGATAGATGCTCACAGGCCAGCGGCCGGCCTCATAGACGCTCTGAAATATGACCAGAATATTCTCAACTCGGACGAGCCAGAATGCCGAGGTGGCAAGGATCATCCAGAAACTATAGACGATCACCCCGCCGGCCAGGATGGCCGCTGCGAAGGCCGCTGCCTCCCGGATGCCCACCCGCTCACCGAGCCGGGCGAGAGAGATAACGAGCACGACGAACCCCATGAGGACATCGGTTAGCTTCCAGATTTCCACCCTCCAGACGCTGACCAAAAGCTGTGCGTCCTCCGGCTTGGTGAGAGTGAAGTCCAGCGTCCCTTCGTGGACCGCCTCCGTCAACTGTTCCATGGAGGGCTGGATGACGAGGCCGATCACCCCGCCGACAAGGAAATAGACTCCGACCAGCGCCACGAGCTCGTCGGGCCGCCATCCGCCGAGCGTCGCCGTGTGAGAGAAAATGATGGCCAGCCCCGCCAGCGCGGTTCCCAGCTCCAGCGCCGACTCCAAAAGGTGCAACAGGAAATTGGCCCGGTAGGCGACCTCGCCCATCACCCCAACGCGGAGGTAAACCAGCCAAAGCTTCAGGAATCTCATGCGCCCACCGCCGAGTATTTCCGTACGCTGGCCCGCCAGAGGATCCTCAGCAGTGCCAGTCCTGCCAGGAGCCAGACAACTTGTACCGTCAGTCCGGTGAGGATTTGGGCGCGGGTCAGCCGCCCCAGGATCAATTCGATCGGGAAGCCGATGGTCCAGCGAAAGGGCAGGATCATGGCCACGACTCGGAGGGGTGGGGGCAGGAGAGAGAGCGGGGCGATCTGCCCCGAGAGAAATAGAGCCGCGATGAAGTAGATCTGGTTAATGGCGTTGACTCGCGTCGTCCAGAAGGCGGCCAGGGCCGCCGTCCATTCCACCAGGAAGCGCACCAGAAAAGCGAGGGCCAAGGCCGGAATAAAGAAGGCGACCGTCACGGCCGTGGTCCGGAAGGCGGGATGAAAAATCGCGGACAGGGCGGCCGCCGCGGCGAGGACAAAAGGGAAGCTCACGACCTTGGAGGAGATGTTGTCGGCGATGTCCGAGTGAATGGGATGGACGGGATGAAGGAGGGCGGACGAGAAAGAACCTTGGCGGACGCGATAATCGAACTCGTACATGACCCAGGTGTAGGTGACCTGGTTGACGAGCAGCAGGGCGATATAGTATGCAGCGAAATCTTTTTCGGCAAAGCCTCCGACGCTTCCGCCGCTCGAACGTGAGACCGTTGACCAGACCACGAGGTAAATGAGCGGCTCGAGGATGTTTCCGATGAGCCAGATGACGAGCGACGCCCGGTACTGGAGCATCGCGGCCAGGCTGGTCTTGAGCTGCTGGAGATATACGTCGGAGAGCCCCTTCACACGGCCTCCTGGGCGAAGACCCGCTCGATCACCTCTTCGATCGGCGGATCCTCAACCGTCAGGTCTATGACGGGAAGGTCTACCAGGAGTCGCTCCGTCACCCGGGCCGTCTCGGACTTGGGGACCCGGAGCGTGGCGCGGCCGTCTTCGCAGGAGATGACCTCGCCGTACGCGCTCAGGTCGGCATCGCAATCGCGGAGCTGGACCGCGATGGTCTTGTGGGCCGTGAAGCGGTGAACAAGCGCAGCCAGCTCGCCGTCGAATAAAAGCTTCCCGTGGTGAATAACGATAACGCGCTTGCACAAGGCCTCGACATCGGCCATGTAATGGCTGGTCAGGAGAACCGTGGCTCCGTACCGGCGGTTGTATTCGGTGATGAAGGACCGGATGCGCCGCTGCATCGTGACGTCGAGGCCGATCGTCGGCTCGTCGAGAAAAACGACGCTGGGGCGATGCAAGAGGGCGACCGCGATCTCGCACTTCATTCTTTCCCCCAGGGAGAGATTTCGCACCGGCTTGGACAGGAGCGGCCCGAGCTCCAGCAGCCCGGTGAGCTCTTCGAGGGTCTGTCGATAATCGGCGGAAGGGATGCGGTAGATCGCCCGGTTGAGCTCGAAGGAATCGGCGGCCGGGATGTCCCAGACGAGTTGATTGCGCTGTCCCATGACCAGGGTGATCTGCCGCAGGAAGGATTTCTCCCTCTTCCACGGAACGTGGGACAGTACGGAAAGCTCCCCCGAGGTTGGGTACAGCAATCCGGACAGCATCTTGAGCGTCGTCGTCTTGCCCGCGCCGTTAGGGCCCAGGAAGCCCACAATCTCTCCGGCAGCAAGGTCGAAGGAGATCCCGTCTACGGCGGGAATCTCCTCCATGCGCCGGTGGACAAGGCTTGCCAGCGCCTCCCGGATGCCCGCTTCGCGCCGACTGACGACGAAGATTTTTTTTAGGTCACGGACGCGAATTGTTGGTTGTGTGGCCATATAAATAGTATAAGACGCGGACGATAGCCCAGGCAAGCCGGTCATTCATGGGAGGATGCTCATTGGAGGGGTGGCAGGGCTGGCGGGTTTTCCCGCCGCCCGTTGGAGGGGGAACCTGTCAAAGGGTCCTCCTCCAAGAGTGTCCGGTCGCTTTGCTCGCTGCCATCCTTCCAAGGAGCCTCAGGTCATGAATTCATGGGAGGATGCTCCTTATCTATCTTCATAAAAACCATTCGGTATCGATAATTGTCGTTTTTAATCCTAATCTTGGGGAGTTGCTCAGGTCCTTCGACTTCACCGCTAGAGTTTATTGGCTCATGACTTTTCCGCTTTGGTCCAGTGTGCGGTGAAGAGAGCAAGTGATGCGCACGGGTCCGAGCAGGCCCGATTCCACCGGCCGATCGTTTTTGTGCCACAGCCGCCAGCTGGTGAACGTAGTGCGGCCGGCAGGGCTGGGCTTGCCTTCCTGGAGCCACTTCGGCCAAGCTTTCAGGGTACCGTCAGGATTGCGGTCGCTGTCTTCTGGCAGAAATTCGTCCCCGATCTGCCGGTTTATCCAAAGGTTGACGACGTTAACAACGAGCGTGTTCTTGCCCGGCTTGACCGCATCGGTGATTTCAACACGGTAGGGCGGCTTCCAGAGGATGCCCAGGTTTCGGCCGTTGAGTTTGACCTCGGCCATGACCTCGACCTTGCCCAGGTCGAGCCACAGACGACATTCTTTCGCGGTCATCGCCGTGGAAACGGAAAGAGTCTTCGTGTAGGCCGCGCTTCCGGAGTAGAATTTGACGCCCTTATCCGGGTGGTCGCTCCAGGAGATTAGCTTCTCAAGCGCAATGCGTTCCGGAGCTCCTCCCCCCGGCGCGAAACTGACATCCCAAGGACCTGTGACCGGGATGGCCGGCGGCACGGCGGCCGCCTCGAGACGCCGAGCTGTGCCATCGGCAAACTTAAGCTCGTACGTCCCCGGCTGCCAGACTTGGGCTTCGAGACCTTTATCTTCGCTCGACGTTAATTCAATCTCGGGGGCTTCCACTGGGAGCGGCGCGCGGGTGGCCTCCGCTGGGACTAGGCCGGATTTCCAGGCCGTGCCAAGAAGTTCTTTGTCCTTACGGACGACCGATATAATCCGCTCGGACGTGGGCGCTGCCTCTTTGCTGAAGACAACGAACACCGAGCCGGAGGGCTCGAACGAAATTGGCAAGCGGACCATCCCGTCCGCGATGTCGTAAACCGCAGGGCGTTCGATCGCGCCGGTGTCCGGCCGCCAAAGTTCCGGCCGTTTGCCCCGGACGCGGAATGTGCACACCGCCTGCTCGGGCTGCGGGAGTTTATTGGCGACAAAATAGACCTCTGTGCCGTCCACGGAGCGGTGGATGAAACGCAGGCTTGCCGCCGAGCTTTTTGTCTGGTAACTGAAGTCCCGCGGCACACCCATCTTCTCCAATACGACGGCAACAAAGCCCTCTCCGAGGAATTGCTCTGTGTCGGTATAGGCTTGACCGATTTCGCCCCAGGGGCGAATGCCGAGCGGGCCTAGTTCTTTGGCCGCGGTCCAACCCTTGCCGGAGGCTGAGCTGGAGTTCCAATTTTTTTGGACGGCTTGGGCCGACTCCCAGGTTTTATCTGTGAGTACGGTCAAAACGCGGCCGTCGCCGTATTGAACCGTCAATGAGCCGACGAGGCCGGCGGGGTTGGGGCTGTCTCCTCCGTTCTCCGCTTCGACGGCCAGGAGGTTCTGCCCGGGCTTGAGCAAAGCGGCTACGTCCATCTCGAACACCCGCTTATAATCATTCCCCGATCCGATTGGGCGGCCGTTAATCCAACCCGTGAAGGTATTGTCCGCCGTCATCGCTAGGCGGGCCAATGCCACGGGGTGCCCTGCTTCCAGGTTGATGACGCGGCGGAAGAAGCGTTTTCCCGGCGGGACGGCTTCCGTCGGGTTTCCTTCAGGATGCCAGATCCATTGCGCCTGACCCAATTGCTCGCGGGCGCTTTTGGGCCGCTCTATTTTCTTTTTAAACGCCGCCGACCAGAAAATGCGGCCCTTGCCGTACCGCCGCTCGGTCAGCTGCGCCGGAGGCTTATCCGAGCCCCAGAGGTCCTCAGACAGCCGCTGGACTTTGTCATCGCAGCGCGGATAGTCGCTCAGACTCGGTGATTTCGCCGGAGGCGAACCGGCAACCGTTGCTCCGGCCTCGACTAGTTCCTTGACCTTGCTGAGAAGCTGAGGAGTCATGGTCTCGACCATGGGCAGGACCAGGAGACGATAGCTCATGCCATCGGGCAGGACCAGGCGGCCGTCTTTTACCGTCATCCGCGTCAAAACGACTTCCGGCGGGCAGGTGTCAAAATTGTATCCTGTCCGCTCCCGGGGCAAGCCTTCCCGGCCGGGCGTTCCGGATAGGAAACTTTTCTGGCCACCCAAAGTCTGGGGCGAGCCTTCCGGCCCCAGATAACAGACATCAGCCACAAAAAGCCCCTGCCGGAGGAGAAATTGGCACCGCGCCAGATAAGCATGCCATGCCGCCGACTGTTCCCACCAGGTCTGGGTCCGTTCGTAATGGAGTCCCCAGGGACCCATCGACATGCCGGGCTTTACGTCCAGCCACGGCTGCAAGGCGTAGCGGTGGAAGACAAAGCGGTTGATTCCTTCGCAGAAAGCCCAATCGCCGAGGTCTTTGACCAAGGCGGGATGACCCAGCCAGCGTTCGGCATCAGTGGCTGTGAAAGCCTCGGCGCCCACGATGGGCTTGCCGTACACGTGCGCGGCCGATGCCATTTCGGTGCAGCTGAAAGCCGCGCCGTATTTTTCCCAGGACCAGAACTCGCCCATCGGCTCGTCGGCACGACCCGCATAGGCCATCTCGTCGGTAGGACAATTGGAGTAGGCTTCGATGCTCAGCCGCAATCCATGCTTGTGCGCCAACTCCCGGAAATGGCCGGCGTAGTTTTGGAGCAGCAGCTCATTGATGGTCTGCCGCAAGTCCCAGAGGAATCGCTCGGAGACCTCGCGGCTGTCCACGATGCGGCCCGTCATAGCGGCTAAAAACGGAAGCGGATCGTACCCGCGCCGGCTCTGGAATTCTTCACGGAACTTCGGAGTCCAGTTTTGAGACCCGACTTCCCAGCTGTCGATGTGTGTAGCGACAAGGGATTTGCCGGCCAGCGGCCCCACGTCGGCAATGAGTTTGCCCATGAGCCCTTCGAAATGAGCTTGGACGGCTTCCTTGTTCAGCTTGTCGCACTCCAGCCCGCGTCCCGACTCGGGTGCGGGATGGTTGTCTTTGCCCGTCGTCGTGTGGCCCAGGCGGAGGATCGTCCACTTGCCTTCCGGCACGTCCCATGCGATTCGTCCGCCTTTATCCAGGCGCGCCGTCAGGTTCATCAGGCGATTGCGGAGAATAGTCTGCTCAGTGGGAACCGAAGGCCATGCTGCGGGCACTGCGGGAGATGCGTCCATGGGGATATCTGCGGCTTTCTCCCGGAAACTTCCGATGCGGGTATCGCCGGCGGGTGTTGGAAAAGCCCAGACCGCGATATCCCGGTAATAATTCGCCACGGCAGGCGGCTGGGCGAGGGCTCCCTCGAAACGTTTCGGCCCCTCGACCTGCGTTTCCGTCCAGACCACTCTTTGCATGGACAGCTCGGGCGTAATCCACGGGCCGCCGCTGCCGCACCAGCCGGCGTCGTTGTTCATATTTACTTCGAGCCCCAGGCGGTTCGCTTCCGCACAGACGTGCTTGAACAGCTCACGCCACTCGGGGCTGTTGAAAGCGACCGGCCCTTTGGGCGCGCCCTGGTCCACTTCCATGATCAGCACGCCGCCGATGCCCGCGCGCTTCATCGCCTCCAGGTCGGCGGTTATGCCCTCCCGGGTGATGTTCTGGTTGAGCCAGAACCAATAGACCCAGGGTCGAGCCGATTCGGGCGGAGTGCGGAAGTCTTTTCTCAGTTGCTGCATGGGCTCTCCGCCGCGGAAAATCGCGCCAGGACCCAGCAGCAGGAGAGCGATGACGATAAACGAAAGAGCGAATCGAAAGCGAGAAATCATGAGGGACTCCTTTTGAACTCAATTATCACGATCTCGCTCTTCCGTCAACGGACTTTTTCGCGATGACCGTAGCCTTGGGTGTCCAACCGAGATCCGGTCAGTCAATTTGGAGGGGAAGACCCCTTCCAACGGGCGCCGGGAAGACCCGGCCGCCCTGCCTCCCCTTCTTGGGCGGGGCATGAAACCCCGCCCTGCGACCAAGGGGGCGACTCCCCCTTGGAACCCTCTCGAGCGGTTCCCCGCGGCAAGCCACGGGGAACCGCTCGTTAAGATAAGCGAGCTGCAGGGGATGAGGAGCGGGAGAAGAACGCCGACCTATATTCCAAGGTGGATACAGACGGCCTGCTTAAGTGCGGCCAATTTATCGGGGGGAAGATCGGCCATCAGCTTAACCAGCCTTTTTTTATCGACGGTCCGGATTTGATTCGCTTTGGCTTTTGAATCCTGAGCCAGATGCGTTTCGGCTTGAGACAAAAAAACTTCAAATGGATAGATCTTTTCGGTTTTTGAGGTCAAGGGAACCACAGTTATTGTGTCAGCGAACTGATTGTTTCTGTCGTTCGAGATAACAACAGCGGGGCGCGTCTTCCCGATTTCGCTGCCGATGACCGGCTCAAGAGAAACGAGCCAGATCTCCCCGTGACGCGGGAATTTCGCGTCCATGGACTATGTCCGCGTCTTATCCCAGCCTTCGAGGGTGGCCTTTTCCCAATCTTTATCGAGGGCTTTGTCTTCTTCTTTGGTCGTCTGATACCCTTCGCAGAGCAGGGCGTCCAGTTTTTGCTTTTTTTCTTTTTCCATTTTTTCCTTTAGAGCGGCAGCAATATAGCGGCTTTTATTAGGAATAGAATCAAGATTCTTCGCAATCTCATCCGGAAGAGTGATATTTAATCTTTGCATTTGATGTCGATACGTATATATTATGCGCATAATAATCTGTATTGTCAATACACGTCTTTTTTGAATGAGGAATTCGAAGCCATTCCCTCTTTTAAAAAGGACGTCAAAATGATAGATTATTTTCTCAAGGCTGCGCCATTGACATAGGGACTGTCATAAGGAGGAAAAATGGCTGCCAAAAAGGATAATCCCAAGAAATTGAAGAAAGCGCCGGCGAGCCGCTCCGGCAAAAATCGGGTTCAAGAGCGAAGCATCGAGGGGAAAACACTGCTCGTGACCGGCGGGGCCGGGTTCATCGGCAGCAATTACATCCATTATGTCTTGAAGCATTATAAGAATACGAGAATCATCAACCTGGACAAGCTGACGTACGCGGGAAATCTGGATAATTTGACGGCCATCGAGGCGGATCCTCGCTACGAATTTATTCACGGCGACATCCGGGACAAAGACATCGTGAATCAGGTGTTCAAGCGGGTTCAAGGGGTCGTCCATTTTGCCGCCGAAACCCACGTTGACCGCTCGATCATGGACGCCGGCGAGTTTGTCCTGACGGATGTCTACGGGACATTTGTCCTGCTCGAGGCGCTCCGCCGGACGCCGACGGTCGAATTCTTCATCCATGTCTCTACGGATGAAGTTTACGGCAGCCGCGATGAGGGATTTTTCAGCGAGGACGACCCGCTCAACCCGTCGTCGCCTTACTCGGGGAGCAAGGCAGGGGCCGATAGGCTGGCCTATGCGTATTTTGTGACATATGGATTGCCGATTATCATCGTCCGTCCCAGCAACAATTATGGCCCCTTCCAGTATCCGGAGAAGTTCATCCCACTTTTTGTCACGAATGCCCTGGAAGGGAAAAGCCTGCCGCTTTACGGAAAAGGAGCCAATGTCCGGGACTGGCTGCACGTCGGGGACAACTGCCGGGCGATCGATTTCGTCATCAAGGGGGGGATCGTCGGTGAGGCCTATAACATCGGCGCCAACAACGAAGTCCGGAACATCGATGTGGCCAAGCGGATCCTAAAGCACCTGGGCAAGAGCCGCGATCTCATCCGGTTTGTGCCGGACCGTCTGGGGCATGATCGGCGGTATGCACTCAACTGCCGGAAGCTTCGCAAGCTGGGATGGAGGCCCGAAGCCGAGTTTGAGGCGGGGCTGGCTGCGACCGTGCGCTGGTATGCAGAAAATGAGTGGTGGTGGCGGAGGCTCAAGGAGCGCAGCGCCGAGTTCAAATCCTTCTACGACGCGTATTATAAAGATAGAACATAGCGGCAAGCTTGGGGAGAGCCTAGAGACGTTTCTGATCCCGTCCCCGAAATATACGTGATACAGTCTCTTATTTGATGAGGAACCCGGACTGGATCGCCCCGGCCATCTCCCTGATCCCCTGTTCGACCGTAATTTGGGCTTTATAGCCTAGGACGCGCTCTATCTTATTGAATGAAACCTTGATGTCCCTCATATCGCCGTCAAAATGGAGGTCTTTGTACTCTACCTCGACGCCCGGCACGTACTTCTGAATCAGCCTGACGATCTCCTCCTTCGTGCAATTTCCGCTGTTGGACCCCACGTTGAAGACCTGGTTCTGCACATCTCTCAGAGGAGCGTCGAGCATCATGCGGAAGGCTCGCCCGATGTCCCGGATGTGGACGAAGGAGCGGTTGAACTCCTTCTGGTAAATGACGAGCTTTCGCTTTTGGACTGCCTCGAATACAAACTGATTGATGATCAGGTCAAAGCGAGTCCGCGGCGAAGGCCCGAAAAGGGTCGCCAGCCGCAGGATGACTGGCGCGCACGGCGAGCGCTTCCCCTGCTCGAGCAGGTAGTTTTCCGCGCCGATCTTGGTTTCCGCGTAAAGCGATTGGGGGTTGAGGGGAGAATCTTCGGTCACCGGCTTGCCGTCGTCGGCGAGTCCATAATTGCTGTAGGTGGAAGAAAAAACGAAGCGCTGAGCGCCGTGCTGCTCGGCGAGCTCAAAGACGTTGGCTGTGCCGTCAAGGTTGCATTTGACGGACGCCTCGTGGCCTGCCTTCTGGCAAGCGGGAAAGCCCACGATGGCCGCCAGGTGGATGACACTATCGACGCCGCTGAAGTAGGGCTCCAGGCTTCTCCGGTCGCAGACATCGGCTTTGTGGAAGGCGAAATGGGGATGCGCGGTATAGCCCAGGAGCGAGTTCCCGCCGAATGTCAAATTATCGATAACGGTGACACGGTTGCCGCGAAAAAGCAGCTCTCCGCAGAGAAGCGAACCGATATAGCCGGCTCCCCCTGTGACCAAAACTTTTTTCGAATGTTTCCGGTGTTCCATTGGATCTTTAAATCTTACGAGCGGTTGATATGCCCCGTGGCTTGCCACGGGGCATATCAACCGCTCGAGAGGGTTCCAAGGGGGAGTCGCCCCCTTGGTCGCAGGGCGGGGTTTCATGCCCCGCCCAAGAAGGGGAGGCAGGGCGGCCGGGTCTTCCCGGCGCCCGTTGGAAGGGGTCTTCCCCTCCAAATTGATTCCGCCAATCGTCCAATAAATCTCCGAGAGTTTTTTTTAGGTCGAAACGCGGTCTCCAGTCCGTTTCTTGACTGATTTTCCGGTGGCTGCCGGCGAGATATGGAATATCCGTTTTCCGGATTTTCGCCGGGTCAACCTGAACATCGATTTTTGCGGGGGACAGGGAGAGAAGAATGTCGAGGATCGTTTGAAGCGACGGCGCCCGGCCCGAGCAGACATTATAGATTTCGCCGCGGCGGCCCTTATCCAAGAGCAATCGGTAGGCGCGGATGACGTCACGGACGTCGGAAAAGTCTCGTCGAATCGCAAGGTTCCCCACTTGAATCACGGAAGAACGGTTTCCCGACCGCGAACCAGGCGTTTTTTCGATCAGGGCGATCTGGCGGGCCCAGTCGGCGCACACGAAATCCGCGCTCTGGCCCGGGCCTGTATGGGGGAACGGCCGGGCAATGACGATGTCCAGTTTTTCGGCCGCCGCGTAGAATTCACTCAGAATCTCACCGCTGATCTTGCTGAAGGCATAAGGACTGACGGCGCCGCCCCGGTCATCTTCCCGGAAGACCCTCCCCTTAGGCGTCAGGCATCCATAAACGTCAGAAGAGCTGATAAAAAGAACTCGCGTTTTGGGGGAGTGTTGGCGAAGCGCCTCGTAAAGGTCAAACGTGCCCATTAAATTCGTTTCAATCGTTTCCCGCCGGTTCTCCCACGACAGGCGGACTTGAGAGACTGCCGCGAGATGAAAAATCCAGTCCGGCTTGATGCCTTTGACGGCTTCCGCGACGGATTCTGCGGAGCGCAAATCCAGATGGAGGAGCTCCAGGGCCGGAAATTGTGCGTACAGGTCGATGCAATGGTCGGGCCTTTCCGGATAACAGGAGCCGAATATTTTATAGCGGGGCTTTTTGGCAGAGGCGAGGTGACGGATGAGGTGGCGGCCGACAAACCCTGTCGCGCCCGTGATAAAAACCTTTTTGTCTGCCATGGCCAAGATCAGGCTCTTTCCCGCCAATAATTCAAAAGATCTTGGAATGTCTTCTTCAGCGGAATCTTTGGCTTCCATCCTGTGAGCGAGACGAACTTGCTGCAGTCCGAGAGAAGGATGGGCACATCCGACGGCCGTAGCCTGGCCGGGTCGACCTTGACTTTGACTTTCACCTTGCTCAAGGCGAGCAGCATGTCCAGGACTTCCTTCATGGAATACGCTTTTCCGGTCCCGATATTGTAGACGTCTCCGTCCTCGCCCTTTTCCAGGCTGAGCCAATAGCCGCGCACGATGTCGCGCACATCGGTAAAATCCCGTTTGGCCTCCAGGTTGCCCACCTGGATCACCGGCTCTCTTTTCCCCTTCTCGATCTCGGCCAGCTGTTTGGCGAAATTCGAGGTGACGAAAACATCGCCGCGCCGCGGCCCGGTATGGTTGAACCCGCGCGTCCGCACGGTCCTCATGCCGTAACTTTTGAAGTATTGCCAGGCCAGGAGGTCCTGGGCGACCTTGCTCACGGCGTAGGGGCTCAAAGGCCGGAGGGGGTTGGTCTCTTTCATGGGGACCTCATGGGGAAAGACCTGTCCGTACTCTTCGCTCGACCCGGCCACGTGGATCCGTGGGTTCAGCTTGAGGCCGAGCAGTGCTTCAAGTAGATTGATCTGGCCGACGGCGTTGATGGCAAACGTCTCGGCAGGAAGCTTCCAGGAGGTGGGAACGAAGCTCTGGGCGGCCAAGTGGAAGATGAGGTCGGGCTTGATCTCAGCCAGGCATTTTCTGAGCGAAATGATGTCTTTGAGATCGGCTTCGTGAAGCTCGACTTTGCCGACGATGGAGCTGATGTTGTCCATTCGGCTCCGCCAGCGGACGATGCCGTAGAGGCGGACGTCCGGATGATTGGCCAGAATGTACTCGGCGAGATGGCTGCCGGCGAACCCGGTGATTCCCGTGATCAGAACTCTCATCCTTCCTCCTCAATCGTTGGGGCGCAATCTGGGGACTTTGTCTACTTCGTCCCCGATAACGGCCTTCGCTTATAGGTTCAATTCGAGCTGGCTTTCCTGGAGGGCTTTTCGCTCTTTCTCGATGGTCTTGAGCAATTCGGGGGTGACGTCTCCCGTGATATAACAACCGTCGAAGCAGGCCGCGCAGAAATTCTTCAGCTTTTTGTTTTCCATGCGCACGGCCTTTTTCAGGTTGTCGAGGGTCTGGTAGATGACTTTGTCGGCGCCGATCTTCTTGGCAATCTGCTCGGTATCGGAATGGCGCGCCACGAATTCCGTCCTTGTCTGCATATCGATTCCGTACACGCAGGGATAGCGGAGAGGCGGCGAGTACGCGGCGAAATAGACATGCTTGGCCCCGCACTCCCTGACCATCTGGATGATGGCGCGCGAGGTGTTGCCCCGGACGATGCTGTCGTTGACGAGAAGCACATCCTTGTCCTTGAACTCGCCGGCGATGGGGTTGAGTTTGGCGCGAACCGAGCTTTTCCGCTCGTTGTCGGCGGGCATGATGAAGGTGCGGCCGATATAGCGATTTTTAACGAGCGCCTCGCGGTATTTCAGGTCGAGCTTGCGGGCGATTTCGATGGCCGCGTCGCGGGCGGAATCCGGGACGGGCACGACGACATCGATATGAAGGTTGTGCTTTTTGATCTCATCGGCCAGGAGGCGCCCAAGGTTGATGCGGCAGCGGTACACATTGACCTCGTCGATGAACGAATCCGGGCGGGCAAAATAGACCCATTCGAATAAGCACGGAGAGTGCGGGCAGCGGGCGATCTGGCGCGAATGGAAGTTGTGGTTTTGGTCGATAAAGATCGCCTGGCCGGCTCCGACATTCTTGATCTCGCCGAAGTTCATGATGTTGAGCGTGACGCTTTCCGAGGCCACGGCATAGGATGGTAGAATCCCGTCGCGCCGCACTCCGTAGGCAAGGGGCTTGATTCCGTAGGGGTCGCGGAAGGCGACCATCCCCTGTTCGGCGATGTAGGCCACGACTGAGTAGCTCCCCTTGACCTTCTTGAATACGCCCTGCACGGCCTTGAAAACGTGCTCGGGCTTGAGTTTCCGGGCTTTTTGGTCGGCGAGCTCCTGGGCGAAGACGTTGAGAATGCTCTCGACGTTGTTGTCGGAGTTGAGCAGGCGGTGGTATTTCTCGAAGAGAAGCTGCTTGAGCTCGGTGTAATTGATGACGTTGCCGTTGTGGGCCATGATGATGCCGAACGGCGAGTTCACCTGGAAGGGCTGGGCATCCTCGCCCCGGCCGCCGCCGATCGTTGGATAGCGGGTGTGGCCGAGGCCGATGTTGCCGGTCAGGCGCTGGGCGTGCTCGGCAGTAAATATATCGCGGACCAGGCCGTTGCCTTTCTTGGTGTGGAAGCGCCCGTCGAAGGTGATGATTCCAGCCGCGTCCTGGCCCCGATGCTGGATGGATAGCAGCCCCTGGTAGAGGTCACGGAAGACGCTGCTGTTGCTAAAGATACCGATAACGCCGCACATAAATAAAAAACCTTAAAAGTCAAAGAAAATAGAAAACATATTATAGTCTCTTTTTGGCTTTTAATAAAGACGGAGTATCGACCCTAGAATGCCGAGAAAAGACAGGCTATCAAGGCCAAAATAGGCAAAGAGCTTGAAGATCAGCTTAGGGCACTGGGATATATCCGTTAAAGCCTCGTGAAAGGAAGGGATTCATCATGTCAGATTTTCTTGAAATCAAATGCTTAGTGTTGCGTCTCGGAACAGTATTTTCTTCACTCCAATCGTCCCGATCGGCTCCAAGTTCAGCACAAGGAAGCAGGGAAGGTGCCCTGGAAATTCGCGCTGTCCCCATTTTTTCTCTTGACATCGCGGGCCGCTCTTAATAAAATTCAGACAAACTTTTAATTGCTGTAAAGGAAGGGTTAGATAAAGTGCAACCAGCCGGCACCGAAGGAAGGGCAGCTCCCGATTTGCCTGTCGCGTCCGCTTCCGTCCCCGTCCCGGAACGAACCCCAGAGCTTGTCCCTGCGCGCTGCCCTTTTTATCCCCGGGCCCGCCTAACTTAATTTCGGCGCCGGCCGACCGCGGCTTTGATGAGCCACCGCGGCAGAGGAGGGATGTGTGTCCGCCCTCCGAAAGTCCTTCAGAGCTCACGGCGCTCCGGGCGCCCATCGGCGGTAGCCTATCCTTGGGACATGTACCCTTTGGTACGTGTCCCCGTTTTCTCCGCATGTCATCTGATGTCTGATTAGCAACATGGCCAGACTCGCCCGCTCCATCGTCCTCGGGTATCCGCACCAGGTCACCCAACGCGGCAATTACGAGCAGGTTGTCTTCGAAGAGGACGCCGACTTCCGCCGCTATCTCGACTGGCTCCGGCTTTACGCGCGGCGCTACGCCCTCGACATCTGGGCCTACTGCCTGATGACAAACCACGTCCATTACGTCTGCGTCCCGAGGGCCGACGACGCCCTCGCCAGGACCTTCAACACCCTCCACATGCAATACTCCCAGTATTTCCACAGGAAAAAGGGCCTGAGCGGCCACCTCTGGCGCAGCCGGTTCCTGTCCTGCATCCTGGACCCCAAGAGCGTCTTCGAGGAGGCCCGCTTCATCGAGACAAATCCCGTGCGGGCGGGACTCGTCGTGCGGGCCGAGGAATATCCCTGGTCGAGTGCCCGGAGCCGCGTCCTGGGCGAGCCCGACCCGGTGCTCGCGGCCGGTTTCCCTCTGACGGCCGCGATCTCCGACTGGAGGGCGTACCTTGCGGACGGGGGAGACGAACCCATCATCCGCCGCACCCGGCAGAACCTCAAGACGGGGCGGCCGGCGGGCGATAACGGCTTCGTGAGGGAAATGGAGAAGATGACGGGACGAAGGCTGGGCGCGCTGCCGCGGGGAAGGCCGAGAAAGGCTGTGCCTGCGAGCTAATCGAGCTAATCAAGAAGGACATCGCGATTATGAAAAAAGTCCTCATCACGGGAATCACCGGCCAGGACGGATCTTATTTGGCGGACTTCCTTCTGTCGAAGGGATACGAAATACATGGGATAATCCGCCGGTCGAGCAGTCTGAACCGCAGCCGAATAGACCCTCAGTTCATGGGGGTCAGGGATGGGCTGCAACGCAAATTGGGTAAAAGGACCCAGGTGCAATGAAAACGCAGGCTGTTACTTTACAAAAAAACGGATTGCGGTGTGTCATGCTTCAGCATTGCAATGTGAAAAGGGTTGCTTTAGGCATGGTTGCGTCCTTATTGATGGCCGGGACTGTGGTATCATCAGCAAGTATGTTCCCTGCGAATCAAGTAATGGCATTACTGTCAATTATAATTATTCCCTTTCTGATTTCTTTTCTGATAACAAGGAATTTAGTTGATGCGCTAACTATTGTCTGGTTGAACGAAGTGTTTTTTGGATTTAGCGGGGCATGGGAAAAAATAGGACCGCTCCCGGGAAGAGGACTTTTGCTTGCAGTCGTAATATTTTCATATATTGCGTTTGGCCACATACGAATTCCCGCGCGCGGCACAATAAGAATAAAGTCCTTGTATATTATATTTTATGGGCTGGTGTTCCCGCTTTTTCTTTTTCTTTATAGCGTGATTGTGCGTGGAACAGCAACCTCAAACGCCTTGCTTGATGTTATGCGTTTTGGTACGGTTCTTATGTATTTCCCCATACGAGATTTATTGCGCCACAAAATGGATATCAGTTTTGGTTGGATCATCGGAGCCACTGTTATTCTCGCATTGCTTTTTATTACCATGTCGGTAGGTCCGAGGTATATTCGTAATCCTTTGCTTGTCAATTGGATGAGTAGCGGCGATATCGAGAGTCAGTTTAATCAGCCGGATGCCGAGTTTGTTCGTGCCGCAAACCTGCCGATGATCTTTTGTCTTATTGGTGTGTTTTTGGGCATTATGTATGCCTTGGACTCAAAAATATCCTATCGGGCGCAACTATTCGGCTGGCTATTAACCGCCGTCTCCCTCGCCCCGTTTTTCGTTAATTTTCTTCGTGGTCCACTCCTGGGTGTTGCCGTTGCCATTATGATGATTGTTTGGCTTTCATCTATGCGGGTGATTCACTGGGCGAAGAGCATGCGGTTAATAGTGATATCGAGTGTTTTATTAGTATCGGGTTATTGGATAAGCGTCAATTATATTCCGCAAGCCTTGACCAAATGGAATATGACTGGGCAAGAAATGTCTAAAATAGTTGATCCGGTAAGAGTTGAACAAACAGAAAAGATGATTGATGCGTGGTTGGAGGCGCCCATATTAGGAAAGGGTGTGGGGGTACCTTTAAAAGGTTATTCCAGAACGGGAGAGGACGGGGGGCTGGCATTTGAAGTGCAATATCCAATGGTTCTTTATCGTGTTGGGATATTAGGGTTTATCATTATTATAGCGCCATTCATTTGGATGACTATCAGAACAATACGCATTTGGAGACGGGGTGATGCCTACCTTGGGAACTATATCACAAAGTTCCAGTTAGCGATTGCATTTGCAACAATCGCATTGCTAACGGCCTCGTGGCTCAATCCGTATTTTGCATCTGTAATGACGCCATTATTCATGGTGCTTTTCTTTGCCCTTGATGACGTAAGCAAAGTATATGGCCCTGTTCGGCGATGATGGCGTCATGGTGACGACTATGTTGAGGATGAAATGGATTTAAGTATCACCATCGCTTCCTATAACAGCTGTCAAGTGACTCGTCAGGCTTTGGAGTCCATCCGTCGGGAAGCCTGCGGCCTTGATTACGAGGTCATCGTGGTGGATAACGCCTCGACGGACAGCAGGGCAGACCTTGAGATGGTCCCCAAAAACTGGGCAGGGGGTTTAGGTGCATTTTGAGCCTGCCATATCTCAAAAGGAGGTATGGTATTATGATCGGCATGCGAAAGACTTACGACGCGGCCTTCAAGGCCAAAGTCGCCTTGGAAGCGGTTAAGGGGGAGAAGACGATCACCCAGATCGCGAGCGAGTTCAGCGTCCATCCCAACCAGATCCGCCAGTGGCGTGTTCATCTTTTGGAAAATCTGCCGGAGATGTTCTCCACCCGGAAACCCCATCAGGAGAAAGCTCGGGAAGAACTCATCGACGAGCTCTTCCGGCAGATCGGTCAGCTCAAGGTCGAGCTGGATTGGCTTAAAAAAAAATCTCAGACGCTCCTATCCCAGTGAAGCGGAACAACATTGAACCGGACCAGACGATGATACCGGTTTCCCACCCATGCGAGCTTCTGGGTTTGTCACGTTCGTCCTTCACCTACGAACCCTCGGGAGAGAACGAGTTTAACTTGACCCTCATGCGACTGATCGACGAGGAGTTCACGAAACACCCGTTCTACGGAGCGCGGAGGATGAAAACTCGGCTTCGGAACCAGAGCTATTGGGTGAATCGCAAGAGGGTCAGCCGGCTGATGAGGCTGATGGGCCTCGCGGCCATCTATCCGAAGCCGCGGCTGTCGTGGAACGGTTCGGATCACAAGGTTTATCCTTATCTATTGAATGGACTTAGTATATATTATATGCAGCTGCTGGGGCCATATTGAAAACAGGCGGGTTAATTCTATCGAAAAACTGTCCACCCAATGGAGGGATGCGAATTTGAAAAGAACCACTCGGATATGTTATATATGTAAAACTGCGGACAATCCTATTATGGGAAGCGAATCTCCCTGCGCAGTCTGGGGGAGTAGGCCGTGGATGCCGGAAGGCGTTTATACGCTTGCTCGTTGCCGAACATGCGGCACACTGTATGTGGACAGCGATGTGACGGAAGAATATCTGATCAGTGTACAGTCCGAATTCTGCCCGGAAGTCAAATACAGTGAATACCAGAGTGTTTTCCGCCCCTCTGAATTCGTGGTGAATTGGCAAATGATGAAGAATTATCGCCGTCCGCAGCAAGGAGACAAACTGCTCGATTTCGGCTGTGCTTTTGGCGATTTCGGAACGCTAGCGCAAAAGGATGGAGTTCAGCCAAATGGTGTTGAACTGGTACCCCAGGCTGTTCAACACACTCTCAAAACATGGAGGGGGGGCAGAGTTCATGCTGGATCATTAGAAGATGCTCCCTTCGAAAAGGGGGAGTTTCAATACATTACGGCTTTCGAAACCCTGGAGCATCTTCGGGATCCCATCAAAACGCTTTCTCAGATGAAGGAATTTCTTTCCGAGGATGGCATCCTCGCATTATCGGTGCCGTCAGCCGATTATTTCCGCTTCAAGTTCTGGTTTTATCGAAAGCAGCCTTTGTCGGGACTGGTTCGCCGCCTGATGCCGGGAAGCATGCAGGGCGATCGTGTGCTGTGCCATCCCCATGTCTATACGTTTTCTGTTAATTCAACCAGACGCATGTTGGAGCTTAGCGGGTTTATGTCTATCTTTGTTAAGGCAATAGGATGGCGTGGAAAAATTGGGCATATAGGAACCCCGGTTGCACACTTGCTTGAACTGGCATCAGGTGGGCGAATTGCGTTCACCCCAAGCATATTCATGATAGGACGTAAAGCATGAGTGACCGGTTGAATCCAGTTATCAGCGTTCCCTCCGACATTTGTGCGGTGATTACGACATATCGCCCGGATGATGGATTTCCTGAACGTGTGCAACGTATCCGAAGTCAGGTGGGTCTTGTGGTAATTGTTGACGATGGCGAATCGGCGGATAACGTAGCACGGTTGCAGATTTGGTTTTCTAAGACGATGGGCGTTATTCTGCATCATAACGTGGCCAACGTCGGCGTTGCCGCCGCGTTGAATAAGGGGGTGTCTATCGCCAAATCCCAAGGGTACCGTTGGGTGTTGACGCTTGATGACGATACTGTCGTTGAAGCGGATATGGTAAAGAACCTGATTGAAACGTGGAATCTCGCGGTTGGCCAAGCCGGGAAGCCAGTGGCGATCATAGGAATGGCCTACCGGGACCGACATACGGGCGAAATGGAAGCGTGTCCGGCGGATGGACGGCCCTTGGTGGAGAAACGGGGAATCGTCACCTCGGGCAGTCTCTTACCGATGGATGTTTATGACCGGATTGGGCCGTTTCGCGAAGAGTTTATTATTGATTTGGTGGATTACGATTTCTGTTTGCGGGCGCGAGCTGCGGGGTTCCGGGTGGTGAAGGGGTGCCGACTGGGTATGACCCATTCGGTTGGACATAAGTTGAAGCGCCGGTTCGGATGGCTTACGCTGGAAGCCACCAACCACAGTCCGCTCCGTCGCTATTATGCATATCGAAACGCCACAGTTCTCGCGCGAGAACATTTCAGGCGCGACCCTCTATACGCACTGGCAGTATTCGTTTCCCAGCTGAGAACGCTATCCTTGGTGCTTTTAATGGAAAATGACAGATGCAGGAAGGTAAAATTATTATTTTATGGTATCTTGGATGGGTGGCAAGACCGTTTAGGAAAGCTGAGTAATGAACGAATAGCCGTTGCGATAGCGAAAAACGGGTAACAACAGAATGACATTCTTGGAGAATAAACGAAACCGGCATTATTGGATTGCCGTATAGGCTTCATCGATAATGGTCTGACCATGGATTTAACCGTCACTATCGCATCCTATAATAGCTGTCAAATAACCCGCCAGGCGCTGGAGTCCATCCGCCGGGAAACCCACGGCCTCGACTACGAGGTCATTGTGGTGGATAACGCCTCGACGGATGGTAGTGCCGAGATGGTGGCGCGGGAGTGTCCATGGGTGCGGCTGATTCGGAACGATCGCAATCTGGGATTTGCCGCGGCACATAACGCGGCGCTGGCTCAGTCCCGGGGCCGATTCCTTCTTGTCCTGAACAGCGACGTGCTTTTCATTGATAATCCCGCGGGTAAGATGATTGGTCGATTACGCGAAGCGCGGCCTGATGTGGGTATTGTCGGACCTCAGATTCTCAACCCGGACGGGTCGCTGGCGCCATCGTCGCGCCGGCGCATTTTTTACTCGCGCCGGTTGGTTGCTTTATCGGCCGTCAATCAATCGTTTCCGTTCGGACGCCTCTTGCCCATGGATCAGGCCCGGCGATATTGTGGCCGCCTGCTGGGCCGTGTTCACGACAACTTTGATCCTCCAGCCGCCGCGCAGGAAGTGGAGTGGATCGATGGCATGTGCATGATGTTCCGGCGCGAGGTGCTGGAGCAAACGGGACTTTTTGACGAACAGTATTATTTTGATTATGAGAACGCTGATCTGTTAATTCGCGTCCGCGTCTGCGGATGGCGCATTCTCTTCGATCCGGCGATCAGTATTATCCACCTCGGGGGCTACAGCCGGCGCAAGGTCTCCCGCATCATGATTGAAAGTCATCGGGGCCAGTTGATTTACTTTGCGAAATATAGGCCGGATTGCCTGCCTATGCTTCGTCGCCTGCACTTGATACTGTTCTGGCTGAAAATCAAATTCCTGCAAGGATTGCGTCCCGGCCGCCAACGCGAGACAATCGATATCTTGAAGGAAACCCGAAAAGTGATTGCCGAGTTCAATCCCCATTCTGTGCGGGAGAGAGAGCGTATTCCGCAGTTGGGTAGTTAGCAGTGGGGCAGGCGGGGCTCCCGTCTAATACGTCTAAAGGTGTAATGCAACGGGGATTATGTTTAAAACAAAATACGGTTAAAACTTTCAGAGATTTTGTCCTGACAGTGAAGCCATGTTTTCGGCCTTCAGCATATTGTCTCGGACTAATGTCTATTGTCTGCGGCATGACCCTAGTGCCCTTAACGCCTCTGACCTGTGCTGACCGTTCTGGAGAGAATACCTGTGATTAAAAGAAAAGTATTAACGATTATTGGTACTATCATACTTAATGAAAGAACTTAACGAAGCCGTTATTTTGGTTGGTGGCAAAGGGACACGGTTACAAGGAGTCGTTGCCGATCGCCCTAAGGTGCTGGCGGCAGTCTGTGGCAAACCGTTCCTGACATACCTGCTGGATCAGATTGCGGCAGCGGGCATTACACAGACCATTTTGTGCGTGGGCTATCGCAGCGAGCAAATTCAAGCCGCTTTTGGCGAAGCATATGCCGGAATGGGCATCGCCTATTCTCAAGAAACAACTCTGCTTGGCACTGGGGGCGCATTGCGCCTGGCTCTGCCGCTGATTGCATCTGAAACGTTTATTGCGATGAATGGCGACTCGTTCTGCGAGGTGAACTTGACGGACTTGTGGGTTTGGCACCATGCACGCCAGGCTAATGCCACGTTGGTTTTGACACCCGGGTCTGACACGGCACGCTATGGGCGTGTCTCTCTCTCCGCTGAAGGGGTAATCAGCGGCTTTGAGGAGAAAGGAAGCACGGTCGGGGCGGGCTGGGTGAATGCAGGGATCTATGTGCTCGATTCAGAAATGGTGCGCGCTATTCCATCGGGACGCGCCGTGTCGCTTGAGCGCGAGGTTTTCCCCGGTTGGATTGGGCGGCGGCTCTACGGCTATCAGAGCCGGGGGCGTTTTCTGGATATAGGCACACCGGAATCGTATGCCCAAGCGGCCGCACTGCTTGCCCTGGATAGAAAATGAGCCAGCGTCGATTTGTTGTGCTTGACCGAGACGGCACAATCAACATAGAGCGAAAATACCTTTCAAACCCAGACCATCTCGAACTGCTTCCTGGTGCCGTGCGCGGCTTGCGCGATCTGCATAGATTGGGGTTGGGGCTAGTTGTTATTACGAACCAGTCTGGTATTGGTCGTGGCTACTTTGATTGGGCACGCCTTGACCTCATTCACCAGAGGCTGTGTGCATTACTCGCCACTGAGGGCATTCCACTGGACGGCATTTATGTCTGTCCCCACCACCCGAATGATGGGTGCACTTGCCGCAAACCGCAGCCGGGACTTCTCGAAAAAGCTGCGCGAGAGCACAATTTCAAGCCTAGCGAGGCTTTTGTGATCGGCGATAAGGTAATTGATGTCGAAATGGGACAACAGGTGGGCGCGACTACGTTACTTGTACGCACGGGTTATGGCGCGCAGGTTGCGGCGCAGCTGGCAGTCACTTGGGACTATGTCGTAGATGATTTAGTCAACGCGGCGGCCGTGATTGAGCGGCTGTTGAATATGGATGAATAGGAGCGACTGTGGTAGAATCCGACCGTAATCTCTGGCGGGATAGAGTGCGCACCCATTTGCAAGAAAGCGCCGATCTAAAACGCCAGGTTGCGCAACACTGTCTGTCGTCCGTTTTGGCAGCTGCCGACCTGATTGTCGAGACCTTTCGGAATGGCGGCAAGGTGTTGTTGTGCGGCAATGGCGGCAGCGCAGCGGATTGCCAGTACATGGCAGCTGAATTCGTCAGCCGGTTGACTAAAGAGTTTGAGCGTCCGGGCCTACCGGCGATCGCGTTAACCACGGACACTTCCTTCTTGACGGCATTTGCCAACGACTGCGGATTTGAAGGTATATTTGAACGACAGGTGCGAACATTGGGCAAGCCAGGTGACGTGTTGATTGGGGTTAGCACCAGTGGCAGTTCTGCAAATGTGTTGCGTACCGTGAGCGCCGCGCGCGAGCTTGGCATCAAGACGATTGAACTAATGGGGGAGAACGGTACTTTGGAATCACGGGTGGATTGTGCGATAACAGTGCCGAGTCACAATACTCAGTACATTCAAGAGACGTTTCTTAGTATCGAGCATATTCTTTGCGATATGACGGAACAAATTTTGTTTGCGCAAGTGGGATAATCCATGAAGGTTCTGATTACTGGTGGGGCTGGCTATCTGGGGTCGGTGTTGGCACCTACGCTTTTGGCGCAGGGTCATGTGGTGACTGTGCTGGATGGTTTTCTGTTTCGCCAGAACAGCCTAATGGATTGTTGCCAGTATGAACATTTCCAAGTGGTTCGCGGCGATTGCCGGGACGAGGGGGTGGTTAAGCCCTTGGTTGAGAAAGCCGATGTGATTATTCCGCTTGCGGCGCTGGTTGGTGCGCCGATGTGCGATCGGGACAAGGTGGCGGCGCAAACGACAAACCGAGACGCAGTCCAAATGCTTTGTCGTCTGGCCAGCGAGGATCAACGAGTCATCTATCCCACCACCAACAGCGGTTATGGGATCGGCGAAGCCGGTAAATTCTGCACCGAGGAGACGCCTCTGCATCCCATCTCGCTCTACGGTGTTACAAAGGCGGAAGCGGAAAGAGCTGTCCTTGAACGAGAAAACTCGATCAGTCTCCGATTGGCAACCGTGTTCGGCGCGTCACCCCGGATGCGGACGGACTTGCTAGTCAACGACTTTGTTTATCGTGCTATGATGGACCATGCGGTGGTGGTGTTTGAGGGGCATTTCAAACGAAACTATATCCACATTCGCGATGTGGCACGAGTATTTTTGCATGCTTTGGAAAAATTTGAGACGATGAAAGGCAAGGCATACAATGTCGGATTAGACGATGCGAATCTTTCCAAGCTAGAGTTATGCGCCGAGATCAAAAAACAATTGCCGAACTTTGTATACATCGAAGCACCGATTGGCGAAGACCCAGACAAACGGGACTATATCGTCTCAAACGCGCGGTTATATGCAACGGGCTTTAGACCCGAATGGCCGCTGCAGCGTGGTATTACAGAATTGATCAAGACGTACACCATTTTGCGCAACGCCCAATACTCAAATGTATAGGCGATTCGCGTATCACTCGTTATAGCCATGATTATCTCTCGCGCGCCATTGCGTATCAGTTTCTTGGGGGGTGGTACGGATTACCCCGAGTATTTTCTTCGGGAGGGTGGGGCAGTGCTAGCCACCGCGATTGACAAATACTCGTACGTGACTGCCAGTCCATTTCAGAGTCACTTGTTTGATTATGGTCTGCGGATCTCGTATCGCAAAGTCGAATTAGTCAAAAATATAAACGAAATCGAACACAACGTTTACCGCGAGTGCTTGCGGCTGTGCAAGCTTGAGCGTGATTTGGAACTGCACAATGTGGCTGACCTGCCTGCCTTTACGGGGTTGGGTTCGTCATCAACTTTTACCGTATCGCTTTTGCAGGCCTTGCACAGTTTCAAAGGCGAGTATAGAACCCCGGAACAACTGGCTTACGAAGCTATCTATGTCGAACGCAACCTGTTGCATGACAATGTGGGTTGCCAGGATCAGACGCTAGCTGCTTTCGGTAGATTAAACCTAATCGAGTTTCGAGCCGAAGACGACATTCTGGTACACCGCGTGCCGCTCTCCCCGGCACGCCTGCAAGAATTTGAGCAACACTTGTTCATCATCTTTACCGGCATCACGCGCAAGGCGGCTGATGTGGTTACCAAGCAATTGGCGCGTGTGAATGAGAATCGCAAAACGTTACAAAAAATGCGCGCGATGGTGGACAAAGGGTGGAATATCCTGACGAGCGACAAATCATTGTACGAATTTGGCAAATTACTGGACCAAACATGGCAGGCAAAGCGCAGCCTGGATGGCGGCGTTTCCAATGGCGAGATTGACCGCTTGTATGAATTGGGCCGCAGCACGGGTGCACTGGGCGGCAAATTGCTCGGTGCAGGCGGCGGTGGTTTTCTGCTGTTTTTTGCTCCTCCGGAAGCGCATGGAAGACTACAACATGTGTTCGGAGCATACCATAACCTTTGCATGCACATTGATGCGCCGGGGAGCGAGATCATCTTTTCTTCATCCAACACGAAAGTTGGAAAAGGTGCTTCGGCATGATGAGCAGACCATCCGAATGGACCATGATAATGAAGCAAGCTAATAATGAATTGGCTCGTCTTCGCTATTCCAATTTCGTGCGGGATGCCGCGTCACCGTTTGTTTTTAACCTGCTTTCGCGCGCCATCAGTTTTTTCGGGACCGCTTATGCAATGCGTTGCCTCGGCCCGCTCAATGTTGGTATTTCAGCGCTAGTTCAAACAACTGTCCAACAGGTGGCTCTGGCGTTTAATCGCGGATTTGACACTGTTGCTGCGCACCGGATTGCCATGATTCCGTGACAGGACTAGTAGAATGATTCCCACATATCAATATCCTATGTAACCGGCATGGGATGGATGGCCATGTTCGGGCGGCCAAGACGGCAGGGGGGAAGAAGGAACTTTTAATGAGAATAATTATTACTGGATCAACGGGCTTTCTGGGCCGCCATCTCGTGCCATTGCTTAAACAAAAGTACGGCGAGGAGGCCGCGATTGGTTTATCCAGCAGGGATTATGACCTGATGGATCCAATCCAAGTTCGTCGGATGTTTGAAGAGCTAAAGCCGGAAATCCTAATCCACCTGGCGGCGTATTCGGGAGGCATTGGCGCCAACCGGGCCTTCCCGGCGGACTTTTATTACCGCAACACGCTTTTGACCGCATTGGTGTTTCAGGGAGCGGCTGTACATAAGGTGAAAAAACTTATTTATATGATGGGAGGGTGCAGTTACCCGTCAACGGCGATTTCGCCGATTGATGAGGGGCAAATGTGGAATGGCTTTCCCCAGCCGGAAAGCGCCGGGTACTCAGTCGCAAAAAAGATGGGTATTATTGCCAGCCAAGGCTACCGCCAACAGTATGGTCTGAATTCTGTCGTGCTGATTCCCGGCAATATGTACGGCGAGTATGATAACTTCCGCGAAAATGAGTCACATGTGGTGCCGGCTTTGGTGCGCCGGTTCTACGAAGCCAAGCAAAGCGGGGCTTCCGAAGTCGTCATGTGGGGCACCGGCGAACCGGTGCGGGATTTTGTATATGCCGGTGATGTGGCGGCCAGCATCTTATACTTTGTTGAACACTATGACACAAGCGAACCGGTGAATATTTCATCTGGAACCAGCACGTCCATTCGCGAATTAGCAGGGATCATCCGGGACATGGTTCGGTTTAAGGGACAGCTTGTTTGGGATACGTCCGAGCCCAATGGACAGATGGTGAAAATATTTGATGTCCGGCGCCTAAACAGTCTTGGATTGGCTTGTACCACTTCATTGCGCGATGGAATGAAGCGCACCATTGCCTGGTTGGAGGCCTATTACGCAACTCGTGGCGATGGGATTCGACTTTAATTAAATGGAGCAATTCCTATGATCTTCATCCTCGGAGCTCAGGGGTTCGTTGGTTCGGCTTTTGTGCGGTACTGCCTGAAGAATAAAATAGAGCATGCCCCGATTGATTTGAATAACTATCAGGAGTTTAAGGGACAGCGTTGCGATCTTCTAATCAATGCGGCAGGAAATTCCTCCAAACGGCTGGCGTTAACGGATCCAGGTCAAATATTTGACCGGAACGTGCGTGATACTTTGCTTAGCCTGATTGATTTTTCTGCTGACCGGTATGTGTATTTGTCAACTTGTGATGTCTATAATGACTGTTCTAACCCCGCGTGCAACGTTGAAACGACCGCGATTCAGCCGGTCAAGTTGTCACGCTATGGGATGAGTAAGTATATGGGAGAATTGCTAGCGCAACAATATGCGCGCACGTGTATTATCGTCCGGATGGGAGGGATGGTTGGCCCTGGTTTGCGAAAAAATGCGATTTATGATCTCACTCATGGGGGAAAGCTCTATGTTCATCCGGATTCGGCCTATCAATATCTGCATACCGATCAAGCGGCGCAGATGGTGTTGCGCTTGGCTCAGGAAATGCCTGGAGGTGATGTGCTTAATCTATGCGGGGATGGTGTCGTGGAACTGCGCCTTGTTCAGAGTTGGATGGGACAGCCGACCCTGGCAAGTGATCTGCCGCCTGAACGGTATGAAATCAATATAACCAAATTAAAAGCACTGATAACGGTTCCGACGAGTGCGGCAGCGGTATGGCAGTATTTTCAAGAAATTCGTGGCGAAACGGAGAGTATAGAACATGCCGGATCATGACCCTCTTGTATCTGTGACTGCCTCTGACGGCTCAACGTGACGCATTCTTTCATCTTGGCGGCTTGGACCTTCATCCTTCATTAACCCGTTGATAAATCATACGCTATTCCCGGAAGGACCATTTCGCTAATGTTCAATCCCATCCAGCTCTTCAATCGGCTTTTCCTTCTTGTCCTGAACAGCGACGTGCTTTTCATTGATAATCCCGCGGGTAAGATGATTGGTCGATTACGCGAAGCGCGGCCTGATGTGGGTATTGTCGGACCTCAGATTCTCAACCCGGACGGGTCGCTGGCGCCATCGTCGCGCCGGCGCATTTTTTACTCGCGCCGGTTGGTTGCTTTATCGGCCGTCAATCAATCGTTTCCGTTCGGACGCCTCTTGCCCATGGATCAGGCCCGGCGATATTGTGGCCGCCTGCTGGGCCGTGTTCACGACAACTTTGATCCTCCAGCCGCCGCGCAGGAAGTGGAGTGGATCGATGGCATGTGCATGATGTTCCGGCGCGAGGTGCTGGAGCAAACGGGACTTTTTGACGAACAGTATTATTTTGATTATGAGAACGCTGATCTGTTAATTCGCGTCCGCGTCTGCGGATAGCGCATTCTCTTCGATCCGGCGATCAGTATTATCCACCTCGGGGGCTACAGCCGGCGCAAGGTCTCCCGCATCATGATTGAAAGTCATCGGGGCCAGTTGATTTACTTTGCGAAATATAGGCCGGATTGCCTGCCTATGCTTCGTCGCCTGCACTTGATATTGTTCTGGCTGAAAATCAAATTCCTGCAAGGATTGCGTCCCGGCCGCCAACGCGAGACAATCGATATCTTGAAGGAAACCCGAAAAGTGATTGCCGAGTTCAATCCCCATTCTGTGCGGGAGCGGGAACGCATTCCGCGGCTAGGCAACTAACGCCGGTGTCCCTTCCAATGCAGTTCGAGGACAGCTTTGCGTCAGCCCGGTTGCAGGTAATAATATGAAATGGCAACGATTGTTGACGTCAATGTGATTAGCTCCGGATATTTGAGGCGAAGATATTTTCAATGCGTATTCTAATAGTTAGCCAATATTACTGGCCGGAGGATTTTGCGGCCGGAGTCTATATCCGCGAATTGGCTGAAACACTCGCTAAAAGAGACCACCAGGTCACGGTGCTGACGGCCTTTCCTCATTACCCGGAAGGCAAAATCCACGTTGGCTATCGTCATAAACTATTTCAGGTTCAACATAAGGATGGCGTGCGGATTCTGCGCTCTTTTATCTATGCGGTTCCGCGGGACAGGTCTTTGTATTTGCGGTCACTTCCCCATCTTTCATTCGCGTTTAGCGCTTTGATGGCCGCGGCTTTTACCGGCGGACAGGATATCGCCTATATTCACATGCCGGTGCTGCCTTTGGGATATGTATCGCTGTTTATCAGCCGATTGAAGCGGATTCCCTGCGTTCTTGGGGTCAAGGACTTGTCGGCGGAGGCGTTGGTTCAGGCTGGCAAGTTGGAGCGCGGCGGCAGGTTTCGCTTGATTGAAAAATGCGAGCGTTATCTGTATAAGGCCGCCGATCACGTGCAGGTGCCGGGAACGCATTATAAACGCCGGTTGATCAAATGGAATATACCGGAATCGAAAATTACTATTATTCCGGACTGGGCCGATCCGTCCGTCATCCGTTCCATGCCCAAAAAGAATGAGTTTCGGAAATCACACGGCTTGCATGACAAATTCGTTGTGCTGTATTCCGGCAATATGGGCTATTCCTCAGACTTGGAAACCGTCATTGAGGCGGCGCGAGAACTAAAATATTGTCCCCGGATTCATTTTGTGCTTATCGGCGATGGCGTCAAGCGTGCCGGGCTTGAACAACAAGCGGTCGGGTGGGGGCTGGCTAATATAACATTCCTGCAGTTTCAGACCCGGGATGTGTTTCCACAAGTGTTAGCGGCCGCTGATGTGTGCCTGTTGACACTCAATCGACAGTTTACGAACGTGGCGGCTCAGGGGAAAATGTATAATATTATGTCGGCCGGCCGGCCATTGCTGGCGGTGATGGATCAATCTGCCTGCGGCGCCGACCTGATTACGACCGA
Source organism: Candidatus Aminicenantota bacterium (assembly GCA_963715635.1). GTDB lineage: Bacteria > Acidobacteriota > Aminicenantia > Aminicenantales > UBA4085 > JAPKZH01. The sequence continues at coordinate 3,588,819 of OY970261.1, read as the reverse complement.
ACAGATTGGCGCGGTAACGCCGCCTGGCGACTCGGTGGCGCTGGCGCGCATCATCAGCGAGTGGCAAACACAGCCGGAATTGCTGGAGACGTTTGGCTATCGTGCGCGGCGCGTGTTGGAAGAACGTTTTTCGATAGAAATCTGTGTCCATCAATTTGAAGAGATGTTCAAGCGCACACAATTCGCAACATAAATGCCGGATATGAAAAAATACAAGATATTGACAATCATCGGCACCCGTCCCGAAGCCATTAAGCTTGCCCCGGTTGTTTTGGAACTTGAGCAAAAACATGATTCGTTCGTTTCCAAGGTTTGCCTGACAGCTCAGCACAGCGAAATGCTTGATCAACCCCTTGCGCTTTTCGGCGTCAGACCTGACCATGATTTAAATATCATGTCGCCGGGTCAGACCTTGGCGCAGATAACGGCGCGGGCGGTAAAGGGGCTGGACGAGATCGTTGCCGAAGAAAAGCCTGATGTGCTCCTTGTGCAGGGCGACACAACCACCGCCTTCTGCGGGGCAGTGGTCGGATATTATCATCAGATAAAAGTCGGTCATATTGAAGCTGGGTTGAGAAGTCTATGCGATAAGGAAAACACATATCGATGTCCTTACGGTTTTTTACCTATCGATGTGCTTACGGAAACCGCTTAGTGATTTACTTGGGTAATAGCCGCCCTCCAGTCCTAGTGACGGGTGCCACTGGTGCTTTGGGGCCACGCGTAGTTGAAGTATTGCAGCAATCTGGTTACCCAGTACGCGTATTAGCTCTGGATCCTCCAGAACCTGGAATGTTTTCTCAAACGACGGACTTCCAGCTAGGGGATATCAACGATGAAAGGGCGGTTAGGACAGCCGTCTCCGGTATTACAGCTATTATACACATGGCTGCCATGCTTCACATCTATACGCCGTCGCCCGAGCAACTTTCTCGTTATAAGATTATCAATATTGATGGGACTGCATTAGTTGCCCGAGCGGCAATTGAAGCGGGCGTACAACGTGTGGTGTTCTTCAGTACGATTGCTGTATACGGCCACGGGGACGGCCGAATGCTCGATGAAAACACCCTGCCAAACCCGGATACTCCTTATGCCGACACGAAGTTACGTGCTGAACGAATTATTCTGGAAGCGCAACGGCTAGACGGCAGGCCTCTGGGTACGGTTCTGCGCTTGGCGGCTGTCTATGGATCTCTAGTTAAAGGAAATTATCGTCGCTTGCTTCAAGCCTTAGCTAGAAGGCGATTTATCCCCATTGGCTCTGGCACAAATAGGCGTACGCTAGTGTACGACAAGGATGTGGCTAATGCGGCACTAGCCGCAGCCAGACACCCAAATGCGGCAGGAAGGGTTTTCAACGTAACAGATGGTGAAATTCATTCATTAAACGACATCATCCAATCGATTTGCGAGGCTTTGGAGAGGAGGCCTCCTCGAATGCATCTTCCTGTCGCCCCCTTGCGCACTACTGCGGAGGTCATAGACAAAGGAGCGAGGATGCTCGGTCTCAGGCCTTCCGGCTTTAGGGGCGCATTAGACAAGTACACCGAAGATATGGCTGTCGATGGGCATAGGATACAAGACGAAATCGGGTTTAGACCGAAATATGATCTTCTTTCCGGGTGGAAAGAGACTATAGAAGAAATGCGCGCAAGAGGAGAGTTATAAGATTGTTGATCATTAGTCTTGCCGTTGCAGCTGGCGCGCTTGGGTTATCAACTCTGTGCGTCGCGGGATCACGACGCTGGGCGGTCGAACGGATGCTTGATATCCCAAATGCCCGCAGTTCGCATACACGGCCAACTCCCCGAGGGGGAGGACTTGGCATTGTTATCGGTGTTCTTATTGGAGCTTGGAGCTTATTTTTTTTCCGAATCTTGAGCACGCCGTTTAGGGAGATCGCGGCTCTCAGCCTCGGCGGTGGAATCGTTGCGTTGGTTGGATGGCTTGATGATATTCATAACGTGCCGACTCGCGTACGCCTTATTGTTCAAGCGGTGAGTTCTATTATTATCCTAATTGCAATCGGTTATTTTAATGCGGTTACAGTTCCTATCATTGGAGATATTCGTCTTTATTCAATAGGTATTCCGTTCACATTAATTTGGATAATTGGTTTGACCAACGCTTATAACTTCATGGACGGGATAGATGGGATTGCAGGCGGGCAAGCATTTATCGCAGGGTTAGGCTGGACAATAATGGGCTTAATGAACGGCCAGCCGTTCGTCAGTTCAATTGGCCTACTCTTGGCTGCTTCTAGTTTAGGTTTTTTATTTCACAACTGGCCTCCCGCTCGAATTTTCATGGGGGATGTGGGAAGTTCTTTTATTGGATTCACCCTGGCTGTTCTCCCCATCATTGCGGCCCAAAGGAATCCACGATTCATGGTTGCAGGATTTCTGGTGGTTTGGCCGTTCATTTTTGATACTTCTTTCACGTTGGTTCGCCGCTTGGTTAATAAAGAAAACATATTCGTAGCCCATCGGTCTCATATATATCAGCGCCTGGTCATTGTCGGATACAGTCATCGTTTAGTCACGTTTATCTATATTACTTTGGCTTCGATAGGGACCGTCATCGCTCTGCTATGGTATAAAAGAGCGCCTTTTGTTAATGTAGTTGTGATTGTGCTCCCAATCCTGCTATTCGCCGGATTGTGGCGATTTACCGTCAGAGCTGAATTGCGCGCTCATCCAGGAACGTAGCAGCTGATTTTATCCGCTAGCAGAAAACCGGCAGAACTGACTTAGGGGTTAATGAAATGAATATGCGTCTTTCAAAACTAAGGGAAAGCATACTCCGCATTACGCCGCTCAAGAGGTTAGCGTTTTTCTTTCTTGGCGATTCGGTCTTAATCGGGTTATCGCTGTATGCGTCGTTCTGGCTGCGGTTCGACGGCGCGATTCCGGCCGAGTTTGCTCGAAAATTCCCCGTCTATCTTGGGCTGGCTCTTATCGTCAAAGTATCGTTCCTAGCCGCTTTCGGCATGTACAAGATTTCCTGGCGGTTTTTCGGGCTCACCGATTTGCAGAAGCTCGTCGCGGCGGTCTCCATGGCCTCCCTCAGCCTGGTGACGGTCTATCTGGGCTTTCGGACGCGCGGGCCGTTTTCCGGCTTTCCGCGTGCTGTAATTCTTGCAGATTATGTCATAACGCTGGGCGCCATCGGCGTGCTCCGCATCTCCAAGAGGGCTATCATTGAATACCTCAGCAAGTCGGGGAGAATGCAGCATGGGCGCACGCGGATCCTGCTCGTCGGCGCGGGCCAAGCCGGCAGCGCGATCGGCCGGGATATGCTGATCAACAAAAAATCCAAGTATTTCCCCGTGGGATATATCGATGACGATTTATCCAAGAGGAGAATGAGCATTCATGGCATAAAGGTCCTGGGGACGAGGAACGATATACCGACGCTTTTGAAAGCGAACGCGGTTGATGAAGTCCTGATCGTCATCCCGTCCTTTCGCTCAAAGGACATCCGGGCCGTGGTCGAGATCATCCGGAATTCGGGCGGACCGGCGAAGATCAAGATTATCCCCGGGATCCTGGAGCTCGTGGACGGGAATGTCACTCTCTCCGATATCAAGGAAGTCCGGGTCGAGGATCTCCTGGGGAGGGAAAAAGTCGAGATCGATTTCGCCGCGATCCGCGCGTTCCTGAACCGGAAGCGTGTTCTGATCACGGGAGCCGGCGGGTCCATCGGAAGAGAGCTAGCCAGGACGGTCCTCCAGTTCGAGCCGCGCTCGACCGCCCTCCTCGATATTGATGAGACGGAACTTTTCTATCTGATGAATCGTTTCCGCGGGGCCGCCGCGGAAATCGTCCCGGTCATCGGAGATATACGAGACAGGATAAAGATGGAGGATGTCTTCGCGAAGATCCGGCCCGAGATCGTCCTCCACTCGGCCGCTTATAAGCACGTCCCCGTCCTGGAGAGTTACCCGGAAGAAGCAGTCAAGACGAATATCCTGGGGACGAGGATCCTGGGCGATCTGGCTTTGAAATACAAAGTCGAGAAATTTGTCTATATCTCCACGGACAAAGCGATCAATCCCACGAGCGTCATGGGCTCGACCAAGCGGGTTGGTGAGGAAATGCTCAGGATCCTGAACGGGCGGAACGGCACGAAGTTCATTTCAGTGAGGTTCGGGAACGTCCTCGGCAGCCGTGGCAGCGTCATCCCGCTTTTCGAGGACCAGATCAAGCGGGGCGGGCCCGTGACGGTGACCCATCCCGAGATGAAGAGATATTTCATGGCGACGTCGGAAGCCGTGCTCCTCGTTCTCGAAGCGGCGGCGATCGGCGAGGGGGGCGAGACTTATGTCCTCGACATGGGTGAGCCCATCAAGATCCTGGACCTCGCGCGCGAAATGATCAGGCTCAGCGGCCATGAGCCGGACGTGGATATTCCGATCATCTTCAGCGGCCCAAGGCCCGGAGAGAAGCTTTTCGAGGAGCTGCTGGGGGCCGAGGAAGGTTCGGAACCGAGCGAGCACGCCAGGATATTCAAAGCGAGAAGTCCCAGGGTCAGGCCGGAGGACGAGACAGTGCTTAAGATCGAGAGGCTGATCAATATGTGCTATGATGGGACCGATCGCAATAGTATCGTCAACGGTCTTGCGGACATCGTTCCGACGTATAAGCCGCAGCCGCTCGGGCCCGGGGCAAAGGTTGGAGCCTGGTAAAACCCTACGGGGCGAGATTTAGCTGGATTCTGCGGAAGACGCATTTAGAATACGATCTCTATTATATTTCTCAGATGACCATGATCTTCGACCTGAAGATCCTCATCAAGACCATGCTGGTTTACCTCTCGGGGCGGCGCAAGGAAAAATAGCGGCTCCAGACACGTTATTCTCCGAATCCCACCCAATTTCCCCACATCTAAAATCATTTCTCTTCCGGCAGGCTCGCTTTTGGGCCAAATACTGTATAATATCCGGCTGAGATTTCGACATTTTGATCGTTAAATTTTATCTTTAAATTTGATCCGGTCGAGCGCCACGCCCAGGTTGCGAGGGTCGGGTGTTCCGATTGTTTTTAAGGGATTCCAAGTACGGCTGACTTTGATACGCAAAATGACTTCTTGGTTGACTTCCTCTGAAATGGAGAATTCATATGTTTTCCAATTGCTATCTTTGAGAATAATCTCATCGAGTAATTTCTCTTTTTTAAAAAAATCCTTTACCAGGAAAATTTTGACCGTTACAGGCTTTTTCCTGATATCAGGATGTGAAGCGAGGAGTGGAATCTCAACCACTGGCTTCTCTATCATGATTGTTAATCCACCGTTACTTCTGTCGCTGCTGGGAATTTGCAGAGAGGAACGCCTTATCTGTTTCACAATTTCCCAGAAAATCCAGAGTACCAAGAAAATTCCCATAAGCCCCAGTTCTGAACCGACCTGAAGAAGGTAATTCTCAGTTGATTCAGGAACCCGCAGAGGAGTTTTATAAATTTTTGAATAGTTTGATGACTCGATGATATAACCACCTATGCCTACTCCGCTTAACGGATAGGAGGTAGCCGTAAGGACATCGATATGTAAATGCTCAGCTGAGGGGATCGATAATCCTTCCTGTGAAAGGGAACGGAACCGACTTGATGAGCTTTCCCTCGTGTTTGATGAAGACCCTCCTGTGATACGTGGAGAGCGTGGCCACGACGTATTGCCTTTCCAGTTTCCGGCGGATGAAGTATTCTGCGCCGTTGAACTCGATACAGCCGTGACTGTCAACCTTGCGGACGAACGAAACGCAGCCCTTGGCGATGGGAAGAACCAAGTGACCGCGGGCATCGATGCAAGGATCGAGAGAGAAGCCGTCCGGGAGATGGCGGAGGGTCGTCCAGGTCCGATCGCGAAGAACTCCGGGGAACCGGGTCCCGTGGTCGGCGAGGGTGAGGCTTCGGCTGGGCTTCTGGACGTGGTAGTAGCGAAGGAAGCGCCGGCTCGTCCGGCGCAGAGCCCGCAGATCGGGACAGGTGTGAAGAAGGACGCGTTTCTGCCGGAGGCCGTTAAAGCTTTCCACGGCGGCGTTCCGTCCGGGCTCTCCCGCCGGGATGAAGAGAAAATGGATGCCCAAAAGGAGATGGAGCCGGATAACCTGGGAGAAGCTGTAGCGATACCGTCCTCCTCCCGACGCGGACATCTCGTTATCCATCTGGGAGATCCGGGGCATTCCCATAAACCGCCAGGAATCAAGGAGATGGCGACAGAGCGAGATCGTCTGCTTATCGGGGAACTGGCCGGCCGAGGCTGTTTGCCCGACGACATCGATGGTGTGGAAGGAATAGAAGCAAGTGATTCCCCGTGGCCCTCGCAGATAGCGGGGACCGACCAAGTCCGTTTGCTGGAGATTGCCCATCGTTCGAGCTCGAACGTATGGATAGGGCGGTCCGCCGGGAGCACGCTTGACCTTGACCTTTTTCGTCTTGCCGGCCCGGGCCAGGATCTTTTCGATGGTCGAAATGGCGGGGAGATGACGAACGCCCTGCTCATGGAGCTGATGATGGATCGTCTCGGCGCCGATGTCGGCGAAAGCCGCTCGGCGGGTCTTATGGGCCGCCAGTTCGTCGCGGAGTGCCAGGATCTTGCAGACGAGCGACTCTCGGGTCCTATTCCGGATATGTTTTGGGACACGACTCCGATCACGAAGTCCCCCAAGTCCATGTTTTCGATATCGTCGGAGCCATTTTGTAAGCCAGAAGCAACTGCGGCGTACCGTTCGGAGAACATCATTGAAACCGACTCCGGCCTCGTGAAGCTGAATGGCCTTATATCGGATCTCATAATCGTTCCTGTCGCTCATCGCTGTAGTCTCCTTCCCGAAGGGCTGGAAAGAAGTCTAAGCGATGATCAAATCACATATCGATGTCCTTACGGTTTTTTACATATCGATGTGCTTACGGAAACCCGATAGTCTTTAATCATGGGTACAGCCAACTTCCAAAGCGTATCCGCTCTTCCTATAAGCATTGCATTCAAATTTCCCTGTTGAATCATGCCTTTTAATCTTGAAAAAGTGCTTGATTCTGTTATTTTTTTGGTTATCGCTTTGTCAAAAATTATCAAACCGGCGATTATTGCTAAAGCTACGAAGATTATAATAAAAGGTTCTTCAGGCTTTCTTGTCGGTAAAAATAAGAGGTTTGAAGGCATCAGTTACTTTATATGACTAAACAGGGTTCATTGTTAGCGAAGCTAATTGAATGATTTTAAAAAAGATACGGGATTATCAGCATCGACGCTCCTCTATGGACTCTCATCGAAAGCTCTTAGGTAAGCCCTCTGAGGGCCTTAATCCTCCAGGTTTAGCCATTAAAAACCCGGAAGAACCTAATAAAAGAAGACAAATGGATTCTTTTTAAAGAAAAAGATTTTGTCTTTATTAAATCAATAATTAATGTTGAAGATAAAAATAAAAAGAGCAATAAAGAAATGAAAAGCGACAATATGCTGCTTTTTGAACCTGATAAAAATGTCAAATATAAGGATAAGATTATGACAAAAAAGGATGATATTCGTAATATTCCTTTAAAGGCAAAAAAAACACCAATAATTAGCGGAACGACAATAGCGACATAAGCTCCAAAAGAAAGGGCATTCTTAAAAGTGGCATTGATTAATGCCCCGCTTATACTTATTGGATTATTTCCCAATTTCATATTTTTCAGATGTTGAAACAAACCAAAGAGCAGAGACAGCAAAGTACTTGCGCAGAGAATAATGATAATTTATCTTAAGTATTCTTTTGATGTGGCTGTATTTAAAAAGACGATAAAGAAAGCTAAGCCCGTTAGATAATTCAAAGAATTAAAGACTATGCTCATGATAGCTCCGCCGGCTGTTACTCCGAATGCGTTGGTCGTTAGCTCATAGACATAATCGCTTAAAAAAGGATAAAAATATGCGTATCGAAAAAAAGTCACAATTCCAGACACAAAAATAATTATGGAAAATAAAACAATAGGCCTAATAATTGGATATTTGAGAGAAAATACGGATTTGTGCCCGGCGCTATAGAGTAACCAGCCTAAAAAATAGAATAAAAATAATACGAGAGCTGTTGGTGCAAGAGGAAAGGGTTCATATAAGCCGAAAAAATAAGGAAGGTTGTTTATTAAGGGGAAGCAAAAAATAAAAAAGAGTGTTCCCCATTGGACATTAAACGCGGTTGAGAAGACGGCAATCATAAGAAGAGGAACCAGCGCTATCTAAAAATCCTTTACAAGTGGGACATATCTCACGTAGAAAAAGTAAAGAATTATTGCATAAATTGCAGCGAGCAGAAAGAAACGTAATTTACTATTTTTATTCTTTATCATATTTTATAACAGTATTATCTTTAAGCAATATAGCTTTCCTATTCTTGATTTATTGATAATGATGCCCTTGAATGCCGCTAATCTTTTAACGAATCGCTTCTTGACATTTAGTCTTGTCAAACTCGGGCTTAATGATATCAATAAGTTAGCGCGATGCCAAGTGAGGATTTGGCGTGTGCCCATAGGTTTAGACATTTAAACAGATGTAATAGAACCAGGGTATTAAGCCGTGATTTTCTTCTTTTTATGGCTTTCGATATATTCCAGAAGAAATGCCAGCAGGCCAAAGAAGATCAATCCGAAGAAACCGGCAACGAATACATATGTTTTTTTCCTCGGGGCTACGGGATACTTTGAAGCTGTCGGCTCCTTGATGAGTTGGGCGTAGTCGATTCTCAATTTACGTTCGGTGAGGAGCGATATCTGATTTTTGAAATTTTCGCTCGTATTTTTGATTTTGTCGACTTCAGTTTTAAGCTTTTCGATTTGCGTGTCCAGTTGTTTGATATCTTCACTTTTTTCTTTGACCGACAAGCGCAAGGATTCTTGGGTGATTTTTTCCACACTCAATTTTTCTTCCAGCGTGTTGTAATATCTGAGGTTGTTCTGAACCTCATTGGAATAAAGCAACAGACCGACGGCATCGCTCCCCTGACGTTTTTCCTCCAGGGCCTTTTTGAGTTGTTCATCGATTTCGTCGATTCTTTTCTTGACCGATTTCATTTCTTCGGAGATATTTTGAAACCGGTCTTCGGAAATTTTTAGTTTATTTGTATCTGCCGAAATTCCTTCTTTGGTTTTTGTTTTCTGGATATCCAGCAATTTGATCTCGTTCCATTTGTCCTTAATGACAAATTCGTTCTGCTTGATCGCATTCTCGTTCTTGGCGATATCAGTATCGATTCCCTTGATTTCCACATCAATCTTTTTATCGAAGTCAGCCTTGAGGTGAAGGAAAAGTGAATTCAAAATTTTTTTGCCTGTGTCGATGTCGCTCTCTCGGAGCCAAATTCTGACGAGTTTTGTGTCTCTGAGGTTTTCAGCTTTAATATCAGGAAATATTTTTAAATCGATATTTAGCTCCGACGCGAGAAGATTGTTATAAGAGGACTGATTGATCTGTCCAGCAACCTGTTTAGGATCAACAACAGAGACCTCTTGGAATTGCCCCTGTTCCGTTTGGATAAGAAATTTGCTCGGCTGGATTATCGCATCGACCTGCCAGACGGGCTTCAAGAGAAAGCTGATGATGCCGACGAGGATTGCTATAACGATGGTAGGAACAATAATCAGCCATTTTCTTTTCGAGAGAACTTCAAGACATTCCATTAAGTTTATCTCTTCATAACGTTCCATTTGATTCATATGGCCCTCGCCGCTTTTAATAAAAATAAGAAGCTATGATATATGATCGGGAAAAAATATCAAGAGCGAATATTATCACTTGTCTTTTCCCATAAATTCCAAGGCTAATTGATAGGTTTTATAATCATCGATCGGCGCTCTGCCTGCTTTACTCCAATCTCCTTCGGGAAGAAACGTGGCTCGGGCAAAAGGCTGACAATCTTCGGGATTCCCCGTCAATTTGCTTTCGTAAAAAAGATGAAACGTAAAGCTGTGATATGTATCTGAAAAATTTGCCACGGTGGCTTTAATGATCTCCCTGACCAACGCTTCGACTTTTTCTTTTGGCGTTTGGTCAGGAACGCAGACCCAGAAAAATTTATGGAGGGGCATATAACCGCGCGTATCGGTCTTGATAATTCTGAAACGGATGCCTGTCTGAGCCGTGATTTTTTGTATGTCGACTTCGGCCGAAGCGGTTTGGACTTGCTGTGCCAAGGGTTTACTCGGAGTTCCTTTCTTGCAGGCTACGAGAAAACTCATCAAAACCATCGCGATTGAAAGTGCGATCGCTATTGGAGAGAAAATCCCCCATTTTCCCATTTTTTGCCTCCTAAAGAGAGTTCCCAAAATATCCGTCAGAGAATTCTTATTATCACAACCAAGGCGTAGCTGTCAATTTGGAGGGGGCTCATTATTTATTTTTTGTTTTCGCCAGGGAGGGCCTTCCGCAGCTCATCCGGCGAGCAGGTGGCCGTTCCTATTTTTGCCACCACCACCCCCGCGGCCGCATTGGCCAAGATGGCCGCCTCCTGGATTGTCGCTCCCGCCAGGAGCGCCAGCGCCGCCGCGGCGATCACCGTGTCTCCGGCGCCGGTCACATCGAACACTTCCCTGGCGTTGGTCGGGATGTGAACAGCCCTCTTCCTCTGCTCAAAAATCGACATCCCCTGCTCGCCGCGCTTGATAATGAGATAAAAGCTTGAGATCTTGGCCAAAATCTCCTTGCCCGCTTTCTCCACCTCGGCGTCCGAGCGGCAGGGATGGTGAACGATCTTTTCCGCTTCCATATGGTTGGGCGAGATGAAGGTCACGGGCGAATAAAGCATGAAGTTTTCGATCTTGGGGTCGACATAGACCGGGATCCGGTTCGCCTTGGCGAACGGCAGCACCCGCTCCATCAGCCGCTTCGTGATGATCCCCTTGTTATAATCTGAAATGACGATGCCTTCGCATGTTTCTTTCTGAATCAAACGGAAGATCTTTTCTGCGGCCTCTGGGGCAATGGCCTTTTTCCGCTCCTGGTCGACACGCACCACCTGCTGGTGATGGGCGATGATGCGCGTTTTTACGGTCGTCGGCCTTTTCTCATCCACGAAAATTCCCCGGCCCTCGGCGACATGCTTCTTGATCCAAGCCCCTTCCTCGTCGTCCCCCACGATCCCTACCGGGAGGGGCGACGCACCCAGGCTCTCCAGGTTCTGGCAGACATTTCCCGCTCCACCCAGGGAAGAGGTGCTCTTTTGGACTTCGACGACAGGCACGGGCGCTTCGGGCGAGATGCGCGACACATTTCCCCAGATATATCGATCCAGCATCAGGTCGCCCAAGACCAGGATGCGGCGGCCCTTGAAATTCTGGATGATCCGCTGCATTTTCTTTTGGTCGTATTTGATCATCGGCGTTCCTTCCTTAATGGAGTATTGAAAAAAATCGGGTTGGAGAGGATCCAGGGGACGTCGGAATCAAGAGGCGATTTCGCCTTGAGATAGACTTCGACGCGATAAACGCCGGGCGCACCCGCCTCGAATGTCACGTCTCTCTTCTCCGACCTCAAAATGACCTGGCCGTTGCAAAGAAGCCTGATCTCGAAGGGCACTGAAAAAGGCGCCGTGACGCGCAACTTCAACGGAGCCGCCGGACCGGCGGGTTCGCTCATCGTGTCCAATTCCGAGCCCATCGAGAATTTCTTAGAATCATATTCCGCCCAGACGTTAAACCCTCTGGCGCCGGCGGCGCCATCGACGGCGCTGTAGAAATGCCCGTTTTTCAGGCTGTCAAAGACCTGCCGCCGGGCCGCCTCGAATTCCGGCGCCAAGGGATTCTCCAGCAACACGTGGAGATGGAAGATGGGGAAGACCGCCCGATAGAGGTAATGGGCATCGGCGCTAAAGTATCCATAAATGCGATTTTGGCGACGGCCGTTGAGCTCGTCCCATTTGCGGATCGCCTGCCGGGGAGGAGCGATAATTCGAAGCAGAGCCAACCTCGGGTTGACGAGAAGCGCCGGCAGATAGAGCAGAGACTTGGGGATATTCTTTCTGAACATCGTGTCTTCGTCGATGATCTCGATCCCCGAGTAAGGTATGGTCGTCCCCCACGACCAACGCACTTTTGAATAAGGATGGGCGATGATGGAAAACCCGCCCAGGGAAGCGATCTCCTCGGCCGCGATCTCGGTCGTCTGGGAAAAAGACAAAGAGGGGCTGCGGAATTCCAGGCCGACAAGATGGCCGCGGTTTACGGAGAGCTCGGACCCGGCCAGCACGAGCAACCCGTCCTTCCACCCCTGCGATGACAGACAAAGAAGATTTGGCTTCCCATGGTCCGTCAGGATGATGAAGTCGAGTCCGGCGCGGGCGGCGATCGAAGCAATTTGCTCGACCGATTTCCACCCGTCCGAATAGCGCGAGTGGATATGATAGACGCCCATGACTTCATGCACGGGCGGGCCGGGTTCGGCGGACGATCCGGCCGGAACGGTCGGAGAAGGATATGTTTTGAAGCGGAAGGTTTGCCAACCGATCCAGCCGGCATAAACAAGCAGCACGGCCGCCAATGCGAAAACAAAACCTCTTCTCTTCTTGCTCATTTTTGAGGCGGGCGGGGCGCGGTATCAGGAGAATTTTGGGTTTTTTGCGGGGAAATCAGGGAGCCGGCGGGAAAACGTCCCGCGGGGATGAAGGGAAGAGTCAGGATTAACAGGAAGAGCGAGACCACTTCGGAATCACCAAAGTTATACTCGAATAAGCCCGCGACGAGAAACGCGGTGAACGCGGCCAGCGCTCCCGCCGCCAGCGGATCCCGCGCGGGCCGCGGGCCGGCCTTGCGCCCGGCAAGCTTCAGCAATTCAATGAACGCCCAGATGACAAACGCCAGCCAGGCCGCCAGCGTTATAATCCCCCGTTCGGCGGCGATCTGGATGAAATTGTCGTGCAAATGCACATTCCTCTTGGCCAGCTCACCGAGCCCGTACTTCGGGTTCTGGAAAACCATATCCACAGTATCCGGGCCCGTCCCGAAGAGCGGAAAGTCCCCGATGATCTTTATCCCCGCTTTGAAGTATTGGATCCGCTCTATGTTGGAATAACCGCGAAGGCTGAAGATGCTCAGGGCGCGCCTTTTGACGGTCTGCGGGCTTGCCAAAAAGACGATCGCCGCCAAGATCGGCACCAGGATCATCGTCTTTGGTTTCCAAAGAAGCAGGATGATGCACAGACCCACGGCCAGCCCGATCCAGGCGCTCCGGGTGAGAGTCAAAACGAGCGATATGGCGGCGAGGCAGAGGCCCGCTCCCCAGGCGATTCTCGTCTTGCCCCGCCCGAAGAATATCATGCCCAGCGCGAAGGCGCTGAAGAGGAGGAGGAGGCCGGCCTGGGTCATAACATGGCCCATGAATCCTTTTACCCGCTCTCCCGGGTCTGCCCTGAATAAATAGTACCAAAGCGAGTAGAATGTGCTGGCCAGGGCCGAGGCAAAGATTGCGCCCATGACCAAGTGAAGGTCCTCTTTTCGTGAAATGGCCATGTAGACGATGGGCACGATGAGAAGCAGGAGCAAGTCCCGAGAATCTCGAAAGCTCATCTCGGGATTGACCGAGAAGGCGGACGAGACAAGCGATAGGCCGGCATAGACGAGGAGCGGCCAGAAGAAGGCAGGGAAGGCCAGCTTGACCTTTTTCCGGATGAGCAGGATGATCAGGGAAATAAGGGCGAGCGTGAGAAAACCCTCGGTCGCACTGATCGAGATGAAGGAGAAGAGAAAGGCAAGGGCGACTGTCAGAATCAACAGCACGTCCCACGCATTTTTGCCGCTCGTAAGCGCCCGGACGATGGAAGCAAAATATTTTTTCATCGGAATATTGAAAGACGGCTATTATATCATGAACCGGTTCAGGGGGATAAAAAAGGTTGACAGGCGGCCAAGACCTCCTCGGGCGTGATCGTCTGCAGGCAGCGGAAATCGGCGGTGACACAGCGGCGCTGCTCACAGGGGCGGCAGTCGATGTCTTTTTCGATGATGACGGCATTGGCCTTCCACGGCGCAAAATGGGCGGGGAGGGTCGGGCCGAAATAGGCCACAATCGGCGTCGCGCTTGACGCCGCGATGTGCATCGGCCCGCTATCCGGACCGACGAAGAGGGCGGCCCGTGTGATCAGCTCTTTCATTTCCATGAGATTGAGCTGCCCGACGAGAGAGATGATTTTTTGGGATGCTTCGATGCCTGCCGTGGCGACCGTCCTCAATATTTTGGCTTCGGCTCTTTTGTCGTCCTCCGAGGCCGAACCGATCAACACGACTTTGATGCCGGGGATCTGAACCAGCTGCCGGACAAGGGCGGCAATATTTTTCGTGCCCCAATCCCTGAATTCGTTGCCGGCGCCGATGTGCAGAGCGACGTTTTTCGATCGAAGGGCGCCCCTGCCCTCGAGGATCTTGTTCACTCGGTCGGCCTCTTCTTTTGTCGGAGAAGGCAGAGACAGCGGCGGAACGGCCGAGCCTTCGAATGTAATGCCCAGGGCCCGCACCAGATTGGCGTGGTTTTCGACGCTATGGACAAAGCCGCCTTCGTTTCCTGCCCGGCCCCTGGGAACGCGGACGTCGTAGAGGAACCCTTTGCGTTTGATCCCGTAGCCGATCTTGAGCCTCGCCCTGGAAAAAAAAGTGATCCAGGAGGCCCGAGGCCCGCCGTGAAAATCCAGGAGGGCGTCGAAGCGTTCGCGTCGGACATGGAGGATGAGCTTTACAAAATCGCTAAATTTCTGCTTTTTTTCGATGACGAAGACCCTGTCCAGATGGGGATTTCCCTCGACCAGCCTCCGGTAAGGCTCTTCGACGAGGTATGTCAAAGAGGCGCCGGGGAGGTGAGTTTTGAGAAGAGCGACGGCCGGCGTAGTCATAATGACGTCGCCGATGCGCCGCAGCCGGATGAGGAGGATTTTTTTGAGCGCTCCGGGGTCGGGGTCAGCTTTTGGTCGGCCGTTTGGGGTCAATCGTGGCCTCATCAATGAGCATCACGGGGATGTCGTCTTTGATGGGATAAACGCGGTGGCATTTCACGCACTTCAGGCCTTTTTCGTCCGCGGTGAGCTTCACGTCCGTTTTGCACACGGGGCAGGCGAGAATTTCGAGAAGCTGGGGATCAACTGCCATGTTGCGTCTCCTAGAAGTGAAATAAAGCGAAGACAGAATATACCACAATTCTGCCGTCCGTCAACCCGAGCTTCATTGACAAAACGCGGCCGATGGATTAAAAACAGAAAAAATGAGGTTTTTTTTCTTCGGCGCCTACGATCCGGACTATCCGCGAAACGCAGTGATCCGGCGCGGTCTGGAGCTCGCTGGGGCGGATGTGCGGGAATGCCGGGCGAGCGCGAAATTCAAGGCCTGGATCCGTTACCCCCTTCTCCTCCTCTCTTGGGGACGTTCGGGCGGCGCTCGGGGGATGGCACGGGGACAATCCCCTGATTATATATTCGTCCCGGAATTCTGCCAGAAAGACATCCCACTGGCCAAATTTTTATCTTTGCTCGCTTCGAAAAAAGTCATCTTTGACCCTCTGGCCTCCCGCTACGAAACAAAAATTGTCGATTGGAAGAGAAAGCCGGCCGACTCGCCCTCGGCGTGGTGGAATTTTCAAATCGATGCAATGGCGTTCAAGCTGGCCGACCTTGTTCTGGCCGATACGGCGGCGCACAAAGCATACTATTGCCGGGAATATGGGGTCAGGGCCGAGAAGATAGAGGTTCTTCCCCTGGGCTATGACGACGAGCTTTTTAAAATAGAAGATCGTCCCCGGACCGCGCCCGGGCCGCCCACGGAATTTAAAATCCTGTTTTACGGGTCGTTCCTGCCTCTTCACGGCGCGGATGTCGTCATCGAGGCGGCCAATATCCTTGCCGGCGAAGATCCCTCTGTCCATTTCCGGCTGGTCGGCTCAGGCCAGACACTCCAGAAAATCAAAGCCGCTGCATCGGCGTACAGGCTAGAAAACGTCGATTTTGCCGGCTGGCTTCCGCAGAAAGACCTTCCGCGGGCGATTGACGAGGCGGACGTTTGCCTCGGGATATTCGGCCGCACCGAAAAGGCCGGCCGCGTCGTTCCCCACAAGGTTTTCCAGTCGTTGGGAATGGGTAAACCGGTCATCACGGCCCGGACCCCGGCGGTCGAGGAATATTTCCATCACCGGGAACACATGATTCTCTGCGATGAGCCGCTGCCCCGCGCACTCGCGGCCGGGATCCTGGAGTTAAAAAGGGACCCGGACCTCCGCCGCCGCATCGCCGCCAACGGCTATCAGCGGGTTAAAGAGAACCATTCGCCCCAGGCCGGGGCCGTCCGGCTCGCCGAAATTCTAAGAAAGCGGTATCATTGAGTCGAAATGGATAAAAGAATCGACAGCCGTCCCCTCGACCTCCCTCCTTTCAGAGGGCGCATCGCGGCGACGGCGGCGACGCCCTCCTTCCTGGCCGCCATTTCCGACTGCCGAGAGCTCTTGGCCGGCCCGGCCGCGGAAATCCTCTTGGACAGCAGGAACAGGGTCGGCGCCGTGTCGATCCCGTTGGAAGGAGGGATGGCCAGAGCGGTGGTCATCAAAGAATACTATTCTTATGGAATCGATAAATTTAAGAGCCTTTTCCAGGCATCCAAGGCGGCCAAGGCCTGGCGGGGAGCCTGCGCTCTCCTCGAACGAGGCCTGGAAACGCCCTTTCCCCTGGTCTGGATGGAAGAACGAAAGCGGGGGTTTGTCGCACAGAGCTTCTTCCTGAGCGAGAGAATTCTCGGCGGCCGCGAGATTCGCCATCTCTGGATGGAACTTCCCGACGATGAGCTCCGCCCCCTCCTCGCCGTCCTGGCCCGCACGCTCCGGGTCTGCCATGAGAGGGGGATTCTCCACCGGGACCTCTCGGACGGAAACATCCTCGTTAAAAAAGACGCGGGAGCCCCGGGCGGTTTCCATTTTTATTTTCTAGACACCAATCGCATCCGAATTCGCCCCCCAAAAAAAATCGGCCTCCCGGCCCGCGCCAAGAACCTCATCCGCCTAGGCATTCCGCCGGCGCAGAGGCTTTACTTTTTGGAACAGTATGCCGGCCGCCGCGGAGAATCGCCCTCAGCGCGATTCATTTTCTGGTATCGTCTGAACAAAACAGTCTTCACGGGATATCTCGGGCTGAAAAAAAGGCTGAAGCTCAAGAAGCTGGCACGCGCGCTGAGGATCCAATCATGACCATCCGGCATAATCATGAGGACCGCCCATAATGAAATACGCATTCGAGTGGAATGAGTTCGCCGACCAGCCGCACAACGTGGCGCAGAGGTCCGCGCGGACGCGCCACCATTTCAGGCATTGGCGAACCTACCTTTCGCTGGCGGCCGCCGACCTCCGCTATGGAATTCCCGGCTTGCGGCTCTATCGGCGCTACCGGAAAAAAATGTTTCGGGAGCGCGTGTTCCTCAGTCCGGATGCGTTCGCCGTCTCGGTTTCGCCGCCGCTCCCGCCGGTGGCCGAAAAAACCGGCGAGGTTGTCGAGCTTCTAAAGGCTGCGGGCGTCCGTGAAACCCTGGTCCGGATCCCATCGTGGGAGCGAGACCGGCTGGATGCCTATGAAAAATTCGCTAGGCTGCTCCATGGCCAGGGCTTCGGCCTGACGATCGCCTTGTTGCAGCGGCGCCAGGATGTTTTCGAGGAGGCGGCCTGGGCGAATTTTCTGGAAGACGTTGTTGCCCGCCTGAGCCCGATCTGTCCGTATTTTGAAGTCGGTCATGCCTGGAACAGGACCAAATGGGGCGTCTGGGACTTTACGGAATATTTGAAGCTGGCGCAGCCGGCGGTTCCGCTCCGTGAGAAATACGGGATCAAGCTTATCGGCCCGGCTGTGATCGATTTTGAGTTCCATCTCTATCCGCCGACCCTGAGCCGGCTGCCGTTCGATAAAATCACCTCGCTTTTATACGTGGACAGGGTGGGCGCTCCGGAAAACGCGCAGTTTGGCTGGACGACGGCCATGAAGGTCGCGCTGTTCAAGGCGGTCGCGGACAGCTCAGCCGGCCGCGAGTGCGACTGTTGGATCAGTGAAGTCAACTGGCCTCTCCAGGGGAGCGGTCCATTCTCGCCGGCTTCAGGAACGCCCAATGTCACGGAGGACGAGCAGGCGGACTATCTTGTCCGATATTATCTGCTCTGCCTAGCGAGCGGTCTGATCGAGCGAGTGTTTTGGTGGCAGCTCGTATCACCGGGATATGGGCTGATCGACAGCCGCCAGGCGCCGTGGCGGAAGCGGCCGGGCTATTTCGCCTTTCAAACGATGGCCGGGATCATCGGGGACAGCACCTATGTCGGAAAAGCGGTGCCCGCCGTGAGCGCCGGCGGCGAGATCTTCTTGTTCGAGAAACAGGGCAGGGATTTTGCCGCGTGCTGGACGAACGGCGTTCCCTTCGAGCATGAATTTTCGAGGTCGGTGGAGAGAATCTTGGACCGGGACGGCAAGGATCTGGCGGCGCGCCAACGGATCAAGATCGAGGGCAGCCCAAAATATGTCTTCTTCAAAGCATGACAAAATGAAAGGGAGCGCTATTTCGGCCCCATCCCCGGAGAACCGCTCGTCAAAATTCACGGCCGACGGGGTCAAGGAATACGAAGAAAGGCGCTATCGTGGGCTCGACCAGAGGATCGTCCATGCCAGGGAAGTCCGCATCCTCAAAAAAATCTTCAAATCCGTCAAGGGGAGATGGTCAGGGCCGGCCCGTGTGCTGGATATGCCCTGCGGATACGGGCGCTTTTCAGGATTTTTGTTGGGACAGGGTTTTTGGGTTGTCAACTGCGACCTTTCTTTTCACATGGTGAAGCGCGCCTGCGAGAGAGTCGAAAACATAGCGGAATCCGGGAAAGGTCACCCGGGAGCGGTGGGAAACGCCACGCTGGGATTGCCGTTTCAGGATCAGGCTTTCCCGGTTGTTTTTTCCATCCGGTTTTTTCATCATGTCCACGACCCTTCCGACCGGGGAAAAATCCTTGGAGAATTTTTCCGCGTTTCGTCCGCCTGGGCGGTTGTTTCTTTCTACCGGATGAACGTGGTCCATCTCTTCCAGCGCCGGCTGCGGCGCCTGCTGAAAAAGAGCCGGACACACATCAAAATGATCGAGCCGGGCCTTTTTGAAAAGGAAGCCGAAGCAGCGGGTTTTGTCGTCCAGAGGGTTTATCCTCTCATCCGCGGCGTCCACGCCTACCATATCGCCCTGCTCGAAAAACCATGATTAGATTGGCCTGAAGAACCGAATGAGATTGCCCTGCCCCAAGAGCCGCCGGCAAAGACAATGAAGCAAATCTTATTACGGTTAATTTAGAATTTGATGCGGAAGCCGGCTTTAAGGCTCATCCCCGTAAAATCGATCTCTGCCTCGCGGGCGTTCTCGACGCCGCCTTCGGCGGGCCGCTTGTTGCGGATGAAAAGCATCGGGTAGGAATTCACGCTGGAGATCCTTGCGTCGTAGGCATAGAGCGTGCCCTCTTCGGTCGCGACCTCGGTGATCGTTGAATCCACGTATGTCCCCGTTCCCTTGAAGCCTTTGATCGGGGCAAACTGGCTCGTGGCTTCGATGAGAAAGGCCAGGTGGGCGTCCAGATTCCACTCAAATCCCAACCCGCCCCAGAAGCCGAAATTTTGAGCCTTGGCTTCGCCCTGCCATTCTTGCCAATAGTCGTCCTTCTCGAACCGATAATAATACCGGCATTTGGCGAAGTAATACGACGCGCCGACTTTAAAATACAGGGAGGAGGCAGGGTAAAAGGTAACGGCCAGCTTGACGGGAATGGCCGTGATTTCGGGAGCGGTCTTGAACATCGCAGACGTTGTCCCTTCCTGGAAAGCGAGGGTGCTTTCTTTTTTGCCCTGGAAATAGTCCGCGCCGACGCTGATATAAAATTGCGAGGAGAGGGGAAAGGCGAGCTCTCCGCCGAAAAGATAGGTGAGGTGGATGGGCGTGATTTCTTTATCCGCTGAAATTGCGAGCTGTTCGCTGTAGAAGTCGGCCAGCCCCTGCGCCGCTTTATTGGGGTCGCCGATGGCTGCGTAAATCCCTCCCCCGGTGAGCGCCAGAGAATAGCGGGCCGCCTGCAGTTCTGCCGGGGCGGTTTCCGTCCGGGGCGGCCGCTCTGCGACGACTTCCGGGGGCTTGGGCTTTTCGGGTTCCTTCTTTTCAACTTTTTCCACAGCCTTCGGCTTCTCTTCGGCCGGAGGCTGCACTGGCGGGGGCTTCTTCGGGGTCGGCTCTTCCAGGGTCATGACCAGGCTTTCATGGACATACCCGGAGGTAATCCCGCTTTCATCGGGTTCGAGCTGGACCAAGTACCATTCCCCTTCCTTGCTGACGGCCTCCAGGAAAGCGCCCTGGGGAATTTGGCGAACGATGGGGCTTCCTATGGAAGGTTTCTGGCGGATATTGGCGAGCTCCGCCGTGACTTTAAGCTTGATGAAGGAGCCCGGGAGCGCGAGCCCCGCAAAGCAGAAAATCGTGATTATAAAAAACCGGATGGATTTTTTCATACTCGTCGTCCTGTCGATCCCTTGATTTCAAAAAAATTATAACATGACCGAATATTAGACAAAAGCAAAATAAGACTTATTAAAATCTTTAAATAACGAAATCCCCATTTTCTGCGGCGCGGGTGGCGCCGAACGGGGCGCCCCAGCGGACACTTTTGGAGGTGGACCCTTTGACAGGGTCCCCCTCCAACGGGCGGCGGGAATACCCGCCCGCCCTGCCACCCCTCCAATGAGCCTCTTACGATGAATTCATCGCGGAATGCTCCAGGGAAGGGCGGCAGAGAGCGAAGCGAACGTTGGAGGGAAACCCTAAACAAAGGGTTTCCCTCCAAGAGTATCCGATAGGACCCGCGCCGCCCACTTTTACCTTAGAAACTTGATCCCAAGGCTGATTGTGAAAAATGACGGGTTGATGGAAAGCGGACTTGTTCGAGATTCTGCGTCTGCGGCAGAGGGCTTATCAAAATTCCAGATGGGAAGGTTTCCCAAGAGGCCGGCATAGTCGCCGGGAATCCACGTCCAGTATAACGTCTTTATAGGGCAGAAAAAATAGCGGGCTTCCGCGGTCAAGGCCAGCTTTGATGACAGCTGGATATCGCCGCTCCAGCCGAAATTCCCGCCAAGAGCACTCCAGGTTTTGTCTTCGACGGCGATCTTGGCCCGGAACGCATCAAAGGTTTCTTCGGGAAGGGCCGGGATGACGGCTGCGCCCGCATAAGAATCCGCAAAAAAAGAATTCAAGAACAGGGCGACTCCGACGGTCACGCCCATGCGGAACTTTCCGTCGCCGAACCGACCGGCCAGGTTCAGGCAGAGCGGGACGGCCGTGATTTCACCCGTCCCCGGCCAGGAATCCCGTAGGGCGGCCTTGCCGGGGACGGTGCTCAAATCAAAGACCGCTGCATTGGGCACATCGGACTTGAGATAGCCGAAGCCAGTTTGAAACCCTACATCCCTGTCGATAAAAAAGGAGAAAAACGCTCCGAAATAAATTGCATCTTTGGAAGACGCAGAAATCGACGTGTTTGCCTCAGCGATGGGGCTTGTGCCGGAGGCCCATCCCAGGTGATAGAAGGATGATCCCCTAGCCCTGGAATGCCCAATCCCGGCATAGAGACTGATTTCACCCTGTTTCCAGGCCTTGTCCTCGGCCGGAGCGGCGCCCGTGAAAAGCGCGAAAAGGAAAAGAGTCGGAATGAAAATGCGCGTTTGCATATTCAAAAATGACAAGCCCCTTGGCCCCTGCCGTCTTGCGTTTATAAATAGAGCTTGATCCCGAGTCCAAACTGGAAGAAGGAAGGATTGACCTTGAGCGGGGGCTTCGTCTTTGCCTCCGCGTACTTGGCATTCATGCTCGTGAACTCCCATTCGGTGACGATATTGTCGATCCCATCGTAGATCCCGGGCTTCCACTTCCATTCGAAGTCTTTTTTGGGGCAAAGAAAGTAGCGGGCGCCCGCCGTCAGGCCGATCTTATCGGTAAGCCTGTAATCGACCTCTCCGCCGATGTTCGCACCGACGGCCAGCCACGACTTCTTTTCGATCTCCAGGCCTACGCGAAGGGCATCCACGGACTGAATGACCGTCGTCTCCGGTGGGTTGTAGGTCTGGACATAGGCGACTTCGGACACGCTGAATCCGGCAAGGGCCAGAGATTGAAAGGTGTTCCGAAACAGGGTCAGCCCGCCCGAGCCTATGGCCTCGATTTTCCCTTTTTGCCATCTCCCAAAGCCGTTGAGGCTGATGGGGATGACCCTGAGGTCGCCCGTCCCCGTCCACCTCGTGTCTTTCGTTTCCTTTTTGCCGGAGGTCCAGGTGTATTCAGAATGAAACGATGTCGTGTTCGGCACGTTGACCTTGAAGAAGCCCAGTCCCGCTTCCAGGCCGTAGTCCGGCCGGAGAAAATAAGACAAGAATGCTCCCAAGTAAACGGCCTGGCCGGATTTCGGAGCAATGGAGTCTTGCTCGACGATTTTCGACAGGAGCTCCTGGTTCCATTGATCCTCATATTTCGAGGAGCCGCTGACCCTTGTCTGCGACAAACCGGTCAAGACGCGGAGTACAAACTTGCCAGGAACATCCGTTTGGGCCATAGACCGTGCGGCCAAAGAAAGCAGGAGGGCCGTGACCAAAAATCTCTTTGCTGCCTCGTCGCGCATGAGAAAAATATCCTCCGCAGACGCCCATTTATATATCATAAAATTATCGTCTTGCCAATTTTACGAAAAAGGAGTAGATTTTTTAGCCAGATGGAGGCAGGCATGAACACGAGCATCTCCAAGAAACCGTTGGCTTGTTTCGGCATGCTGCTCTTCGGATTCCTGGCCTTCAGAAGCAGTGCGGCCCCGGCCGGGAAACCGCCCAAGATCGTCTTCAACCAAGACGTTCATGATTTTGGGAAAGTCAAACAGGGAAGCGACCTGACCTATGAATTCGTCTTCACGAACGCGGGGGATGACACGCTGACGATCAAGAACGTCGAGACGTCCTGCGGATGCACCGCCGCCCTTGTTTCTGAGAAGAAGGTCGCACCGGGAACGACGGGCAAGATCAAAGTCACCTTCAGCTCGAGAGGCTATGCCGGCGAAGTCATGAAATATATCTATGTGGAGTCCGACGACCCCTCCCAGCCGCGCGTCCAACTCAAGATCACGGCCGCGGTCGATGTCCCCCCGCAGCCGCGGATTGACTTTGACCGCTATAATTATGATGCCGGGCTGCTCGTCGAAGGCGATGTCTTGGAGGCGGCCGTCGTCGTGAAAAACAGGGGCGAACTCGAGCTGAAGTTCGAGTGCACCCTCCAGAATGCCGGCTTTCTCGTCAATGGGAAGCAGGCCAAGTTCCCGGTCAAGGTCGCGGCCGGCAAGGACGTGGACGTCACGGTCAGAGTCCCTCTGACCGACCGCATCGGGATGGTGCGGGAGTTCGTCATCTTCAAGACCAATGACCCGCTGCGGTCCACCCTTTCCGTAACCCTCAGTGGCTACAGCATCACCAAAGACCAGCTGAAGCAGGTCTTCCAGAAATACAAGAACATTCTGAAGTAATCGCCGTCGCGCGCCGACGGGCCGCGGCATATTCCTTACGCCATGAAAAAGGTTGCGGCATGAAATCAACCCTAGTCGTGAGAGTCCAGACGCGCGCGTCGAAGCCGGGAATCGAAAAAATTGGTGAGCGGGAATATAAAGTCAGCGTGAAGGCGGCGCCAACCAAGGGAAAGGCGAACGCCGAGGTCATTAGGCTCTTAGCGTCTTATTTGAATGTCCCTCGCTCGTGCTTAACAATTGTCAGGGGACAGACTTCCCACCATAAGCTCATTGCCTTCGATCTGTAGAACAATATAGACCGCAGCGCGGGTGGTGCCGATCTGGGGCTGATCGGCGACAGGACCCGCGCCATGTTTGTCGGCAAGGAAGGGCGCATGAGCATCTATAACGTCGTCAGCTTTCTGGGCATTTTTGTCATCGCTTTTTTCGCCTGGCTCTGCTCGAGCAACCGGAAAGTCGTCAACTGGAGGGTCGTTGTCTGGGGAATCGGGCTGCAGCTCCTGTTCGCCTTTTTCATTTTCGTCGTTCCCGCAGGGACCAAGTTCTTCCTCTTTCTCAATGACGTCGTGGTCAAGGTCCTGGAAAGCGCCCAAGCCGGCAACCGCTTTCTATTCGGCCGCCTAGCCCTGCCGCCGGGCACGACGAACGAGGCCGGCGAGACTTCCCTCGGCTATTTCCTGATTTTTCAGGGTCTTTCGACAATCGTCTTCTTCGCCGCCCTGATGGGAGCCCTTTATTATTTGCGGGTCATGCCCTTCTTCATCCGCTTGTTTGCCCGGGTTTTTGCCAAATCCATGCGGATCAGCGGCGCGGAAGCGCTCAGCGTTTCCGCCAACATTTTCGTCGGCGTGGAATCATCGCTCGTCGTCAAGCCGCACCTGGCCGAAATGACCGTGTCCGAGCTGGCGACGATCATCTGTGCGGGCATGGCCACCATCGCCTCGACCGTGCTGGCCGTCTATGTCATGTTTCTCCAGAAGCAGCTTCCGACGATCGCCGGCCACCTGATATCGGCCTCCTTCATCGCGGCGCCGGCCGCCATCGTCATGGCTAAGCTCATCGTTCCCGAGACTGGAAAGCCGACCACGCTGGGGACAGACGTGATACCGTATTACGAGCGGGAAGACAACCTCATTGTGGCCATCATCAACGGCGCCGACTCGGGACTCAAGCTCCTGGGCGGCATCGTGACGCTTCTGCTGGCTTTCCTCGGGCTGCTGGCGCTGCTCGACTTGATTCTGGGATTTGCCGGGGGGTACCTGAACAAGCTGCTGGGGATCCATATGGAATGGTCCTTGAAAACTCTGCTCGGGTATATCTGCTATCCTTTCGCGGCCGTCTTGGGCGTTCCCACCTCGGACATCTTTCCGGTGGCCAAATTGATCGGCGAGCGGGCGATCAAAACCGAGCTTTACGCTTACCAACACCTGTCCGAAATGATGGCCAAGGGGGAGTTTGTTTCCCCCCGCTCCGCCGTCATCGCCTCTTATGCTCTGTGCGGGTTCGCCCATTTCGCCTCGCTGGCGATTTTCGTCGGCGGGACAGGCGCCCTTGCTCCCAGCCGGCTGCGCGACCTATCGAGAATCGGACTCCGGGCCCTGCTGGCCGCCACCCTGGCCACCTTGATGACGGCCTGCGTGGCCGGTACTTTTTTCACCGGGGGGACGATTCTGTGGGGACGCTAGAGACGCGCCTTTTTTGAAGGTTCTCTTCCATTTCATGCGGGGAAAGATCGTCTGGGAAACGATCCGGAAACGGCCTTGCTCCCCATTCGGGTTTTTCACGCCGTTCCCGAGCCCTCCTTCTCGGCGGCGAAGAACTCGCTTCCCGGCATCGATTTTGCGGACGTTCGCCGGAAAGCTCAGACAACTTCGCCGGCCGGCTTCTTCCGAGCCGGCTGCCCTCGAATGAGGGCTCGGGAAGGCTAAACCCTCCATGGTCGCTTCAGCCGTCTCCGGATCGTTTCCCTTTCGTTCCCCCATAAAACGGAAGAGATCCCGCAGCGCTATCTCCCGATGGGAAACTTGACCTGAATTATCCGTCTATCTAAAAAGGGGCAGGCAATGGCTCGTGCGATGAAGTTCTCCTCTATTTGGCGGAAGGGTGCCGGTCGGATGAAAAAGGACTCCGGAGATTTCCCTAGCGCGCTTTATTGGGTGGCGCTAAACATCGTCCTGGCCGAACGGCCCAGCCGGTTCAAAAAGGTCCTTGAAAAATTTTCAAACCTCCCCGGCGCGTTCCAGGCCCCTCGAGAAGAGCTCCTGTCGATCGGCCTTAATGAGGCAGAGACCGAGGAGCTTTCCTCCCCGAAAAATTTTGACCGGGCCCAAAAAGAAATTGACAGAGCCCGCAAGAAAGGCTATTCTCTTTTAACTCTCGAGGATGTCGAGTATCCGGCTTACCTAAGAGAAATATTCGATCCTCCGGGCGTCCTCTATTGTGCGGGCCGCTTGGAGGCATTGCAGGGCCCGGCGGTCGCCATTGTCGGCACCCGAAGGCCGTCGCCGTACGGACGCGCCGTCGCCGAGAAGCTGGCCGAGGACCTTGCATCCCGGGGGGTAGTGATTGTGAGCGGGCTGGCCCTGGGGATTGATTCGATCGCCCACTGGGGAGCCCTAAAGGGAGGAAGGACGGTTGCTGTGTTAGGCTCGGGATTGGACAATATGTATCCGAAGCAAAACCGCAAGCTGTCTCAAAAAATCATGGAAAACGGCGCGGTCGTATCGGAATTCCCGCTGGATGCGCCGCCCTATGCCCAACATTTCCCGCGCCGCAACCGGATCATCAGCGGCCTCGCCTATGGCGTCGTCATCGTGGAGGCGGCCATGAAAAGCGGCTCCCTCATTACCGCTCAGATGGCCCTGGAACAAAACCGGGAAGTTATGGCCGTTCCCGGCAGCGTAACCTCCGAGCTGAGCAAGGGTACAAACGGGCTGATCAAAACCGGGGCCAAGCTTGTGGAAACCTGGGAGGACGTGGCCCAAGAGCTGCCGACCCCGCTGCGTGAAAAGCTCCTTGGCCAAAGAGAGGGAGAAACCAGGCCGCTCCCTCTGCTGACCGACCAGGAGGCCGAGATCTACAAGCTGTTGCGCGTAGACGAGCTCACCCACGTCGATGAGCTTGTGGATAAATGCCCTTATTCCGTTTCCGAACTTTTGGCCCTTCTGCTGAACCTCGAGATCAAGGGATTGATCCTGCAGAGCCCGGGCAAGTATTTTCAGAGGAGAATGTGAATGGACAAGTCCCTTGTGATCGTTGAGTCGCCGGCGAAAGCCAAGACGATCAACCGCTATCTCGGCTCCGACTACATCGTCAAAGCGTCC
The DNA here is from genome assembly GCA_963715635.1 of Candidatus Aminicenantota bacterium. GTDB lineage: Bacteria > Acidobacteriota > Aminicenantia > Aminicenantales > UBA4085 > JAPKZH01. Next base: position 3,561,949 of record OY970261.1, on the reverse strand, counting down.
ATGGGCCATATCCGCGACCTACCCAAGAGCAAGCTCGGCGTCGACGTCGCTAAGGACTTCGAGCCTCACTATGTCGTCATTCCCGAGCGACGGAAGCTCGTCGCCGAGCTCAAGAAGGCCGCCGAAGGCGCCGGCTCCATCATCCTGGCCGCCGACCCGGACCGCGAGGGCGAGGCGATCTGCTGGCATCTGAGCGCGCTGCTGGAAGACACCAACAAGAATATCTACCGCGTCCTGCTGCATGAAATCACGAAGCATGCGGTCGAGGAAGCCATCCAACACATGGTCAAGCTCGACCGGAACATGTTCAACGCCCAACAGACCCGCAGGATCCTGGACAGGCTGGTGGGCTACCTGATCAGCCCGCTCCTGTGGAAAAAGATCGGCAGAGGTTTGAGCGCCGGCCGCGTCCAATCGATCGCCCTGCTGTTAATCGTCGAGCGCGAAAAAGAAATCCGGGCCTTTGTCCCCGAAGAATATTGGACGATCCTGGCCCACCTCGAAGCGTCCAACCCGCCGCCCTTCAAAACCTCTTTGGCCAAGATCGACGGGAAAAAAGCCAAGGTCGAGGACGGGAAAACGGCCGCGGGCATCGTTGAGGAGCTCAAGGGCGCGGATTTCGTCCTGGAGAAGATCAAGGTCCGGGAGAAGAAGAAAGAACCACCGCCGCCGTATATCACGAGCTCCCTTCAGCAGGAAGCCTTCCGGCTGCTGCATAATCCGGTCCGGCGGACCATGTCCATCGCTCAGAAGCTGTACGAAGGCTTGCCGGTGGGTGAGCGCGGCCCCGTCGGCCTCATCACCTATATGAGGACGGATTCCGTCCGCGTTTCTAACGAGGCTCAGACCTGGGCGCGGAAATATATCGAGCAAAGGTTTTCAGCCCATCACGTGCCCCCCAAGCCGCGAATCTATAAGAACAAAAGCCAGGCGCAGGATGCCCATGAGGCAGTCCGTCCGACGTCACCCGACCTTCAGCCCGAGGTGGTCAAGCCGTTTTTGAAGAGAGAAGAGTTCAGCCTGTACCAGCTAATCTGGAACCGTTTTATCGCGTCGCAGATGAGCGCGGCTGAGGTCGAAGAAACCGAGTTCGAGATTACAGCGGGGCCTAAATATCTTTTTACGGCCAAGGGCGAAGTGCTCAAGTTCGACGGATATCTGGCCCTCTATCCGAACCGGGAAAATGGGGGGAAAGAGACCTTGCCCGCAGCCCACCAGGGGGAGAAGCTCATGCTGCTGAACATCGAATCCAAACAGAACTTCACCCAGCCGCCCCCGCGCTACACGGAGGGCAGCCTGGTCAAAGAGCTCGAGGCAAAAGGCATCGGCCGGCCCTCGACGTATGCCCCGATCATCACGACTCTCCAGGACCGCGTGTATGTCATCAAGGACAAAGGAAAATTCGCCCCGACCGACCTGGGCATGTTCGTCACTGAGTTTCTTATCAAGAACTTCCCGGACCTGATGGAGGTCAAGTTCACGGCGCTCATGGAAGGGGAACTGGACCGCATCGAAGAGGGGCAGCAGGACTGGCTCAGTTCCTTGAAGAAGTATTATGAGCGTCTGGACCGAGACCTGAAGCAGAGCATGACGATCGAAAGTGTGAGCGGGAAGATCCCGCTCGAGGAGAAATGCCCGAAATGCGGCCGGCCGCTGGTGCTCAAAAGCGGCAAGTTCGGCCGCTTCAAGGCCTGCTCGGGATATCCGGAGTGCAAATTCAAGGAAAACATGATCAAAAAAGAAGTCATACCGCTTGAAGAAAAGTGTCCCGTCTGCGGTTCGCAGCTTGTCCAGCGGCATGGGCGGTATGGCTCCTTCGTCGCCTGTTCCGACTATCCCAAATGCAAATATATCAAGAAGGAACAGACGGATACCGGGATTGCCTGCCCGACGGGATGCGGAGGCAAGATCCTCAAACGCAAGACTCGGCGGGGGAGATTCTTCTACGGCTGCAGCCATTTTCCGAAGTGCCGGTTCGCGACCTGGGATGAGCCGAAGGTGACGCCGTGTCCGAAATGCGGGAAGCCGTTCCTGCTTGAAAAACACTCCAAGAAAGAGGGAACATATCTCCATTGCTGGAATGAAAAATGCGGTTACACCGAAAAACCGCACGCCAAGGCGGATGCCAAGGAGCCCGCCAAGGATTCCGCCACGGGCGCAGCCAACGACGCGCCCGCCGGGAAGGCGGACGAGGGGAGCGCTCAAGGCGGGCCGAAGACATCAGGATAGGGCGCGGAAGATTACAAAGACGGAGAAAGAATATTTGTCAAGAGCTGCGATGCTGGACGCCTTTTATGGGCAATTAATGTTCAAGATCTCGGCAGTTTCTTCGAGTATTTTATCTTTTGTCAAGAAGAGGCAACCCGATAAAAGCGACGAAGCCAAGAGATGCATATCAATATAACCGAGGCCTTTTCCCATCAACAGGTGCTGTTCGATGAACTTCAAGACTTCATCATGTTCAGCAACCTCCGCTGAGGGAAGAGCTTGGAGCAGCTCCAAAATCTCTTTTCTGTTCTGAAGATTGCCGCAGGCCAATTCTCCGACGATAAAGGGATGGCAGATGACCTCTCCATTCTTAAGCAAAGCCTGGAGCCTGGGTGCCGTATCGCGAAGATGGCTCACCCAAATAGACGTATCCACCAGGACCATGATTATGCCTTTGACGACCTTCGCCTGGGAATAGGACGCAGGGCTTTCTCCGTGCCTCCCAGACGGGCCAGTCTCCGGCTGCTCTCGAGAGAAATCAGCGCTTTCAATCCCAAGCGGACTAGCGATGTCTTCTCTTCGATCTTCGTCAAGGCCGAGGCTTTGTCCAAAAGTTCCTGATCAATATTAATCGTCGTCCTCATATGCATATATATGCATAAAATATGCATCTCTGTCAAGTGGTTCTTCCCTCCACAAAAGACGAGTTCGGTTGCCTCAATTTCTCAAGTCCGAGCCACAATTTTTGACAGGTTGGGAAAGAGGTATACAATATCCTTCGATGAAGAAAGAGCTCGAGGAATTCCTGGCCTATCTGAGGCATGAAAGGAATGCTTCGCCCCATACCATTTCCAGCTACCGGATCGACCTCACCCAGCTAGCCCGTTATCTCGAGGGTAGAAAAATCAAATTGGGCCGGGTGGATAATGTCATCCTGCGGGGCTTCCTGGCTGAGCTTCATCAGAAGAATTTGTCGAAAACGTCCGTAGCCCGAAAGTTGGCCGCCATCCGCTCGTTTTTCCAGTTCTGCCTGAAACGGGGCTGGCTCGATGACAACCCGGCCAAGGTCGTAACCACGCCCAAGACCGACAAGCATGTCCCCGGGTTCCTTTCCGAAGACGAGATGGAGAAATTCCTGGAGCTGCCCAAGGAGGACGATGTCCTTGTCGTCCGCGACAGGGCCATCCTGGAACTTTTTTATGCGGCGGGAATCAGGCTTAGCGAACTTGTCGGGATCAACATGGAAGACTTCAACCTGGGGGAAAGAATGCTCCGGGTCCGGGGAAAAGGGAAGAAAGAGCGGCTGGTGCCTTTTGGCCGCAAGGCGGCGGAAAGCCTAGCCGCCTATTTGCGCCTAAGGCGGACGATTCCTAAGATGAGCCTGGATGAAAAAGCGCTGTTTTTAAACTACCAAGGGACGAGGATCACGGCACGGTCGGTGGAAAGGATGATGGCGAAATATGTCCGGCGAACGGCCATCCGCAGAAAAATCAGCCCTCACTCCCTGCGCCATTCCTTTGCTTCGCATCTTCTCAGCCGCGGCGCCGACCTGCGCGTCATCCAAGAGCTATTAGGCCACGAGAGCCTGGCCACGACGCAAAAATACACCCACCTGGATCTCAAGCAGCTGCTCGACGTGTACCGCAAGAGCCATCCCCGCTCGTAAATAGCAACCGGCGTTGTCGGCGAAATTGTCGAAATGTCTACGAGCGTTGACTCTTCTCGTAATAACCTCCTTATAAATTGCTGAAAATGAATGGAATACAAATCGCAACCTCTTGGCCCCGGTCTTGCATAAAAGAAAAGGGTAAGGAGGTTGCTCATGAAAAGATTCATTCTCAACAGCCTGGCTTTGAGTGTCGTCCTCAGCCTTTTCTTGTCTCCGCTTCTCGCTCTGCAGGGGCAGACCAAGGCCGTCAATGGAAAAATCAACATCAACACGGCCTCGCTTGAAGACCTGCAGAAGCTTCCGCGGATCGGCGCCAAGATCGCCCAGCGGATCATCGACTACCGGAAGCAGAACGGGAACTTCAAAAAGATCGAAGAGCTCATGAAAGTCAAGGGGATCGGAGAAAAAGTCTATGCCCGGCTGAAGGACATGATCACGATCTAGGCACGAACGGATCGCATTCAAAAAAAGGGGATGCCCTCCACCCTTTACCCTGCCCCCTTTCCCAGGGGGCGGGGACTTTTCTTGCGGGGGTCATGGCGATAATAATTCTCTTAAAAATAGAAGAACCGGCCTTCTGATTCTTTTAAACCGGCCGATTCTTGAGATAAGCTTTAAGGAATCGCGTCATTTTGCGCAAAGCCCGGCCGCGATGGCTGACCCGGTTTTTTTCTGCAGGCCCGACTTCGCCGAACGTTTTTCGAAAAGGATGATAATAGAAGATCGGATCATAGCCGAAACCTTGCCGGCCTTCTTTGTCAAAGGCGATGGTCCCGCGAACCTTGCCCGTAACCTTTTTGACCAAGCGGCCGTTCCGGGACAGGACCAAGCAGCATACGAACTGAGCGCGGCGCTTATGCCTTGGAACACGTTCCATCAAGTGCAAGACCTTTTGGATATTTTTTTCGTCGGTAGCCTGGGGCCCGGAGAACCGCGCCGAGAAGATCCCCGGCGCTCCGTCCAGATGCTTGACGGCAAGTCCCGAGTCTTCCGCTAAAGTCAAAAATTCAGACTTCCGGCTGTAGAAAAGGCTTTTCCCGAGAGCGTTTTCCCCGAAGCTGGCACCCCTTTCAGGATAGGGGGTCCGGATGCCCAGGTCGGCCAGAGTGACGACCTTCACGGGCAGGCTTTTGAGCAAAACGCAAATTTCTCTCGCTTTGCCGGGATTCGTCGTGGCCAGGACGAGAATGTTTTTTTTAGCTCTCATGTCGGGTTGCCTGCCCTATTTTACTATCGCATTTCAATCAGTTCTAACCCTGCCGGATGGCGAGTTTTCCCAATTCCATGCGGACATAAAACTCGGTGCCCCAGATGCGGAGCGAAGGCCGTCCCGGCGATTCGGAGCCGCAGCTGATGATTTTGGGCCCCATGGTCAGGCAGTCTTTGGTTTCGAAGGCATGGCCGCCCAACACTTTATACAGCGGAGAGGCCGTCGGAACGGTGCATGGCGCGTCTTCGTAAATGTTGGAAATGATGATGAGGTTATTGCCCCGGCTTTCCGCGGTACCCAACGGTGAAGAAAGTCCGGCGATTATACGGCCGTCGAAATAGACGTTCATACCGGCCACTTTTCTGTGGAAGTCAGCCCAGATCGTCAGGACCTCTTTTTTATCGAAATCGACGATGGCGAACGTTGTTTTTGGGGCCTCTCCCTGAGACGTCCCCAAGACAAGGATTTTGCCGAAGGGATAGAGCTTGATCTGAGACAGGCCCTTGCCGACAGCGTTGACTCGTGTCACTTTCTTCCCTTCCAGGTCCCACCGGCGCAATCCGCTGTCTTTGCCCGCTGAATAAATGCGGCCGCCATAATCCACGGCCAGGGCATGGACCGGATCTCCCTCCCCCTCGATCGTCAGGACTTCCCGCGCGGCGACATCCCAGACGCGCAGGCTGCCGTCGGCATGGCCCGTGATGAGCGTGTTCCTGGGAAGGGACGTGATTTTGAGGATCGGCGAATCCGTATTGGCAAGCCTCGTCGTCTCACTCCTCTCAAAAGAGACATGGACGAGCTCCCGGTCGTTGTTCACGACATAGAGATCCCTGCCCAGCAGGGAAATTCCGGAAAGACGATCGAGGGCGGTCTCGAAAATTCTGTTGTCCAGAAAAGTCAGGATGAAAACCTTCCCGTCTTCCCCGATACCCGCAATCTGATCTTGGGAATAGAACCGGATCTGCCCGGCCTGGAGGCTCCCTAGGTCGACCTGCTGGAGGAGGTTGGGCGCGGCCTTCAAGTCTTCATTGGCCGCTGCCTTGAAATTCCGTTCATCGGGGACAAACAGCCGCGACGGCCCGGGCTTCCATGTCCTGCGCTTGAAGGAAAAACTATTTTCCCGGACGGTGACCGTTGTTCGGCTGGCCCCGAGCGCTCTCGGCTGCTGCTTGAAATCCCCGAGTCGGATCAGGTCCCCCCAGGAATCGATTTTCCGCGTTTCGAACAGCTCCTTAGTCTCCTGGGCGTTGAGCCGCGAGCCGCTGGAGTTGTCAAGGTCGTAGAGGACGACGAGGCCTTCCTGGTAGAACAGAGTGTCTTCGAGCGTAGGCTCTTCAAGGAAGGCCAGGTGCATTTTGACGCTTTCCAGAGCCATTTCCCGTTCTTCTAGGTTGCGCCGCCGGGTCGAGAAATTGGCCCGGAAGTTCACTTCCACGTCGAGTTCGCCCTTGGAATAGAAATAATCGATGACTTTTTGAAAATAGAGTGAGTCGCGGGCACCGTCGAGGATGATCAATTTTTTATCGGCGTTTTCGGCGAGGAATTGCTGGAAGTACTCATCCGGGTTGTCCTCGTCCTCGGCCAGGGGATAGTCGTGGTAATACGCCGGCTCGATATACTTCTTCAGCCACTTGATGCCCAGGATGCGGTTGAAGACTTTCTGGCCCCGCCTCCGGTCGCGCATCAAGTAAAGGATCTCTTCCGGTTTCACGCCGCCGAAGCCGTCCTTGATGGCATGACAGAAATATGTTTTGCCTGTGCCCGAGTCGCCGTTGACGGCCATGATCGTCCGCTTTTTCGATTGAATGAGATAATGCAAGGTTTCCGAAAGCTCGTACAGCCCGCGCTGGGCCGGCTTCAGCCCCAGGATGCTGATGGCTCCCACATGGTAAAGGTAGAGGGAGTGAATGAACTCCGGCATACCGATCTTTTTGAGAGCGCTCACGCTCTCTTCGAAAACCCGCTTGTTTTTTGTCTTGAGGAGCTTGAGAAGGGCGATAACGACGTCCGCGCTCACGCCGCCCAGTTTCTCTTTCTGAGCTTTTCCGATCTCTCCCAAGGTCCAGGCGAGATAGGTCCTCAGCTTCAAAGAGGGGTGGTCAGCATAGGGGGCGAGCTGGGGCAGCTTTTTGACCGAATCAAAGCCGATCTTCCCAAGAGCCCAGATGGCCTCTTCTTTTTGCTCCATCAGCGGATAATAGGATTTTTCTCCGTCCCCCGACGTTTCTAGGATCTCATCGGGCCTATCCAGGACAACGGCGATTTCCTCCACAGCCCGGCCCTCCTGGAGGTTGCCCAGGGCATAGATGATGTTTTCCCGGATCTTTGTGCTCGTCACGGGATACACGTCGAGGGCCTGGAGAAGTCCCCCCGCCGAGCGCGGTTCGTTGAGAATACTGAGGACCATCGATGCATAATAGGGAACGCCGCTCAGGATATCAATGCCCTCTTCCAACAACAGACGGAGGCAGGGCCGGACGAGCGCCGGGGACGTGTTGGTGACGATCCCTTCGGCTGGCAGGATCTTTTCGGCAAGGAGCGGCAGGGCCTCTTCGCCCCACCCGGCGATCCTGGTCTTGCGGAGCAGATCATTGATGGCCAGGTCGAAGTTCTCTTCCTCTGCCAAAAGCTTGGAGATGGAATCGATGACTGCCGGGGGCGAGGTGCGGATGTCCTCGAGCTTCGAGTCCAAGGCCGCTTTTTCTGCCGGCGCCAGGACCGAACTCAAAAAGCGCTGCTTCGTCTTGAGCCGGCGGAGACAGTCCAGCTTACGGTTCCCGGCCTCGCTGTCCCAAGCGCGGACGAAACACGCGCTGTTTAGCCGTAACGCCTGGATGCCGATCTTCCAGGCAAGGATTCCGAAAAGGATCCGAAAGGTGAGCGTATCCCGTTCATCGTCCGAGAATTTCAAAGCACGGCCGCGGGCATCGGCCTTGACGAGCGCCGAACCAAGCTTCAGGCAAATAGGCCAGATCGCATCTCCGGCCAGGGGCAGGAAAATATTTTGGATGACCGGCCGGAGCCCACCGTCCTGCCGTTTGGCCAGATCGTAGAGAAGCTCGTGGGCGGCCCTGTCGCGAAGAGCTCTCGGGTTTTCTTTCCACTCTCCTCTTGCACTCAGATAGATAAAGCGGCGGTTGTCGAATTCTCGAAGGATTTTTTTTGCGGCTCCCTCCAATTCATCAGGTCGGGGCGGGGGCAGCGTAGGCGATGGCATTTATTATTTGGACAGGATCAGTCCCTTGAGGTCCTCCTCGAAGTTCGTGGGTTCGATCCGGAACAGCCAGCCTTCCCGGTAAGGATTTTTCCGGAGCAGGGAATGGTCATCCTTGAGCTTGATGTTGACCTCGACGACACGGCCCGTGACCGGCGACCAGATGCGGTGGATGAATTTTTCGGCATCCATCACCTTGCCGCAGACTTCCCCCTGGCTGACCTTGTCACTGACCTTGGGCAGGTCGACCTGGGTGACGATCCCGACGGATTTGAGAAAGTCATAGACAACACCGACCGTGGCCAGCCCGCTGTCTTCTTTCTTGATCCAGGCATGCCCCAGCATGTAATACAAGCCGGCGGGCATCTTCGCCTCTTCGATTCCCTGCTCCCCCTTTTCTTCGCTGACGGCGGCCTTGAAGGCGCGGGAGACGAGGCTCCGCAGCTCGGCCGGCGTGAACGGCTTGGGCAGGTAATCGAAGGCGCCCATTTTGACCGATTGCACCGCGGTCTTGATCGTCGGGTAGCCGGTGACCATGATGACTTTGGTGATGGATTTCCTGTCCTTGAGGTTTTTCAAGAGGTCCAGGCCGCTGATCCCGGGCATCATCAGGTCGGTAATGATCAGGTCGTACTTTTTTTCTTCATCTTTTTTGAGAGCCTCCTCCCCGCTCAGGGCAAGGTCGATCTCGTACTCGTCGCTGACAATGGCTTGGCGGATGCTTTTGCAGACGGTGATCTCATCATCCACCACCAGGATCTTTTTCTTGTTTTTGTCCGTCATAATGGCCTCCTTCCGATGCGCATGATGATCTATGGTTTCTTATGACACAGGCAATTTTACCGTAAATACCGAGCCCTGGCCAACCTCGCTTTTCACTTCGATCTTTCCGTCGTGTTGCTGGATGATGCCGTAGCTGATGGCCAGTCCAAGTCCCGTGCCCGAGCTCTTGGTCGTGAAGAACGGGTCGAACAGTCTGTTGATGTTCTCACGCGGGATCCCCACGCCGGCATCGATGAAGACGATTTCGACATATTTGCGGTCGTCTTCGAGCCGGCTGCTGATGGTTAAATTCCCGCCCTTGGGCATGGCGGCACAGGCGTTGAGCATCAGGTTCCAGAAGACCTGTTGGATTTTGGTCTTGTCCACTTCGATGAGAGGAAGGCGCCCGTCCAGGTTCTTGATGATTTTAACGTTTTGAAAAGACGCCTGGTTTTCCAGGAGTTGGGTCGTCCGTTCGATGAGTTCGTTGATGTCGGACCTGGTCTTCTCCGGAGGGTTCTGGCGGGAGAATTCGAGCAGGCCCTTGACAATCTGGGCGCAGCGGGAAGTCTCATCGGCGATAAGGGTAAGGTTCTCATAGTCGGGATCCTTTTTCTCGGACTTCTCGAGCAGGAGATGGGTGTTGATGAGGATCGATGTCAGGGGGTTGTTGATTTCGTGGGCGATGCCGGCCGCCATTTTGCCGAGCGATGCCAGCTTTTCGGACCGGATGAGATAATCCTGCATCTCGCGGAGCTCCTTGGTCCGTTCCTCGACCCGCTTTTCCAGCGTTTTCCCCCATTGGAGGAGCTTCTCGTTGGCGATCTTCAGGTTCTCCGTCATTAGGTTGAAGGAGTGGGCAAGCTGGCCGATCTCATCGCGGAAGTTGACGTCCACCCGGTGGTTCAGGTCGCCCTGGGCGATTTTGTTCGTGGCCACGACCATGCCGCGCAGGGGGTCGATGATCGTCGAGGTGATGAAGAAGAGGATGACCAGAAGGATGACGGCGCAGAGGGCGGCCAGGCTTGCGAACTTGAGCATAACGCTGTTGCGGATGTCGATATAGGGCTTTTCCAGCATGCCCACGTATAGCATGCCGATGATCGTTGCGTCGATATCCTTAATCGGCTCGTAGGCCGTGATGTACCAATGGGTGACGACAAAAGCGGGCCCGATCCAGGGTTTTCCTTCGCGCAACACGGCCTGGTTGACCTCCTCGGACACGCGCGTGCCGATGGCTCGGTTGCCTTGATCATCCGTGACGTTTGTTGAGATCCGAAGGTCGTTTTGAAAGACCGTGACGGTGCCGATTTCCTTGCCCTTGTACTTTTCCCCCTTGAAGACGATGTCCTTAACCCTGTCCACGATGTCGTAGTTCTGGTTGAGGAGGATCCCGCCGTAAAGGACCCCAATCAACGCGCCCTGATCGTTGATGAGGGGGGCGGCCGCTTTGAGCATGAGCCCGTTCTCTTCGTGGCCCTCGGGCCGGACGGCAGCTTTCTCCGTGGGAATAAATTTTAGATATGACTTGGCGGCGAGGTCGGCGCCTTCCTTGAGCAGCTCGGCCCTGGGGACAATCTGGGTGCTGACGGCCACTTCTCTTCGAAGCGCCCGGCTGACGAGCGGATCTTTGGATTGGTCATCTCCGTCGATCTCCGGCTGCCGGGCGCGGAACACGACCTTTCCCTGGGCGTCAGTGAGCGTCAGGATATCCAGCTGGAAATCCTTTCGTACGAACTCCAAATCCTTATGCAAGATATCCTTCTGGCCGAGAACGAGAGCCCTCTGAATGGACTCCCGCTTGGAATTGAGGCGAACGATGTCCCGGATGTCATTGAGCCTCTCGTTATAGACCATCCAGGCCGAAGCCAAGTCGTGGCGGACCTTGGCCTGGGCTAAGTCGAAAATCGTCCGGTGTTCCAGCCGCGTGCCCATGAACAAGGTCACGATCCCGCCGAAGCTGATGACCGCCAGAAAGCTCAGAGTGAGCTTGATCCGGAGTGGAAGGTCAAGGAACCTTTTAAAAAACGTTCTCAGCGGCATGAGTCCTATATGATAGCGTATTTTAGGGTGCTTATCCAGAGGAGAAAGCTTGTGGGATGCCGGCCAAAAAAAATCGCTTGACATTATGATTTTCTTTTTGTATATGATATAGTCTATTGAATTAGTCGACAATAATAGGCGAACGAGACGATGCGGCTTTCGACCAAAGGTGAATACGCCAGCCGGGCCATGCTCGAGCTGTCACTCCATCATGCGGATGGCCCCGTGCATATCCGCGATATCTCGGCAGCCCAGGACATTCCCGAGCGCTTCCTCGAACAAATCCTCCTCCAGCTAAAGCGGGCAGGCTATCTTCGGAGCAAAAAGGGGCCCAATGGGGGCTATTATCTGGCCAAAGCGCCCTCGAGGATTTCTGTCGCCGAGGTCATCCGGGTCATGGATGGGCCGCTGGCCCCAATCGACTGCGTCAGCGTGACGGCACACGAGGCATGCCCCCGGGAGGCGTTCTGCGGGCTAAAAGGGCTCTGGAAAGAAACAAGGGACGCCATCGCCCGGATCCTGGAAAGGACGACGTTCGCAGACCTGGCCGAGAGGACCAAGGCTGCCCAGGTGATGGGTGCCGCCGAGAAGCCGGCGGGGCGCCGGACGTCCGGATAAATTCATGGACAGAAATCGAAGAGCAAAGAAAAAGAATTATATAGTCGATAAAAACAATCGACTAACTAAACATATCGAAAAGGAGCATCGGACAACTTATGAAACAACAGCGAAACCATAAGATGAACAGGCTTTGGATTCCGGCCTGCCTGTGCCTTCTATCGGCTTCCCTCCTCTGGGCCCAAGAAAAGAAGGAAGCCCCCGCTGTGACCGCGAGCAAGGCGCTCAAACTCAGTGGGTTCACTCAGCTTCTCTACACCGCCCAGGACGTTGGGGTCGACAGCTTTTCGGTTAACCGGGCCCGCCTGACTTTTGCCGGCGAGTTCTTGAAGAATGTGCGCTATAAGTTACAGCTGGATGCCGTCAAAAGTCCGATGCTCCTCGACGCTCAGATTGAATTCGTTCTCAGCCCGGCCGCTACCTTTCGCATCGGCCAGTTCAAAGTGCCCTTCAGTCAGGAAAACCTGATCGCGAGCTCCGACCTCGATACGATCAACCGTTCTCAGACGGTGTTGAAACTCTGCCCAGGCCGTGACATCGGGGCTTCGGGACGCGATATCGGGGCCATCGTTTACGGAAAATATTCCATCATCGAATATTCGGCGGGGATTTTCAACGGAGCGGGGATCAACAAGGTCGACACCAACGAGGAAAAAGACCTGGCGGCCAGGCTGCTCGTTCATCCCACCGGCTTCCTCACGATCGGAGCGTCCTTTTATGACGGGCATTATAGCGAAAAAGCCGGCTCCCCGGCCGTGACCAGGAACCGGACGGGCTTCGAAACGGCCATTGTTTATAACGACTTCTCGCTGAAAGGAGAAATCATCGCGGCCAAGGATGATACGACCTCCAAGCGCGGTTGGTATCTCCAAGGAGGGTATTTTGTCATGGCCAAGACCCTCCAGGCGATCGTCAAATACGATTCCTATGACAAGAACACGGATATTTCGCTGGACCGGAGTAATCTTTTCACCCTGGGCTTGAATTGGTTTTTAGCCGAAAAGACCAAGATCATGGTCAATTTCGAGCTTTCTAAGGACGAATCGGGCAAGACCACGAACTCGGCCCTCCTGGCCCAGTTCCAGGCGGGATTCTAAGGAGGATAGAAATGAAAAGGGTCGCAGGGATCTTAATCGTTGGAGCATTTATTCTTTTCGGCCTGTCCTTCGGGAAGACCTATCAAAAGCCCCTGGCGGGCAAGATTAGCATTTCCGGCGCCTGGGCGCTCTATCCCATGGCGGTCAAATGGCAGGAGGAATTCCAGAAAATCCATCCGGGCGTCAGGATTGACGTTCAGGCCGGCGGGGCGGGCAAAGGCATCGCCGATGTCCTGGCCGGGATGGTGGATTTTGGCATGGTTTCCCGCGATGTCCGTCCGGAAGAAGTGGCGAAAGGCGCACTGGCCATCGCCGTGACAAAAGACGGTGTCGTGGCCACGATCAGCGATAAAAATCCGTTTTTGAATGATCTCCTTAAGAAAGGCATCAGCAGAGCCCTGTTCATTGACATTTGGATTACCGCCAGGATCAGCACCTGGGGCCAGGCTCTGGGAACAAACGAGAAGGGTGCCGTTCATGTCTTCACGCGTTCGGATGCCTGCGGCGCCGCGGAGACCTGGGCGGCCTACCTGGGGAAACGTCAGGAGGACCTGGGCGGCATCGGAGTTTATGGCGACCCGGGCCTGGCCGATGCCATCCGGCGTGACCCTCTTGGGATCGGCTATAACAATATCAACTTCGCCTACGATGCCAAGACCCTCAAGCCGGTGAGCGGCATCGCGATCGTGCCCATCGACCTCGACGGGAACGGGAAGATCGACGACCGCGAAAAAATTTATGCGACGCGGGATGATATCACCGGGGCCATCGCCCGGAATGTCTATCCCTCGCCCCCCGCCCGGGACCTGTACCTGGTGGCCAAAGGCAAGCCTGCCAATCCAGCGGCGGTCGAATTTCTCCGCTGGGTTTTGACCGATGGGCAGAAATACGTCCCGGAGACGGGATATATCCCGCTGAGCAAAGAAAAGCTCTTGGAGGGATTGAACAAATTGAAATGAAGAAGAGACCAAGAGCGGGTGGCGCCGGTCCTGCTACGCCTACAAGGAGCATCATCCCATGAATTCATCGCCATATGCTCCTTGGAAGGATGGCAGGGAGCAAAGCGAACGTTGGAAGGAAACCCTAGAGCAGGGTTTCCTTCCAAGAGTGTCCGACAGGACCCGCGAAAGGAACCTCACTTGAGGCTTTTGAAGGATCTCATCGCCCGGCGGCTTATGTTTCTTCTGACAACCGTGCCCGGGCTTCTGGTCTTTTTGATGCTGTTCGGTCTTCTCCAGAAATCGCGAGCCATCCTGGCGCTCAAAACATTTTCCAGCCTCCTCTTCGGCTCGTCCTGGCATCCACTCAAGGGGGAATTCGGTCTCTTTCCTTTTCTTATGGGAACCTTGTGGGTAACACTCGCGGCCATGGTTATCGCTGTTCCCATTTCGCTCTTGACGGCCGTCTTTCTTTCCGAGTATGCGCCGAGGTTCGTCCGCGAATTTGCCAAGCCCATGATTGATCTGCTGGCCGGAATTCCTTCCGTTGTCTACGGCGTTTGGGGAGTGCTCATGGTCGTCCCCTTCGTGGGGAAGACGCTGGCCCCCCTGTTCGGCACATATTCTTCCGGGTATTGCGTGCTCTCCGGCGGGGTCGTCCTGGCCATCATGGTCTTTCCGACGATCATTCATGTCGCCCTTGAGGTCTTTTCCACCGTGCCCAACGAGCCTGAGGGAGGCGTCGCTGTCTTTAGGGGCGACTCAGTGGGAGACCGTCAAGCACGTCGTCTTGAGGAAGGGCCTTCAGGGCATCACGGCCGCGGTCGTTCTCGGGCTGTCGCGGGCTTTTGGGGAGACGATCGCGGTCCTCATGGTCGTGGGGAATGTCCCTAAGCTGCCCAAATCGATTTTCGACCCCGCTTACCCTCTGCCTGCCCTCATCGCCAACAATTACGGCGAGATGATGTCCGTGCCGCTCTACGATTCCGCCCTGATGCTGGCGGCGCTCGTGCTGTTGCTGGTTGTCCTTGTCTTTAACCTTGCGGCCAGGTTCATCCTGGTCCGAGCCGAACGGAAGGCCGAATGATGAAGCTCCGTCAACGCAAAATCGAAGAACGCGTTTTTCGATTCTTCATGATGGCCTCAGCGGTCATCGTCATGGGAAGCCTGCTCCTCATCATCGGGGCCGTCGTCGTCAAAAGCCTCCCGGCCCTCAAGCTGTCCATGATTACTCAGACACCCAAGGGAGGCTACTATCTCGGGAAAGAAGGCGGCATCCTCAACGCCATTGTCGGGTCGCTGTATCTCGCTTCGGGTGCGACCCTTCTTTCGCTCCTGCTCAGCCTGCCCATCGTGCTTTTTTTGAACATTTACACAAAGAAATCCTCTGTCCTGGCGACTTGGACGCGGTTCTCGCTGGACGTCCTCTGGGGCATTCCCTCGATCGTCTACGGCGCCTTTGGTTTTATTATCATGATGTTTTTTGGGCTGCGAACGTCGCTCCTGGCCGGGATCATCACGGTCGCTTTGCTCGAGCTTCCGATCATGACGCGGGCCATGGATGAAGTCATCCGCCTGGTTCCCGAGGCGTTGAAGGACGCCTCCTATTCCCTGGGAGCGACGAAGCTGGAGACGGCGTTCCAAGTCGTCGTCCGGCAGTCGCTTCCGGGAATCGTCACGGCCGTCCTGATTGCCTTCGGACGCGGGATCGGGGACGCGGCCTCGGTCCTTTTTACCGCCGGGTTCACCGACAGCATTCCGCGATCCCTGCTGCAGCCGGCGGCCACCCTTCCTCTGGCCATCTTCTTCCAGTTGGGCACTCCCTACCCAGAAGTCCAGCAAAGGGCATATGCCTCGGCCGCCGTGCTGACGTTGATCATCCTCGTCATCAGCCTGGGGTCGCGGCTGCTCATCAAGCGATTTGCCAAGCATAGGATAAAATAACCGATGAAAAATTCGTGTTATTCCGGCCAGGGCAAAGTGGGTGGCGCCGAACGGGGCACCCCATCGGATACTCTTGGAGGTGGACCCTTTTATAGGGTCCCCCTCCAACGGGCGGCGGGAAGACCCGCCCGCCCTGCTACCCCTCCAAGGAGCAATTCCCCATGAATTCATCGCGTCATGCTCATTGGAAAGGAGGCAGAGAGCGAAGCGAGCGTTGGAGGGAAACCCTTCTTGTGGGTTTCCCTCCAAGAGTGTCCGACAGGACCCTCTTTGCCCTGGCCGCAATTATCAAGAGGTGAGAGCCATGGATTTCCAAACGCACA
The DNA here is from genome assembly GCA_963715635.1 of Candidatus Aminicenantota bacterium. Lineage (GTDB taxonomy): Bacteria > Acidobacteriota > Aminicenantia > Aminicenantales > UBA4085 > JAPKZH01. The sequence goes on along the minus strand of OY970261.1, from coordinate 3,545,923 downwards.
TCAGTATCCGGAACCTGAGCGTCTCTTACGGCGCCCAGCAGGTGTTAAAAAATGTCAGCTTGGACATCCCGGACCGGAGGATCACGGTCATCATCGGGCCGTCGGGGTGCGGAAAAACGACCCTCCTGAAATCCCTGAACAGACTCCTGGATTCGGTGGACGGCGTCAAGATCGAGGGCCAGATCTTTGTCGACGGCGAAGACATCTATGACCCCAAGATCGAAGTGACGCACATCCGGAAAAAAATGGGCCTGCTCTCCCAAAAACCGCAGGTGCTTCCCATGTCCATTTACGACAACGTCGCCTACGGCCCCCGGCTCCACAACGGCCTGGAAAAGAAAAAATTGACACGGCTTGTCGAGGACCATCTCCAAGTCGCGGGCCTCTGGGACGAGGTCAAAGACCGTCTTCACGAGCCAGCGTCCAGGCTCTCCGTAGGACAGCAGCAAAGGCTCTGTCTGGCGCGCGGCCTGGCGGTCGAGCCCGAGATCATTCTGGGCGACGAGCCCACCTCGGCTTTAGACCCCCAGTCGAGCCAGAATGTCGAGCGCCGCCTAATCGAACTCAAATCGGAATACACGGTGGTCGTCGTCACCCATATCCTCCGCCAGGCGCGGCGGATCGCCGACTATTTAGCCTTCCTTTATCTGGGCGAGCTTGTCGAGCACGGCCCGGCCACCGAGATTTTCGCCAACCCCAAGGACCCCCGGACGCGCGCTTACCTCACCGGCGAAATCAGTTGATTTCAAAGAACGTTTTAAGAAAACATAACTCAGATTAGGGGCTTCTGGAAGCTATGCTTTTTTCAGTTTTCAGCAGACGCGAAGAGGACAGAAGCCGAGGCAAGTATTTTTCTTATTAAAGATGGTTTCTTGACGACGGGAAGAATCACCCCCAGCGTTGGGTTTTTTGAGGACGACCTTTATCCGATCCGTGAATTTAATCTTATTTATTTTTGGCCTTCGCCAGGAGATTGCCGGAGAGAGGGTAGGATTTGATGAGGATGATCGCGGAATGGTCAAAATTTCCTTCTAGGTAGTAAAAATCATGCCCGGGGTAGGGAGGCACCTCGTCGATCTCGAGCCAGGCCGAGGTCCCCCGTTTCTCATAATAGGCAAAGGAAATGTAAAAGGTCTCATCGATCCCCAAGCTGATTTTTGAACGCTCGGGGAAATCCTTGTCTTTCATCGTTTTTAGGTCTTTGAGAAGGTCTTTCGTATCGGCGTCGTCCCTCCATTCCACCGTCATGGCCGTGTTGGCTCGTTCGGTAAAATGATAGAAAGCGAGAAGGGTCATGATCCCCAGGAAGGAGATGGAAATGATTTTCAGGGCCGTCCTGCCAAGGCAGAGTTCGCGGAACAGGAATATCAGCAGGAGCGTGAACAAGGGGATCAGAAACAAGCCCGTGCGCCCGGTGAGATAGGGGTTGTCGAACAAGGCCCTTTGGACAATCGTGGAAATGGATACGACGACAAGCATCGCAAAAACGGACATTCCCGGCAGGACTTTGGCCAGAGATCTCTTTCGATAATGGACAAAAAGCAGGATCAGGAAGCCGAATATGGCGAGACAGACGAGGAAAAAAATCACCCACTCCTGCCGGTGGAAATATAGATTACCGTAGAAGGAATTGTTGATCAGCGAGATGACGGTGTCCCGGATGAACCCGGTCCGGCCTCCCCAGTAGAATTCCCCGCTTTTTTTGAGGAAATAAAGAGGGTATCCGATGAATGTGGCAAGCCCAAAAGTCGTCCAGGCGAGGGGGCGGAATTGTTCATGGGTGAGAATATGCCGCCGCTTCAGGACGAGTCCCAAGAGATACAGAAGGGTGAAAAAAACAAGGTCAATTGCGAAGAGCAAAAGCATGCGGCCAAGGAAATAGAAGAAAAAGATGCGATCACCTTTCCAATTGATTACCGGCTTGAAAACCGGGAGCAGGGAGCGTTTGAGGGAAACAGAGTAATCGCTGTATAAAACAAAGTATCTTCTGTGGGGGTGTTCATCCTTTATTTTGAGAATATGGTGGGCCTCGTAGGCGAACGCTTTCTGCCCGATCCGGATGTCGATCCGCTTGATCTTGTCCATAATGTTGGGCAGACATCGGAACTTGATGGCCGAAAAATAGACCGGCACATCCAGGGTCCAGATGTCCCCTTTATAGATGAGACGCCACTGTTGGTTATTGATGTCCATCCTGAAGACATCCATATATTGTTTGTCCGGCTCGCTCAAGCCCGTGATCTTAACGGCCACGGGTTCATAGAGATTTTTGGAGATGAGCAAGGCCCGGGAGACCTCCAAGATGTTAAAAAGAACGGCCGCCAGGATACACAGGGACCAAAAAATTCTTTTCTTTTTCGATGGACTTGGTCTTGGCTGATCCAGTGGAGACTGCAGCCTGTTCTGACGATTCCAAACAACAAAGACGACAAAAACGATAAGGACCAGGCTTAAATAGACATTTAACAAGTTGAAGTTGGACAAGACGGCCAAGCCGCCGGCGATGAGCGAGAACTGCAGCCGGCGATAGCGGTCGGGCTGGTGATCGGCCTCCATATCCAGAAACGAGAAAAAGAAGAACAGGGCCGCCATGAGGAAGGCCAGGGATAATCCATATCCCCGGCAGAGAGAGAAAAAATCCAAGACATAAGGATTGGCGGCCAACAGGAAATAGCCGAAGACGACGAGGATTTTATTTTTGACAAATCGATTGAGGATGAGGAAGGAAAAAAGGAGATAGACGACAAAAGCGAGAAGATTGGGAAGCCGCAGGACGAATTCACTGTTCCCGCCCAAGACGGAGAAAAATTTTGTCAGCAGCGTGTTCACCAAGTGGTTGTTGGCCGAGTTGAGGTTAAAAACGGCCATGGGGCCCGCAGAGATATAATTCAGATACGTGGCCGCCTCGTCGAACGTAAAGGGCGCGATGATGGCTCTGTCAACTAAAAAAACGATGAAAAAAAGAGAAATTCCCGCTATCGCGACTTTAAAGAAAACCGAATCGATATACCTGAGAAGCTTCTTCATCCGTCCAGGGATTCTAGCCTACATTCATATAATCATAATCCTTGGGAGTGTCAAGAATCTATTCCTTCTATTTGCGTTTCACCAGGATCGTCCCGGACCGCCCGGACAGCCTCAAATGTGAAGAAAAAGGGGGAGAGGCCCAAGATCAGCACTGGATAAAAAATCCCGCCGGATTTCCTCCGCGCAGTCACCATCAATCTGGGAGCGTTCTTAATTGAATTCCTTCAAAAATTCGTAGAAGTTGATCTCGTTGGCGTCCAATCCGTATTTGTACACGTATTGCCCGGCCAAGCGCGAGGCGAATACGGCCTTCATATACGTCGCCGGCACCCGCTTCAGCAATTTATCGTGCCCGACTAAATCCAAGAGCGCCGACGGGCAGCCGCAGGTGCAGACTTTCTTGACGAGCGCCTTATTGGAGAACAGGTCGGACCTGTTGATGGCGTCCTTGATCTGGTTGATCTTGTCGCTGATCAGGTCGGTCAGCACGGCCCTGGGGATCCTCTTGGCCTTGTTCTCCTTCCAGATGATCTCGAACTCGAGGGAGGCATTTTCCCGGATGATCTCCAAGATCTGCTCGATGTAGGCATGCCGAAACTCGGGAATAAGGCCATCCTTCACGCACATGTTCTTGTCGAATTCTTCGTCCCTGAGCGCCAGGCTGGCCAGCACCTCGAGCGAGGACGAGGTGACCCCGCCCTTATTGGCCGAGGCGTCTTTGTAGATAATGACGCCTTTTTCCTCCAGGCGCAGCCGGGCCTGCTGGGTGATGAAGAGGTTGGCCCCTTCGATGATGACCTTGAAGCGGGGCTCGCCGTTCTCGTTCACGTAATTCTGCCAGTTGTTGATGTTGATCGATGCCGGCCGGCCGCCGCAGGGAATAAACAGGTCGGCCTTGAACAGCGGATGAAGATGGAATGTGTTACGAAATTCAAAGCCGCTCTCGACACGCTCGCCGTGAGGGAGGCTGATATCGCGGTCCTTGACGTTGACGAGAAAACCACCCGTCGAGAGACGGTCCTTGGGGAAGTTCTCGACCATTTTTCGCGCCTTGGCCAGCTTCCTCAATTCCTTGCGGTCCAGGCCTTCGGCGTCATAGAGGACGCCCGAGCCGTCGACGACGGCCAGGATCGTGTCCTTGGAAATGAGGATCTCGTTCGAGCCCAGGTCTCCGTCAGGGCCGCCAGTCATGACCTTGGTGATCTCCTCCTCCTTGATCCCGAGCTTCTGGAGCGTGTCCAGGACGTACTGGTGGGTGGAATTGGTCGTCATGCCGTAGAGGTCGTGCGGGATGCCCCCCATGGAGACCGGCTTTCCAGTCGAGAAGGCTTTCCAGAAGGCGTAGCCGCGGGCCTTGCCCCGGAGAGCGGCCCATTCCATGAACTCGGCCGTTCCCTCATCCGGCCCCAGGAAGAGGATGACCTCCTGCCCGTAATAATCCACGATGTTCGGGTCGGGCCGCATGAGGTCGAGCAGCCCATCGACGTATTTCTTGAAGCTGGACTCGGATTTGTCCATGAAGCCCCAGTTGAGGAGGATCGTTCCCTTGGAGCCGCCCTCGGGCAGGTCCTTGTTCTTGCTCTGCTGGGTTAGGGCCAGGCTGTAGTTCTCGTCGAAGATAAAATCCGAGTTGGCCAGGTAGGTCTGGATGTTGGAAGAGCGGACGATCCGGATGCCGCCGCGCGCGATGTCCCGGAAGCGGATGTGGAAGCCGCGGAACTCGGCGCCGACGACATGGAAAATGCCGAACGGGGTGACGGGGTAATCCACCTTGTTCAGGTAGGCCGGATTGTACATAAAGGACAAGGCCGTCTTTTCCTTGATATAAAAATTGGACCGGAGCGAAGCTTCGATGAACATCAAGACGGCCAGCAGGATGTCGCGGTCGATATCGATCTTGATATTGCGGAGGATGTCTTTCTTGAGCTCGGCCATCTCCGGTTCGATGGCATGGCCCTTGCGGTAAGGGCTGAATTTCTTTTCGAAAAGCTTGAAGGCCTTTTTGATGTACTCGTAATTGTCCGTCAGGGCTTCCCAGACCCGCGATTCATGGTAGGTGTCTTTGACGAGTTTCGTCCGCAGCGTCCTGAGGATGCCCAGGAGCTCGGGCGAGTCCTTGATGGTGTCGGCGAGCTTCAAGTATTCTTCATTGTAGCCGCTCAGGAACTGGTGGGCGAAGCTCCAGGCCGAGACGCCGAAAACCATTTCCTGGGCGTTGAGCTTTCCTTCGCGGAAGAGCTGAGACAGAGGGCTTTCGGGGATGGCATACACCAGGCTAATGTCCTCGATGAGGTCCTGGACGAGCCGCTCGTCTTCGATATTGTCCAGGTAGATGGAGATGACAGTCTTTCCGTTGGCCAGCTGCTCGATGTACTTGCGGTTGGACACTAGGTTGTGGGAGTTGAGCACGTCGGAAATGTTGGAAAAGAAGCGGCGGCTCGAATCGCAGAGGGTGATGATCATAAGGCGCAGCTCTTTTGTCTTTGCGTCGTGGGAGACATCGATGAGCGGACTCTCCCATCCCTGGTGCTGCTTGACCAGCTTCTGGAACCGCTGGAGGGTTTCTTCGGGCGCGGACTCCAAAAATGCCTTGTCGGCGAGCTTCCTGATATCGGTTTCATCGGCCAGGACTGTGCCCATGTCGAAGGTTGATCTATAGACCAGATACATCCTCAGGTACTCGAGGCCGGCGGCCTTCCGCGATGTCCGGTAACACTGGAGCCTATCATGGGGATGCTTTTCTTCGATCTTCCGTTCGATCTCGAGGGCCCGGAAATGATAGTCATCGACAAGGTAGATGGCTTCGTTCTCGAGCTCAGTGCTGAAATCGATCTTGACGATTTTTTCCTGCTTGACCGTCGCCAGGATCTCCGCCGCCATGAGGGCTTCGATGTGCTTGGCGACCGTCTCCAGCGGCGTGGTTTTGAAATAATAGGCGCTCATCACCAGACCGGCGCAGAACCAATTGAGCTCTTCCCGAACGGCCGTCTGGGTGAAGCGGCCGTGGTTGAGGATGGTTTCTTCGATCTTCCGGATCTGGGATTCGTTGAGCACCGACCTGCAGGCTATTTCCTGTAGGGTTTTCATCGCATCACTCCTTCGAGCTTGTATACAAACAAAAAAGTGAACAGTATTATACCAGAAAAAAGGGTCATCATAAACATGTAAGGCGAGGTTTACACATTTAATGCTGCAAGATCCGGAAACGGCCTTGCTACTTGATTTCCAGCTCGATTTTTTCGAGCAGCAGCTCGGTTCCCTGCAGGATTTTGAGGTTCGTCGAGTTGCAGGAAGGACAGACGAAAATATAGCTGTCTAAAAGGGCTTCCCACCCGCAATTCTGGCAGCGCACTTTAAGCGGGAGCTCTTCGATTTCTAGCCTCGCCGAATCGGCGATGGTCTCCTTTTTGTAGGCGTCGAAGGCCGTTTCCAGCGCTTCGGGCACGACGCCCGAGAGCCTTCCCACGTTCAGCTTGACGCGGGTGATTTTCAGGGCCTGCTGTTCCCCTGCTTTTTCGAGGAGGATCTCGAAGAGGCTGGCGATGATCGAAAATTCATGCATGGACCGGCCGGCGGAGCGAGGCGATGAAGAATTGGACGAGCTCGTCCAATCCCTGTCCCGTGACGGCGGACGTCAAAAAAATCTTCAAACGGGGGTTGAGCTCGAGGGCTTCTTTTTTCGCTTTTTCCGGATCAAAAGGCAGGTGTGGTATCAGGTCGGCCTTGGTCAGGATCAGGCAATCGGAAGTGGTGAAGGCCTTGGGATATTTCTTGGGCTTATCGTCTCCCTCCGGCGCCGAAAGCAGGACGCAGCGCAGGCGTTCTCCCAGCTCGTAACTGGCGGGACAGACCAGGTTTCCGACGTTTTCGATAAACAGGAAATCCAATCCCGTCGGCAGCTCGGGCAGGATGTTGGCCACCATTTTGGCCTCCAAATGGCAGGCGCCCCCGGTCGTGATCTGCCAGGCCGGCACACCTTTGGCCCGGATCCGTTCCGCATCCCGCTCCGTTTCGATGTCGCCTTCAATCACGGCCATTCGAAAGCCTGCCTTGAGACCCTCGGCGAGTTTTTCGAGCAGCGCCGTCTTGCCCGCCCCGGGAGAGCTCATGAAATTAACGGCCAGGATCTTCCTGTCTTCGAGCTTGGCCCGGATCTCGGCGGCGATCTTTTTGTTCGAGCCGAGAATATCTTGGACGACGATGATTTCCTTGTGTTTCAAGGTCTTTTCGGACATAAGCACTCTCTCAACAACTCTCGAGTTTTTTGGATGATGGCCTGAAGCCAGAGGGCCGTCTCCTCGCTCAAGCCTTCGCCCAAATTATAGATGTTTTTGGCCTCGACGGCTATGATGTTCATTTGAGGGCTATCCGGGGACTTTTAAGAAAATCTGTCAGAATCTCCAGCGCCCGCGAAAGGTTCTTTTCGGCTTCTTCGGACAGAGATTCGCCCATGTCCCAGTCGTATCCTTTTATGGCGAGAGCAAAGGCTTTCGGCGTGCGGCCGTAAAGTTCCTGAGACAGGGCAAGCACGGATTCAGGGGACATTTCGTGGGTTGTGAAGGCAATAGTCTCGGAAGGCCCGATTTCTGAAAACTTCCAGGGAGAATCGATCTCCTTGCAAGCATCGACGAAGACGACGACATCGTAATCCTTGATCTTCAGGGCTTCCTCAATGTTGAGCTGGTAGCGAATTTCGAGGTCGGCAGCCGCGCCGCCCTCCTCTTGAAGCCGGGCGATTAGCCGAGGCCCCAGGCCGTCATCGCGACGGCCTGGATTTCCGATTCCGTAGACGAGAACCTTTATTTCTTTTTGCAATCCAGCAGGCGTCCGCGCGAATCGTAAAGCTCGACCTCGAGCGGCATTGTTCCCAGGGCATGCGTGGCGCAGCTCAGGCACGGGTCGTAGGCCCGGATGGCGATCTCGACGCGGTTCAGCATCCCTTCCGTGATTTCCGGTTTTTTCTCGAGGATGTTCTTGGCCACCCAGTGGACGGCCCTATTCATCGGCTCGTTGTTGTTGGTGGTGGAGACGATGAGGTTGGCCATCGTGACCTGGTCATCGCCGTTGATGCGGTAGTGATGGAAGAGCGTGCCGCGCGGAGCCTCGACCAGGCCCACCCCTTCATGGGCCTTTTTGCCCTTTTTCAAGAGGTCTTCGCCCTGGAGGTCGGGATCGAGCAGGAGCTCTTTGATGACCTCCCCGGAGTGCAGCAGCTCGATCAGCCGGGCCCAGTGCGTATGCATCGTCATATTGTTGGGCTTGCCCTTCGTGTAAGCCTTGAAAACCTCGAATTCCTTCTGGGCGAGGGGCGTGGGGATAAAATCGCTCGTATTCAGCCGCGCCAGAGGGCCGACTCGGTACCAGCCGTCCTTCTTGCCGAGGGATCGAAGGTAAGGGAACTTCATATAGCTCCAGGGTTTCACTTCCTCACCGATGTAATCCAGATAATTTCGGTAATCGACGTCATTGAGGATTTTTTTGCCGCCCGCATCGATCGCCCGCAGCAGGCCGTGGTAGAAATCGAGCGCGCCGTCCTTCCGGACCAGGCTCAGGTGGTTGGAAGGAAATGCGGCGAAGCCATCGATCAGGTCCTTGTTCTTTTGATGAAAGTCCTTGAAGAAGTCCACAGCCCCTTGTGCCCAGGCGATCATCTTGTCAACGTTCATCGGGTCCGGGGCCTTGAGGAACGAATCCCTTTCTTCGGGGCTGAGGTTCTTGTTGATGCCGCCGGGGATAGCGCCCGTTCCATGGATCTTCTTCCCGGCCGTGGCCAGGATGACCTCCTGGCCGAACTTGCGCATGAGGACTCCCTGGACGGCCAGGTCCTTGTATTTCAGGGCAACCCCGATGACATTGCGAATGGCGGGATCGGCGTCCGCCCCAAAGAGGAGGTCGGGCGAAGCCAGATGGAAGAAGTGCAGGGCATGCGATTGGAACATCTGACCGTAATGCATCAGCCGCCGCATTTTTTCCGCGGTCGGCGTCAGCCCGTCCGGGCCGACGCCCACAATCACATCCGATGCCTTGGCCGCCGCCAGGTGGTGGCTGACCGGGCAAATGCCGCACAGCCTCTCGACCAGGACCGGCATTTCCCAGTAGGGACGGCCTTGGACAAATCGCTCGAAGCCCCGGAATTCCACGACGTGGAACCTGGACTGGGCGACCTGGCCGCGGTCATCGAGGCGGATCGTGACTTTCCCGTGGCCCTCGATTCTTGTCACCGGTTCGATTGTGATTTTTCTTGCCATGGTCTTCTTCCTTTAGTCAAACTTGATGAGGTTGTAGGTCAGGCCGAGGGGCTTGCCCCCGACTAGCGCGGTGAGGGCTTCCCAGATGAGGTCGGCGGACGGAGGGCAGCCGGGCAGAAAGAAATCGATCTTGACGATCTCGTGGAGGGGATAGACCTTGTCCAAAATGATCGGCAGTTCTTCGTCGTTGGGGATGATCTTATCATCCACGGTCGGGCAGCGGAGGTAGGCCTCCTCCAGGCATTCCTTGATGGGAATCCCGTTGCGCATGGCCGGCAGGCCGCCCATGATGGCGCATTCGCCGACCGCGACCAGAGCCTTGCAGTTCTTCCGGAAGGAGCGCAGGACTTCGACGTTCTCGCTGTTGCAGCAGCCGCCTTCGATCAGGCCTACATCGCAGGGCTTGGTGAAGGTCTTGATGTCATCGACCGGGGACTTGTTGAATTCGACGAGCTCGATCAGCTGCAGGATCTTTGCGTCGATGTCCAGGACGGACATGTGACAGCCGAAACAGCCCGCCAAAGATGCCGTGGCGATGATGGGTTTGCTCATGGTCGTCTCTCCTCAACTCCGTTCTTGATCAAACTCGCTGCCGATCGGCTTCTGATCGAATTTGCGTTTTCCGATGGGAACGGTGAAGCCGACCTCTTTCTTTAGAAGAGCGCCAACCGGGCACAGGTCCATGGCCGTCTTGGCCTCCGCCGGTGAAAGCGCCGCGACAAGGTCATGGTCGAAAGCGATCTTCGTTTTCCCGGACCTTTTCACAGAGCCGAAAATGGCTTTCCCGTCTTTGGCCTTGACGCCCCTGACGCAGCGAAGGCATTGGATGCACCGGTTTTGTTCGAAGAGGAGGTTTGGCCCCGCAGGCTCGACCTGTCGCACCGGGAACTGGTAAGGAAAGCGGGGAACGAGCATCTGGTAGCGGTAGGCCAGCGCCTGCAGCTCACAATTGCCGCTTTTTTGACAGGTCGGGCAGAGGTGGTTTCCTTCGACAAAAAGCATCTCGATGAGGGATTTTCTCATGTCTTCCAGGTCCGGGACGATGTTCTCCACCGCCATGCCTTCCGCCACCGGCTGGGTGCAAGCCGCCATGTGGCCCCTGCCCACCCGGACCGTGCAGACCCGGCAGCTTCCGGCCGGCTTGAGTCCCTCATACCTGCAAAGCGCGGGGATGTAGACACCGTTAGCCTTGGCCGCTTCCATGATGGTCTGGCCAGGCTCGGCGAAGCACTCTTTTCCGTCGATCGTAAACTTGATCTTATTCATGATGGGTCTCCTTGAGTGTCTGCCCGGTCACGCTCGAAGCGGCCTTGACAGCCGCCTCCAAATTGAATTCCGAGATGTAATCCGTGTCCTTATTGACCTTGGCCTCGTACATCTCCCGGAAATTCTGGAGCGTCGTCAGGATCGGATTGGGGGAGGTCTGGCCGAGTCCGCAGCGGCTCATGGCCTTGATGATCTTACCCCAGGACTCGATCTCCTGGAGGTCCTTGGCTGTTCCTTTTCCGGCCGTGATTTTTTCCAGCTTTTTTTTGAGGAGGATGTTGCCAGCCCGGCAGGGCACGCACCAGCCGCATGATTCTTCGATGAAGAAATCCATGAAGTTATGGATGACTTCGAAGAGGTCCCTCTGGGGCCCGATGATGATGACCGATCCTCCGGTGGGGAGGTCTTCAAAGCACAGCTTGCGCTCGAACTGGCCGCGGGAGATACAGGTTCCCGATGGGCCGCCGACCTGGACCGCCTGGGCGTCCGGAGCGCCGGCCATCTTCAGAAAGTCCTGGACCTTCAGCCCGAATTCGATTTCGTACACGCCCGGCCTGGCACAGTCTCCGGAGACGCTCAGAAGCTTCGTCCCCGCCGATTTCGGCGTCCCCATGGACTTGAACCATCCGGCGCCCCTGTCCAGGATGCGGGCGGCCGCACACAGCGTCTCGACGTTGTTCACCGTCGTGGGGAGGCCGCGGTAGCCAAAGGTGACCGGGAAGGGGGGCCTGTCTCTCGGTTCGCCGCGTTTTCCTTCCGCGGATTCGAGCAGGGCCGATTCCTCGCCGCAAACATAGGCTCCGGCGCCCAAGATGATCTTGATGTCAAAATGGCAGCCCTTTTTGCCGGCGATATTTTTGCCCAGATAGTTTTTCTTTCGAAGGTCATCCAGCGCTTTCTCGAGGTGCGCCTTGAGATAAGCGTATTCTCCGCGGAGGTAGAGGACTCCCTCTTTGGCGCCGACGGCATAGCCGGCCACGGCCATGCCTTCAAAAAGAAGGTGGGGCATTTCGGTCAAGATGACCCGGTCCTTGAAAGTCCCGGGCTCGCCCTCGTCGGCATTGCACACGACATAGTGGGGGAAGGCTTTTTCCCGTCCACAAAACTCCCATTTGAGGCCGGTCGGAAATCCGGCCCCGCCCCGTCCCAGCAGGTTGGCCCTTTTGATCTCCGCGATAACGTCTTCGGGCGTCCACGTGACGGCCTTTTTGATAGCCGCGCCGGACTTGAACGGGGCGAAGAGCACCTGGCCTTTTTTGCGGATGTTGTTGCAGACCATGGCCCGGACGAGCCGCGACTGATTGGCTCCGTCGCCCAGCGTTTTGACCAGCTTGTGCATGTCCTGGCCGGCTTTCATGGCGGCAACGAGTGCCTTGACTTTGGACTTGGTCAGCTTGGTAAAGACGACCCCGTTGATGATGGCCGAGGGCTCCTGGTCGTTCATCCCGATGCAGGAGGTCTCATACAGGCCGATGAGGCCGTCGGCCGTGGTTTCGCCGAATCGGCAGCCGGCTTCTTTTTCGAAGGCCTCGGCGACCGCTGTCCGGCCTTTCATACAGGCCACAATGTTGGTGTTCAAGTAAACGGCGTACTTGCCCACGGGGGCCGTCGAAAAGAAATGATAGAACGTGACGACGCCCTCGACGTCCACCTTGGAAATATTGAGAAGCGCCGCGATTTCAGCGACGGCTTCCGGAGATACCCGGCCGAGCTCTTTCTGGACGTCCCTGACGATGTCGATGAGATGGGATGGGTCCTTCTTGTGCCCGGCCACAATCGACTTTATGACTCCCTTTTGTGGCATGGCAAACCTCGTCTTTTATGAATTAAATATGAACATAAAATGAACCTACCTATATAACATAAATGGAAACGTGAAACAAACGAAAATTGGGATGCTTCTTTGGCGGCCGGACATACCTCTGTTTCTGGAAAAAAAACGCCCCCGAAAATTGATTTTTACTTCTGTTCTTCCTATAATGCCATCACATGAAATCCTCCATCGATATCGACCATGTCTGCGCTCTTGCCCATCTGCGCTTGACCGAGAAGGAGAAGGAGGTCCTGGCGCCGCAGATGGCCGAGATCGTGGAATGGGTCGGTCGGCTCGACGAGCTGAGACTGCCCATGTCTTCCCAAGGTCCAGATTCTCATTTGCCTTTTTCCCTGGCTTTTCGACCCGATGAGGCCCGTCCCTCTCAGCCGCTGGAGACAGCTTTGGCCAATGCCCCAGAGAAGGCGGGGCCTTTTATCAAAGTCCCGAAGGTCATCGAAGAAAAATGAGCGTGACCTCTCTCCGTCTGAGCGAGATTCAGTCGCTTGTCGCGAAAAAAGAGCTGAAGGCCGAGGAGGTCATCCGGGCCTATCTCGAACGGATTGAGAAGCAGGAGCCCGCCGTTGCAGCGTTCATTTCCGTGGAAGGCGAAAAAGCCCTGGAGCGAGCCAGGGCGGTGGACCGGAAAAGGGAAAAGGGAAGCCTGGCCGGCGTCCCCGTGGCCGTCAAGGACAACATTCTCATCCAAGGGATGCGGGCGACTTGCGGCTCCCGGATCCTGGAGAACTTTATCGCGCCCTATAGCGCCACGGTCATTGAGAAACTTGCCGCTGAAGATGCCGTGTTTATCGGCAAGACCAACCTGGACGAGTTCGGTATGGGATCATCGACGGAGAGCTCGGCCTTTTTTGTCACCCGGAATCCCTGGGATTTGAGCCGCGTCCCCGGCGGTTCGAGCGGGGGCTCGGCGGCGGCCGTGGCGGCCGGCGAGGCGGCGGCGGCCTTGGGCTCCGACACGGGAGGCTCAGTCCGGCAGCCGGCGGCTTTTTGCGGCGTGGTTGGGCTGAAGCCGACCTACGGCCGCGTCTCGCGATATGGACTGGTCGCTTATGCCTCGTCCCTCGACCAGATCGGGCCGTTGACCAGGACCGTCGAAGATTGCGCCCTGTTGACCAAGATCATCTCCGGCCCTGACGGACGAGATTCGACGCTCGCCGTTCGGCCGGTACCGGATTTCCCAAAGGTGATGAAAGAGACGCTGGGGCCGTTCAAGGCCGCTCATCTCAAGGAGGCGCTGATCGAGAAGATCGATCCCGACGTGAAAGACATCTACTGGAAGACGGTGGACGGCCTCCGGGACCTGGGTGGTGAGCTCATTGAGATGGATTTCCCCTCCTGGGAGTATGCCCTTCCTTGCTATTATATCATCGCACCCTCCGAGGCCAGCTCCAACCTGGCGCGGTACGACGGGGTCCGGTACGGGTTCCGCGACTCCGATTATGGCAATCTCCGGGAGATGTACCTCAACACGCGGACCCGCGGCTTCGGCGAGGAGGTCAAAAGGCGGATCCTCTTAGGCACATTCGCCTTGAGCTCCGGGTATTACGATGCCTATTACCTCAAGGCCGCCCGTACCCGGCAGATGGTCAGCCTGGAGTTTGAACGGGCGTTTGCCAATGTCGATTATGTCGTGACGCCGACGGCACCGGAGCCGGCCTTCCCGCTGGGAGCCAAGACAGACCCGCTCACCATGTATCTCTCCGACATATTCACCGTCTCCGCCAACCTGGCCGGCCTGCCGGGCATATCCGTCCCTTGCGGCCTGAGCCGGGAAGGGCTTCCGATCGGCCTGCAGATCATCGGAAAGCATTTTCAAGAAGACCGATTATTTCAGCTTGCTTTTTTGCTTGAAAAAAAAGTAGAATTTAAAAATAATAGGAGTATTATCAACTGGAAGGAGGAAAAATGAGGAGAAAGAGTCTAATTGTTTTGGCTGCGGTTCTCGTTTTGTTCTCGCTGCAGAGCTGTAAGTCGAAGCCTGAAGAAGGCCTCTTGAAAAACTATTTTCATTCCGTGACCCTGAACGATGTTATGACCATGTCGACTATGGCCCTCGAGCCCTTATCGATCGAGGCCGTCAGCTGGAAAATCACCAAGGTCAGCGAGGAGAAAATCGAGCCGGCGACGCTTCCGGACCTGAACAAAGCCGAACTCGATGCCAAGAAAACAGAAGAAGGTCAGCGCGCCTCGGTCCTTGACGCCAAAGATGCCCTGGATGCGGCCAAAGACGAGTTCGATTCGGCCCGGACAGGGGCTGCCAAGGCGGCCGCCAAGAAAAAGATGGACGATGGCCAGATAAAATTCGACGATGCCTATAAGGCCAACGCCGAGCTGAAAAAAGCCTATAATGCAGCCAAGGCCGCGGCTTCCAGGGAAGAAGAAATCACGTCGTTTTCCCTGGCCGCCGGCCAGCTGGCTAACATCCGCGATTTGAAGGGCAACGTTCATTCCAAGGAAGTCGAAGTCGAAGTCAAGGCCAAGGACGGCTCGGCCAAGACCTACCGATTTTTCCTCCGGCAGTACGATCTCAAAGATGAAGCCCTGAATCTCCCCCATCGCGGAAGCTGGAAGATTATCAAGATGGAGCAGATCTAGGAAGCGGAACCGGTCGATCATCACTTTCCGCGATTGGTCCCTCTCGTCCGAATCCTCTGGGATGAGCGGCCCAAAGGGGGCGTCACCAGAAATTTTTTGATTGACTCTTTTCTCGTTATCTTTTATAAATAGGGGCCTCTTTTTGGGCCGTTAGCTCAGAGGGAGAGCACCGGCCTTTTAAGCCGGGTGTCGCTGGTTCGAGTCCAGCACGGCTCACGTTCTCCTCGCCCCTGTCGTCTAGCCAGGTCTAGGACACCGCCCTTTCAAGGCAGCAACACGGGTTCAAATCCCGTCGGGGGCGCTTTGCCATTCTCAGGCGTCGCTTCAGGCATCCCCGCCAGGATTATCGTGGGAGCTTTTTTGCCGCTTTTTCTTCCAGAGCCAGATCACGACGACGGCGGGAATCTGGTATATGGCGAAAATGATCGGGGAAAGGATGAACCAATAGACGTTCATGTCCCGGACAAAGAGCAAGACAAAGGCGGCGATTCCGCAGGCCGAGAGAAGAATCCCGGCCGCCGGCATTAAGGCGATGGCGATTTTTTTCATCACTCGAAGGAGAAATTTTTTTCTTTGAAGAGCATGATGCAGATATCGACGACGCGGGCGTCGTAGAGAAGGCCGCGGTTCTTTAAGATTTCGTCCAGGGCTTTGTCGATGCCGTGGGCGGGACGGTACGGTCGGTGCGAAGACATGGCCTCGACAACATCGGCCACGCACATGATCCGGGCTTCCAGCAGGATATTTTCACCCCTGAGTCCCCTGGGATAACCCGAGCCGTTCAGGCGCTCATGGTGCTGGTAGACGATCTCGGCCAGGGGCCAGGGGAACTCGATGGACTTGAGGATATCGTAGCCGACCTGGGGATGCGTTCTGATGATCGAATATTCGATCTCCGTCAACTGCCCGGGCTTGCTGAGGATTTCGGCGGGAATATAGATTTTGCCGATGTCATGGATGTCCGCCGCCATCTGGATACCTTCCAACTGGGCGGCGGGCAGCGCCATTTCCTTGGCGATGGCGCAGGACAGCTTGCCCACCCTCCGCTGGTGCCCGGCCGTGTAAGGGTCCCGCATTTCGATGGTCAGGGCCATGGCTTGGATAGTTCCCGCCAGGGCTTTCTGGAGCCGGTCCCAGCTTTGCATGAGCTCCGCTTCGGACAGCTTCCGCTGCGTGATGTCGCGAAAAACAAAAACGCTTCCGATCGTTTCCTTTTTGCTGCTCCGAATGGGGGTGACCGTTTCTTCAATGGCGATTTTTGCGCCCCCTCTCGCGCTCAGGATATTCTCTTGCAGGAGAGGCAGAGGGCCGCTCGGGCCGCCTGGGGAGTCATGGGCGATTTGAAAAATGTCGCGAAGGGGTTTGTGAAACGCTTCGGGGGTCGTCCATCCCGTCAGCCTTTCGGCCAGCGGGTTCATGAATGTAATCAGCCCCCGGCTGTCCGTGGCGATGACGCCGTCCCCGATGCTGGTCAGGACCGTGGACAGCCATTCTTCTCTCTCGCGCAGCTTGTGGTCCATCCGGGCCTTGTAAAAGGCCATCTCGATGGTGGTCTGCAGTTCCCGTTGGTCAAAGGGTTTGAGGATGTAGCCGAACGGCTCGGTCACCTTGGCCCGCTGGAGGGTGGTCTCGTCGGCATAGGCTGTCAGGTAGACAATGGGGATGGCGAATCTCTCCCAGATCCTCCGAGCGGCGACGATCCCGTCAATTTCCCCCTTCAGGACGATGTCCAGCAGGACGAGGTCCGGGGATGTCGATTCGGCCAGCCGGATGGCCTCCTCGCCCGTGGACACGACATCGATCACCTCATACCCCAGGCTGATGAGCATATTCTGGATGTCTTTGGCCACAAGGCTTTCGTCTTCGACGACCAGGATGCGAATATCGGGCATGGTCTTGGCTCGCTCGCCCTATTGTAATTCTTTCCCGGCCATTTGAAAAGACATTGGTGGGCGGTGCAGGGTTCGAACCTGCGACCCCCGGTTTGTAAGACCGATACTCTACCGCTGAGCTAACCGCCCGGCAATTTGGCCGGAATTATAGCAGAAATTCGTAACCGGTCCAAATTTAGGGGAACTAACATTTTACAAAGCCGGGCGAGGGGTATGCCGCGAAAAAGCCCGTCATCGGACGGAGCGGGCACGGTTTCTCTCCTTCGGAGAGAAGAGCGAAGGAACGATGCCGAGCGGATTTTCCTCGCTGGGGAAAATCCGCGTGGCTTTGAGCGGCATACCCCGAGCCTATTTGACATAAAGGGTGCCATATGTTAAATTTAACAGCCGCTTTTTCATCGAAAATCTTAGACAAAGGTAGAGAAACATGTTTGCAGTGATTAAGACAGGCGGAAAGCAGTACGTTGTCAAAGAAGGTGATGTCCTGCAAGTTGAGAAGCTCGGCGTTGAAGCCGGCCATAGAATCCTGCTCGACCAGGTCCTGCTTATCGAAAACGGAGGGATAACCCTCATCGGAACGCCCCTTCTTGAGAAGGCCGTAGTCAGGGCCGAAGTCATAAGGAATCTCAAGGGCGAAAAGATCCTGGTATTTAAGAAAAAGCGCAGAAAACAGTTTCGAAGAACAAGGGGTCATAGACAGCCGTTGACCGAATTGCGGATCGAAAAAATCATCGCCGATAGAACCGCTGTTCCTGCCGAAGAGCTCAAGCTCGAGTTCAAGCCCGTTGAAAAAGTTGTCCCGAAAGAAAAGCCGGCTGAGAAACCCCTGGAAAAGCCAAAAGTTGTCGAGGCCGAGAGGATCGCCAAGGCTCCGCTCAAGAAGGCGCCCAAGAGAGAAGCAAAGCCCAAGGAAAAGGCGGCCAAGGCTGAAAAGCCGAAGGCCAAGCCGATAGCCCGGGAGAAAGCTGCGGCCAAGCCGAAGTTGAAAGCGGGAAAAAAGTCCAAATAAATAAAGGAGACCGAGAATGGCTCACAAAAAAGCAGCTGGCAGCGCGCGGAACGGAAGGGACAGCCATTCCAAAAGACTGGGTGTCAAGCAGTACGGCGGGCAGCAGGTGAAGGCCGGTTCGATTTTGGTCCGCCAGAGAGGCACACCCTTCAAGCCGGGACCCAACGTCGGAAGAGGGAAGGATGATACCCTCTTCGCCAGAATAGCCGGAATTGTCCGGTTCCAAGACAAAGGCAGAAGGGGCACGCTTGTTTCTGTCCTTCCTGCCTAGCGGAGGGCGGCATCGTCGGCACGATTGTATTTCGTCCCCCAATAAGATCGGGGTCAGGCCTGCACAATTGATATCGGTCTATATCTATAAAGAGTTCAACTCTGTCCTCAAAAAATATTTCTTAAAATTATGCGAAGGGATGAATTCTGATCTTTTGCAAAAAAGTGTCAATTGTGCAGGCCTGACCCCATTTAAAGGAATGGTCTTTATCGACAATGTTCATTGATCAGGTCAAAATTGTCGTGCAGGCCGGCCGCGGGGGAAACGGCTGCGTCAGCTTTCGCCGGGAGTACAAAGTCCCCAAAGGCGGACCGGATGGCGGCCGCGGCGGAAACGGAGGCAGTGTCTACCTCGTCGCGGATGAAGGGATGAGCTCGCTCTCGTATTTCCGTTTCCATCCGATCAACAAAGCCAAGAATGGGGCCCCCGGCGAGGGCGGCAACCGGCAGGGAAAGCAGGGCGAGGACTTGGAGTTGTGGGTGCCCTTGGGGACGGTCGTCAAAGAGGCCCGGAGCGGCAAGATCCTGTTCGATTTCATTCGTCACGGCCAGAAGGGCCCTGCGGCCAGAGGGGGAAAGGGCGGACGAGGAAACGCCTCGTTTGCCACGGCCACGCACCAGGCGCCCAGGGAGCATGAGCCCGGCAAGCCCGGCGAAGAGAAGGAGCTCTGGCTAGAGCTCAAGCTGATCGCGGATGTCGGGTTGATCGGTTTTCCGAACGTGGGCAAGTCGATGCTGATCTCGAAAATCTCCGCAGCTAGGCCTGTCATTGCCGACTATCCATTCACAACGCTCATTCCCCATCTGGGCGTCGTGGACATCGGGGGGATGAAAAGCTTTGTCGTGGCAGACATTCCCGGCCTCATCGAGGGTGCGCATCTCGGCCACGGCCTGGGAACCCAATTCTTAAAGCATGTGGAGCGGACGAAGGTTTTGGTCCATATCCTGGATGTCTGCCCGTATTCGGGGCGAGATCCCGTCCAGGATTATCATGTCGTGATGAAAGAGATTGGATCGTTCAATGCAGAGATGGCCAAACGTGATCAGATTCTGGTTGCCAACAAGATCGACCTCGTCGGCCGGGACAAAAAAAGATTGGCGGCCGTGAAAAAGCTGGCCGTCAGAGAAGGGCTCCCGTTTTTTGCGGTGTCGGCCCTCAAAGAGCAGGGCCTGCGGAGGCTGGTGGCCGCCATGGCCGCGACGCTGCGCGGCCTTGCCCAGAAAGCGGGGGCGCCGGGTTCATGAAAAAGGATCGAATCGGGATCTTTGGCGGGACGTTCAACCCCATTCACAACGGTCACCTCAAGGCCGCACGGCTCGTCCAGAAGAAGTTTTCGCTCGACCGCATTCTTTTTATCCCGGCTTTCATCCCTCCCCACAAAGAATCGGGGGGCATCGCG
Source organism: Candidatus Aminicenantota bacterium (assembly GCA_963715635.1). Classification (GTDB taxonomy): domain Bacteria; phylum Acidobacteriota; class Aminicenantia; order Aminicenantales; family UBA4085; genus JAPKZH01. The sequence goes on along the minus strand of OY970261.1, from coordinate 3,526,382 downwards.
CCGGCCTTGGACCGCCTGAAAATGGTCGAACTGGCCGTCCGCGACCGGTCCCGTTTTATGGCCAGTGCGCTCGAGATCCAGGCCAAGGGCAAGTCCTATTCCATCCTGACCTTGAACAGAGTCAAAAAACTCTATCCCGGGGCATGGGTCTTCTTCATCCTGGGCGTTGACGCCTTCCTGGAGATCGAAACCTGGCGGGAATGGCAACGGGTGCTCGACCAGTGCTTCTTTATAGTCGTGACCCGGCCCGGGTACCGGCTGCGCGGGGTGACCAAAGCCTTGGGCGCAGCATACCGGCGCCGGTTTTGCCCGGTGTCCCGTTTCGAGAAAATCCGGGAACAATGGTTTGCCCAGCCGAGGATTTTTCTTCTGCCCATCGATGCCGCCGATATCTCCTCGACGGAGATTCGGAGACGGGTCCGCGAAGACCGGCCCTTGCAAGGATGCGTCCCCGCGGCCGTCGAAGCGTACGTGCGGAAGCGAGGGCTTTATCAAGGGCAATCGGCAAGACACATAAAGCTCCCTTGGGTTCCCCCCAACGGCAAGCGGCGGGATACCGGACCAGGGACAAGGAGGTAAACAAAAATTAAAACACACATGGACAAGACGAAAGCCAAGACGTTGACCAAGCGGAATCTCCCTTCGGATATGAAATTGGCCGTCACGGCCGGCCAAGCCAAGAAGGGAGAAGAGATCTGCGTCCTGGATTTGCGGGGGACGGCCGCCTTCACGGATTTTTTCATTATCATGCACGGCCATTCGTCCAGACAGAATGTCGCCCTTTACGAGAATATCGAGCAGGAACTGAGGCACAACCGCTTGAAGCCGATCGGCGTGGAAGGAAGGGCGCATGGAGAATGGATCTTGATGGATTACGGAAGTTTCATCGTTCATATCTTCTCCAGGCCGGCCAGGGACTACTATTCCCTGGAAAAATTATGGGGGGATACCCCGAAGCTTATTTTCTGAGAATTTTATCATCGACATCCGTTAAAAATATATTGACTTTTCTGCGTTCAATCTGTATTTTGTATTGAATCTTTTTGGATGCGGCTCGACGGCGACGGGGCCTGCGAGGCGGATTCATGACCATAAAACTTTTGTGGCCGGGGCGGACGAAGAACAAGGACCTGCGCGGGCTCCAGGATTTTTATCTGAAAAGGATCCAGGCCCTGGTGACGTGCCGATTGATCGAGACGGCAGAGGCGAAGGGTCTGGAGGAGCGGTTTGGAACAAAAATCATGGATCTTGAGGCCCGGGGGCTTGAAAAACACTTTAAAGATGATTATATTGTCTGCCTCTTTGATGAAGGACAAGAGATGAGTTCTCGAGACCTGGCCCGGTTTTTTGAGCGGGCTTCGATCGGCTCGGCCCGGGCCGTGACGTTTGTCGTGGGAGGATTTTTGGGCTTGGCCAAGAGGATCCTGGACAGGGCCGACCTGCGCTTGAGTCTGTCCCAAATGACGTTTTCCCACGAGCTGTGCCGGATCATGCTTATGGAGCAAATCTATCGTGCCATATCGATGATGAAAGGAAGACAGTATGCCAAGTAAAGCTGGACACTTGAACAGAAAAGACCTGGACGCCTACAAGAAGAAGCTCATTGTCAGGCGCAATGAAATCGTCCGAAAGCTGAGCGAGTTCCGGAATGAGAGCAAGGAAGTCGAGACCGATATCGCCCAGGATGTAGCCGATAAGGCGGAGAGCTCGTACACGAAGGAATTCCTGCTCAGCCTCTCGGATGCGGAGCGGGAGCAGCTCTTCCAAATCGACGCCGCCCTGAAAAGGATCGAGAGAAAGGAATTCGGCAACTGCCAGATGTGTCAAAAGGAAATCAGCAAAAAGAGGCTGAACGCACTCCCCTGGACGCCTTATTGCATCGACTGCCAGGAAAAGGCCGAGTCCGAGACCTCTTGAATGTTTCTCTGAGAAGAATCGCTGCCCGGAGCGCCAAGCTCGGTGAACTCACTTTTTTCCCGTCCTTTTGCAAGGTGTGCCGCTGCCTGCTTGAAACCCCTGGTGAGCAGGTTCTGTGTCGGCCGTGCCTGGACAAGCTCAAGCCCCACCGGGCCTCCTATTGTCTCTGCTGCGGCCGGTTTCTCGAGGGTGCGGGCGAGCCCCATCTCTGTCATTCCTGTCTGAAGAAGCGCCCACCGTTCGCCATCCATCGGTCCTGTGGTCTGTACCGAGGCGAGCTAAAGGATCTCATCTTGCTGTTCAAATACCGCGGCTATAGGGTTCTGGCAAAGCCTCTGGGCCGTTTCGTGCTTGAGTCTTTGGGGCGCGAGGAAAGCCTTTGGTGGGGGGTGGACGTAATCATTCCCGTCCCCCTCCATCCCAAACGAAAAAGGCAAAGAGGGTTCAACCAGGCCGGGGCCCTGGCTAAACAGCTATCCAAGCAGAAACGTATTTTGTTGGAAGACCGAGTGCTGAGGAAAATGAAAAATGTCCCTCCGCAGACATCCCTTGAGCAAGATGAGCGGGCGAAAAACGTCCAGGGCGTCTACGCGGTCATGCGGCGAGAAAAAATTCAGGGGAAAACGATTCTCCTTATCGATGACGTCTATACGACCGGCTCGACGCTGAAAGAGTGCAGCCGCGTGCTGCTGAGAGCGGGGGCTAAAGAGGTGAGGGCTATAACCATCGCCCAGGCATAAAAAAAGGGGACAGCCCTTGAAGTGGACTATCCCCAAAAGGTTGGGCCGCTTTTATTTCTTGGCTTTTTCAGAAGTGGAAGGCTTGAGGATCTTTACGTTCCGCGGCTTGAGTTCCTGCCGCTTGGGCAGGGTGATCTTGAGGATGCCGTTCTCATGCTCGGCATGGATCTTGTCCAGGTTGACGGAATTGGGCAGCGTGAAAGCCCTGTAGAATGATCCGTAGGAGCGCTCGATCCGGTGATAATTTTCTTGCCTGGTCTCCTTTTCGAACTTTCTCTCGCCTTTTAAAGTCAAAGTGTTGTCTTCGAGCTTGATCTCGATATCCTTCTCGTCGATGCCGGGGATTTCGGCGGACATCACCAGCTCGTTCTCGGTTTCAAAAATATCCACGGCGGGTGCCCATGTCGAAGACGCCAGCTCTTTATCATCGCCGCGTCCTGTGAACACATCTTCAAACAAGCGATTCATTTTTTCCCTGAGAGAAACCATATCCCTAAAGGGATCCCATCTGATAATAGCCATTATACAGCCTCCTAAAAAATCAAAATTTTCAATATTAATATAATATCTTAGTGTCAATATGTCAAGTATTATTATAATAAATGACTAATATATTGAGCATTCTCCTTAAAAATACCCGAAAATCCAACCTTGTCATCGATTTAATAGATGCGCATCAGGGAATTCAACCTTTCCCCTGGATGAGCAGAGTGATCTCCCCTTTTATTTGGCTCTTCTCGATATGAGCGAGTATTTCAGCGGCGCTTCCCCTTAAAAATTCTTCATAAATCTTAGTGATCTCTCTTGCAACGACGGTTCGGCGGTTTCCCAATATTTCCAGGGCTTGCTTGAGAAAATCGGCAATTTTCCGGCCGGGAAGATAAAATATCATTGTTGCCGGCTCGTTTTTAAGCGACAAAAGCAATTTATTTTGAGCCGCTTTTTTGGGAGGAGGGAATCCGATGAACAGAAACCTGTGAGTCGGAAGGCCTGATGCCGAGAGGCTGGCTGCCAGGGCCGTAGGGCCCGGAATCGGAATGACATGGATGCCTGCCTTCAAAGCTTCCCGGATCAGCCTGAAGCCGGGGTCGGAAATTCCGGGTGTCCCCGAATCGGAAACTAAGGCCACGTCCCTTCCTCGCCTAAGAACATTCAAGATGACAGGGATCTTCTGCCTTTCCCGGGGTTGGTAATAGCTGATGAGCTCTTTTTTGATATTGTATTTATTCAGAAGCTTAAGGGTCTGGCGCGTGTCTTCGCAGGCGATGGCAGCCACCTCTCCCAGGACGCGCAGCGCCCGCAATGTCAGGTCCTCGAGGTTTCCAATGGGGGTGGCCACGATATAGAGAGACCCGGATGTTTTCGGGATTGGACCCTTTTCTTCCATAGATCACTTGTCCCAGTCGTAGGGATAAAGGAAGTCGTGGCCGATGGTCCGCGAGGATATTTTTGGAATGGGCGGCAGTTTCCTTTTGAACTCGGAATGTTTGATCATGGACATGATTTTTTCGATTTTTTCTTCGCGGAAGCCGCGTGCGAGGAGTTGCTCCTTCGACTCCCGCTCGTCGACGAGATAATAGAGAATCTCATCCATCTCCGCATACGTCATCCCGATTTCCCCTTCATCGGTCTGGCCTGTCCACAGGCCTGCCGACGGCCGCTTTTTTTGGATGTTCAGCGGCACATGCAGATACCGGGCCAGCTGCCGGACCTGGGTCTTGTAAAGGTCGCCCATGGGATTTATAGCGCTGGCCATGTCGCCGTGGATGGTCCCGTAGCCGATTAAGAGCTCGGTCTTGTTGCTCGTGCCGAGAATCAGGGCCCTCTCGCGTGCCGATACATCATAGAGGATCGACATCCGCTCCCGGGCCATTTTGTTACCCCGCAGCACCCGATTGTCCGTGGGGTATTTTTCAAAATATGCATCCACCATCGCTCGGATGTCGATGATTTGGTGGCGGATGTTCAGACGCTCGGCCGCCCGAAGGGCATCCCGGACGTCTTCGCTGAAGCTTGTTCCATAGGGCAAGATGAGCCCGGTGACGTTTTTTGCGGCCAGGGCTTTGGCCGCAAGAGAGGCGCAGACGGCGGAATCCAGCCCCCCGGAGAGACCCAAAACTGCTTTCTTAAACCCGAATTTAGAAAGCTCCTCCTTGATAAAAGCGGTCAGGATTTTTATCGCAAACGGGCAGTTAATCGTTAAAGTCATGGACAATTCTCTTGAGGGCATGGAGGATCACTTCCGGCTTGTCATCGCGCTTGAAAGGCCAGCTCTTGCGCGCCCTGCGGATTTCATCCAGGTCGAGCTCGTGAACGAGGACATTTCTTTCGAAATAGGGCGCCTGGACAAGACACTTGCCGAACGGGTTGAAGATGAACGAGCCGCCGGCAAAGACGATGCCGTCTTCGAGGCCGACCCGATTGCAGTAGATCACGAAAGCCGAGGAAAAGCGGGAGATTGCCTCGCCCATCACTTCCCACATCCGGCTCGTGGCAAACCCGTTTTTGCCCGCCAGCCCGCGTCCGGGTGCGGCGCTGATGACGAGGATGACCTCCGAGCCGCCCGCAAAAAGAAGATAGCTAGCGCCATAATGGAGAAAATCCCGGCAGATGAGCATGCCCGTATTTCCGCAGGGAGCAGCAAATGTCCCGAAATTCCGGCCCTGGGCGAAGAATCGCCCTTCTTCGAACATGCCCGAGGTCGGAAGAAAAGCCTTGCGGTGGATATGAAGGATTTTTCCCTTGTCCAAGAACACGGCCGAGTTGTAAAAAAGGCCCTTTTCCCGCGGCTTTTCTTCGACGAAACCAAGGACAAGCGAGATATCCCGACTGAGGGCCTTGAGCTCTTTAAAAATCGGGGATCTGTCCGGGTCCAGGGCGACCGTTTCGACGAGGTCCTTCAGCAAATAGCCGGTGAGGCTCAATTCGGGAAAAATGAGGAGATGGGCTTTCTCCCGCCGCGCCTTTTCAATGATCTGAACATGGAGCTCAAAGTTCTTTTGGATATTTCCGAGATGAGGGGAGATCTGGGCCAGGGCGATTCTCATGCCTAAAAACTAGCACATTTGAGAGGGGGTTGCAAATGAGTTTGAGTTTAGATATTGAGGCCCGACCCCATTTTATATAAAATAGATAGGCGCCTATGAAACATATTGGGTTTTTTCTCAGGGATATTCATTTCAATAAGAGAACCGGCCAGCTCAGTTTCCAGCGAGGCGATGTTCAAAAAGCTTTGATCTTCCAGGATGGAGGGCTGATTTTTGCCAGGACCAACGTCCCTGAAGAACGGCTGGGGGAGATCCTTCATAAAGTCGGAAAGATTTCGACCGAGATCATGGCGGCCATCCCGCAATTGGTCCAGCCGGACAAGATGCTGGGCGAAGTCCTGGTCCAAAAGAAAATCATCTCCCAAAAAGACTTGTATGACGGACTGATGGCCCAGATGAACGCGATCACCCTGAGCCTTTTTGCTTATTTTGATGTCGAACTCGTTTTCCGGCCGAGAGAGCGCTTCCTGGATTATGATTTTGAGTTCAAGATGAACGTTCCGATTCTCATCGAACGAGGAATCCGAGAAATGGAGTTCCATCCACTGCTCAAGAGCTTTTTTGAAGACAAGGTGGCCGTCCTTAAGGGAAAGACCAATATCCACATGCTGACCGAAGACGAAAAGGATTTATTGACTCAGATCAATGGCAAGACGGCCGCGGAAGCCTACATCGTCTCCCAGGTGGACAGCCCGGACGAGCTCTGGAAAACCCTGTACCTATTTTACTGTTTGGATTTGATTGATGTCCGACCGGCGGAAAGGCCGAAGAAGAAAGAGCCGCGCAAAGAAGAGGCCCCGAAAGTTGAACCGAAGGTCGCAACAAAACCCGAGCCGAGAGTCGGGGCCAAGGTCGAATCCCCCTTCAAACCGGATGAAGGGAAGGACAAGAAAAAGAAAGAGGCGGCGGCGGAAGCCCAGGAAGCAGCGCCGGCCGACATACAGGCCAAGATCGACGAGGCGCTCGAACTTAAGAGCAGAATTCCGGAGCTGGACTATTATCAGGTTTTGGGCGTAACCCGCCAGGACACCGAGGCCGACATCAAAAAAGCCTATTTTCAGCTGGCCCGGAAGTTTCATCCGGATCTGTTTGGGCGGGGTGTGACTCAGGAAATCAAGGCTCAGATCGAAGAGCTTTTTGATTACATCACCAAGTCTTATCGTGTCCTGACCAGCAAAGAGCAAATACCGGCCAATGCGCCCAAGAGCCCGGCCATCACGAGGGACGATGACAGGGACAAGTCCAAGAATGCCGAGATCCGCTTCCGGCAGGGAAAGACCCTCATGAGCCAGGGGCGCTTTGAAGAGGCCGCTATGTACCTGGAACAGGCCGTCAGGTTCAATGATACAAAAGGGGATTACTATCTTCTTCTGGCAATGGCCGAGTCCAAAGTCAACGCTCTCAGCAAGAAAGCTGAGCGCAATTTCTTGAGGGCCATAGAACTTGAGCCCTGGAACGCGGAAGGACATGTCGGCCTGGGCCGTCTCTATAAAAAAGAAGGCCTTCTCAAACGGGCCAAGAAGGAGTTTGAACGAGCCCTGGAGATCGAAGCCGGGCATAAGGTCGCCCGCAGCGAGCTCAGGGACCTGGCCGAGGGGGGCGAAGAGTCGAAAGGGCTAAAGGGATTTTTTTCAAAAGACCTTTTTGGCAAGAAGAAGAAATAGAGGCGGCGACGCGGGACCTGTCACCGACCAGCCCCAGCGTCCTCACTGAAAAATTTGGGTATAAATCTTGAAATTTTGTATTGGATATCTATCCCCAAATTTTCGTCAGTTCCGGGCGATGGGGCGGCCCGGTTGGTGCCACCCGCGTCGTACGCGATGATATCGCGAAGCTAAGATTTTTGTCCGAGCAATTTTAAAAATTCTGCTTCGGTGAGCGTCTGAACGCCCAGCTTGCGGGCTTTGTCCAGCTTGGAGCCGGGGTCTTCCCCGACGACAAGATAGGCCGTCTTGCTCGAGATGGAATCCGTGACCGTTCCTCCCAGGCCTTCGATCAAGACTTTGGCTTTGTCCCGGCTGGAGTGTTCGAGTTTTCCGGTCAGGACAAACGTCTTACCAGAAAGGGGCTGGTTTTTCCGGATGTCCGCTTTCTTTGAAGTGAAAGTCAGGCCGGCGTTTTTCAGTTTACGGAGGAGCTCCAGATTCTCGGGCTGCTGGAAAAAGAAGACGACGCTTTCCGCGACAATCGGTCCTACGTCTTCAATGCCCGTCAGTTCTTCCAGCCGGGCCTTGGCCAGCTTATCCACATCGCGGAAATGGGCGGCCAGCGTTTGGGCCAGGCGTTCGCCGACATGGCGGATGCCGAGGGCAAAAATGAGGCGGGAAATGTCGTTCACCTTGGATTTTTCGATTTCTTCCAGCAGGTTCCGTGAGCTTTTTGGACCCATTCGTTCCAGCCCGACCAGGTCGTCATACGCAAGAGAATAGATATCCGGGATGGCCCCCGCCAGCTTTTTCTCCAGAAGCTGGTCCACCAGGGCTTCCCCCAAGCCTTCGATGTCCATTGCCCTTCGGGCCGAGAAATGAAGAATCGATTTCCTGAGCTTGGCGGGACAGGAAGGATTGGTGCAGCGCGCTACAACCTCTCCTTCCGGCTTGAAGGTCTTCGAATGGCAGACTGGGCATCTGGCGGGGAAAATGAACTTTTTCTCTTTTCCCGTCCGTCGCTCTTTCATCGAGCCGACGATTTTCGGGATGACATCGCCGCTTCGCTCGAGCAGAACAAAGTCGCCGGTCCGGATATCCTTGCGGCGGATCTCGTCCTCGTTATGAAGGGTGGCGCGGCTGATCGTTGTCCCCGAAAGCTTAACAGGTTCGAGGATCGCCACCGGGGTCAGAGCGCCCGTCCGGCCGACCTGAACAATGATATCGTTGAGCCGCGTCGTCGCCTGCCGGGCCGGAAATTTGTAGGAAATGGCCCAGCGCGGGAATTTCGCCGTCACACCAAGGGCCTCCCTCTGCCTGGTGGAATTCACCTTGATCACCACGCCGTCGCAGTCGTAATCCAGGGAGTCCCGTTTTTCTGTCCACTCCTTCCAATAATCAACCGCCTCGTCCAGCTTGCGGCACAGCCGGGAATGGGGATTCGTCTTGAAGCCCAAGGCCTTGATCGTCTTAAGATTTTCCCACTGGCTTGCCATCTCGGCGCCGTCGATATAGAGGGCGTAGAGGAAGACGTCCAACTTGCGGGAGGCGACTTCCCTGGGGTCGAGAAGGCGGATCGAGCCGGACGCGGCGTTGCGGGGATTGGCGAAAACAGGCTCCCCGTTTTCTTCCCGGTCCCGGTTGATCATCTGGAAGGATTCGAAAGGCAGATAGATTTCTCCCCGGATCTCGATGTCCTGACGCCGGGGAATCCCTAAGGGAAGGCTTTTGATCGTCTTGACGCTGGCCGTCACGTCGTCGCCCTGGACACCGTCGCCGCGGGTGACGGCCTGGACATATTTTCCCTCCCGGAATAGGATCGAGATGCCGAGGCCGTCGATCTTGAGTTCGGCCACATACTCGATGGGCTGGCCCGGCAGCAATTTTTGAACTCTTTGTTCGAACTCCCGGAGCTCCCCGACCGTATAACAGTTATCGATGCTCATCATGGGGAGCTTGTGGCGCACGGTGGGAAAGCCCTCGACTGGTTTTTCGCCGACGCGCTGGGTGGGGGATTCCGGGGTGATCAGCTCGGGAAATTGCCCCTCCAGGCGCTCGAGGTCTTTGACCAGCCGGTCGAACTCGAAATCCGAGATCTGGGGATTGTTGTCCACATAATATATTTTTTCGTGATAGCGGATCTTTTCGCGGAGCGCTTTAATTTTCTGCGCGGCTTGGTCCTGAGTTAAGGGCTTGGCCATGGTCGTCCCCTCGGTCGATATTATCTCCGGCACAGCAGAGAAGGCTTACCTATATTAAATGAATTCGGGAACAAAAAAAATCCCCCCTGTTCTATTTTGTTTAAAAGGGACCAGAGGGGATATTGTCCGGGCGTGAGATTCGCCGCCTATTTTTTGATACCCAATCTCTGCTTGGCCTCGTCGAGGAGCTTTAGGAACTTATCCATCGTCTCCTTTTGTTCGGCTTGGAGCTTTTCCAGGGTTTTGTTTTCTTTGTCGATGTTTTCTCTCAACTTCCGGAATTCTCGTTTCTGGTCGGTCGAGAGATCATCTTCGCTCTTCCCTTCGAATTTGGAATTGAACGTTTTCGTCCAATCTTCGATGAGCTTGCTGCTTTCCTGGATGGACTTCACTCGATTGTTCCATTCTTTGTCGGCGCCAAGGAACATGTTTTGAGCGAGATCCATCGCCTTCTTGGAGTGGGTCGGAGAGAGGAGGCTGGCTTCGACGAGATAGCGGATGGCTTCTGCACTCAAGATCGGATTGCTTCCCCCGGCCTGCTTGGCCAGGATAATGCCGATGTTGTAGGCCATGTCGCCGTTTTTGTTCTTGGCATAAGCGTCCTTCATCATAGTCACGGCTTCGTCGGTCTTGCCCATGTTGTAAAGGCAGCGGGCGACGAGGGCCAGGCTTTCCGTATCTTTCGGGTTTGCCTGATAAACGACTCGGAAGGCTTTTTCGGCGTCGGCAAAGGCCTTGGCTTCATACATCGCCCTCCCGATCCTTTTTATTTCAGAGATGATCAACGCGGACTGCCTGGGATCTTTAAGGAGGTTGTAGGCATTTTGAAAAGAATCGATGGCCGCTTTGTTGTCTTTGGCTCTCGCCTGGGCTTGACCAAGAGCAAAATAACCACCGCCGATCAGGGCATTCCATTGACCGGCGTTGGCGGCCTCGCTCTCCTTGGCCTTGGCGGCTTTGGCGAGTTCAATGACCTGGTTCGCATAAGCCTTGGCTTTGTCAGGGTTCTGTCTGTGATAGACGGATGCAAGAGTCGTCAAGACCTGTGCTTTGGTGAAATCGTCTAACCCGCCGACCTGAAGCGCCTTTTCTCCATAGTTGATAAAATCCTGCTCCGTCTTTCCGGGAAAGGGAATCAGGCAGAGATTGGCATTGGCAAAGTTTTCGTACTGGCTTCCTTTTCCGGCACACTTGGCTAAGAAGTCTTTTAGCAAAGTGGCCCTCTCTGCGGGAGAGTTGGCCGTCATCGCCTTGATGTATGACTGGTCACATTCGCTTTGGGCCTGGAGCAGGCTTCCCGAGACAAGCATCAGGGCTAATACTGTCAAACCTATTTTTTTCATTCATAACCTCGCATTAAATTTTGGAGCATAATAGCCTACATCCTCTAAAATGTCAACATTGCTATATTTCCCGAAATTGCCGATAGGATAATTTTGGGAAAAGGAATTGCTTCAAGGGAAACCTCCGGAAGGTGATGAAAGGCTAAAATCTTCAAAACGGAAACGCTGCTGTTCGCGATTTGACTTGGTGTTGGCGAAAGGCGGGCATTTTAGGAGAGCTTCTCCCTGATAATCGTCGCTTTGATTTTATCCGAATAAAAACGGATTGCCCGCAGTTAGGAAAACGCCGCGCAGCGTTCCCGGATCTGAAGAAACACCCGGAGTTTTTCCCAGGACGCTGCGATCCGTAAGACAAGGCACCGGCCATGACGAACTAAACGGCCGGCGGTCTCCAGGAGCTGCCAGCGCAGCGTGGCCATCGTCTTGGGCCTCCACTCCGGATCCATAAACAGGAGCTTCTGGGCCTGAGTCAGGTTATACGCCAGGACTCCGATCGAAAACCACAGGGCATTGGCCGCAAAGTCGCCGCTGGTCATTTGCTCCATGCCAAACCCGATCTTCAGTTCCTTGATGAGGTTCTCGACTTGGCCTCTTTGGTTATGGAACCAGACCACTCCTTCCGGGGACAGATCGTCCCTGTTGGTGGCGATCACATAGTAACGATAGCCGTTCGGCTCATAGAGCCGGAGCTGAGGTTCGCGCCAGCGCTGGACGACCAACCGGAAAGGTTCTTTGGCCTTGGTCATCATATGAATCCCCGTTCCAATCTCCCGGTCTGTCTTTTTTCCGTCCTCATCCAAGAGCGGCTTCCAGTCCCGAACAGTCGGGATAACTCCTTTCACGCCAGCATCTTGGTCGGCCGTGATCGTGAAGCCCAGGTCGTTTTTTTCACACTCATTGATGACAGGCGCCTGATAGAAGGCGCTATCAGAACGAAGGCGTTTAATCTTAGGACAGAGCCGAAGACAACGCTTCAGAAACTTCAAGGCGTCGCTCTGGGCCGTGACGTTCCCTTCCCGAAACTCATGGGTCAAACACACCCCGTTTTCCGCCAAGTACCCCAAGATCGGCTGATACCCTTTAACTTTCTTATACGTCCACTCCGCCTCCTTCTTCTCCGCTTCGATCACTGTCGCGTCCACATCCAGCGTATACTCCGGCCTCGCTGTTCGTTTCCAGATCGTCTCCGCCGTCTCTTCCCCGACCTTCCTCATCGCCTTGATTCCGCCATTTGCTCCCGCTCTGGCCAACCAGTCCCCATACGTTGACAGCGACGGCATCCGCTCAAGCCCGATTAGAAGCCGCAGCGTTCTGTCCTCCCGAATCTCGCGGAGATCTTCGATATGCTGGCCGCCGCCTTCCATCATCAATAACAGCGGCTCAATATAGGACCACGCTTCATAGCCCCGGTTCGAGCCGGGCTTGGGAAAATACGCCTCGACCTTCCTTTTTACCTTGAAGGCATGGATGACTTCGGCAAACAGAGCCAGACCGCTTCGCGGCGTTATCAGCTCGTCAGTCAGTTCAATCTTGAATGGCAGGATGCCTTGCTGTATCATACTCTCGCCCTCCTGGTTAAGGTCTCACCCCCAGGGTGAGTCTGTTTTTAGACCAAAAACACCTTATACCAGGAGTCTGTATCGTTCAATAGATTTTCCTATCGGCAATTTAGGGTATTTACAGAGAATATGGGTTTATCGTCACGGGTTCGCTCCAAGATTTTTTACTGCAAATATTATGCCAAGTGGGCATAGAAAAAAGCGCTGCATTGGAATAAAATAGTGCTGGTGATCACCATGAAGCCCGATTTTTCGCGCCTGTTCGAGGAGGAGGTCGGACAGCCTGTCCGGAGATCCGTCCCGCTCCGGGATTTTTCGAATTTTCGGATCGGGGGCCCGGCCGATTATTTTTTTGAGGCCGCGTCTGTCGAAGGCTTGAAAGCAGCGCTCCTTGTCGCCCGTCATCATTCCGTCGCGTGTTATGTCGTGGGCGGAGGCTTCAATCTCTTGTTCGACGACGAGGGGTTTCGCGGGCTCATCGTCAAGAATTCTGTCCGAGGCGCCGACCGAATTTCTCTCGGTCCTGCCCTGACAACATTTTCGGGAACGTCGCTCGACGATCTGGTCAAGTTCGCCGCCGAGCAGGGCCTGGCAGGCCTTGAATTCCTGGCCGGCATTCCCGGCACGGTCGGAGGGGCTGTGTTTGGCAATGCGGGCGCCTTCGGCCGAAGCATCGGAGAATGCCTGGAAGAGGCCGTTCTAATGGATAGGGAGGGCGGGGAGTTTCGGGCTCCGCGGGAATATTTTTCGTTTGGCTATCGCCATTCTGAGCTCAAAATAAAGCACGATGTCCTCCTGAGCGCGCAATTCCGGCTGGAGGTCTCGGACAAGGACACGATCAATGCCAGGATCGAGGAGAATTTGGCCGTTCGGGCTCATAAACATCCTCCCCGGGAGACGGCTTATGCAGGCAGCTATTTTAAGAATCCCGTCCGGCCGGATGGGGCCAAGGTGGCGGCCGGGTACCTGTTGGAGCAAGTTGGGGCCCGGGAGCTCAGCGTGGGAGGCGCGGCGGTATATCCGGGCCACTGCAATTTCCTGATCAACCGCGGGAACGCCGCCGCTCGCGATATTCTGGCGCTTGCCGGAGAGCTGAAAACCAGAGTCAAGGAGCGCTTCGGGATCGAGCTCGAAGAAGAGGTTATTTTCCTGCCAGCAGAATTTTCAAGGCCCTAATTTTTGAAGCGGGCGCTTTTTTCTTTTCCGCCAGCCTCAAGGCCCACCCTCCCAAAACCTTATAGGTTTGAAGGGCCGTGGGATATTTTTGAAGCGCCTGCAGGTGATGTCTTACGGTTGGCACATCTCCCCTTGCGATGGGCCCGGTCAGGGCCGTTTCCCTGTTAAAATGTTTTACATTTTGTAAAGTTCCTTCGACCAGGGGAAAGAGTACATGAGCGGCTTTCCCGCCTTTGATTCCGGCGGCGTGTAGAAGCTCGCAGGAGAGGTCGAAAAGGGGAACAAAAAGGTTGGAGGCCATGCTGCAGGCGGCGTGATAGAGCGGCTTGTCCTGCGGCATGATGAGAAGTGGCCGTCCGCCCAGCCGACGGACGATTTTTTTGGCGATGGTCAAGGCTTGCGGGTCTCCTTCGACGCCAAAATAAATGTTCTTGAACCGGCCGGGTGGCGTCCTTTTTGAAGAAAATGACTGGATGGGGTGGAACGATCCGGTAAAGGCTCCCCGCCGTCTGAGCAGTCCGAGGGCATTGGAGGAGAGGATCCCGCTGGTGTGAAAGACGAACTTCCCGTGCCAATCCAGACCACTCTGGGCCAGCTTGGCGACGGCCCGTTCGATCTCCGAATCGGGAATGCAGAGAAAAACCAGGGAGGCGCCTTCGGCTGCTTCGATCCAGCGAGACGTCGCTCGGCCGCGGCCCACGATTTTTCGGCTTTCCTTTGCCGCCGCCAGTCTTTTATCGGCTAGCGTTTGAACGGGATATCCCTTTTTTTTCAGGGCATACGCCAGCGATGTCCCCAGACGCCCCATGCCGATGATGGAAACGGTATTCATTTTTTTCCTTTGAAAACATCCTCCCAAAGGTGGATTTCCAGAGCGGTCGGCCGCCGCACGTTCTTTTCCATCTCCCGGGCGTTTTTGCGCTCCTTGAGGACTTTGCCGAGCTTCGCATGGAACTCCTCACAGGTCAGGACCTTGGCGCCTTTCTTGGCGGCGAACGTTTTGATCTCCCGGTCGGAGCTCACGACGAACATGTTTCTCAAGTCCGACCGGCCGGACAGGATGTCTTTGATGACAGAGTCCGCCTTGCCCCCTTCCGGTGGGTAAACGATGTCGAATTTGTTTTTTAGCGAACTCATGTCAGGGAAGTCCTCGACCGGCCGGCCGTCGAAGACCAGGATGATCCGCGAGCGCGTCTGCCGCTCGAAGGCCATAAGCTTGCGGATGAGGATCCGCTTATTCTCTGGATCCCTGTGATCTCCCGGATAAGAAAATCCCAGGAAGTTGTTGCCATCGATGAGATAAGCCATTGCCCGCCGCGCTATCGCTGACCCGGTATTCGAGCCCCTCTTACAGCCGGTAGGATGCGCCGGGCTTGAGGATAATCACCTCGGCCAAGGACCCCACCTTTTTCTTGAATTCTTCAGGGTCGGCGTTGACGAGAGAAAAGGTCCCGTAATGGATGGGGATCACTCTTTTCGTCTGGACATATTCCACAGCTTTGGCCGCCGAGATCGGGCCCATTGTATAGCGGTCGCCGATGGGAAGAAAGCTAAGGTCGGGGTGGAAAAACTCGCCGATGATCTTCATGTCGTAGGTCAAGCCCGTATCCCCGGCATGATAGAGCTTCTTCCCGTCCATTTCGATGACGACTCCGGCGGCATTTCCCTTATCGGCCGAATGGGTGGCGGGGACCATGTGAAATTTCACCCCTCTAGCTTCGACCGTTCCGCCGATGTTCATGCCTTCGGCCTCGATCCCGAGCGCCTGCGCTTCGACGGCGACTTCATGCATGGCCACAATCACGGCCCCCGTTTTCTTGGCGACCGCAAAAGCATCCCCGAGGTGGTCTCCGTGGTGATGGGTCACCACCACGACGTCTGCGGTCTTGATCTTATCCGGCCCAATGCATGCCTTGGGGTTTCCGGTGAGGAACGGGTCGACATAGATGGTCTTTGAGCCCTGGATCCTGACGGCCGAATGGCCCAGCCACGTAATTTCAATCATCGTCCTTCTCCTTTTATCCCGGGGGCCAGGACATCTTCCTCCCCCCGAGAAGGTGAAAATGGATATGAAACACGTCCTGCCCCGAATCCCTGGCCGTATTCAGGACGATGCGGTAGCCGGATTGGGCAATCCCCTTGTCCCGGGCGATCTGCCGTGCTGTGATCAGGACGTGCGCCAGGAGGCCGCTTTTGTCTTCGGGGACGTCGTTCAAAGACGCGAAATGTTCCTTGGGGATGATCAGAATGTGGGTCGGGGCTTTGGGATGGATATCTTCAAAGGCGAGAATGGTTGGGTCCTCGTAAACGATTTTCGACGGGATGCTCTTGCCGGCGATCTTACAAAAAAGACAATTGTCCATAGCCGCCCTCTTTCCTATCCGAAATTTATATTTTGATGCGCTCGATGCGGGCCCCTAGCCCCTTGAGCTTTTCTTCGATGGCCTCGTAGCCGCGGTCGATGTGCTCGACTTCGTTGACATGGGTTTCGCCGCTGGCGATCAACCCGGCCAGGATGAGCGAGGCGGACGCTCTGAGGTCGGTGGCGATGACTTCGGCGCCGGACAGTGGCGTCTTTCCTTTGACGAGAGCCTTATCGCCCGTAACTTCGATGTTCGCGCCCAGACGCAGCAGTTCGTTGACGTGCGAAAAACGCCTGTCGAATATGGTCTCGGTGATGATGGACGTTCCGGAGGCCTGGGTCATCAGCACCATGAACTGCGCTTGCATATCCGTCGGGAAGCCCGGGTAGGGCGACGTGGTGACGTCCTGGGGCCTGATCTCCGGACTGCCAATGACCTGCAGAGTGTCGTCTTCGAGCGTTTCAATGACGGCCCCGCAGTACCGTAATTTTTCGATGATCGTGTCCAGATGAACGGGCTCGATATCGGTGAGAGTGATATCGCCCTGGGTCAACGCGCCCGCGACCAGAAAAGTCCCGGCCTCGATCCGGTCGGGGATGATCCCGTGGACGGCACCCCCTAGCTCCCGGACGCCCTTGATGCGGATCACCTCTTCTCCGATGCCCTCGATCGCGGCGCCCATTTTGACGAGGAGTTCGCAGAGGTTGGAGACTTCCGGCTCCTGGGCGCAGTTGCGGAGGACAGTTTCCCCGTGGGCAAGCGAGGCGGCCATGACCAGGTTCTCGGTGCCTGTGACGGTCTTTTTTTCAAATTGAATCTCCGCCCCCCGCAGCTCTTCGGCTTCGGCCTTGATGTAACCGTGCTCGAGCGTGATCAGCGCCCCGAGCTTGTGAAGCCCTGCGATATGAAGGTCGATCGGGCGGGACCCGATGGCGCAGCCGCCGGGCAGGGCGACGACGGCCTTCCCGTAACGGGCCAGCAGCGGCCCCAAGACCAGGATGGAGGCCCGCATGACGCGGACGAGCTCATAGGAGGCTTCTTCGGATAGAACCTTTTTGACCTGGATGGTCAGGGCATTTTTCTTGACCTGGTAATCCGATCCAAGCTCCCTCATCAAAGTCAGCATGGAAAAAACGTCCTTCACCAGGGGAATGTTTTCCAGGCGGACTTGATCCTCGGTGAGGAGGGAGGCGGCGATCGCGGGAAGGACGGCATTCTTCGAGCCGCTGATCTTCACTTTGCCTCGGAGCCTAAGGTTGTGATCCCCGAAAATCCGGATTTTTTCCATGGAAGAAGATTTTAGACTATCGGGCGCTAAAATACAACTTGCTTTGACCCCGGATACTCAGACGGCCTTTAGGGCCTGGTCCAGGTCGGCGATGACGTTGTCCGGGTTTTCGGCGCCGACGCAGAGGCGGATGAGCTGGGGCGGAATATCGGCCAAGCGGCGTGCCTCCTCGCCCTCCTGCTGATGGGTGGAGATGGCCGGGATGGTCGCCACGCTTTTGATCCGGCCAAGGTCCGTGGCTCTGTAAATCAGCTTGAGGCTGTCGAAAACGCGGCGGGCGTTTTCCGGCGGGCCGTCCACTGCGAAGCTCATCAGGTGCCCATAGCGGTTGACCTCTTTGCCTTTCCCGTCATCGGAGTCCACGAGCCTCATATATTTTTTCGCCAGATCGTGGAGGTGAAAGCTTGGAAGGCCAAGATAATCGACCCGGTAGACTTTGGGATGGTGCTGCAGAAATTCGGCGACCTTCTGGCAGTTTTGGCTGAGCAGGTCCATTTTCGAGCGAAGGGTTCGAAGGTCGTTCAAGGCGAACATCGCGTTCATGGGGGAGGCCGCCGGTCCGTTGTCCCGGTAGGGCAGAAATTTAACGTATTCGGCAAAGCTCTCTTTGAACAGAGGATGGTCGTTTTTGACTTTTGTTACGATCGGCTTGCGGCTGATGAGCGCGCCACCGATGGCCAACCCGCCCGCCGTGATCGATTTCGTTAAAGAGTGAACAACGATATCGGCGCCGCAGCCGATCGGACGCATCAACGCCGGAGTGGCACAGGTGGCATCGACGATGAAAGGAATTTTCCAGGAGTGGGCAAGGTCGGCCAAAATTTTGCCATCACAAAAAGATTGCTGGGGATTGCTCGGCGCCTCCATATAGAGAAACCGAGTGTTCTCGTCAATCTTCGCTTTCCATTCGTTCACGTCCTCGGGATGGAGGACCCAGCGGACCTCGATGCCCCGCTCCTGCATCTTGCGGACGGAGAAATGTTGGAACGTTCCGCCGTAGACCTGGACGCAGGAAACAAAATTGATCTTTTCGGGGCCGTCTTTTTGCTTGACCAGGAACGGGTCTGTGGTGGACATAATGGCGGACATCCCGGAGGCCGTGACGAGGCAGGATGTATCCTGTCCGGTTTGATAGCCTTCAAGCAGCGCTAAAACCCACTCCAGATAATAGGTTGTCGGGTTGGCGATCCGGGTGTAACACCACGTGGGAACGAGATAGGCCAGCGCGGCTTCGAGTTCATCGGAATCGCGATAAGCCTGGGAGGTCGATAGATAGAGGGGTTCGATCACGGATCCCTGGTTGCGGCTGAGGGCCTCCTCGACGGAGTAAAGGCCGTGGACGGCAATCGTATCGAACTTCCAGTGCTTGACCTCGGCCAAATGGGCCTCGCGTTCGGCCAGGAGCTTCTTGGCTTCTTCGACATACTTCATGACGCCCGGGCCGTATTTTTTGTTGTCAGGCATGGCTCCTCCAAGATTGCTCTAAGGATAGGATAATGAATTCAGGCGCGGCAAAGAAGTCGGGTAGGGTTTGTCGTTTTGATTTTGCCATGATTTAGACTAAAGAAGGAAACGCAACCCGATGGTCGCGTTTCTTTTGTGCCGCGCTAAAACGCATGATACAGGATTTCGTGAATTCCCGATTTCCTAGACTTCAGTCTAGCTCAAATGCCGGTGAATGGCAAGCATATCCTGGAGGATGGCGTGCCCTGTTTCGGTCTTCCCAGCGCCGGGCCCCTGGATGGTGACTTTGCCCAGGAGGTCCAAGTCGAAGGTTAGTGCGTTCTGGGCGCCCATGACGCCTGCCAGCGGGTCGGACAAAGGCAGCTTTTGAGGGGAAACGCTGGCGATGATATTGGCCCCGTCCCGTTTTGTCTGAGCGATTAGCTTATACCGGAAGCCTTCTTGCTTGGCGGCCAGGACCATGTCTCGGGAGATCGCGGAGATGCCCTCTCTTTTCACATCCGAGGGGCGGACGTTTCCTTCCAGGATGACGTTGGAGAGAATGACGATTTTCGCCAGCGCGTCAAAGCCTTCCACATCGGCGGTGGGGTCTGCCTCGGCATAGCCCAATTTCTGGGCCAGGGCCAGCGCCTCTCTATAATCCATATTGTCCATCTCCATCTTGCTCAGGATGAAATTGGTGGTGCCGTTGAGGATGCCCTTGATCTCTTTTACGGTGTTGCCGGCAAAGCCGCTTTCATAGAGAGTGAAGACGGGCGTGCCGCTCATGACCGTGCCCTCGATCCGGAAACGGACTTTCTTTTTCTTGGCCAAGTCCCGGAGCTCCGGATAGTGAAGGGCGGCCGGGCCTTTATTCGACGTCACGACATGCTTGCCGCTTTGCAAGGCCTTCTGGATATAGGTTGTGGCCGGCTCGCCCGTTTTGATGTCGGTGTAGGTTAGCTCGGCGATGATGTCCGCTTCGCAGCGCTTGATCATTTCCAGCGGATCCAAGGCGGCGCCTTGTCGGGCCTTTGTTGGGGCGTAATCCGTGAGGTTTTTTCCTTGGCCAAGCAGGCCGAGCACTTTTTTGATGTCGATGCCCTTCGGCACGAGAAGGGATCCCTTGAGCTTGTCACTGATGGCCACGACCTTGGCCTCGAAGCCGAATTTCTTTTTGAGTTCCCCGGCTTTTTTGTCCAGGATGTCCAAGAATCCCTGGCCGACGGTGCCGCAGCCGATGAGTCCGATTTTGTATTTCATAATTCCTCCCGGGTTTGGAATTTATGTAAGGAACAATCCTATCGTATTGACCCTACGGATGTCAAAATTCCGCCGATTGACTTGGATTGTTGTCTCGCCTATGATGGGGCCATCTGGATAAGGAGGATTCATGAAAAAAGCGCTTACTCTTTTATCGCTCATTTTTTTGCTGGCGGGGATTTCCGCCCAGGCCCAGCCGGCTTCAAAAAGCCTGAAGGTGTTCATTTCGGTCGATATGGAGGGAATTTGTGGAGTCATCAACTGGGATGAGACGAGCCAAGGCGGGCTGGATTATCCCCTGTTCCGGAAGCTCATGACGCAGGAGGCCAACGCCGCGATCGAAGGCGCGCTGGCGGCCGGCGCCACGGAGATCCTTGTCCGCGATGGCCATGATTCGGGCCGCAATATCCTTCCGGATCAGCTCCGGCCCGAAGCCCGACTGCTGCGCGATTGGACGTACGGTCCTTGGAGCATGATGGAGGGGATCGACAAGACTTTTGATGCGGTGATTTTCATTGGCTACCATGCCCGCGCCGGCACACCCGACGCCGTTCTCAAGCATACGATGACGACGAAACTCTATGATGTGATTCTGAATGGGAAAAAGATGCCTGAGGCCGGCATCAACGGCGCCATGGCTGGCTATTTCGGTGTGCCGGTTGTTCTGGTCTCAGGCGACCAAGCCATCGCCCAGCAGGCCAAGGAGCTTTTTGGCGAAGTGGAGTGTGTTGTCGTGAAAGAAGCGATCGCGACGGCGGCGATCATGCTCCACCCGCAGAAAGCTCAGGACCTCATCCGGACGAAGACGACGGCGGCGCTGAAAAGGCTCAAGGATTTTCGGCCGTACAAGCTGAACCCGCCCTACACATTGGAAGTCGCCTTTACGGACGAGGCGCTGGCCCAAAAAGCATCCTGGATTCCGGGGGCGGTCCGATCAAGCGCCCGCTCGGTCTCGTTCACCACGAACGATTTCCTGGAAATGCTCAAATACTTCCGCCTGTCAAAAATGTAATGATTTGGCTCGGGTGGCGCCGACCGGGGCTGGTCGGCGCCAGGACCCGGGCCATAAAAAAAGGACGGCCCCTTGCGGGACCGTCCTTTTTGTTTCCTCAATTAGCGAAGGTCGAGAGAAATCTCTCTTACTTCGGCTGCGCGGCCGCTTTGATCTGAGCTTCGACCCAATCGGTCGTGACGCTCTTGGGCCTCTCGATCGGAAGTCCGAGAGCGCGGCTCCAAATCAATTGGGCCAGGACGCCCATGGCACGGGAAACACCGAAGAACACGGTATAGAAGTCGTATTCGGTGACGCCATAGTGATAGAGCAGACAACCGGAATGGGCGTCGACATTGGGCCAAGGGTTCTTTGTCTTGCCGTGCTGGGTCAGGATGTCGGGGGCCACTTCATAGACCATGCTGACGACCTTGAAAATGTCGTCGTCGGGCAGGTGCTTGAGGGCGAATTCTCTCTGGGCGACATATCTCGGGTCGGTCTTGCGGAGAACGGCATGCCCGTATCCGGGAACGACTTTTCCGGAATTCAGGGTGTCCCAGATGTACTTCACCAGCTGGTCCTTCGTGGGAACGCCCCCCAGGGCTTTCATCAGGTCCATGATCCAGCGCAGAACTTCCTGGTTGGCCAATCCATGGAGCGGGCCGGCCAGGCCGTCCATGGCGGCGGACAGTGAATAATACGCATCGGACAGCGCTGAGCCGACGAGGTGGCAGGTATGCGCGGAGACATTTCCGCCTTCGTGGTCGCTGTGGATGACGAGATAGAGACGCATCAGCTCTTTAAACGCTTCATCCTTGACGCCGATCATGTGGGCCATGTTTCCGCCCCAGTCGAGGCCCATGTCGGCGGGAATCTGCTTGTCGTCTTTGTAGCTTCGGCGGTAGATGAATCCGGCGATCGAGGGCAGCTTGGCCAGCAGGTTCATGGCGTCTTCGTACATCGGATCCCAGTGCTCGACCTTGCTCATGCCTTTTCTGTATCTCTGTTCGAAGATCGAGTCTTTCTGGAGGGCCAGGATGCCCAGCGAGAACTGCGTCATCGGGTGCATGTCCTTGGGCAGGGATTTCAAGATGTCGAGCAGGTAGTTGGGGAGGGCGCTGCGTTTCTGCCATTCCTTGGTGATTTCTTTGACGTCGTCGTCTGTCGGGAGATCACCGGTCAACAGGAGATAGAAGATGCCTTCGGGAAGGGGCTCGGCTCCACCGGGCGCCTTGGGGAGTTTTTCGCGGAGCTCGGGGATGGTGAAGCCGCGGAAGCGGATGCCTTCGATAGGATCAAGAGCGGACGTTTCCCAGACCATGCACTTAACGCTGCGCATGCCGCCGTAGGCCTGGGCGACGCTCACGTCGCCAACTTTCATTTCCCCGTGCTCTTTGAGAATCTTCTGGACTCTCTCGCGCATGGGAACCATTTTTGCGGCAAACTTTTCTTTTAATGAAGCCACTCGATTAACCTCCTATTAGATTTTTATAAAAATATGAGACCGTTCTCCTCGTCAATTGCCAGCAGAATATAACATTCTCTTTTTCCTCTGTCAAATGCAAAATGACCCCATGAGCGAAACGATTTGTGGATTGCCCTTGATTTTTTTGGAGGCTGCCATTATGCTTATTTGGATTGAGAAAAAAGACCCCTCTTCGGAGTCATTGTCTCTGGAGAGCGGTCGAACGATACCCGAAATTTTTCGAAGGAGTGAACCATGGGAGCATTGCTGATTTTTATCCTAATCATCGGCGCGCTGTTGATCATCGCCATCGGCATGTACAACAGTCTGATCAGCCTGAGAAACAGGTGCGACAATTCCTGGGCCCAGGTAGATGTCCAGCTCAAGAGACGGTATGACCTCATTCCCAACCTGGTGGAGACGGTCAAGGGCTACGCCAAGCACGAGCGGGAAGTCTTTCAGAACGTCACGGAAGCCCGGGCCAAGGCTATCAACGCCAACACGGTCAAGGACCAAGGCCAGGCAGAAAACCAGTTGAGCGGAGCCCTGAAGACATTGTTCGCCGTGGCCGAGAACTATCCTGAACTCAAGGCCAACCAGAATTTCTTGATGCTCCAGGAAGAGCTGGCGGGCACGGAAGGGAAAATCGCCTACGCCCGTCAGTTCTATAACGACACCGTCATGAAGTTCAATATGAAACAGCAGGTGTTCCCCTCGAACATCATCGCCAAGATGTTCAACTTCAAAGAGAAGGAGTATTTCGAGCTGGAAGAGCCGGCCGCCAAAGAACCGGTGAAGGTCAGCTTTTAGTTTATGTACGAACAGATCGCCAGCAACAAGCGGAAGTCGTTTCTGCTTGTTTTCTTTTTCATTCTCTTCGTTTTTTTGTTAGCCTGGGTGTTTGAACAGCTGGCCGGGATGGGTACGGGCGGCCTTGTCCTCGCTTTCATCATCGCCTCGATATCGGCATTCGCCGGCTATTATGCCAGCGACAAGATCGTCCTGACCATCAGCCGGGCCCGGCCGGCCACCAAAGAAGAATTTCCATACCTCTATAATGTCGTCGAGGGGCTGGCGATTGCGGCGGGCATTCCCGCGCCTCGCTGTTATGTCATCGAGGACACAGCGCCGAACGCCTTTGCCACCGGCCGTAATCCCAAGAACTCCGTAATCTGCGTGACCACCGGGCTCCTGGAAAAGATGAACCGGGCGGAGCTCGAAGGCGTGATCTCTCATGAGATGTCGCACATCAAGAATTATGATGTCCTCGTCCAGACGCTGACGGTCGTCATGGTCGGCGTGATCGCCCTTTTGAGCGATTGGATCCTGCGGAGCTTTCTATGGGGCGGCCGAAGAAAAGGCGGCCGGGACAAAGGCGGAGCCGGGGCGATCCTCATCGTGGTTGGCCTCATCCTGGCGGCGCTCTCTCCGATCATCTCTCAGCTCATCCGGCTGGCCATCTCGCGGAAGCGCGAATTCCTGGCCGACGCCAGCGGCGCCATGCTCACCCGCTATCCGCCGGGCCTCGCTTCGGCCCTGAGGAAGCTCGATGCGGACACGGAGCCTCTCGAGGCCGCCAACAAAGCCACCGCCCATCTCTACATTGTCAATCCGCTCAAGGACATCAAGGGCACGGTCAATAAGCTCTTCAGCACGCACCCGCCGATCGAAGAGCGGATCGCCGCTTTAGAAAAGATGTGAAGAGCTCGATGATCTCGGCTTGAAAAAATCGGCTGAGCTGGCTATAATGCTCCTGCCCTCAAGCGGGGTCGTAGTTCAGTTGGTTAGAACGCCGGCCTGTCACGCCGGAGGTCACGAGTTCGAGTCTCGCCGGCCCCGCCAACCTTCCCCCGAAACGCCTACCTTATTTGAGGCCCCTCTTGATTGGCCAAGAGGGGTAGGGGTGTTTAATATCACTAGTTAAAAATCTTAAAGGCGTTTCGGAAAAAAGCCTTTATTTAGACGCGTTCCTTATTTGGGCCCCCTTTATTGGTGCCTGTCTTCTCTCAAACCATAACTGATAAATCAGCGGTATCTAGATTCGTGAAAGGCTCGACCTTCGCCGTCCACTACGAGATCATCGAGAAGCTCGTTGAAGGCAGGATGGGCGAGGTCTGCAAAGATCGATAAAAGCAGTTTGATCGAACCGTCGCTATTAATGTAATTCCGCCTGCCCGAATTCGAGGATGCCAGGAAGCGGCTGGTTTTCTTGTAAATAAAGCAGGTCTCTAGCACGTTCGAGGTTCAGAGAAGAAACGGCCTATCGAGCTCTTTATGACTCCAGCTTGACCTTCTTTTCCAGCGTCCCGCCGTGCCGCGATTCGTAGCGGACGGTGATCTCCCCCTTGCCCTGGATCATGAACTGGTATTCCGTCTTGCCGAAACCCGGGACGACGAGGAACTGCACTTCGGGCCGGTATTTCTTATAGCTTACGCGGTCGTTATAGGGGTCGGTGAGGACGCCGCCGGCCACGACCTTAGCGCTCCCACCTGAAATCCGGAGGGTGTCCTTGGGATAGAGCCGGACTTTCTGAGCCTGATAGGTCATGGTTGGCATAGCCTTGGCGTTCGCCAGCCGGGTCCGCACGCGGTAGAGATCGCTCTCAAGTTTCTTGACTTCCGTTACCTCCAAGCTGACCTCGGGCGTGTGCTTAGCCGAGAAGAGAATAGCCATGGCGTTTCGATGAACGAGATCGATGAGCATGAAGGGCGCTCCCAGGCGACTGCTCATCTTAACCCAGCCGCCGATCTCGATGTCGCCATAGACCGGGTGCTTGAAAGATTTCCAGGACTTATAGAGCTCGCCCTGGGTCAGGTTGTCGCTATACTTGAGCCGCTCGCGGTCCATGATGTCTCCCATTAAAAGACTCTGCAGGCTTTCCCCGGCCGCCTCCGACGGCCGTTCGGTCTTGCTTTCGCCCTGCGCTTTAAACGTCTCAGTTTGAGCCTGGAAGACCTCGCCGCAGTAGCCGTAAGCCCCCATGGTCTGGCACAGCCACTCGAGGGAATCTCCGTAGGTCGTGTAGAGGTCCCTCCAGCTGAGCAGATACTTGTAACCGGGCGTTATCCGCTCGGCCTGCTTGCCGATGTAGTCGTAGACTGCAACGTCTTGCTGGGGATACTCGCCGAGCCCTTTGCGGCTTGGTCCGCGGAGGTACATCCCGCCGAAATTGTGGAACGTCCAGCCGATACAGATATTGGTCTTGGTCTGGGTCCATAGCGCCAGCGCTTTCAGCCCGACGGCCTGAAACGGGTACTCGCCGGCACCGCTCTCGACATATTGCGGCGCCCAGTCAAAGCCCCATTGCCGGTTCGGGTCAACGTAGCCCTCCCCATCCTCATTGATCAAGCCGTCGCCGTCGTTGTCGATCCCTTCCTCGCCGAGGATCGTCCATTCTCCCTTCTCGCCCGGCTTGATCGGGACCATGAGCCTCGGGTCCTCGGGGTCGGTCTTGTACATGCCGAAGGGGTCCTTCTTCCGCATCATGCAAATACTGCCGTCGCCGTCGAGGTCATCGGGGAAGTCCTCGTTGACGAGGCCGTCCTTGTCATCGTCGAGAGGAATGCGCAGGCTCCGGTTGGAGTCCGCGCTGTTGGCATCCTTCATGAAGTGCCAGCGGCCGTCCGTGTTGACGACCGGGATAACGTAGAAGACTTTCTTGTCGAGGAGTTCGGTGACGTCTTTGTTCTTCCCATAATTGCCGAGAAGATAATCGATGAGGTAGAGACAGATTTCCCCGCCCTGGATCTCGTTGCCGTGGATGTTGCCGTCAACATAGACCCCGGGTTTTGAAAGGGCCGGGCCAGTTTTTGGGTTGTTGAGCGTCACGGCATAGATCGGACGGCCCTCCTCGCTCTTCCCGACCTCCTCGAGTTTGGTCATCTCCGGATAGGCCTTGGCCATCGCCTGGACGGCCTCATAGACCTGCTCCAGCGTATAGTAATGGTCAAACCGAAGCGGGACCGCGATTTTGGCGGTCTGGCTGGGCATGGATATCGCAAAAATCAGGATGAGAATGAGGAAAAGCGTCTTCTTCATTTCGCACCTCCGAGGTCGAGGGTCTTGGAATCGCCCCAGGCCATCCTAGTCGACGCTTTGACGTCAACTTTGACCGGCCTCTCGGCACGGATAATCCAGCGGACCGACTGCGTCCCGTTGCCGTCGATCGCCGGAATAAGGCTCCGTTTCTTTCCTTCAACGATGCTGATATCCTTGCCCTCGAGAGTGACGATCACCGGAACATTCCGGTTGTTCCGGCGGCCCATGGCCGTCGGGTAAGGCAGGTAGCCGGCGTTTTCGATCCAGGCTTCGACGGTATATATCCCGCCGCCGAGGGCTTTGACCTCGGTCTTTCCGATCCTGATCCGGGCCATCTTGGCCGCGATCTCGAAGACCCATGGCACTTGGCCTTTAAGCAGGGCGTCGATCTTCGCGGCCGGAGGCGTCGTGTCTGTGAAAGGCACAGCGCCTCCAATCTCGACGTTGCCGAGCGTCGGGTGTTTGAAAGTTTTCCAAATAACGAAGCCCTTGCCGCCGAGCTCCTTATCGCTCCAGGCCAGGAGGGCTTTCTCCTTGGGGTCGGTCCCTTCCTCGGACGGCGGCTTGGGCATCTGCCGCATCATCTCGGCCATTTGCTTCGTCGTCATCTGGCCGGACTTGAGGCCCTCGAAGAGCTGTTTGGCTTTGATTTGGGGCGGCGCGCCGGCCGACTTCAGGAAGGCGTCGACCTTCTCCTCGCCGAGGGCGGTGAACTCGTCATTCGTCATCTTCTCCAGCTTGTCGGGTGTGATGTCAGGTTCCTTCTTCTCCTCCTTGACTTCGGGCAGGGTCCAGAAGTCGAGGCTGAAAGACGGCAGCCCTAGTTGATAGTAGGAATAGAGCTCGAACGAGCCGTCCTTGTCCTGGGCGGGTTCGAGGCGCTTTTCGTCGAGCTTGGCCTTCTTCAGGAATTCCTTGTATTTGTCCGCAAGCTCCTTGTAGAACTTTAGATCTTCAGGGAGCGGGTTGACGACCGCGCCAAGGCCGAGGAAGCTCGCGATCATCGACTCGTTAACCTGCATGCCTTCAGGCACGAGGGGCTTGACCATTTCCATGACCTCGGCTATGGTGTAGGTCTTGTTTGGGTCGGTGCCGAGGAAGCCCGCGAACCGCTCGGGGATCTTGATCTGGTTGAGGTCGGCTTCGCCCTTGCGGCCGCCGCGGGGAGGATTCAGACAGAAATTGGTCGAGCCGAAGACGAAGGTCAGCCCGATCTCTTTGTGGTCGTTCATAAACTTGATAAGGGCGAAGCTCTCGGCTTCGCTGCCCGGCCAATCGCCCGCTTCGGGAGAGAAAAACTTAAACAAGTGCGGGAACTGGACGCTGATATCGACGCCGCCGGGTCCGTCCTCGTTATATTCGCCGTCTCCGTCATTATCCAGGCCCTCGGTGTAAAGCTTATAGACGCCTTTCTCGCCCTTGGACCAGTCGGCCCGCTTCAAGAGGCGGGGCTCGCCGGGGACCGGCAGCCACTCGCCGGCCGGGTCCTTGACCCTCATCATGGTAATGATGCCGTTGCCGTCGAGGTCGTCGGGTCCGTCCTCGTCCGTGGCGTCATCCATGTCGTCGTTATGAGGCTTGGCGTTCCGCGGGCTCGCGACGAGGGGCTTGCTGAAATAACGTGAGGTCGCGTCGGGGTTGGGGCAGGGCAGGACATACCAGGTCAGGTTCTTGCGAACGTCCGCCTTCTCGATGAGCTGCTTCACAAGGTAAAGGGCCGCCTCGCCCGAGATAGGCATAGTGCCCTCGAAGTTGGCCCCTACGAAGACGGCGGGAAGCGTTTTGTCCGCTTTCCCAACCTCGGGCCCGATCTCGATCATGACAACGTCCCGGCCGCCGGGGCTCGTGGCGAGCTTATAGACCTTTGTCACTGTGGCATTGGCCTGAGCGTATTCCTGGAGGGCGGCGACGAGCTCCGCGGGTGTGTGATAGCGGTCGAACACCACAGCGTTTAGCCCTGACGCCAGAACAAAAAGGGTCAAAAAGAGGACAACCCAGCGTTTATGATTCATGGTCACCTCGATATTGAATTTTGGGCGAGCCGGCGGCTCGACAATCCGGACCGGCGGCTTTTCATAAGGTCGTATTCTCCCACTTCTCCGGGCTGAAGGCAAGGAGATTAGGCTTCTGGACAATTCGGTGAATTCTAGAGCCCACGATCAGGGCACACTAGAATCTGTCCTTCATTTGAGATCGAAAGAAAGGCGCGTTTAATATCGTCAATTCAATATTTAACCGTCTCGGTGGGAGTTACAAAATTGGACTTTTAGTGACAAATCAAGTCTTTTCCGGTTTGTCATCCGAAGGCGAGTCCGGGAGTTCGTGGAGCGCCTTATGAACGGCGGCTAGTAGCGCCTCATCATTCTCCGGTTTCTGGAAGAAGGCAACGGCGCCTGCCCGAAGTGCCCGCTCTTCGTTTGCCGCGGCATCCCAGGCGCTCAGGACGATGATCGGCGCGTGTTCCAGAAGGGGGTTCTTTTTGAGCCTCTCCATCAACAAAAACCCGTCCCCGCCGGGCAACCCAAGATCCAGGATGACGAGGTCGGGCTTCTCTTTAATGCCGATGGTCATGGCGGACGTTGAGTCGGCGGCCAAGGCAATTTCGTACCCATTCGCCTTCAAGCGGATGCTGAGGGCAAGACGAATATCTGCGTCATCATCGACGATCATGATTTTCTTTTTAGCCCTCTGCCGGGGATCGTCCGGCCCGCCTCCCGGCAGCTGGCTGCGAATCGCAGCCAGCAGAGCCTCGTTGTCTATGGGCTTCGGAAGGAAAGCCATGGCGCCTGCTTCGAGGACGCGCTCTTTCCAATGGACGGCGTCGCGGCCCGTGAATACGATGATGGGGATGGATGACAGCACCGTCAGCTGCCTGAAACGCGCTATGACGCTAAGACCATCGCCTCCGGGAAGCCCGAGATCCAGGAGGATGAGATCGGGTTTTTCCTTTTGGGCAACCTGCAGGGCCATAATGCCGTCGCTGGCCATGACCGTATCATACCCGCTGGCGCGCAACCGCACCTCAAGGGCGCGCCGCGTGACCGCATCATCTTCGACGATCAGGATTTTGCCACCCATCAGACGTCTCCTTTCGCAGGCTCCGTTGCCGCGTGCAAGTGGTAGGCCTCGACCGGAAGAGTAAGATAGAATGTGGTTCCCCGTCCCGGCTGACTATCGACCCATATGTTTCCATGATGCCGGGAGATAATCTCTTTGCTGATGAAGAGCCCCAACCCGAGGCCCTTCCGGCTGGCGGCGCCGGCGTTATCTTCCTGGTGAAGGCGCTGGAAAAGATTCTTTTGACCCTCGGGGCTGATGCCGGGGCCCGTGTCCGTAACGGAGACGCAGACGAACCCGGGATCTCGCTCAAACATTCCTCCCCGGACCTTAATGACTCCTCCCTCAGGCGTGAATTTGAGGGCGTTATCCAGCAGGTTGAGCAGAACTTGCCGGACCCGCACCGGATCGGCATACAAGCAAGGCAAGTCCGCATCGATCTCAACGGTCAGCGATATCTTCTTATCAGAAGCCATGGAGCGCAGGGTCAGGTGGATCTCGCCCATGATCGCCTGCAGGCTCACAGCTTCCGGATGGAAAAGCATTTTGCCGGAATCGATCCTTGCGCTATCGAGAAGATCGTCGATCATTTCGTTCAGCTGGTTGGCATTTTTTAGGGCAATCGCAAGGTATTCCTTCTGCTCTGCGTTAATATCCCCGGCCAGCCCGTCCAGAAGAATCGTGACAAACTGATGCAGGGCGGTCAGGGGCGTCCGCAGCTCGTGGGAGACATGCGAGAGGATCCGGTCCTTCATGATAAGCTGTTCTTTTCGAACCCGGTCCAGCTCGGCATAAGCGACAGCCATCTCTCTGGATTGAGCCTGGATGGCACCCATGGAAATTTTGAGCCTTGAAAGAATCACTGTCACAACAATGAAGAAGCCGAATCGGACCAAGGCATTCCAATATTTGGCGGAGGGATTCGAATACAAATGTCCGCCGATGACGGTATCCAACGTGAACCAGATGACGGCGCCTACCACGGAGGTCAGAAGACCTGCCCGCAATCCGACATACCAGGCCACGAGAGAAATAGGAATCAGGTAGAAAATGGAGAAAGACAACTCGATGCTGGTGATATAATCGAGGTAGGCGATGATCGCCAGGAGGACGGCTGCCGTGACCAGCGCCACCCCTTTATGACGCCGGAAAAGCTCGCCGAATTTCGCCGCGGTCCGGTTGATCTGTGACTCCACGCTGGCTCGTTCTTCCTTTCCAGCTTATATCACGGGGGAAAATGAATGTCAAAATCAGACAGGCAGAGCCCGGACGGCCTGGACAATGCTATTTTTTAGTCGCCCCCCATTTTTTGACTTCCCTTTTTTCTCGTGGTATAAAATTTCGATAATCGGAAAGAGAAGAGGTGAACTATGAAAGACGCCGAGGTGACTCCCGGAACTGGTGGAGAAATCCGTAAATTCAAACGCGAACTCAACCTGTTCGACTCGACGATGATCGTCATCGGGTCGATGATCGGCTCCGGCATTTTTATCGTCAGCGCCGATATTGCCAGGACCGTCGGGTCGCCGGGCCTTTTGGTGCTGGTCTGGCTGATCACCGGGGTTGTGACCATCATCGGCGCCCTGAGCTACGGTGAGCTGGCCGGGATGATGCCGCATGCCGGCGGCATGTATGTCTATTTGCGGGAAGCCTACTCGCCGCTCGTGGCGTTTCTCTTCGGCTGGACCCTCTTCCTCGTCATACAGACCGGAACGGTTGCCGCGGTGGCCGTGGCCTTTTCCAAATTCACCGCCGTCCTTCTTCCTTGGGTCGGTGAGAAAAACGTCCTCCTGACTGTGCTTGGCCTGAAAATCTCGGCGGCGCAGCTCTTGGCCATCGTCGTCGTGGCCTTCTTGACCTATATCAACCTGCGCGGCGTCCATTCGGGGAAGATGGTCCAAAACTTCTTTACGGTCACCAAGATCGCGGTCCTCGTCGGGCTCATCGTCCTCGGCTTCGCCATCGGGGCGAACGCCCCGGCCATCAAGGCCAATTTCGCTCAATTCTGGAAGGGAAGCTGGGTCCAGGCGGACGGGAAAATCCTTGTCGAATCTCTATCCGGCCTGATGGTGCTGGCGGCCATCGGGGCGGCCATGGTCGGCTCGCTGTTTTCGAGCGATGCCTGGTATGACATCACCTACGCTGCCGGCGAGGTGATCAACCCCAAAAAGACAATTCCCCTCAGCCTCCTGTTCGGCACGGGATTGATCAGCCTGCTCTATTGCCTGGCCAATGTCGCCTATATTCTAATTCTTCCCCTGCGGGCCATTCAGTTTGCCCCGAGCGACAGGGTCGGCACGGCCGCCGCCTCTATGATTTTCGGCGGTCCGGCTGAGGTCATCATGTCCGTCCTGATCATGATCTCGACGTTCGGCTGCATCAACGGGCTGATCCTGGCCGGGGCCCGCGTCTATTATGCCATGGCCCGCGACGGCCTGTTCTTCAAAAAAGTCGGCGGGCTGAACAAGAAATCCGTTCCGGGCGTGGCCTTGATTGTCCAGGGAATCTGGGCCGGCCTGCTCTGCCTCTCGGGGACTTACAGCAATCTTCTGGATTATGTCATCTTCGCCGTTCTGATCTTCTTCAGCCTGACCGTGAGCGGCATTTTCATCCTGAGGAAAAAGAAGCCCGACGCCGAGCGCCCGTACAAGGCCTTCGGCTATCCCATCGTCCCCGCGCTCTACGTCGTCATTTGCATCGCCATCGCCATCGACCTGCTGCTCTTCAAGCCCGGCTACACCTGGCCGGGCCTGGTGATCGTCTTGCTGGGCATCCCCGTTTTCTTCTTGTGGAGGGTATTCGCCAAGCCGTCGGCCTCGCAGGATGTTTGATCCCGGAAAGCCCAAGCTTTTCTCGAGAAGTTGCATTTTTCCCCGTCCTCCCTTATAATTCTTTATGGAAAGAAACGACATGGGGGCGAACGGATTCGACGGAGATAGTGAGGCAGAAGACGCATGTCGAGATTCCATCCACCTCGTAAAACGGTGGACCCAAGTAAGTGCAGAAGCACAACCTGTTGCTGCCTAAGAGTTAGGCATGCCGTTTCTCAGGTTCTCTCCTGCGGTTCTTGAGAAGCGTCGACAAGCAGGATAGCTAACCGGGTCGGCCGCGAGCCCGGCGCGCGAAACATCCTCGGGGCTGGTTCGGCGGCGCCCCTCCTCTTCGGGCACCGCGGAACGAGATGAAGGAAGAGGATAAGCATGTAGATGCTTTCTGCTGAATGTCTTCGGACGCGGGTTCGATTCCCGCCGCCTCCAAAATTTTTTTAGGAAGATGACAGCGAAAAAGATGAGCCGGATTTTATGCACGACGGCCTCCCTTGTGGCCGGGCTCACCCTTATCCTGGCCGCGGCCGGGGCTTCTGGCCCCAAGGAATTGAAGACGATCGTCATCGACCCGGGCCACGGCGGCCTGGATACCGGCGCCAAGGGCAAATTCGGGACGATGGAGAAAAATATCACCCTGGCCATCAGCTTCAAGCTGAAGGCACTGATCGAGCAGAACCTTCCCTACCGGGTGATCCTGACCAGGGATAAGGATATCGATGTCTCGCTCGAAAACAGGTCGGCCTTGGCGAACAATAACAACGCCGCTTTATTTATCAGCATTCATGCCAACGGCTCCTTCCGGAAGAAGGCCCAGGGCTCGGAAACATTTTTCATGAGCCTGGATGCCTCGGACGAAGAAACTCGGAAGCTGGCCTACATGGAAAACACCTCGTCCGAGCTCGAAAAGCGCATCGAGGAGGAGAACAAAGACGAGGTCAAGATGATCCTCTGGGACATGGCTCAATCCGCCTATATCAAGCAAAGCAGCAAGCTGGCGGAAATCACCCAGGAGGAGCTCTCCGCCGACCCGAACCTCAAAACGGAGAACCGGGGCATTAAGCAGGCGCGCTTCAAGGTCTTGACCGGAGTGGCCTGCCCTGCCGTCCTGGTCGAAGTGGCGTTTATCTCCAATCCCGACGAAGAACAGAAGCTGGTCAAAGAGGATTTCCAGAAAAGAATCGCCGAGGCCGTCTACCAGGGTCTGAAAAGATATACAAAGCTCTATTCCTGACGAAAGCAAGGTTCATGGACAGAAAGAAAGCGGTTCTTTTTCTTATCCTTTTTTTCCTGCTCGCAGTCCTGGCCGTCGTCTTCTTCAAAAATAGCGGCAGCGAGCGGATCAAAAAGTCCGGAGAGATCCCGCAACCCTTGGTTTCGGCCGAGACCCCCGTCCAGAAGACGATGAAAAAAGTCACTCTGTTCTTCCTGCGGGAAGAGGACAACCAGCTCGTCCCGGAAGAACGGGAAATTAACTCGGACCCTTCGGCCGTCCGCGAAGCCGAGGAAGTGGTGGCCGAACTCATCAAGGGGTCCAAAGCCGGTCTGGTCTTGTCCCTTCCCCCCGAGACGCGGCTGGCCCAGCTGTTCATCACCAAAGAAGGCGTCGCCTATGTCGATTTTTCCAAGGACCTGATTGAAAAGCACCCGTCCGGGTCGGCGGCGGAGATCTCCACGGTCTACTCCATTGTCAATTCCCTAACCTACAATTTCAAGCCCATTAAAAAGGTTTTTATTTTGATTGAGGGGGAGGAGAGGGAAACGCTGGGCGGCCATATCAGCCTGGACCATCCCTTTCTGCCTGATTATTCTTTGGTCGTCAAAGAGTAAGCGGCTCCTGTCACAACGGCCATGAACACGGATCGCGCGAAAAGACTGCCCCAAGTTGTCATCCTGGGTTTCCCGAACGCCGGGAAATCCACTCTGTTCAATCGGCTGTTAGGGAAGAAAAAAGCCCTGGTCCATTCCCTCCCCGGGATGACCCGCGACCGCGTCGTATCTCCCTGCATTCTTCATAGCAAGACGTTTGAGCTTGTCGACACGGGGGGCTTTTTAGATTCCCTGTCCGAGTCCTTATCCTCCAAGGTCAAGGAGAAAGCATGGGAGGCCGCCCAGACGGCGGATCTCGTTCTTTATCTCCTGGACGGGAAAAGGGATCTCATGCCTGCCGAAGAAGAGCTCTACCTGTCCCTAAAGAAATTGGGGAAGCCTATTCTTGTCGTCGTCAACAAGATCGACGTGGAATCCCAAAGATACGCGGCAGGAGACTATTACAGGCTTGGCGAGGACCGCATCTTTTTTATATCGGCCGAGCATAGGATCAACTTGGATGAATTGGAAGAAGCTATTGCCGACACGCTTCCGGCCGAAGCAGAGGCTCCGGGAGGCGCGGTCGAGCCCCTGCCTCTTAAAATCGCCATCATTGGCAGGATCAATGTCGGGAAATCGTCTCTAGCCAACCGCCTTTGCGGCGAGGAAAGGTTCATCGTCAGCGAAATTCCGGGGACGACCAGGGACAGCTCGGACGTCCCGATCTGGAAGGGAGATAGGCCGTTTCTTCTTATCGATACCGCCGGAATCCGCAAGCTAGTCCGGGTTTCCGACGAGAGGGAAAGCGCCGGGGTCATCAAAGCCAAGAAGAACATCCCTTTGGCCGATGTCCTCTGCCTTGTCCTGGATGCCGCGGAGTTTCCCACCCGCCAAGATGCAGCGGTTGCCCGCCTGGCCTATGAGTCAGGGAAACCGCTCGTAATCGTTCTCAACAAGTGGGACCTCGTCCGGGAAGACGCCGTCCCGCTGGCCCAGGTCAAGGACATCGTATTCCGGAGGCTGGATTTCATAGGCTATGCGCCCCTGTTGACCGTTTCCGCCCTGACGGGAAAGCGTGTCACCCAGATTCTCGACTTGGCGGAGAAGGTCTATCAAAACGGCTTAAAGAGAATCGGAACTTCAAGCCTGAATAAGTTTTTGATGGATGTCCATAAGACAAGCCCGCCCCTGTCAAAAGCCAAGAAAAGGTTCAAAATCAAGTACATGACTCAAACGGGAGTGCTGCCCCCCACCTTTGTCCTTTTTACGGGTTCACGGACGGCGTTCGCGCCCGCTTATGTGAAACATTTCATGCAGATGATGAGAGAGAAATTCGGCCTGTGGGGAACCCCGATCAAGCTGATCCTTCGGTCAAGCTAAGTCCTGGAACGTGCGGCAGTTTTTCTTGACTTTGCTCGTCCATTCTATTATAAATCTATTCTTATCAAAATAGAGGACTGGATGTCCAAGGAGGTCAGGATGTCTCGCCAACGGACTCATATTTTTCTCGTTGCGACCCTCGCGCTGATGGTGGTTTTTACCCTGGCTAGCTGCCAAAAATTAAATGTAAAGTATTTGCAGGGAAATTTTCATTTCAACAAGGCCAACGAGCTGTTTAAGAACAGCAAATTCACCAAGGCGGTTGCGGAATATGAACTTGCCCTGAAATATAATCCCTCTCTGGTCCAGGCCCATCGCTTCTTGGGAGAGAGCTACAAGAGCCTTTTCATCCCCGGCAGAGACACGCCTGAAAACAACGAAAATGCCGCTAAGGCCCTGGAAGCCTTGAGAAAGGCCTTCGAAATCGACCCCAACAACAAGGATATCATCTATTCCTTGGGCGATATGTACGACAAAATGAAGAATTTCCCGGAGGCCGAAAAGATGTACCTGAGGATCGTCGAGCTCGAGCCCGGCAACATGAACAATTATTATGTCGTGGCCGAGTTCTACAAGCGCTATGCGATCGAAAAGCCGGAGCTGAGGAAAAAAGCCTTGGATATGTATCTCAGGAGGATCGAGACCGACCCGGAGAGCGTCCAGGGCTATGCCTATATGTACAACTATTATGACCTGCTTCCGGTCGGCGATAACAAGGAGAAATTCGACCGGGCCTTTTATTTTGAACAGAAACGCCTGGCGCTCGAGCCGAAAAGCGCCGAAATGTATTACACAATTGGCGTCAACCGCTTCAACAAAGCCTACCAGCTCCAGAACTTCCTGAGCCAGGCGGAAAGGGAGGCCATCGGTGCCGACGCCGAGAGAAACCTGCTCAAAGCGATCGAGATCGACCCGGCCTTTCCCCTGCCCTATTCTTATATGAAGATCTTATACATTAACGTCCATGCGGTTCTTTATCCTGAAAAAGAAGGCCGTTATAAAGCCGAGGCCGACCGATTCGGAGAAAAATTCGATGATGCGAGGAAGCGGCAGATCGAACGGATGAAGCTCGAGAAGGAATTAAAGAAGACAGGCTGAGCGCGAGCCTGACGCACATTATTTTCAACCCCAATTCCACCGTCCCCATGATCGGGGCCAGCGGGGCCATCGCCGGCATTCTGGGGGCCTATTTCATTCTCTATCCGATGGCGCGCGTGATGACCTTGGTTTTTATCTGGATCGTCCCTCTGCCTGCTGCGTTTATCCTCGGCCTATGGTTTCTCATGCAAATCCTCAATCTGGGCCTGGGAGGAGGAGTGGCCTGGTTCGCCCATATCGGCGGTTTCCTGGTCGGCATCGGGCTCGTCCGGGCCTTCCCCAAGAGACGGAGGGCTGCCAGATTCCAATAAACGCCCCCCGCGTATCCCGAGCCCTTCTTGTTGACTTTCCGGCCGATATTTAGTATCTTATTGCATCATTTAAACTTAAACTTATTTTAGGGAAAGTTTAAAATTTACCATTTTTGAGGTTATTGAGGATGAAGACATTTGTCCCAAAAAAGGATGAGGTCGAGAAGAAGTGGTGGCTGGTCAATGCCCAGGGCAGAATCCTGGGCAGGTTGGCTACGGAAGTGGCGACATTGCTGCGCGGGAAAGATAAACCCCAATTTTCGCATTTTCTCGATACGGGCGATTTTGTCATCGTGATTAACGCCGAGAAGGTGACTGTCACGGGCAAAAAGCTCGGCCAGAAGGAATATTATTCCCATTCCCAATATCCGGGAGGGCTGAAAACGGACATCCTCCAAGACCTCCTGGCCAAAGCGCCTGAAGAGGTGATTAAAAAAGCAGTTTGGGGGATGATTCCCAAGAATAAACTCGGCCGCGCGGTTTACAAAAAGCTCAAAGTGTACCGCGGCCCTGAGCATCCGCACCAGGCTCAGAATCCACAAGAATACAAGTTTTAGGAGGCGCTCTTGAGTCTTATCCAATATTATGGAACAGGAAAACGCAAGACATCCGTGGCCCGGGTCTTTCTCCGGTCCGGGAAAGGCGAAATCACTCTGCTCGTCAATAAAAAAGCCCGCCCGTTTGCCGATTATTTTCACCTGGATTCGCACAAGCTGACCATCCGGCAGCCGCTGATGCTGACCGAAACCGAGAACAAGTTCGATATCTTCCTGCGCGTCGAGGGCGGCGGTGTCCGGGCCCAGTCCGAAGCCATCCGGCTGGGAATCTCCAGAGCCCTGCTCGAATTCAACAGGGAGCTCAAGCCGACCCTGAAATCGGCCGGCCTCTTGACCCGGGATGCCCGCATCAAAGAGCGAAAGAAGTATGGCTTGCTCGGCGCTCGCAAAGCCCCGCAATATCATAAACGGT
Source organism: Candidatus Aminicenantota bacterium (assembly GCA_963715635.1). GTDB lineage: Bacteria > Acidobacteriota > Aminicenantia > Aminicenantales > UBA4085 > JAPKZH01. The sequence goes on along the minus strand of OY970261.1, from coordinate 3,488,452 downwards.
AACGTGAACGGAGGAACGCACTTGGTCTCAGTAACAATGAAGGAACTCTTAGAAGCTGGCGTTCATTTTGGCCACCAGACCAAACGGTGGAACCCAAAGATGAAGGAATATATCTACGGCCAGAGGAACGGCATCTATATCATCGACCTGCAAAAAACGATCAGGGTCTTCAAGGAAGCCCTGCAGTTCGTCAAAGGCCTCTCCGAGAGCGGGAAGGCCGTCCTGTTTGTCGGCACCAAGAAACAGGCCCAGGATATCGTCAAGGACGCAGCGGCCAAATGTGAATCCAGCTATGTCAACCAGCGCTGGCTGGGCGGGCTTCTGACGAATTTCAAGGTCATCCGGGGCAGCATCGACAAGCTGGTCGAGATGGAAGAGATGAGGGAAGACGGGCGCTGGGACCTGCTGTCCAAGAAAGAACAGTCCAAGCAGGAGAAACTCTACCGAAAGCTCAGCAAGAACCTGGGGGGCATCAAGGCCATGGAGGGCGCTCCCGGCGTGCTTTTCGTCATTGATTCTTCGAACGAGGAGATCGCCATTTCCGAGGCCCAGAAAATGAACATCCCCATCGTCGCCGTTGTCGATACCAACGGCAATCCCGACAATATCGACTACCCGATCCCCGGCAACGATGATGCTGTCCGGGCCATCGAGCTCTTCACCTCGAAAGTAGCGGAGGCGATCATCGAGGGCAAGAAAAGCAAGATCGAAAAAGGCATGCTTCAAGATAAAAAGGCGGAGGAAGCCCCCTCCCAGGAATCCAAACAAGGAGCAGCCGGAAAGGGCGGCGGAACGCAGGAAACGGTCTGATTCCGTTCCTGGTCCGTCGTCAACGAAGGAGAACGCATGGACATCTCAGTCGAACAAGTCAAAGAGCTGCGCGAACGCACGGGCATCGGCATGATGGAGTGCAAGAAAGCCCTTGAAGAGGCGGGGGGAGATGCCGAAAAAGCCATCGAAATTTTGCGCAAGAAGGGATATGCCCGGGCCAAGGATAAGTCCCACAGGGAAACCTCGGAAGGGATCGTCGGGTCCTATATCCATATGAACGGAAAGATCGGTGTGCTGGTCGAAGTCAACTGCGAGTCGGATTTCGTCGGGCGCAACGAGGAATTCAAAGAACTCGTGAAAAATATCGCCATGCATATCGCGGCGGCCAGGCCGAAATATATCGCCCCCGCGAACGTGCCGGCGGACGAGTTGGAGAAGGAGAAAGACATCATCCGCGAGCAATTCAAGGACTCCAAGAAGCCGCCCCAGATTATCGAGAAAATCGTCGCGGGCAAACTGACCAAGTTTTACGAAGAGGTGTGCCTGCTCGAACAGCCCTTCATCAAAGATGACAAAATGCGGATCAAGGACCTGCTGGCGGCCTTCATCGCCAAATTCAAGGAGAATGCGAGAGTCAGCCGGTTCGCCCGGTTCGAAATAGGAAAGTAAGCCCAGACGCCCATGCCATCGCCCAAGCCAGCCTACACACGGATCCTGCTCAAGCTCTCGGGCGAATCCCTGCTGGGCAGGCTCCAGTATGGGATCGATTACCAGACGACATCGGCCATCGCCCGGGAGATCAAGGACGTTCACGACCTGGGCGTCCAGATCGGCATCGTCATCGGCGGCGGCAACATCTTCCGCGGCTATCGCGGCACGGAGGAGGGAATGGACCGGGTTTCGGCCGACCAGATGGGGCTTTTGGCGACCGTCATCAACGGCATCGCTCTCCAGGACGCACTGGAAAAGCTGGGGGCGATTACCCGCCACATCTCAGCCATTGAGGTCAAGGCCGTGGCCGAGCCGTTTATCCGGAGGCGCGTCGTGCGGCACCTGGAAAAAAGCCGGATCGTGATCTTCTCCGCCGGCACCGGCAATCCGTATTTTACGACCGATACCGCGGCGGCTCTACGGGCCCTGGAAATCAAGGCTCAGGTCATTCTCAAGGCCACCAAGGTGGAAGGCGTTTATACGGCCGACCCGCTGAAGGACAGGGCCGCCAAGAAATTCCATACCATCCGCTACATGGACGTCATCAAGCGCGGACTGGGGGTGATGGACACGACGGCCATCTCGCTCTGTAAAGAGAACAACCTGCCCATCATCGTTTTCAACCTGAAGAAACAAGGCAACATCAAGCGGGCGGTCTTGGGCGAAGACATCGGGACCAAAGTCTATTAAGGCGGCGAGTGATGGTCAAAGATGTTTTAAAGGATCTTGAAAAAAGGATGAAGACATCTCTGGAGCACTTCCGGAAAGACCTCGGCAAGCTCCGGACGGGACGGGCCAACATCAACATTTTTGAGGATATCAAAGTCGAGTATTACGGAGTGCTGACGCCGGTCAACCAGATGGCCAAGATCGGCGTGCCGGACCCGAGCTTGATCACGGTCCAGCCGTATGACACGAGCCTGCTCGAGCCCATCGACAAGGCCGTCAAGGCCGCCGACCTGGGCCTGAACCCGATCAACGACGGTAAAGTCCTGAAAATCCCCATCCCGCCTCTGGATGAGGAACGGCGGCGGGAGATCGTGAAGAAAGTCAAAAAGATGCTCGAGGACGAGAAAACGGCGCTCCGCAACATGCGTCGGGAAAGCAAGGAATTCATCGAGGAGCTCGAAAAAGAGAAGGAGATCACCGAGGACGACAAGTTCAAGGGCCTGGACGAGCTTCAGAAAATCATCGACGACTATACCAAGAAAATCGAGGACGCCGCCGCGGCCAAAGAAAAAGAGATCATGCAGATCTAGAAGGCTTGCGGTAAGCGCTTCATTAAAGAAATTAGGTCAAAGATTTTAAGGTAGTGATATTAATCCCCCTACCCCCTTGACCAATCAAGGGGGTTAGCAAACGGGTCGGTCCTGTCACCGACCAGCCCCATCGTCCTCGCTGAAAAATTTGGTGTTGGGTACCAGAATTTCTTAATTCGTTATACGTCCCCAAATTTTCGTCAGCTGCGGCGGCTGGGGCGCCCGGTCGGCGCCACCCCACTTTACCTTATTCGCGCGTTACCCCTCGCCGAGTTTTAAGCGGTTTATTTTCCCTTTGTTTTGACATCTGCAAAACCCTGTGATAAATTCCTAAAATGGGAAAATTTTCGGGGACGGGGACTTCATTCCCAAAATAGAGTCCCCGGTCCCGAATTTTTATTCGCTCGAAAGGGAGAGCGCACGATGAAAGAAACCATCCAATTCACGCTCAACGGGAAGCCGACCAAGCTGACCGTTGACAGCGACCGCATGCTTCTCTGGGTGCTTCGGACCGACCTTGGCCTGACCGGTGCCAAGTACAGCTGCGGCGAGGGCTTTTGCGGCGCCTGCACGGTGATCATCAATCGCGAGGCTGTCCGCTCCTGCCAGACGCCCGTCAAAACCATCAAAGGCAAGGATGTGATTACCATCGAGGGACTGGCCAAGGACGGAGTCCTTCATCCCCTCCAGCAGGCGTTCATCAAGCATGACGCTATGCAATGCGGGTTTTGCACATCCGGCATGATCCTGACAGCCTATGCCTTGTTGCTGAAAAATCCCGGGCCAACCCCCAAACAGATCATCGACGGCATGGAGGATAATCTCTGCCGGTGCGGGTCTCATACCCGCGTCCTCCAGGCCATCCAGACCGCCGCCGGGCAAATGAAAGGAGGGGTGAAGAGATGAAAAAAGAAGCCTATCCGGATATCGTTATTGAGGAAGCGGATGCCCCTTCCTCGCTGAGCCGCCGGGACTTCCTGAAAATTGTGGGCGGAGGGATCATCATCTTTGTCACCTACGGAGAAGAGCTGGCCTTTCAGGAGCCAGCTCGGATTCAAGCGGCGCGTCCGGGCCTCCCCACCGATTTCAACGCTTTTTTGAGGATCGGCGAGGACGGCCGGGTGACTTGCTTCACGGGCAAGATCGAGCAGGGGCAAGGCGCCATCACCGCCCTGCCGCAGATGCTGGCCGAAGAGCTCGAAGTCCCCTTGTCGTCGGTCGATATTGTTTTAGGCGACACAGACCTCTGCCCTTGGGACGCGGGGACGTTCGGATCGCAGACGATCCGCTCTTTCGGGCCCGCGCTGCGGGGGGCAGCCGCCGAGGCGAGAGAAGTACTCAAGGAGCTGGCGGCTGAAAAATTGAAGGTCCCCATCGACCGTCTGCAGGCCAAGGATGGCGTCGTCTTCGATAAAACTAGGCCTCAAACGCGGGCCACCTATGCCGAGCTCGCTCAAGGCAAAAAGATCGAGAGGCATCTGACCCAAAAACCCGCCTTGAAGACGCCTGCCGAGCTTAAGGTCATGGGCCAACCTCAACCTAGGCGGGATGCCTTGAAGAAGGTCACGGGCGAAGCCCATTATGCCGGAGACCTTCGCCTTCCGGGCATGCTTTACGCGAAGATCCTGCGGCCGCCGGCACACGGCGCGAAACTCAAGGACCTGGACACGTCCGCGGCTGAAAAAATCAGCGGGGCCCGGGTGATTCGCGATGGGGATCTCATCGCAGTACTTCATGAATTCCCCGATGAAGCGGAACGGGCGCTGGGAATGATCAAGGCCCAGTACGATCTCCCCGAATTGAACGTCGATGACAAGTCGATTTTCGACCACCTCATCAAAAACGCGCCGCAGGGACGGACCGTAGCCGAGGGTGGAAACCTTGAAGAAGGGGCGAAGCTTGCCGCGGTCAGTTTCGATGAGACTTACCTGAACAGCTATGTCGCCCACGCGACGATGGAAACCCATACGGCGCTGGTCAGTGTCGAAGGCGACAAGGCGACGGCCTGGGCGTCTTCTCAGGCACCTTTCGGGGTCAGGGACGAGGTTGCGCAGGCCGCAGGAATTTCCGCCCAGAACGTCCACGTCATCTCCCCGTTCATCGGCGGAGGATTCGGCGGGAAAACGAGAAACACTCAGGCCGGCCAGGCCGCGCGCTTGTCGAAAACGACCGGCAAGCCCGTCCAGGTCACCTGGAGCCGCGCCGATGAGTTCTTCAATGATACATTCCGGCCGGCGGCGGTCCTCAAGATCAAATCCGGGATTTCCAGTTCCGGCCGGATCGTTTTCTGGGATTATGAAGTTCTTTTCGCCGGTGAGCGGAGCTCCCAGCAGTTTTATAATATTCCCCACCACCGGACTGTTGTCCGCGGAGAGTGGGGCGGAGGCCGAGGCGGAGGCGCGCCTTCGGCCCACCCCTTTAGCGTCGGGGCCTGGCGGGCACCGGGCAGCAATTCGAACACATTCGCCCGCGAAATTCAGATCGACATTATGGCGGCGAAGGCAGGAATCGACCCGGTTGAATTCCGGATGATGAACCTCAACAATCCGAGAATGCAGCGGATCATGAAGGCCGCGGCAGAGAAGTTCGGCTGGAAGCCGGCCAAGGCACCGAGCGGCCGCGGCTTCGGAGTCGCCAGCGCCGATTACCTGGGGACTTATCTGACGACCATGGCCGAAGTCGCGGTTGACAAGGCGACGGGAAACGTCCAAGTCAAGCGCGTCGTCTGCGCCCAGGACATGGGCGTTGCGGTCAATCCCGAAGGGGCCAAGCTGCAGATCGAGGGCTGCATCACGATGGGCTTGGGCTATGCTCTTACCGAGGAGGTCCATTTCAAGGGGAGGGAGGTCAAAGACCTCAATTTCGACACCTACCAGCTTCCTCATTTTTCCTGGCTGCCAAAGATTGAAACCGTCCTATTGGATTCGCCGGAAGTGCCCATCTCCGGAGGCGGCGAGCCTCCCATCATCACCATGGGCGCCGTCGTGGCCAATGCGATTTTTGATGCGTGCGGAGCGCGCCTCTATCAGCTTCCCATGACGCCGGAAAGGGTCAAAGCCGCTTTAAAGTAAGAAATGGGGTCAAACCTCAACATTTAACAACTTACGCATAAAACAGATAATATTTTTATTTAGGTCCATTTATAAATGACTAGGAAAAAGAAACGTGACCTAAAATGTTAACTAAAATGTTGAATGTTGAGGTTTGACCCCGGATGCCTAAACTAAAATCAGCCGACGATCTCATGCAGTTAGTCTATATGTTTCGCCCCATCCGGATTGTTCTGACGGCTTTTGAGCTGGATGTATTTTCGGCCATCGGAGTAAAAGCGATAACGTCGGCCGAGATTGCGAAACGGGCGAAGACTAACGCGAGAGGGATGGACCGGCTGTTGAATGCGCTCTGCGCCCTGGGGCTTCTGAAAAAGAGGAAGGGAAAGTTCGCCAATACGCCGCTTTCAAAAAAATATCTTGTCAGCGGCCGGCCGGACTTCCTGGCCGGATTAGGCCATTCGGCGGATATGTGGAACAGCTGGAGCACGCTCACCCAAGCTGTCGTTCACGGGAAGACGGTGATAAAAAGAGGCCCCTTGAAGCGAAAGGGAAGACAGCTATCCGGGTTCATCGCTGCCATGGACCAACGAGCTTCGGCCCAGGCGAAAGAGACCATAAAAAGGCTTGATTTGACAGGCGTTCGCAGGACCTTGGACATCGGAGGCGGGTCGGGGGCCTATTCGATAGCTCTGGCCCTGGCGAAAAAGGATATCCGGGCAACCGTTTTTGACCTTCCCGACGTCATTCCGCTGACGCGGTCCTATGTCAGAAAATCAAAGGCGGCCACGAGGATCGATTTCATCGAAGGCGATTTTCACCGGGGCGGCTTTGGAACCGGCTATGACCTCATCCTGCTTTCCGCGATCATCCATATGAATTCTTTGTCAGACAACCTGAATTTATTGAAAAAGGCCGTGCGGGCCCTCAGCCCGGGCGGACAGCTGGTGATTCAGGATTATATCATGAGCGAAGACCGGACCAGGCCGGAGCAGGGAGCATTTTTTGCCTTGAATATGCTGACGAGAACCGAAGCCGGTGATGCTTATACCGAGCGCGAGGTGCGCACACTGATGAGAGAGGCCGGCTTATCGCAGATTGCCAGGATCAACATGCCGTTTGCGACATCGCTCCTCATCGGCAGAAAAAGAATTTTATCTTAAGTCTTCGACGGCCGTCGAAAAGCATTTTCCGTCGTGCCGAATTTTGTCCGGATCACGACGCCCCATCCGATAATGCTCATGCACAACGTGAAAAGGAATCCGAGGATGGGGATAAATCCGATGAAGCTGACAAAGAGCAGCCCCAGCAGCGCGCCGCCCAGGGCAGAAACATTCTGCCGATTGAAGCCTCTGGCCAGGCTTTCGCCGAAGAAATAAAATAGCGCGACCCGGCCGAAGATCTTAACGATAAATCCAGCTACCGCCAGGAATAGGAGAATGGGGATGCCGATTAGGATGAGACAGAGAACGGCGGCGATAATGATGAAAATGGTGTAGAGGATGAGCGCCAAAAGACCCGTTCCAAAAACGGGCCAGAAAGAGGTCCGAACCTGATGGGAAGCCAACGCAATCTGCCTGGGAAAGAGCCCGGCGACGAGGAAGGTCATCAGGAACCAGATAAAGATAGAAACGAATTTAAAGATCAGGATGATGGGCAGTAGCGAGAGGGAAAAGATCCCCCTGACACCACCCCTAAAAATTTTTCCGGTGATATCGGAGGGTTTGAAGTAGACCGTGTCTCCGTCGATGCGGTGCCCGGGCTCTTTTTCGACACCGCCTCCCAGGCTGACCAGGTCCCCATGAATGACAGCCGTCGCTTTGAGAGTAATTTTCGAGCCGATTCCGACGACCGAATCATCGACTTCCCCGCTGACCGTGATCGTCCCGCCGATGGCGACGACGTTTTTCTTGACCTTGCCCTCGACGATGACATCCCCGCCGATGGTGATGACATTATCGCGGGTTTCTCCGGGAGCAACGACGATCGTATCATGATAGCTGAATTTGTCTCCCTTTTCCTGGTGTCCCACAAGTGGAAGGGTCCCCACAAAGAGGATGAATAGAATGGCCGCGAATTTGTGCTTATTTTCCATGATGTTTCTCCAACAGGAATCTCCTTCCCCACAAGACGCCGACCGTAAAAATGAGGAGGAGGGCGCCGCAGATAAAAATGGCCCACGCTTCCGGGCTGATCAGAGACGTGAAAACCTTCAGGCTCTCCAGGATCTTGCCGAGGAGTTCGTACACGACTTTGGAAGCGAGCATCAAAAATTTGCCGATTTTGACCAGCATAAAAGCGGCATCCTTGACATAGGACCAGAGCCCGTGGTTCAGGCGGAGGAAGAACTGGATAAGGTTTTGCCCCGAGACGAGGGCAAAAATGGAAAGCGCCGCGGTTACTGCCAGGAATCCGGCCGCCCCGGCCGCCAGCCAGCCGAAGATCGTGACCTTGGCCTTTGCCGGCGCCGTCGAGATCCTATCCATGACACCTTTTGCAAAATCGGGCGGAACATCAAACGCAAGCAGGCTATCGATCGCCTGCAGCATCCGCTTTCGCTCCGCAACGGCGTCGCGGCATTTTGGGCAGGCAGCGAGATGGCTCTCGATATCCTGTTTTTCCGCCGAAGAGAGCTCTCCCTCCAGGTAGGCATAAAGTTGCTCCAGGTTGAGACAGTTCATGCGGGCTCCGCCAACAGTCGTTTAAGGATTTCCTTGGCCTGAAAGATTCGGTTTTTAACCGTACCCAGTGGCAGGCCTTTGATTTCCGCCATTTCTTCATAGCTCAGGCCGTTGATATGCCGCCAGACGAACAATTCCTTCAGGGACGCCGGAAGCTTGTCGATGGCGGCGTCGATTCTCTTCCGCAGCTCGCGGAGTTCGAATTGGCGGACCACGGAAGGGTTTTCATCGGGAACCTGCAGCGGATAACGGTCTTCGCCATCTTCGGGCTGCTGGTCCAGCGAAAGGGTGGGAATCTTTTTTTTCCGCCAATGGTCGATGACGTAGTTGGAAGCGATCTTGAACAGCCACGTGCTGAATTTGTATTGAGCCCGGTAGGAACCGAGCGAGGCATACACCTTGAGGAAGACCTCCTGGCTGAAATCCAGGGCCAGCTCGCGTTCTCCGACCATGCGTCCTATATAATTAAGGACAGGCTGCTGGTATCTTTGGACAATCATCTCGAAAGCTCCCTTGTCTCCTCGAAGGGTTTGCTTAACCAGTTCTTGATCTTCATGCATCGAGGACTCACTTTATCCTCAAGGACTTATACGAACGACGGGGAAAAAGGTTTTATTTTTTCCGGGGAGCCGCGTCGTCGATGATTTCGCAGTCCGGAGGCACTTTAATCTCGAAAAGATCACCCGGAAGCCAGGCGTTGATGCGGATTTTAGCGAAGGCGAATTCGTTTTTATTGCCGGCCCAGTCAAAAAAAATCGCTTTCCTGATCAGCCAGGTTTTTTTGTCGATTTCGAGGAGGATGTATGTATATTCGCCCTCTTCCCGGGGGGTTAATTTGAGCTGAGAAACATCGCCGCCTTCCCCCGGAAACGGGCTGGGCTCGATGAGATATTTTTCGGCGAGATGCCCCTTGCCGGCAAGAAAAGCGAGGATTTCGGTTTCATACTGTTCTTTGGCCAGTTTTTGCCGGAAGAGCTGATTGTCCTCGGGCATATAGGTGAGCAGGATCCCTTCCTTGAAGACGATCACTTTCTCTTCCGGGTCCTTGTATTCCCACCTCATCAGGTCGGGCTTTTTCATGTAAACCCGGCCTTTCTCTTTGAGCGGCTTAGAGACGGTGGTCGCATAGAACGTCTGCTCAAAATCGGCCTGGAAGGACTGAAGAGAGGAGAGAGTCTGTTCGGCTTTGACGACGACATCCTGCACGGATACCTGTGCCGTAGAGATGGATACGGATGCTGCCGCGACTATCATTGATCCAAAAATCAGTGCCCGTTTCATGCCTTCCGAATTATAGCATATTTGCGGCCGCTCCATCTTTTTGTTATAAAAGCACTGCATGAAAGCCCAATTCTTCCTTTTCCTTTTTGCCTACTTTGCCCTCATCCTTTTTGCCGGGATAGGCTTTTCCAGACGAATGAAGAGCCTGGAGGATTTTTTTCTGGCATCCCGGAAGCTTTCTGCCGGGCTCATCTACCTGTCATTGACGGCAGCCTGGTTCGGCGCGACCTCCATCTTGGTGTCCACTGACGAAGCCCTAAGGTCGGGCGTCAGTTCTTTTTGGCTGGTCGGGCTTCCCGCAGTCGCCACGGTGCTCATCCTGGCCGTTTTTCTGGTCAGGCCCCTCTGCCGCCTTTCTATTATGACATTGCCCGACCTCGTCGAACTTCGCTATGGCCGCGCCGTGCGTCATCTCTCCTCCGTTCTCATCATCTGGTACATGGCCGTGCTCGCCGCATCGCAGATGGTCGCGCTGGGAAATTTCTTGAGGCCATTTCTTGGATTTTCCTATTTTTGGAGTCTGGCCTTGGGCACGGCCGTCGTGCTCCTCTACTCTGTCTTCGGGGGCCTCCGCTCGGTGGTCATGACGGATTGCGTCCAGTTTTTTCTCCTGGCGGCGGGCGTTATCGGCCTCTGTGTTTTTTTGGCCGGGCGCTCCTCTTGGCACGAGATTTCTTCCATCGCCGGCGGGCTCGGAAAGCATGGCTATTTTGATTTTTTCCTCAACCTTAAAGAAAATATCCTGATCGCCCTGTCCTTCACACTGGCCTGGACCATCTCGCCGATCGCCCTGCAGCGGATCCAGGCGGCGCGGGATGTCCGCGAAGCCAACAAGGGGTTATCCGCCACGGCCGCCACACTGTTCCTGCTTTATGGGCTTGTCGTCCTCATCGGGATTTTCTCTCTTCCGCTTTTTTCCGGGCAGATGCTCTCACGTCCCCTGGTCTCCGAGATCATTGCCTCCAAGGTTGGTGTTTTATTTGGAGGGATCTTGTTCGTGGCCGTCGTTTCCGCGATTCTATCGACCATGGATACCGCCATCAACACGGGAGCGCTCGCTTTGACCCGGGATTTTTATCAGCAATTCTTCGCTTCTCCGGATAAACGCCCGGTCCTTGTCAGCCGTCTGGCCACGGTCCTTGTCGGAGGCGCGGCATTCCTTGTGGCGACCAGGTTCCAGAGCATCCTGAAAACCATCGGGCTGTCTTCGGAAATTCTGGCCGAAGGGTTTTTTGTCCCCGGGCTGGCGATGATTTTTTTGAGAAGACGCCTTCCGCTGGCCGGCTTGCTCAGCCTCTGCCTTGGAGGCGGCTTCGCCATTCTAAGCTTCCTGGGCGCGACGAATATCCTGTCCCTCAGCCTGCCTGCCTGGCCCTTTTCCGTTCCCTATGGGCTCTTGCTCAGTCTGTCGGGATTTGTCGTCGGGCTGATCATTGATGTGCTTCGAAAATGACATCCATAGGTCATGAGAGAAACACGAGCGGTTTACTGGGGCTGGATTTTCGGATATGATTCTGGCGATGTCGTTCTGGGAAAGACTGCGCTGGCGTTTTGTGGGGACTTTCGGCAAGGCCATCATCTGGCTCTGGTTCAAGTCCACCCGGATGAAGATCGTCGGCGACTCCGATTATTGGGCCTTGCGAAAAGCCAAGAAGCCGGTGATTTTCTTGATCTGGCATGGCAAAATCTTTATCGTGCCCTATTTTTTTCGGAAACGCGGCATCATGCCCCTCATAAGTCCTTCCAAGGATGGCGAGATTCCGGCCCGGATCATGGACGGCTGGGGATACAAGATTCTGCGCGGGTCCGGCTCGCACGTTGTCAAAGGGGCTTGGCTGGAGATGAAGAAAGAGCTTCAATCCGGCGGCGAAGTGATTATCGTTCCGGACGGCCCCAGGGGGCCCGACCGCAAGCTGAAGCTCGGCTGTATCAAGCTGGCCGCGGAAACTGGCGCCGCTCTCGTCCCTTTTAGCTTTTCCGCCTCAAGAAAAAAAACCCTGAAAAGCTGGGACCGCTTTTTGATGTTCTATCCCTTTTCTAAGGTCGTAGCTGTTTACGGCCAGCCGGTAGAGATCCGTCCCAGGCTCACGGACGGGGAGCTCGAGGCGGAGCGGCAGAGAATCGAGACCCTGATGGTCGAATTCGACAGGGGCCTCGACGATTATTACGCCAAGTAATCAGCGTATATTTACTTGCTTGACGCCTGGGGGTTGAAGAGCTTGACAGTCTGGGGGTTGAACAGGATGATCATGGAATAGATCCCCAGCGCCGTCCCAAAGGGGATATTGATCAGGCTTAGGAAGGACACGACAAGAATCAGGATCCGGCCCCACTCGTGGCCCTTGAGAAGCCCGATGCCGCCGATAATCTTGGGAAGCCCGAGGAGGGCAAGGAACGAACTGAGGACGATGCCCGCAAACCTCAAGATGCCCGGCGCGATCTCCCCTATATCCGGAATGAGAGACACGCCGAAAAGAATCATGGAGAGAATCAAGGCTCCCAACAGGCTCAGGGAGCCGAAGATGATCCAAAGAATGCCGATCACTTTAACATGGTCCTGCATAGGATTAACCTCCGTTCATTAGATTATACGGCAAATGAGCCCAGCGGTTTAAAAAACAAAGTTCCTTCCAAGAGTGTCCGTCCTGACGATTCATCGTCAAATGCTCCTTGGAAGGAAGGCAGCGAGCGGAGCGAGCGTTGGAAGGAAACCCTAGGTAAGGGTTTCCTTCCAAAAGTGTCCGACTTGACTTTTTCCTCGAAAAACTATAATTAGAATCCACATTCACAGATTGGAGGGAAAAATGGCAAAAATGAAAGCCCAAATCACTTTCTCGATCGTTTTTCTGTTCGGCGTCGCTCTCTTCGGTTTTGGCCAAACGGCAGAAGAGCACCTGAAAAAAGGGGATGACTACTACACCCAGCTCGACAACCAGAAGGCGCTCGAAGAATATCTGGCCGCAAACAAGCTCGACCCAAAAAACTACGAGGCGCTCTGGAAGCTTTCCAGGACCTATATCGACCTTGGCGACCTGGTCAGCCCCAAGGAAAAGGATTATGAAGCGCAGCAGAAACAGCTCTATAAGAACGCCCAAAGCTATGCCCGCAAAGCCGTCGCCGCGAACCCGAACGACACCTGGGGGCACTTTTATCTCTCGGCTTCGCTGGGCATGTATGCCCTTATGCTGGGGAAAAAAGATCAGGTCAGCATGTCCAAGGAGATCAAGACCGCGATCGATAAGGCCATCGAGCTGGACCCCAATAACGACTTGGCCTATCATGCCTTGGGCCGTTGGCAGCGCAGGATGGCCGAGATCGGCGGCGCCCAGCGCTTTTTCGGCAGCATCCTCTTCGGTTCGATCCCTAAAGGCACCTTCGAGGAATCCGAAAAAGCTTTTAAGAAAGCCGTCGAACTAAAGCCGGATTACATCAACCACCATCTTGAGTTCGGCCGCACCTATATATCTCTCAAGAAATACGACCTGGCCGCGCAGGAATTTCAGAAGTGCCTCGACCTAAATGCAGCTTCCTCAAAAGACAGTGCTTACAAGGACGAAGCCAAGCAGGAATTGGCGGCGGCTAAAAAGAAGCTCAAGTAAAAGCGGACTTCTTATTTTTGTCTTTGCGAGAGCGCCGGCGCGTAATTCACGGCGGCGGCCGCATTGACGATGCCCCAGCCGTAATCATTATTCGGCGACGACGCGCTTCCGGCCGTATTCATGAGGGCGGCGCGGACCTGCTTGGGCGTCCAATCCCTGTGGGCTTCAAGGAGCAGCGCCGCGACCCCGGCCACGAGGGGAGTGGCGAAGGAAGTCCCGCTGCCTCTTGTATAATAATCGCTTTGATCCCGTCTGTTTGCTGCAATCCAGTCGCTGACACCGAGAGCGCAGACCTCGGGCTTGATCCTTCCATCATAGGTCGGGCCGGGCGAGCTGAAGGATGCGATTTTCCCCGATGAATCCACGGCGCCCGCCGCGATCACGTCATACCCGTCGGCGGGAGCGATGATATGTCCCCAGGCGTTTCCCCGCTCATTTCCGGCGGCGTTGACGACGACGACACCCAAGCTCGCCGCCCGGTTGGCGGCCCGTGTCGTGACGGCCGTTTTACCGTCCATATCCTTGAATTGGTACCAGTCCGTGTAGCCGAGGGAGGACGATACCACTTCGGCCCCCAGGGATTCCGCCCATTCAATCCCGGCCGCCCACCAATCTTCCTCGATCGGCTTTTCATAATTTGACGTTTCCGTTTTGCCCAGGATGAAGTCGGCGCCGAATGCCGGCCCGATGAGCTCCCCGAGTTTGAACCCGCCGAGCAATGACCAGGTGGCGGTTCCGTGGTCATCGGAGTAGTCATTCGGGTCGGAAAGGTTCTGCGAGACGTCGCCGTCGCCATTAACAAAATCCCATTCGGCGAGGCGATGGGCCAGCCGGAAGGCCTCATGGCTCTTGCGAAAACCGACGTCCAACATGCAGACGAGCACGCCCCGCCCGCTCAACCCTTGTTGATGAAGAGCGGGCACGTTGATCTGGCCGAGCTGGGTGTAGGAAAGTCCGTAGAGAGGATTGCTTAGGCCGGCGGCTATCTGAGTCTCCTCCGGCGTATCGGCAGAGCCATCATCCCTTTTAAAACTCTTGACGATGTCCGCGGACTTGACGCAGGCAAGCCCGGCCAGCTCCAAGATTTGTTCCGAAGAGGCCTCGACGCTGACGGCGTTGAGCCAGCGTGAGACGGCCCTGACCTTCAAGGCCGAGGCTTTAACTTGTTGTGTGTAAGGGGCATAGAGCGGCAGGTCTTCATAATCGACCAAGCCGGCAGCAGGCCTGACTTTTGACCGGCGCCAGAGGCAGTGCTCTCTAAGGGTTCGCCGGGCTTCGGCAAAGGCTTTCTTCATCGACGCGATGTCGGTTTCGCCCTTGTCTTGAAGGTAAACCCAGACGGGCAAGGTTTCGCTGCTTCCGGAGACCGAATGAAGAGCTATCCGGAGGGAGGGAGAAATCTTTTCCCCCGCCTCCGGCCGTGGCGGTATCTGCCCCTGAAAAAAGAAAAGCAGGCTGAGAAGGATCCATGGCCAGCTGCGCTTTTTCATCGGATTTCTCCTTCACACTTCAGAGAAGACCTGGGCTTCGAAGGTTTCAATCTGGACATTCTTTTTCCACTCGTTCTCGTCCAGCCCGGCTTTCATGCAGCCGTGGCGCAAGTAGGTTTCGAGGTCCCAGTCGTATTCCAGGGGGACCTGGGGAAGCAGGAGCCCCTTATTGAACCCCTTGCTGATGATGATGCCGTGCTTTCCCACCTCGATCTCGTGGATGTCTTTGATGCCGCGGGGCAGCGTCAGCACGGAGATTTCGATCTTGAGCTTGCCAAGCTCTTCTTCTTTGAGGGGCTGGAAGCGGTAATCCTGGGTCGCTGCCGCGATGGCCATTTCGATAACGGTTTCGGCCAAGGGCTTATAAGGCAGGGGATAGCCGATGCAGCCGCGCAGCTCGTCATCCACTTTGAGCGTGACGAAGGCGCCGCGCTTGTTGAGGAGCATTTTGTCTTCGACCTTGGCTCGGAGGATCTTGCCCGTCCGAAGCTTGGTCTCGATCGCCTGCCGGGCCAGCCCCAGCAAATATTTTTTTTGGGTTTCGTTTAAAAAATCATCCATGATCGTCCTTTAGCCATGGCCGAGATTATGGTTGAAGCTTGATCGGCACTGCCAAGAAATGGTCGTCGTAATCGATGAGATAGGATTCGAAGCGCAGACCGCCTTTTTTATTGACATGGACGCCCAGGAACATCTTCCCGCAGGCAAACGGCTGAAACAATCTCCGCTTGTGTCCGGCCGTCGCGGGGAAAGCAAAAAATCCGATGATTTTTTCGTCCAGGAGCCGGTTGAGGCCGTGGTAGTTTTCCAAGGTTGGCTGGAACCCTTTGGGCAAAGGAAAAATGTTCTCGACGAAAAACCGATGTCCCCGCTTATGGCCGATCAGAAATCCCGATAGATCGGGCTTAGCGGACAGGACGCTGAAGGCTTTGAGCGCCCGCAAGGCTTCTGTTGCAAGATAGGCATCCATTGGTTGGATTATAACAGAATTTCAAAGTGGAGAGATAGGGGTCAAGCCCGCGGGCTTATCTATTCCAGGCTTCCCACAGCCTTTTCCACGGCTTCCAGGATTTCGCCCGATTTGACCAGCTCTTTCATCGTGTTGTGGTCCGGATAGAGCGGCCTGTCCTCCTCCAGGTGGGCGACGTGCTTGCGGATGGCGTTTTTCGCCGTAGTAACGCCCTTGCCCGGCGTGAATTCGCGGAAGTCGAGCGCCTGGGCAGCCGCCATGAATTCGATACCGAGGATTCCATACGCGTTATCCAGGATCTGGACATTCTTCAAAGCCGTGTTCATGCCCATCGACACGAAGTCCTCCTGGTCGGCGGCGGCCGGGATAGACATCGTTGAAGCCGGCGCGGACAGAATCCTCTGCTCAACGATCA
This sequence comes from Candidatus Aminicenantota bacterium, assembly GCA_963715635.1. Lineage (GTDB taxonomy): Bacteria > Acidobacteriota > Aminicenantia > Aminicenantales > UBA4085 > JAPKZH01. Next base: position 3,472,225 of record OY970261.1, on the reverse strand, counting down.
TCATGTCGGCCGTGTACTGGCTGAGCATCATGCCCGAGAACATGCCGGCGCCTTTGGTCAGGAATGCGGGCAGCCCGACGCTCAAGGCAGGGTTGGTCAGCCGGTTGAGCCTGCGCTCGGAAAGCACGCAGACCATGGTGACGGCCATCCCGACCATATCCATGGGCAGTGAGATCGGGGAGCCTTGGAAGTTGGCGCCCGTCAAGGTCAGCTTATATTCATGCAAGTAGATGGGGTTGTCAGCGACGCCGTTGAGCTCGATTTCGACCTGCCTGCGGGCATGGGCCACGGCATCATGGGCTGCTCCAATCACCTGCGGAGAGGAGCGCATGGAATAAGCGTCCTGGACCTTGGTCTTGATCTTCCCGGCCCGCAGGTCGCTGCCCTCGATGCACTTTATGATGGCTTGGGCCGAGCGGATGGCCCCGGGGAAGCCCCGCTCCTGGTGGAGCCGGACATCGTAAGGCTTGAGATTAGCCAGTAGCGCTTCGAGGGTCATGGCGCAGGCGATCTCGGCCTGCTTCAGCCAGCGGTTAATGTCATATAACTGGAGCGCGCTTATGGCTGTGATCAGGTTGGAGCCGTTGATGGCGGCCAGGCCGTCGCGGGCCCGAAGTCCGGGGACGGAGATTCCGGCGCGCTCCATGGCTACCCGGCCGGGAAGTCTCTCGCCCTTATAGAATGCTTCGCCTTCCCCCATGAGCAGGAGAGCGATCTGAGACATCGGAGCAAGGTCGCCGCATGCGCCGACCGAGCCTTTCGTGCAAACGACTGGCGTCACACCTTTGTTGAGCATCTCCACGTACGTCGTCGTGATTTCCGGGCGGCATCCGGACCGGCCCTTGGCATGGACATTGATCCGGCTGGCCATGGCGCCCCGGACGTGTTCGATGGGCGCCGGGTCGCCGATCCCGGCGGCATGGTTGTAGATAAGATATTTCTGGAACTCCTTCACCTGCTCATCGGAGAGGACGATCTCGGAGAATTCGCCGATGCCGGTGTTCGTTCCGTACATGATTTCTCGGGCCTTGAGCTTTTCCTCGAGCATGGCCCGGCACTGCTTGATTTTCTCCAGCGATTCCGGATGAAGTTCGACCTTTTCATTGTCACGAGCGATTCGGGTTAGTTTTTCGACCGTTAGGCTTTTTCCGTCAAGTATGATTGCCATATGAACCTCCAATATTCATAGGATGATTTCGACCCAATATCATAGGCCAATTCCCCGCGTCCGTAAAGACGTTTTAGGCAATAATGAAGACAGATTGTGTGTTTGCCCATTCTCGTAAGATCTAGTTGCCGGTGATTTCCGATAAAAAACTGGGGATTATTCTTCCGGTTTTGCCCAGCTCTAAAGCAGGCCGAGCATCGGAGCAATCACCCGGATGGCCGTCCAGATGATGATGATGCCGAAAATATTCATCCAAAACCCGTATTTAATCATGAACGGCAGGGGGACGAGCCTCGATCCATAAATGATGGCATTCGGAGGTGTCGAGATCGGCATCATAAAAGCGAAGCTGCAGGCCATGCCCCCTCCCAGGACGGCCGGCAGGGGATTGACGCCGGCGGTTTTGCAGATGGCGATGACGATGGGAATCGTCATGTTGGCCGCGGCGGTGTTGGATGTGACTTCCGTGAAATAGATACAAAATACGATCGATATCAGGGTGATTAGGGAGAGGCTTGCCGACCCTCCGCCGGATTGAATAAAAAATTTGCCGATGGAATCCGCCAGGCCCGTCTCGAACATCTGAATGCCCATGGACAGCCCTCCTCCGAAGAGGAGCAGCGTTCCCCAGTCGATGTCCAGGCCGTGTCTGAGGGAAAGCGTGAATTCGGCTTTTTTGAGGTTGACGGGAAGGAGGAAAAGCAGGGATGCGCCGATGAGGGCGACGATGGATTCCGGCAAGTTCCTTTCGAGCCAGAGGGCAACGGCGGAATTTTTTCCCAGGATGATGGAGACAAATCCTGGAACGACCCAGAGAAAAACCGTTATGGAAAAGGTGATCAAGACATTTTTTTGCGGGCGGGTGAGCCCTTTGGGAAAATTTTCGTGGAATAGCGATCCGCGAGCCTGAGGCTCAGCCGGCGATTTTTTGATCTTCCTCATCTTGAATAACATATAAAAGTACATGGCCAAGAACATGGGGATGAGAACTAGGAGACCGATGACCATCCATTGGAAAAATGTAATCCTGATGCCGGCCAGCTTTTCGGCCATGCTCATGGTAATGAGGTTCGGGGGGCTTCCCACGGGCGTCCCGACGCCTCCCACAGAGGAGGCATAGGCGGTCAGGAGTAGAAGAGAACCGGTAAAAATGGATTTCACGCCCTTTTCTTTTTCCTCCGGAAATGTATTGAGAATGCCGACTGCGATGGGAAGCATCATGGCCGTCGTGGCCGTATTGCTCACCCACATGGATATGAAAGCTGTGATCGCCCCGAAGGCGAAGAGGATCCTGGGTTTTCGGCGGCCGATAAATTTTAGGGAGAGAATGGAATAGGCAAATTTCTTATCGAGGCCGTGGACGGCCATCGCCTGGGCCAGCATAAAGCTTCCCAGGAAAAGCATGATGACCGGGTTGGCGAAAGGAGCCAGTGCCTTTTCGGCAGTGGTGACTCCAAAGACAGTGATTAGAACCGGGATCAAGAGAGCCGTGATCGGGATGGGGATGCATTCCGTCACCCACCAGACGATAATGAAGAAAAAGATGGACAGGAGGATGTGGGCCTTTGCGTTTCCACGGAGGAGCGGCGATAGATAAGCGGAGATAAAGGCCAAAGGGCCGAGAAAGAAGCCGATGATTTGTCTTCGCTCCACGCGCTGTCCCTTTTATTCCTTTGTCGCCCAGATCATGATGGCGTAGCCCCTTTGGAAAAAGAGGAGCATGTCTAGCCGGCTGATGAGCCAGATCATGGGATAGATGAGCTTGTAGAGTTTGAAGGCCCCCGTCTTTGCCGCAAATTCATCCGCGGTCGAAGGGCGAATATGACCGTCGCGGAGCTCGCCTTCCGGTTTTTGAGAAAGGACATTGACATAAGCGGCGTTCAGCAAAAGCTCGAGGAATTCGGTAAAGAAGCGCGAATATGTCTTATGGCCTTCAAGGCGAAGGCCGGCTTTTCCGAGCTTTGTCTCGAGAGCAGGCAGGCTGTAGCCCTCCCGCTTATGTCCGTAGTATTCTAGCTTCAGGCCGACGGCCGGACGGATTTTCTGCAGGAGAAAGAATTTTCCGGCGTGGGGAGTGATCAGGATAAGCTTTCCTCCAGCCTTGAGGACCCGGCTGATTTCCTGGAGAGTGATATCATCGTCGTCCACGTGCTCCAGGTAATCAAGGCATACGACCTGGCTAAAGGACCGGCTTTTAAAGGGAAGGGCATTCTCGTCCATCTGGACAAGGTTCTTTCGAAGAAGGGCTTGGCTGGATTTGAGGTTGATGAAATCCAGGTCCGTGCTGACCCAGAATCCGCCTTTCTGGCGGAGAAAATAACTGAGGATGCCTTGGGCGCAGCCGAGGTCGAGCAGGACATCGTTCGGCGCAACCCGGACATATCTTTCAATGAGGTCGAGTTTTTCTTTTTTCTTGAGGGACCGTTTGACGATCTGAAGCTGCCAGGGAGCGCCGTTCATCGGCCCGATTATATATTTTTTGGCGATTAAAAAACAATGGGACCCTTCGTTCTTGACTCCCGCCGTTGAACGAATTATGATAGCTCCAGGGAGGAGAGATGAAATATAAGGAGATCGTCGTCGGCGCCCTGGAGACGAATTGCTACCTGGTCTATTGTGAAGAAACCAAGGAATGCGCCGTCGTGGACCCCGGAGCCGAGCCCGAGCGGATTTTCCCGGAGGTAGCCGAGGACGCGCTAAAGCCGATCGCCATCATCAACACGCACGGCCATATCGACCATACCGGCGCCAACCGGGACATCAAGGACCATTACGGCGCCCCGCTTTACATACACGCCGGCGACAACGCCATGCTGGGAAAGATCCAGCAACTCGAGCTCAGCCTCTTTTTGGGCGCCAAGGACTCCCCTCCGGCCGATCATTTCATGAATGACGGCGATGAGATTAAGATCGGAAACTCCTCGCTCCGCGTTCTCCATACACCCGGGCATTCGCCAGGAAGCGTTAGCTTACTGGGAGACGGATTCCTCCTGTCGGGAGACACTCTATTCATGGAAGGCGTGGGCCGGACCGACCTTCCCGGCGGTTCCCAAAAGCAGCTTGAACAATCGATCAGAGAAAAAATCATGACGCTGCCCGATAACACGGTCGTCCTGCCCGGCCACGGACCCCAGACAACTGTAGGTCAGGAGAGAGCCAACAACCCGTTCCTCACATGACCCCTCCTCAGCCTCCGCCAGAGGATATTCTGACTCTTTTTCTGGAATTCCTGTCGGTCGAGAAAGGGCTTTCGGCCAATACAATCCAATCCTATGCCAGGGACCTGGCCAAATTTTTCCTTTTTCTTAAAAACGAAAAAATTGCCTGGACCGGCGCCCGAGAAGCCGACCTGGTCCGATTCATCCATCACCAGAGCCTATCGGGCCTGTCGCCGCGCTCATTGGCCAGGCTGATTTCCTCGCTCAAATCGTTCTATAAATTCTTGATTTTGGACGGGCGTCTCGAAAAAAACCCGACCCTTCACCTCACCTCTCCCAAGGCCTGGATCACGCTTCCGAAATTCCTGACGGTGGCCGAGGTTGAGTCGCTCCTCAAGCAGCCCGACACCGCGGACGCTCTGGGAATCCGGGACCGGGCGATGCTCGAAGTCATGTACGCCGCCGGCCTGAGGGTTTCCGAGCTCATCCATCTCAAGATGATAGACATCCACCTCAAGGACGGCTTCCTCCTTTGCCGGGGCAAGGGAGGCAAGGAGCGAATTGTCCCCTTGGGTAAATCGGCGGTGGAGGCCGTCACAAAATATCTTGATGAGGCCAGGCCGAAGCTGATGCGGGAGCCGGTGGCCGGGCTTTTTTTATCGCGCCGCGGTGAAGATTTTACGCGCCAGGGATTCTGGAAGTTGCTCCGGCAGTATGCCCGTCAGGCCGATCTCCCCGCGAACATCAGCCCGCATGTCCTGCGGCATTCGTTTGCCACCCATCTTCTGGAAAGGGGAGCGGATCTGCGCTCCGTCCAGCTCATGCTGGGACATAGCCAGATCACGACGACGCAAATCTACACGCACGTGAGCCGCGAGCGGCTCCGCCGCGTTTATGACAAGTTTCATCCAAGGGCCTGACCGCTTTTTTGCCGGGAGAGAAATCGGATGGGTCGACGTTCCCGACGATTAATGAGGGATGATGATAATTTTGACCTGGACGCTATGGCTGTTGGATTGGAAAATGTTTTTATCCGTCTCTTGAAGCCAGGCCTGGTTTTTCCAGGTCCAGGCAAAGGATTTCTCCAGCGGGCTCGGATAGATCTGTCTTTCGTCCAAAAATATTTTGTTCGATCCGGCACGGACGTGCGGGTTGTAACTGCCCCCTGAGGAGGCAAAGGTATTTTCTTCGGACGTCGGCAGGTCAAGATAGAAATGTTCCGGCGCCGGGCTGAGGGGCACATCAAAGCCCCTGACGACGAAATCAAAATACAGGCCGTCCCCCTTTTTCAAAATATAGTTCACCTTCAGCTCGGGCTTGTCCGGAAAATCCTGGGTGGTCAAGGCCTTGATCTCCTGCGGATAGGCCGCCCGCTCCGTGGCTTCCCATTGCTGAAGCTCGGAACTGGTGTGGTAGAGCAAATAGTCATCCTGATCGACTTCCATGGCGCCTGTCCAGGCGATGGTAAAGGAATAGGTCCCGGAACACTGGGCATCTCTGGCATCCTGCTTGTATTCGCCCCGGGCGGAGATCGTCATTTTGATCTCCCACCAACGCGGCTTTTGTTGATCCTGGGCATTGAGGATTCCGGGAAAGAATAGAGAGAAATCGATAAGAATGACGAATAGAAAATGTCGAAAACCAGTTCTTTTTGTCATCCAATTTTATTTTAATCCTTTTTTTGAATTTTTTTCAATTTCGACTTGAGCTCTATCCTCTGCGAGGAAAAAACGGCGCCGATCTTTTAATGGGTGATACCGACCGGGGCGCCCGCAATGAACATAGCAAATCGGCAGATGGGGGGGTATTTTTGGAGGGGAAGACCCCTTCCAACGGTCGCTCCGCTCCCTGCCTCCCCTTCTCGGGCTCGCTGTTCTCGCCCTGCGACCAAGGGGCTTATCCCCTTGGATCCCCTTTGATCTTTAGCGTAAGCGTCGTGAGGACGAAGGGGCTGGTCGGTAGCAGGACCCATTCAGAGATAGCGCCGCTCATTTCCGAGCCTTCCTCTTGACAAGCCCACTTCAATCTTGCTAATTTATTCAAGTTAACTAATAAGTTTAACGACTAAACTAATTGGTATAAATAATAAACTTAAAGGTATAAAAATGAAAAAAAGCGACCTGCGGGATGCCCGTGAACGTCAGAGGCGGCAGGAAAACAGAGAAACGATCCTCCACGCCGCCGAGGGCGTAATCTTACGCAAAGGCTTCAGCGCGACCTCCATGGACGATGTGGCGCGAGAGGCCCAGTTTTCAAAGGCTACGCTGTACCATTATTTCCGGAGCAAGGCCGAGCTTATTTTCGAGATCTTGATCCATTTTCTTGAGGACCTGGACCGCGAGCTTTTGGCGATCCAGGCCAAGGCTGAGCCGGCCAAGGCAAAACTATTGGAGTCCATTCGGCTGGCCTTCCGCTTCTACGCCGAAAAGGAGAACATCTCCAGGGTGTTCATGATGGACAGGTCGTTTATGAAGTTGATGCAGGCTTTTATTACAGAAGGCAACAAAGGGACGTCCGAAGTCGAACGAAGATTCGTCAAGAAGATCAAAGCCAAACGCAGGATCATCAACGATCGCGTCAAGACCTTCCTCCAAGAGGGGATCGTCTCCGGCGAGTTCCGCAAAATAGACGCCGATGCGACCGTGACCTTTTTGGGAGCGGTCATTCAAGGCTACTTCCAGGAAAAACTCTGGAATGAGTCCAAGCCCAACATCGAACAGGATATCGGTCACTTCGAAAATTTCATTCTGCATGGGATTGAACGCAATGAAAGCGAGATGAAAGGAGAATCCAAATGAAGAAAGCGAGAAAAACCGTTGTCATCCTGGCCTTGATCCTGGCCTGGCCATGGATCTCGTATTCCCAGGAGAAGATGACGTTGACGCTGGACGATTGCATCCGGCTGGCCCTCCGGCAGAATCCCTTTTACCTGTCCGAGAAAACCAAGGAAGAAGACGCCGGCTATCGGGTGAAAGAAGCCATCTCCAATTTTTTCCCGACTCTCAATGCCCAGGGCACTGACGTCCTGGATAAAAAAGTCTTTACCGTACAATTCCCTCCGATGTTCGGCATGCCTGCCCAGGAATTCAAGTTCGACTTCACACGGAACTACCAGTTTACTCTCTCCTTTGCCGTGCCGCTTTTCACTGGAGGGCGGCTCATCTCCGGCTTGAAACAAGCTAACCTCAATCTCGCTGCGACGCAAGAGACGATCCGTCAGTCCCGGCAGGAGACCGTGTTCAACGTCAAAAAAGCCTTTTACGGCTATCTCCTGGCCAAAAAGTTTGTGGACGTGTCCGAAGAAGCCTTGGGCTTGGCAGAGAAGCATCTCAAGAACGTCAAGAATCTTTACGACGTCGGGATGGCCTCCAGGTTCGACCTTTTAAGGTCGCAAGTCCAGGCGGCAAACCTCAGGCCGCAGCTCATCCGGGCCAAAAACGGGTTGAGCCTGGCTGAGCTTGGGCTCAAAAATCTTTTGGGCTTGGACCTGAACCAGGCTGTCGATATCAAAGGAGAGCTCAGCTATCAAGCCTTTGAGGCCAACCTCGATGCCAACGTGGCCCAGGCCTTAGCCAGCCGGCCTGAGCTCATCCAGCTCAATTATCAGAAGCAGATGGCCGCGGAAATGTTGAAAATAGCGAGGGCGGCCAGGATTCCTACGCTCGCTGTGGGCGGCGCCTACAACTACTGGTCCAACTCTCTCAATCTCAAGAAAGATAACTGGGAAAGCTACTATTCTATCAACCTCGTCCTGTCCATCCCCATTTTCAACGGCTTTTCCAACTCGGCCAAGGTCGGCGAGACAAAGGCCATGATAAAACAGCTGGAGTACAGCCAGAAAGGCCTCATGGATGTGGTCAAGCTGGAAGTCCAGCAGGCGATTCTGAACTTGCAGCAGGCTAAAGAGTCGATCCTGTCCCAGGAGAAAAATGTAGAAGAGGCCCAGGAGGCCGTGCGGATTGCCGAGTTGAATTATTCGGAGGGTCTGGCCACGAACCTGGACGTCAGCTCGGCCCAGATGGCCCTCAGCCAGGCCAAAACGAACTATTCCCAGGCTCTTTATGACTATGTCACGGGCCTGGCTCAACTCGAGAAAGCCATGGGCGTCGGCTGGGATAAGGACGAAGTGAAGTAACGGAGGAATGCCATGAAAAAATCGATCGTTTTCAAGGGACTCATTGTATTCGCAATTTTCGGATTTCTCTCCGCCTGCAAGGGAGACAAAAAGGCGGGATCAGCTCAAACAGAGGCGGCCAGCGCTACGCCGGTGAAAGTGTTGAAAATCGCCAGACAAAGGATTTCGGAAAAATTGACCTATACGGGAACGCTCGAACCCTGGCAAAAAATCAATTTGACTCCTGACGTGGGCGGCAAAGTGGCCAAGATTTATGTCGAGGAAGGCCAGCTTGTCCAGAAAGACCAGGTGTTGGCCGAGCTTGACACCGAATCCGTCAGGCTTCAATTGAAACAGGCCGAGGCCGGGCTGGCGGTTGCCCAGGCGAATTATCAGAATGCCGCCAAGAACAAGGAACGCATGGACCGCCTGTCCAAAGAGAAAGCGGTTTCCGACCAGCAGGTCGAGCAAGTCAGGTTGGGGTATGAAGCAGCCAAGGCCCAGCTCGAACAAGCCCAGGCAGGTTTGAACCTGGCCCGCCATTATCTGGACGTGTCCATCATGAAGGCGCCGTGGAGCGGCGTCGTCGCTTCCAAGAATGCCCAGGTGGGGGACGTCATCAACCCCATGATGGGCGGCTTTTCTCCCGCCAGCGGCGTACTAACGCTTATGGATTTTTCCCGTGTCAAGGTCGTCGTGGATGTCTCGGAGAACGATATCGTTCGCATCAAGAAAGGCCAGAATGCCTTCATCAAAGTCCCGAACTCGGAGGGCCGCATCTTCCAGGCGTCGGTCACGCTTGTCAACATGACGGCCGACGCCCAGGCCAAGAAATTCCGGGTGGAAGTCACGGCCGATAATCCAGGGCTGGTTTTGCGACCGGGCACGTTCGGCGACGCCGGGTTCGAGGTGAACGTCCGCGACGGAGTTATCGTCCTTCCCCAGAAGGCGATTATCGACAACAAGTACGTGTTCCTTGCGCAGGGCCATAAGGCCTTAAAAAAAGAAGTGACCCTCGGTCTTCAGAACGCAGACCAGGTCGAAATCACGAGCGGGATTCAAGAAGGCGACCTGGTGATCATCGAAGGTAATTACGGCCTAGAAAATGGCTCGCCGATTGAGGTCCTGCCGGAGGTGACAAAATGAAACTTCCGGAATTTTCTGTCCATAGAAGAGTCTCGACAACGATGATCGTTATGATCTTGGTCGTCGTCGGGCTCATCGCCCTCTCCAGGCTGGGCCTGGATTACTTTCCCGATATCGAGTATCCGACGGTGACCGTTATCACGAACTACAAGGGTGCTTCGTCGGAAGATATCGAGAAAGCGATCACCCGGGTGCTGGAGCAGGTCATCAGCTCCATCAATAAGGTCCGCAAGGTCACCTCCCAGAGCACGGAGGGCGTATCGCTTGTGATGGCCGAGTTCGAATGGGGCACGAACCTCGATTTCGCCGCCCAGGACATGCGGGACCAGATTAAACTCTACAGGAAGTTCATTCCCAAAGATGCGGACGACCCGCTGGTGGTGAAATTCAGTTTTGCCCAGATGCCCATCATCATGTACGGCGTCACCGGCAATATGCCCGGCCCCGCGCTCAAGAAGCTCATGGAAGATGACGTTGCGCCGCGGCTGGAGCGAGTTGACGGCGTCGCCGCGGCCCGCGTTTTCGGCTCGGACACACGCGAGATCCTGGTCGAGATCGACAAGAACGCCCTCGACAGCCGCAAGGTTTCATTAGACAAAGTGTTGGTGGCCCTGGCCATGGAGAATATCAACCTGCCCGCCGGCAATATCACGGAACGGCATTCGGAATACCTGATCCGGGCGCTCGGAGAATACAGCTCGCTCGACGATATCCGGAATACGGCCGTGGGTGCGACGCAGACGGGCGAGATCATTTACGTTAAGGACATCGCTGGCGTTAAGGACACGACGAAGGAGGTCCGATCGATCGGCCGGATTCAGGGACAAAAGGGCGTTTTTCTGATAGTCAGCAAGCGGTCCAGGGCCAACACGGCCATCACGGGAGCGGCCGTTAAAAAGCAGCTGGAAGAGATAAAAAAAACGCTCCCGCCTGGGACCGTGTTCAACGCCGCTTTCGACCAATCCATAATGATCGAGCGCGTCACGAAATACACCGTCAACGACGCCGCCTACGGAGGCATCCTGGCCATCCTGCTCATCCTCTTCTTCCTACGAAACTGGCGGCCGACGCTGATTATCGGTCTGGCCATCCCACTTTCGATCGTCACAACCTTCATTGCATTTTATTTGGCCGGCTATACCCTGAACCTCCTGACGCTGGGAGGCCTGGCCTTGGGCATTGGACGCATGGTGGACGATTCGATCGTCGTCATCGAAAACACGTTCCGCCATATCGAGCTCGGCGAGAGCCGGAAGGAGGCGGCGATCCGCGGCGCGTCCGAGGTCGGCATGGCCGTCACGGCCTCGACCCTGACGACCATCGTCGTGTTTTTCCCGATGGTGGTCGCATCAGGAATCACGGCCAAGTTGACCCGCGGGCTGGCTGTGGCCATCGTCTTTTCCCTCGTCTCCTCGCTTTTTGTATCGCTGACGATCGTGCCGATGCTATCGTCTTTTCTTCTCAGGGCGAAAGGCGAGGCCCGGCCCTCTGAGAAGAAGCCGCGCGAGCAACAGTTCGAAAAGGCGCGACGGTTCTATCGTCGGCTTCTAGAGAAGGCCCTCCGCAGCCGACGCTGGGTTCTGGCCGGAACGCTCCTTGTCTTCATCGCTTCGTTGGCAATCGTCCCTTTCTTGGGGACGGAATTCATGCCGCCTTTCGACGTGGACATGATTTTTCTCAAGGTCAAGATGCCCGTGGGGACGTTGCTGGAGGAAACAAACCGTGTGTTGAAAGTCGCGGAGAATCTCTTAGCCAGGCAGCCTGAAGTGCGCATGGTGACCGCGCAGGGTGGAATCGAGAGCGAAGAGTACAGCTCGCAGAACGCTCAAAGCGGGTTCAGCACGACGGGCTCCCATGAGGGAGTGCTCTGGATCGGCTTGATCCACAAGACCGAGCGCAAACTCAGTGACCAGAAGATCCTGGAACGGATCCGCTTGTCTCTGCCGAAGCTGGAGAACGTCAAGTTCGAGGCGCTCGACGTCACGGGGATCGTCATGGGCGGCCAGCAGATCCCCGTCAGCATCAAAATCTACGGCCGGGAGTTGCCCGTTCTCAAAGAGCTCGGGGACAAGGTCGTAGCCAGGATCCGGGACGTTCAGGGTCTGCGTGACTTGACTCACACTCTGGCCAAGGGAAAGCCCGAATACCGAATCCGGGTCGATCGCGACAAGGCCGCTCAAGCGGGCCTTTCAGTCTATCAGGTCGCTAGCATGGTTCAGACCGCTACCCTGGGCACGGTCGTGTCCCGCTACCGTGAAGGCGCCGAAGAGGTGGACCTTCGTGTCCGGTTCCGGGATGAATTCCGGAACAATATGGACGTGATCAGAAACATTCCGATTTTGAATCCGTTGAACAAGACGGTCTATCTCGGCCAGGTGGCTGAAGTTGAAAAAGGTGAAGGCCCGATCGAGATCGACCGGGAAAACCAAACCCGGATCGTAACCGTATCGGCCAACATCGCCGGCCGCGACTTGGGCAGCGTGGTCAAAGACATCAAAACCCGTCTGCCGACCGTCGAAAAGGATTTTCCATCAGGATACTTTCTCGAATACGGCGGCGCTTATGAGCAAATGAAAGATGCATTTCTCGTCCTGGCCGGTGTCTTCGCCCTGGCGGTTCTCCTTATCTACATGGTCATGGCTTCCCAGTTCGAGTCCTTCCTCCACCCCTTCGTCATCATGTTCACTATTCCACTGGGCTTGATCGGCGTCGTCCTGCTGCTGATCTTATCGCGCCAGCCCATCAACCTGATGGTCGGCGTCGGATTTATTCTTTTCGCGGGGATCGCCGTCGCCAACGGCATCGTTATGATTGATTATGTCAACCAGCTGAGGCGGCGCGGCATCGAGAAGAGGGAGGCGATCGTTCAGGGTGCCGTCACCCGCCTGAGGCCCGTGCTTTTAACCGCCCTGGCCACGATCCTGGGGATGATTCCGATGGCCCTCAGCCGATCCATGGGGTCCGAGATGAGAGCGCCGATGGCGATCACCGTAATCGGAGGTCTGACGGCCACAACATTCCTGACGCTGTTCATCATCCCGATCATTTACAGCTTGTTCGAGAAAGTGTCGTTTAAAAAACAGAAGGCCGTCAATTAGATTTTATATCGCAAAAAGGCGCCGATCTTTCCGTAGCGGTCGAGCTTGGACGGCGGCGTGATGTGCCGGACTTCAGAATTCTTTTTCATGGCGGCCTCGATGGCCTCGTCGACGACGTCCAGGACGCGCTCGGTCTTCACCTGACAGTTCGGACAGAGAAGTTCTTCAAGATACAGGAATTTGCAGCGGGGACAGATCTTTCCTTCGGCCGAGAAGTTATGGGTCACGATCAGGCTCTGGACTTCGACCTGATTCAACCGGCGCAGAGTCTCTTTGATGCCGGAGACCGCCCGGCCTCCGCTCTCCAGTTCACCCACGAGGCGGCGGACGATTTCATCTTCTTGGGCTTTGGTGAGCTGCGTTTCCAACTCCACGCACTCTTTGAGTATCTTGTCCGGGGAATCGGTCGGCTTGGCCTTGAGCCGGCCTTTTAAGCGCTCTCTCAAATAGGTGTGGAGAAACGGCTCAAAATCGGAAAAATATTTATCTTCGCAGCCCAAAAAGATCCAGTCAAAATGGTTCTTCTTGAACAGGTCGAAGGTCGTCTGGGCAGCCTTCTTGAAATAGTCATGGAGATGCGCTTCGATATGACGTTCAATCCGCTTGGCTTGCGTACCTTCAAAGCCGCCTTCCTTGACTTTGCTGGGGACGTCGCTGGTGAGGCTGTCGAGCAGGTTGATGGCACCCATGAAAATATTATACCATCGGGCCTCCCGACGGTCGAAGAGAAAGGCGATGGTATGACGGTATTTGCCGAGGATCATGGACAGGGGGCGGACATAGGGGTTTCGGTCGAAGAGGATTCTGTTGCGCGGCGGATGGGGGAGATGGATGTCCTGCCAGAAGCGCTCGCCCTGGCAGGAAAAGATGGCCAGGCCCTGAGAGTTGGAGGTGGCGACATTCTGGGAGCAAAAATCATTGATCTTGTCGAGGTCCTGGCAGAGCGAAGCTTTTTTCTCCTTGCTGAGATCCAGGCTTTCCAGCCTGGTCCGTCCGATCGTCAGAAGGTTTTTGACCGAGACCTGGATTTCCTTTTTGTTCTTATGGCTTTTGTCCGAATCCAGGAAAAATGAAGTCGTGAGATAGTTCTCGCTCTTGAAACGCGAGAGGGCATCGATCTGATCCCGGGCCAAGAGTTTCATCGAACCTCCTTTGGTGAATTTGAATGGACTATAAATATGGCTTGATATCTTTTGGAAAAAAAGGCATACGAATGTCAAAAAACAAGTTTCTGTTTAATTTTTTAGGAATCTCCCTTTCGAATCTTTCAAAACTGACGCAATCTCGCCTTATCGAGATGGCCATGCAACTCTAAAATAAGAGCAGAAAGGCCGTTTGTCAAGTGGAAGGCTCGGGGTATGCCGCTCAAAGCCGAGCGAGGTTTTTGAGAACTTTACTCTTTTGGGCCTGGCAGATATAATAATGGCCCTATAGCGCGTGCGGAAGTGGCGGAATTGGCAGACGCGTAAGCCTCAGGAGTTTATGGCCGATAAGGCTGTGTGGGTTCAAGTCCCACCTTCCGCACCACGAAAACGGCAGGGGGCCGTTTCCGGCGTCGTCCGGAAACGGCCTCTTTTTTAAATGAGAAAAAATATCCTTCTGATCAACCCCTGGATCTACGATTTCACGGCGTATGATTTCTGGCTCAAGCCTTTGGGCTTGCTTTACATTGCTTCTATCCTCAGGGACAATTCCGACTGCCGGCTCCATTTCATCGACTGCCTGGACCGCTTTCATCCGCAGTTGGAGAAAAAGCCGAAAGCCAAGGCCGACGGGCGGGGGCCTTATCCCAAGGAAGAGGTCCCCAAGCCCGAGGTTTTGAAGGGCATTCCGCGGAAATATTCGCGCTATGGAATTCCCCTTCAACTTTTTCTCCATGAGCTCGATCGGGTGCCTGTCCCCGACCTGGTCCTCATGACGTGCACGATGACCTACTGGTATCCGGGCGTCCAGGCGGCCGTGGAGCTCGTCCGGAAAAAATTCGGTTCGGTTCCGATCATTCTGGGCGGCATCTATGCCACTCTGGCGGCCGATCATGCCCTCAGGTTCTCGGGCGCCGATGTTGTCATTTCCGGTCCTGCCGAAAATAAAATCCTGCCGGCCGTGAAGCAAATTCTGGGCGATGGAAATATCCGCGAAGCCGAATTTCGGACGTTTCAAAACCTGCCCCGGCCGGCCTTTGATTTGCTGCCCGCCAAAGTCTGGCTGCCCCTCCTTACGTCCCGAGGCTGCCCGTTCCGCTGCACCTTCTGCGCCGGGCCGCTTCTTTATGACCGGTTCGAGCAGCGCGACCCTTCCGATGCCGCTGCGGAGATCGGCCGACATTTTCAGCAATTCGGGACTCGGCATTTTTCTTTTTACGATGATGCACTTCTTCTCAACAAGGATGCCCATATCATCCCGATCCTGGAGGAAGTCGTCCGCCAGAAATGGCCGGTTTGCTTTCACACGCCCAACGGGCTTCATATCCGGGAAATCGACCAGGACCTGGCCTTCCTCATGAAGAAAGCCGGCGTCCGGTCGCTTTATCTCAGCCAGGAGTCGGTGGACGAGAACGTGATCCGCGAGGCCTGTCCCAAGGTCGCTCAAGGAGATTTGGAGAAGGCCATCGCCCGTCTTGAAAAGGCCGGCTATAAACGCGACGACATCAACGTCTTTTTGATCGCCGGCCTTCCCGACCAGAATGTCGCCCGTATCAAGGAAAGTATCGTCCATGTCCGGCACCTGGGCGCGAACGTGCGCATGGCCTACTTCTCGCCGATCCCGGGAACGCCGGTCTGGCAGAATCTTGTCGATAAGGGGGATTTGAAGAAAGATGCGGATCCGCTCATCTATAATAAACTGACATTCCCTTACCTTTGGGGCGATTTTTCTTCCGAAGATTTCGCCTCCCTTCGGGATCTCTTGGATTAGCTTTTCATCCAGACTTTTTTTTGATATTTTATTCTTTTAAAAAATGTTTATTGAGAAGAAGGAGGGCCGATCGATGAAAAAAATTCTGCGGCTGGCCTGCTGGAGCGCCTGCGCGGCCCTGATAATCTGGGGGGCGGCGGCCTGCAAAAAAGAGACTGCGACTCAAGCTGCGAAACCAGAGCTAACTCAAGCGAAAGGAAACGTGCACATGGATGTCAAAAAAGAAGCGTTTGGAAATTTACCCGACGGCACCGCCGTCGAGATTTACACCCTGACAAATCAGAACGGCCTGAAGGCCCGGCTGATGACCTACGGTGCGATCCTCGTCTCACTCGAGCTTCCGGACCGCAACGGCAAGCTGGACGACTGCGTGCTCGGCTACGATCATCTCGACGGCTACGTCAAGAACAATCCTTATTTCGGAGCGATCGTGGGCCGCTACGGAAACCGGATCGCCAAGGGACGGTTCAGGCTGAACGGCGTTCTTTACAAGCTAGCCACAAACAACGGCGAGAACCATCTCCACGGCGGCATCAAAGGTTTCGATAAGGTCGTCTGGACCGCGGCAGCCGTCAAAGAAGCAAACGCCGTCGGTGTGAAATTTATCTACCTCAGCAAGGACGGCGAGGAAGGCTACCCGGGCAATCTCAACTGCGCGATCTCCTACACGCTCACGAATGATAACGAGCTCGAGATCGGCTACGAGGCGACGACGGACAAACCGACGCCCGTCAACTTGACTCACCACAGCTATTTTAATTTCACGGGGGCGAGGCGCGATATCCTGAGCCATGAGCTCATGCTTAACGCCGACCGATATACGCCGGTGGACAAGGGCTTGATCCCCACCGGCGAGCTGGCTTCGGTCAAGGGCACGCCCATGGACTTCACGACGCCGATGCCGATCGGGTCGAGGATCGGGCAGGTCGAGGGCGGCTATGACCACAATTACGTCTTGAACGGCGGCGGGGGGACGATGGCGCTTGCGGCCAGAGTGGTTGACCCGGACAGCGGCCGGATCATGGAGATCTCCACGACCGAGCCGGGCATCCAGTTCTACTCCGGAAATTTCCTGGACGGCACGATCACCGGAAAGTCAGGGAAGGTTTATCAGAAGCACTTTGGCTTCTGTCTGGAGACGCAGCATTTTCCCGATTCGCCCAATAAGCAGAATTTTCCCTCGACGATCCTCAACCCCGGGCAGACCTATAAGAGCCTGACGGTCCATAAATTCAGCGCGAAGTGAAAGGGGATTCGGGATAAAGATATCGCGCCGCTCCGCCCCTATTTTATGTTTTCCATTCGGCGGCCAGCTTTCGCATCCGGGCGTCGGCGTGGGCGAACAGCATTTTATAGGCCTGGCAGAAATGATTGAGCCCCCGATCGCGCGGGTCTCGGCGGCGGTCCTTGGGGCAGCCGCCGCGACAAAACCCTAGCCATGGGCAGGTGTGACAGGCCTCGGGAAGATCCGCCTTAAGACGGCCGAATTCGGTCTGTCGGCCGGAATTCAGCATATGAACGAGCTTTCCTTCCATAACATTGCCCAGCTTCCAGCGTTCCTCGACAAAAAAGTCGCAGGCATAGACATCGCCGTTGTGCTCGACGACGACATAGCTGCCGCATTCGGGAAGCAGGTCGCATTCGGGGGGGTCCCGGTCCACATAGCAATAAAAAAGGGAGTCGAAATAGCGGATGAATGTCGTCGGCTTGCCCTCTTGAAAATCCGATAGCCAAAGGTCAAACAGCCTGCATAAAAAATCTCCATAGGCTTCAGCCGGGGCCGAGAAGGGGGCGGAGCGCGAGGTGTCCTCTGGGTCGGTCTCCAGGCAGGGGATGAACTGCATGTGGTCGAGGCCCAGCGCCTTATGAAACTCATAAATCTCCTCGGGAAATCGGACCGAGCAATCGTTGACGACGACCAACGCATTGACTTCGACGCCTTCTCCCAGCATGAGCTTGGCCCGGTCCATGACCTCGGCCCAGGAATCCTGTCCACCCAGCCTGAATCGATAGCGGTTATGAATATTTTCCGGGCCGTCGAGCGAGAGGCCGACAAGAAAATTGTATTCCTTCAGAAATTTTACCCAGTCTTTATCGATGAGAAGGCCGTTTGTCTGGAGCCCGTTTCCAACGGATTTGCCCTTTCCGTAGCGCATCTGGAGCATGACGGCTTTCTCAAAGAAAGGAAGCCCCATGAGCGTCGGCTCTCCTCCCTGCCAGCCGATCGAGATGGCCTGAAGCGGCTGCGAGAACACCTGCTTGATAGTCTCTTCCAGAATCTCATCGGACATCCTGTGGATTTTGGCCCCTGGGAAAAACGCCTCCTTATCCCGGTAGAAGCAGTATGTGCAGGCCATGTTGCAATCCGGCCCGGCCGGCTTGATGAGGACGGAACTCAGCTGTTTTTCGGATAGACGCCTTTTTTTTTCATCTTAAAAGCATGTCTGGCCCCAAATTCTATATCAATTCCTGTTTTCGTAAAATAAAAAATCGGTGTCTCAGGGTAAAGAATCCACTGACGATGATAATCATTGTAATCCCCAAAATTTATATAAATATAACATAATAAATAATTTATTTGTAAGCTGCGAAAATAAAAACTTTGAAGATTTTAGTTGATTTTATCTCTGATATGTGATATATTAGACTCGCGAACGGAGAGAATTCGTGACTAAAGGTATGATTTTCGACATCAAGCGCTTTGCCATCCATGACGGCCCCGGTATCCGTACAACAGTCTTTTTAAAAGGCTGTCCCCTTCACTGTCTCTGGTGCCATAACCCAGAAGGAATTGAAAATAAGTTCGAGCTGATAGCCCGGCCGTCTCGCTGTGCCCGCTGCTATTCCTGCATTTCCGCCTGCCCTTTGGCAGCCATTTCCGAAAATTCGGGGCCTATCGAGATCGACCGCAGTCGATGCGATCTTTGCGGGAAGTGCGTCAAGGTCTGTATGTACGAAGCGTTGGAAATGGCCGGCCGGGAGATAAGCGTCAAGGATGTCATCGAAGAGGTCGAAAAAGACCGGATCTTTTATGAGCAGTCCGGCGGCGGCGTGACCATCTCCGGAGGGGAGCCGCTCGGCCAGCCCATGTTCTGCGGGAAAATTTTGACCGCGCTCAACAAAAAAAATATTCCGGCAGCTCTTGATACCTCAGGGCTCGCGCCATGGGAGGTCCTGGCAACAAATGCCCGCAAAGCGGACATCGTTCTCTATGATTTAAAAATGATCGGCGCCAAAAAGCATAAAAAATATACAGGCGTCTCGAACGCGCTCATTCTCGACAACCTGAAAAAACTGTCCCGTGAGCACAAGAATATCGTGATCCGCATTCCGCTGGCGGCCGGGGTCAACGATGACGACGAGAATATCCGGCTGACGATCGATTTTCTCACGCCGCTCGAGACGATCAAGAAAGTCAGCCTTTTAAAATACCACAAAGGCGGCTCCGAAAAATACAAGAATTTAGGAAAAGCATCCTGTTTTAAAATTTATGAAACTCCGTCCGACCAGAGGATGGAGGAAGTCCGGCGATCATTCACAAATGCCGGGTTCACCGTCAAGTTTGGAGGCTAAGCCATGAACAAACGAGTCAGAAAGCTGCGCGAACAGAGTTTGAGCGCCAAACCGACGATCACGTCCGAGCGGGCGAAACTGGTCACCGAATTTTATAAAAGCCCCGAAGCCTGCCGACTGTCCGGTCCCATGCAGCATGCCCTGGCCTTCAAACATATTCTGGAGAATAAAACAATCTCCATCAACGACGGCGAGCTCGTCGTCGGCGAACGCGGCCCTGCTCCCAAGGCGACGCCCACCTACCCCGAGATTACCTGCCACAGCGTCCAGGACTTGGAGATCCTCGACACTCGGCCCAAGACCTGGTTCAAAGTCGACGAGAAGACCAAGGCATTTTATAAGGATGAGATCATTCCTTTCTGGAGAGGACGCTCGATCCGCGATCGAATCTTCGCCGAAGTCTCGCAAGAATGGATAGACGCCTACGAGGCCGGGATTTTCACCGAGTTCATGGAGCAGCGCGCGCCGGGGCATACGGTTCTCGACGATAAGATCTATAAAAAGGGGATGCTCGATTTTAAAAAGGACATCGAGGATGCCATCGCCGGACTCGACTTTCTCAATGATCCCGAAGCCTTCATGAAGCGCGAGGAACTGCGGGCCATGGCCGTCTGTTGTGATGCCCTGATCGCATACGCCGGCCGGCACGCCGAGAAAGCCCGGGAGCTGGCCAAGAAAGAAAAAAATTGCGAGCGCAAAAAGGAGCTGGAAAGGATCGCCGAAGTCTGCACCCGGGTGCCGGCGCACGCGCCCCGCGATTTCTGGGAAGCCCTCCAGTATTATTGGTTTGTCCACCTTGGAGTCATCATCGAATACAACACCTGGGATTCGTTCAACCCCGGCCGGCTGGACCAGCACCTCTGGCCGTTCTACAGGAAAGGCCTGAAGAGCGGCGCGCTGACGAAGGACAAGGCGAGAGAGCTTCTGGAATGTTTCTGGGTCAAGTTCAACAACCAGCCGGCGCCTCCCAAAGTCGGCGTAACGGCCGAAGAGAGCGGCACTTACACCGACTTTGCGCTGATCAATATCGGAGGATTGAAGGAAGACGGGACCGACGGCGTCAATGAGCTGTCGTTCCTTATGTTGGATGTCATCGAAGAGATGCGGATCCTTCAGCCCAGCTCCATGGTCCAGATCTCGAGCAAGGGCCCGGATCCCTTCCTGTGGCGGGCTTTGAAGATTATCAAGACCGGCTTCGGGCAGCCTTCGATTTTCAACACGGACGCCATCGTCAAGGAGCTCGTCCGGCAGGGTAAATCCGTCGAGGACGCCAGGAACGGCGGCGCCAGCGGCTGCGTGGAGGCGGGAGCCTTCGGCAAGGAAAACTACAACCTGACCGGCTATTTCAATATGCCCAAGGTCTTTGAAATCACCATGCACAACGGCGTCGATCCGCAGACGGGAAAAACGATCGGCTCGAAAACAGGCGACCCGGCGAAATTCAAATCGTTCGAGGAGCTGTTCGAGGCGTTTAAAAAGCAGATTAAGCATTTTGTTGACATCAAGGTTGCCGGAAGCAACATCATCGAGCGGCTGTATGCCGAATACGTGCCGTCGCCGTTTCTGTCGATCCTCATCGACGACTGCGTCAAAAAGGGCAAGGATTACCATGACGGGGGCGCCCGGTACAATACCTCCTACATCCAGGGCGTAGGCTTGGGCACGATGACCGATATTCTGACCTCGATCAAGTACAATGTTTATAACCACAAGCATATCGCCATGAAAGAGCTCATCGCGGCGCTGGACAAGAATTTTGAGGGCAAGGAGAGCCTACGGCAGCGGCTGCTGAACAAGACTCCGAAATATGGGAACGACGACGATTATGCCGATGACATCATGAAATCCATCTTCGAGGCTTATTTTAGCGCCATCGACGGACGGCCCAACACCAAGGGCGGCCGCTACAGGATCAACCTTCTGCCGACGACCGTCCATGTCTATTTTGGCAGGGTCACCGGCGCCAGCGCCGACGGCCGGAAGGCCTGCGAGCCCTTGTCGGAAGGCGTGTCTCCCGTCCAGGGCGCGGACCGGCGCGGGCCGACGGCCGTGCTCAAATCGGTGGGCAAGATGGACCATATCAGGACGGGCGGGACGCTCCTCAACCAGAAGTTTACACCCCAATTGGTGGCCGACGAAGAAGGGATCAAGAATCTGGGCCATCTCGTCCGGTCCTACTTTAAAATGGACGGCCACCATATCCAGCTCAATGTCGTCACGGCCGACACCCTCCGCGAAGCCCAGAAGCACCCGGAAAAGTTCAGGGACTTGATCGTACGGGTAGCGGGCTACAGCGATTATTTTGTCGACTGCGGCACGGAGCTCCAGAACGAAATCATCAAGCGCACCGAGCACCAGGAATTTTGACCTTATTTTTGGCAGCCCAGCCAGTCAAAAAAGCTTTTGTGGTCTTTTGTGAGTTGGCTGGCTAAAACCCCGTTGGTGCTCATCCACAAGCAATAGAAATCGCGAATCCGTTTTGTCTCGAGGCTCGAAGAATCGGGAAGCGCCGCGAGTTTGGAAAGAGAAGCTTTGACCGCTTCTCGGGAATCAAAGATCTCGATTTCTCTTGCAAAAAGCGGCCGAACTCCCTGTCTATCGAGCCTGACGATTTTCGTGGCAAGGTATTTGACTTGAGGAGCGCGGCCCGGAGAGGTCGTAATTCGGGCCCAGGGAGCCCCGACATATTCTGCGTCGGCCAGGTTCCGAATATTCAACCCATAGGGAACGGCATAATACACGAGCCCATTTCCGGGCTTGGGAGGCCAGCTCTCGGGAAAGGGTACGGTGATCCTGTAATCCCAGTTTTCTGTCCGATTCGGAGGCTGGAAGGAGGAGATGGTTTTCGCCAATTCTCTCCATTTTTGATCCAGAACAGGCTTGACTTTGTCGATCTCCTGCGTGCCTCCTGCCATGGCGGCCATCATAAAAATCGCAATGATTGACGCGGATATTGTTTTCATCAAATTTTCCCTTTTCTGGCCCCAAGATACCAACATAATGTTTTCATGTCAACCTTGGAGAACCAATCCGAATCCCTCTGGTTGCCCTGGATGAGGAAATCCTCGCTGCTTTTCCGGGGAATGCCGTCGGTCTGAAAAAATTCATCAGCTGCCGAGGCTAGGATAAAGATTCTTAATCGAAGGAAACGAGGGCTTTCAGGACGCCGTCCTTGTAGGCGGAGGCGATTTCGAACGCTTCCTGCGCTTCCTCGATCCTGAAGCGGTGGGTGGCCAGAAATTTGACGTCAAGATGCTCGCCGTCGAGGAGACGGATCGCTTTTTCCGTGCAGCGGTTCTGGCGGCGGATGTTGCGGACGATGATCTCTTTGCGACGTAGGCCGCTGATATCGAACGAAACACGCTCCAGGAGCGGAATTCCGATGATCAGGAGTTGACCGCCCGGCTTGAGCAGCTCCACTCCCTGATCGAGGGCCATCTGATCGCCGCAGCATTCAAATACGGCATCCAACCCCGCCGGCTCGACCTTCAGGATTTCGCGGACGATATCGACTTTTTCGGGGTTTCCCGCCCACGTCGCCCCGATCTTCCTGGCCGCGGCCAGTCTTTCGTCTACCTTGTCCGTCATGAAGATATTTTCGATTCTCACCGTCTTCGCCAGATGAGAAATGCAGAGCCCGATCGGCCCGGAACCGAGAATGGCGATGGCTTGACCTATCATAATTTCCAGATGGGCCAGCGCGTAGAGGCCAATGGACAGCGGCTCGATCAGGGCCCCTTCAGTCATCGTAAGACGGTCTGGCAGCGCATAACAATTTTTCTCGGGTATGACGAAGGCTTCGGCAAGGCATCCTTCCATCTGGCCGGGGTAGCCGAGAAAACGGAGGTTGAGGCAGGTGTGCGACCGCCCGGCGCGGCATTGGGCACAGCTTCCGCACGAAACAGCCGGATCCACGGTCAATTTGTCGCCAGGTTTTACCCTTGTGACTTGGGCGCCGACTTTCTCGACGACGGCCGAGCATTCATGCCCGAGGATCGTTGGATAGCCGATGTTTTGATCGCCGACACGGCTGCTCAAGAAATAATGAATGTCGCTGCCGCAGATTCCGACTCGGGCGGTTTTGAGGAGAACGTCGGTATCACTCCTGATTTCGGGGCAAGGAATATCCCGAATTTCAATTTTCCGGACGCCGGTCAGAACTGCCGCTTTCATGCTATTAATGGGGTCAAACCTCAACATTCAACAAATAAAGCCCTGCCGGGC
This sequence comes from Candidatus Aminicenantota bacterium, assembly GCA_963715635.1. Taxonomy (GTDB): domain Bacteria; phylum Acidobacteriota; class Aminicenantia; order Aminicenantales; family UBA4085; genus JAPKZH01. The sequence continues at coordinate 3,448,831 of OY970261.1, read as the reverse complement.
AGTGCCCTTTACCACGGCCTTCCATTTTTATTCTTGTTGAATGTTGAGGTTTGACCTCGATTATTAAAAGGGGTTTTCGGTTTTGTACAGCGTCCCCCCCGGCCGGTTGAATCCGACGTCCTCGACGCCCAACATTCTTACGGCTCCAAAAAGAGTTTTTCCGGCGTGGGCAAAAGCGACGGCTGTGTGATGCGGGAACTGTTTCTCGATGAGGACGTGTCTGTAGAATCGCCCCATTTCCTTGATGGCGAACACTCCGATCCCGCCGAACGATTTGGGGTCGATATCCAACACTTCACCTTGGGCCACATAAGACTTCAAGATTGTATCCGGCGTTGACTGCAGCCTGAAGATCGTGACCTCACCCGCGCGGATTCGCCCTTCCATCGTTCCTCTCGTGATATCCGGCTTTTTATCGGGCTCCATGAGCCGGTGCATGATGAGCTGGTATTTGAGACTGCCCCCGATCAAGCATGTGGACGATGTATTGCCGCAATGGAATCCCATGAACAGGTCGGTGGGCTTATAGCCGCCCGCGACCTTTTTGGCTCCCTTGATCATGTCGTAAGGGACGGTGTTGTTGATGTCGAGCAGCGTCGCCGGCATCTCCGTGGCACATGTGGCCATATATTCGCTCAGGGCGCCGTAGATGTCGACTTCGCAGGCCACGGGCATGCCCTGCGTGGCCAGTCGCGAATTGACATAACACGGCACAAACCCAAAGTACTGTTCATGCGCGGGCCAGCATTTATTGGCGAAAATGCCGTATGCGGATGCCCCGAGATTGGCCTGCATAAATTTCGTCAAGGCCACCTCATACTGCGCCAGTTTTTCCAGCATGTCGGGAAAAGCGTTGCCCCGGCCGAGCTCCTTGGCCATATCGCGGGCCACGGCTTTGATTTTCGGATCGCCCTTGGCCTTGAGGAAAATGTCGTAAAGGTCGAGCTCGCTGTTCTCCATGATCTCGACGCCGAGATCATAGAGGGGCTTGATGGGCGCGTTGCACGCCAGAAAATCCTGCGGCCGCGGCCCGAAGGAAAATATCTTGAGCTTTTTGAGCCCGAGCATGATCCGGGCGACAGGCACGAAATCGCGGATCATCTCTGCGACCTCCTCCGCCGTTCCGACGGGATATTCGGGGATGTAGGGTCGGAGCTTTCTCAGGCCCACGTTATACGATGCGTTGAGCAAGCCGCAATAGGCGTCGCCCCGTCCCTGGATGAGGTTGTCGCCCGATTCCTCGGCCGCCGCCGCAACCATCACCGGGCCGCCGAATTTCTGGGCGAGCAGCGTCGTCGGCCCCTCCGGCCCGAAATTCCCCAGGTAGATCACCAGGGCATTCACGTTTTTCTGCCGGATTTCCTCCAGGGCTTGGAGGCCGTCCTTTTCGTTTTCAACGATGGTCTCGATGATCGTTATGGGGATTTTTTTCGCGCGGCATTCTTTAACAACTTGAATTCTTCGTTTCCTCGATAATTCAAGCGGAAAACAATCGCGGCTGACAGCCACGATTCCCAGATTGACTTTTGGCACGTTCCTCATGATTGATGACTCCTTTTTTGTCCGTAGTATGCCTTGGGGCCGTGTTTCCTTTGATAGTGCTTGTTCAGAAGATAGCCCGGCAGGTCCTTGATCTTCGGGTTGGCCAGGCGCGTGAGCAGCGCCATTTTGGCAACGGTCTCCAAAATCAAATTGTTCTGCACCGCTTCGTCCGGCGTCCTGCCCCAGCTGAACGGTCCGTGCCCGGCGACCAGCACGGCCGGCATTTCCAGGGGCTTGATGCGGGCGAAGCGCTCGACGATCACCTTTCCCGTGTTACCCTCATAATCCGTTTCGACTTCTTTTCGGGTTAAAAAGCGCGTGACGGGCACGGGACCGTTGAAATGATCGGCGTGGGTTGTCCCGAAGCATGGGATTTCCGTCACGGCCTGGGCAAAAGCCGTGGCGTAGACGCTGTGGGCATGAGAAACACCCCCGATCTCTGAAAAAGCTTTATAAAGCTCGAGGTGGCTCGGCGTATCGGACGACGGATTGAGCTTTCCCTCCGCGACTTTTCCGTCGAGGTCAACGATGATTATGTCTTCCGGCCGCAGCTCCTCGTAAGAGACGCCGCTGGGTTTAATGGCCACCAACCCTTCGCGCCTGTCAAAACCGCTGACATTGCCGAAAGTCAGAATCACCAGTTTGAATTTCGCCAGGTCCAAGTTGGCCTGCCAGACTTGTTCCTTGAGGTCTTTTAACATCAGCCTTCCTTAAGCTGCCGGTCGCGCAGAGACAGCAAATCCTTCATGACGTTATACAGCGAGCCTGACCAGTCCTTGGTGCCGAAGGCATCATGCAGCTTCCGGTACAAAGGATAAAGCTCCTGATAGATTTTATGATTTTTGGGGTCGGGTTTGAAGGTTTTTTTCTTGATCCCGCACATGGCGGCCTGGGCCTCGCCGAACGCGCCATATCCGAAGGCATCTTTTCCCGCCGCCACTGCGCCCGCGATGGCCGAGCCGAGGGCGCAGGTTTGCGCCGAGCGGGCGACCTTCATCTCTTTGCCGATCACGTCCGCATAAATTTGCATGACCAGGGGATTTTTCTCGGCGATTCCGCCGCAGTTGATGACTTCCTGGGTGTCGATGCCGTATTCCTCAAAGCGCTTGATGATGGTGAGCGCGCCGAACGCCGTCGCCTCGATGAGAGCTCGGTAGATTTCCTCGGCCTTGGTGTGGAGCGTCTGCCCGAGAAGGAGTCCCGTCAGCCTTTGGTTGACCAGGATCGTCCGGTTGCCGTTGTTCCAGTCGAGAGCGAGAAGCCCCGATTGGGCGGGCTTGAGCCTCGCCGCTTTCCTTGTCAGGGACTGGTGCGAGCCCTTGACCGGACCTCCCGGCTGGATGTATTCGACGAACCAGTTAAAGATATCGCCGACCGCCGATTGCCCGGCTTCGAGCCCGAAATAGCCGGGCAGGACCGAGCCGTCCACGATGCCGCAGAGTCCGGGGATATCGGCGAGAGGCCGGTCGTTCGGCCAGACGCAGACATCGCAGGTGCTTGTGCCGATGATCTTGACGAACTTCCCCGGAGAAACGCCCGAGCCGACGGCGCCGAGATGGGCGTCAAAGGCCCCTGCGGCCACGGGGATGCCTTCCGGCAAGCCCAATTTCTTGGCCCATTCACTGGACAACTTTCCGGCCGGGACACCGGCCGTATAAGACTTGTCATAAAGCCTGTCGCGGAGCGGGCCGAGCCTAGGATGAAGCTTTGCCAAAAATTCTCGGGCCGGAAGTCCGCCCCAATTGGCGTTGAACATCGCCTTGTGACCGGCGGCGCAGCGGCTTCGCAGGATCTTGCCCGGCCGCGTTTCGCCGGTCAGCACGGCCGGGATGTAATCGCAGCACTCGACCCAGCTCGCCGCCTCATCGAAGACCTTCGGGTCCGTGCGCAGGCAGTGGAGGATTTTGCTGAAGAACCATTCCGAGGAATACGTGCCGCCGCATTTGGTCAGATACTCCGGATGTTCCTTCGCGGCGAGCGCCGTGATCTCCGCGGCTTCGGCGTGCCCCGAGTGGTCTTTCCACAGCCAGGCCATGGCGTTGGGGTTCTTCTTGAATTCTTTATGGAAATTGAGCGGCGTTCCGTCGGCATCCACCGGGATCGGCGTCGAACCCGTCGTATCGATGCCGATCCCGATGACCCGGCGCGAATCGAATTTTTTGTCTGCCCGCTTGGCCTTGACCAGAGTTTCTTTGACGGCGGCCGTCAAACCGGTCAGATAATCGCCCGGATTCTGCCGGGCGAGGTTGGGATTATTGGGGTCCAGAATGATCCCCGCCTGCCCTGTCTCGTAGTTGTGAATGGCCGTGGCGACCTCCCGGCCGTTTCGAATATCCACGAGCAGGGCGCGGACGGAGTTGGTCCCGAAATCAAGCCCGAGACTGTATTTTGCGTCTGCCATCGTTGCTCCTAGAGGAAGACATAATCACCCTGTCATTGGGTCTGTGACCGGGACAGGGTCTCGTGTCCCCGTTTAATTATGAGTCAATTCTTTTTCGATTTCTTCGAGTGTCTTCCCCTTCGTCTCCGGCAGGCGCCACTTTATAAAGAGGAAACCAACGACGCAGATGGCGGCGTAAATCCAAAACGTCCCCGCCGCGCCAACCCCCTTGTTAAGCAGGGGAAACGTGTAGGTCAGAATGAAACAGGCGATCCACAGCGAGGCCGTGGCGATGGACATGGCCGCTCCGCGGTTGCGATTGGGGAAAATCTCCGAGATCACCACCCAGGTGACCGGCGCGAGCGACATTCCATAGCATCCGATGGCCGCTACGACCAACAGCAACATGTGCGGCCCGTGGCTGTGCGCCTGGTAGCCTAGCCCCAAGATCGTGTAGATGACGGCCAGACCGGCAGCGCCGATCATCATCAATTTTCTCCGGCCCGCGCGGTTGACCGTGGCTATCGCGACAAATGTAAAGATCAGGTTGACGACCCCGGTGACAACGATGTTGAACAGGATGTCGGAGATCTTGTAGCCTGCGGCTGCAAATACCTCCTCTGCGTAGTTGAAGATGACGTTGATGCCGCACCATTGCTGAAAAACCGCCAGCCCGACGCCGAGGAGAAGGACCTTCATCAGGGGCGGCTGGAACAGATCCGGAAGGCTCGTTCTTTGACCTTCATCCACGAGGGTGGTCTCGATCTCGGCCAAGGCTCGGTCGGCATAGGCATCGCCGCCGATTCTGGCGAGCACGTGCCGGGCTCGTTCGCGCCTGCCGTTCTTGGCCAGCCAGCGGGGGCTTTCGGGCACCGCGAACATCCCGAAAAAGAACAGCACCGCGGGAATGGCCGTCACGCCGAACATCCAGCGCCAGCCGCTCTGGCCGTTCCACGATTCCAGGATCTGCCGCGCCGTGGAGTCGGGCGGCACCTTATCGGCGATGAGCCAATTGTCGAGCTGGGCCAGCAGGATGCCGATGACAATCGTGAGTTGATTGATGGATACGAGCTTCCCGCGCACTTTGGCCGGCGCCACCTCGGCAATATAAATCGGCGAAAGGTTGGAGGCCATTCCGATGGCCGATCCTCCGGCGATGCGCCAGGCGACAAATACGGGGAGGACGTTCGCCGTGGCGGTCCCGATCGAGGAGACGACAAACATGGACGCGGAGAGAATGAGCAGTCGCTTGCGCCCAAACCTGTCGCTGAGCATGCCCGAGGCCAGCGCGCCCACAAGGCAGCCGATCAGCGCGCAGCTCATTGCCCAGCCCTGCTGGGCAGGGTTGCTGAGGGCGAAAAACTTCTCGTAAAACGGCTTCGCCCCGCCGATGACGACCCAGTCGTAGCCGAAGAGCAGTCCGCCCAGCGCGGCGACGAGGCAGATGAACCAGATGAAGGTCATGTGATAGTTCGTTTGTGCGTGAGAGGCCGGCCTTGCGGCGGAGGAAATCACGATAGGCTTTTCCTTCGCGAAATCGGTCCGCTCTGACATGTTTCAAAACTATATCGCCGGGGCTTATCCCTGTCAATAGCGTGAGCCAGCCCGCCGGTTGACAGCCCGACAATGACGAGATATATTTAATCAGAAATTTCTCTGTGCATCACCAAACTCGATGAGGAGGGACGATGTTCCGTAAAATCTTCGTATGCCTCTTAGCCTTACTTTTCGTTTCAGCCTTTTGGCCCGCCTTTGCGACGGGCCAGGACAGGTTCGATGAGGACTTTTTAAAGAATTTCAAGTTTAGAAACCTCGGTCCTTACCGCGCCGGTTCGTGGGTGACCTCCTTCGCTGTCCCCTCTGCGCCGCTCAAGGAACACCTCTACACATTCTATGTGGGGACGCGGAACGGCGGTGTCTGGAAAACAACCAATAACGGGACGACATTTGCGCCCATTTTCGACAGCCAATCGAAGCTCTCCGTCGGCGCCGTAGCCGTCGCCCCTTCGAACGCGAGCATCGTCTGGGTCGGCACGGGGGAGGCGTATTGCGCGCGGAGCTCGAACCCGGGCGACGGGATTTATAAATCTACGGATGCTGGCAAGACGTGGACAAAGATGGGCCTCGAAGATTCCCATCACATCGTCCGGATCGCCATCCATCCCAAGAACCCAGACATTGTCTATGTTGCGGCGATGGGCCATCTCTTTACTAACAACACGGAGCGCGGCCTATTCCGGACGAGAGACGGCGGCCGGACTTGGAATAAAGTCCTCTATGTCAGCGATAAAATCGGCGCCATCGATCTGGTCATGGTCCAGGCCGATCCCAACATCCTGTATGCGGCCCTATATGACAAGGTCCGCCTGCCCTGGCACTATGAAATAGGCGGTCCCGAAAGCGCGATCTACAAGACGACCGACGGAGGGACATCCTGGAAGAAACTCTCCGGGGGTCTTCCCTCCGGGCGAGTTGGCCGCATCGGCCTGGACGTCTTTCAGAAAAATCCCGACATCTTGTATGCGGTCGTCGAGAACGGCAACCGACGGGCGCCAACGCAGCAGGAGCTCGACCTGGCCAAGAAGCGCGGGAGCGGGCCTGGCGAACTCACGGCTGGCAATGAAGTTTATCGCACGGACGACGGAGGCAAGAGCTGGCGAAAAGTAAACGTGGGCTACGAAGCAGCCTTGAACAAAGCGCCTTACTCCTTCAATGAACTCAAGATGGACCAGAACGACCCGAACACGGTCTATATCACCGGCCAGTCCCTCGCCAGCACGAACGACGGCGGAAAGACCTGGAAGGGCTTAAGCTGGCCGTCGAACGGAGTCTTCGAGAAGGCCTTCGGCGACTGGCGCGCCGTGTGGGTTGATCCTCAGAATTCGGACCGGCTGATCTTCGGAAGCGACGGCGGGGTCTATATCTCCTACGACCGCGGCGTGACTTGCCACCATTGCTACAACATTCCGCTGGGTGAATTCTATGCCATAGGCGTGGACATGGAGGACCCCTACAACATCTACGGCGGGATGCAGGACCACGACTCCTGGAAAGGCCCATCCAACGGCTGGGCTGGCGAGATCACGCTTTCAGATTGGGTGACCGTCGGCGGCGGCGACGGGATGTACAACTGCATCGACCCGACCGACAACCGCTGGGTCTATAACAACCGGGAATTCGGGGCCATGTGGCGGTTCGACCAGAAGCTGGGCATCCAGACGACGATCACGCCGAGGCGCGAGCAAGGAAAAGAGCCGTTGCGCTTCAATTGGACGCCGCCCATCATGCTCTCGCCGCATAACTCCGCCATCGTTTACACGGGAGCCCAGGTGCTATTCCGGTCCCTCGACCGAGGCGACCACTGGACTGAGATCAGCCCGGACCTGACGACGAACGAGAAGGCAAAGCAGGGCGGCGCGGGCAATATTACCTACTGCACGATCGCGACGCTGTCGGAGTCGCCGGTCAAGCCGGGCCTCATCTGGGTCGGCACGGACGACGGCAAGGTCCAGGTGACCCTGGACGGCGGCGCGACATGGAAGGACTGCACGGCGAAGATCGCATCCGCCGGCGGCCCGGACAATTTTTGGGTGAGCCGCGTGCTGGCCTCGCCGCACGACGCCGGGACGGCGTTCGCCGCGAAGACGGGCCTGCGCTTCGATGAATTCCGCGCCTGCCTGTTTAAAACCACGGATTATGGCGAGACCTGGACTTCGATCGTCGGCAACCTTCCGCAAAATTCGGTTAATGTCATCGTCCAGGACCGCAAAAACGCAAGCCTTCTCTTCGTCGGGACGGAGCAGGGTGTTTATGTCTCCATCGACGGCGGCAAGAAATGGGTCCCATTCAAAAACAATATGCCCTGGGTCAAGGTCACGGACCTGGTCATCCATCCTCGCGAGAATGATCTTGTCGTCGCCACCTACGGCCGCGGTTTGTACGTGACGAACATCGCCCCGCTCCAGGAATTGAACGAGAGCTTGCTCGGTCAGGATGTCTATCTCTTTGAGATCAAGCCGCAGGTCCAGCGAATCTCCGGCGGCATCGGCAACTATCAACTCTTGGGTGACAGCCACCCCATGACGCCGAACGAGCCCAACGCCGTCTCGATCAACTATTACTTAAAGGATAAGGCTGCGGGCAAGGTGAATGTCATAGTCACCGACCCCTATGGCAAGGTTTTGAGCGAAATCATCGGGAAGGGCGAAGCCGGAATGAACACCGTCCTCTGGGACATGCGTGCCCAAAGACCCCAGGGGCAGGCCGCCGGATTCCGAGGTTTCGGCGGCGGGCCGATGGTGGACCCGGGCGAATATGTCGTGACCCTTGAGATCGGCGATAAGAAATTCGCCAAGAAAGCCTTGATCCCGAAGAGGATGGGCTGGGCGCTCGGCCCCTTTCCAACGGTCATTAAGGAGTAAAGGCCGCGAGCAAGACGCAACGCGGGACCTTTCGCAGACTCGCGCCCCCAACGACCTCGGTCAAATGAAATAGCGAACAGCGCGAGGCCGTGCCGTGCGGTTCGTTTCGGGAGCCGTCTGCTATCCGCTCGAGCCGTGCAACTATGGATTCCTCAAGAATCAGCTCCGGCGCTGGTTTCGTGGATTCGTGCAGAACGTGCGGCTCCATTAGCACGGGGATCGGCGGGATCTTTTATCTGCTTGTGGCGCTGATGCTTCCCGTGCGCGGTCTGATCGTGCGGCTGCGCGGAGGCCGGGTGCAGTGGCGGGTAGAGGCGGAAGCTTACAGTGCGCCCTTCGCGTCGGTAGGCGTCATAACGGCACCCAATTGGCGGTACATATCGGTGAGCATGGGCTTGCTTGTTCGGATCGCGCCAAAATAGAATATCCGAGATATCATGCCAATTCAGAGCTTGGCTGCTACCGCGGAGACCGTTTTCATCATAACCCTGATTCTCAGAACAGGACTTTGAAATTCAGTCCAATAATGAAGCTATCGAAATCCTTCACGAGATTATTGGGATTGTCGAAGAGATCCTTGTTGTCCGTATTTAAAATCCTGTAGCCGAGATCGATGTCCAGTTTCGTGAGGAAAAGCTCCTCGTGGGTTTGGAGAGCCGTGATCGTAGCCACGATGCCGGCCATGAGCGCGTTGTCGGAGAAGCCGTTGGAATAGCTGGCGTTTCCGAGGTCGATCCCGATGCTCAGGAAGTTCGAGATTCTGCGCTGCAGCCGGAGTCCGACAATGGTGCAGTCCACATCCAAATCTTTTTTGACGCTCGTCGAGGACATCCCGCTTCCATTCATCTTGAACTCTTCGCGCAGAATGGAGATGTTGAACTCGTTGGAGAGCTTAAAGGTCAGAAGAAATAGGTTGCCGTTCCCGCTGAACCTGCTGTCCATCGCTTGGTAATAGTTTAACCCGAATCCGAACCCAAATCTCTTTTCAGGGATCTGTCCTTCTTGGGCGTATGTCGGTAGGGACCCGATGAGCACGATGAAGACGACCAAGGTCGTCAGGCCGACGAATTTCCCGCTTTTTGTTTTCATGAGATCTTCTCCTTAGACGATTAAATTGTTTAAAGTCCCAAGCTTACATTGTGATTGAGCTATTATATTCAAACTTGGCACGATTTTCAAATAGGATAATCACCCGGATGAGGCAGGAACTGACCTTTCGGGGGATACGTCCTTAAAGCGCAATAAGCACCGCTTTGGCGACGTCCTGCGGTGCCCTAAGCCTCTTCGATGACCGACCAGCCCATCGCATCCGCTAGGCCGCGGACCGGCTCCTTGAGGTCGCCGTAAAACGTGACCCGGTGCCAGCCCCACTTATCCCACATCGTGAAAAGCTTCTCGATATCGCCCACAGGCTCGGCGACGAGCTTCGTTCGGCAGGCGCGGTCGTCGGGATCGTTGCCGACCGCCTTGCCCTGATGAAGAAGAATCTCTTTGCGGCTGTCCGAGATTTCGACCGACGTTGTCAGGTAGCCCGCCGGCATGATCGAGCGGACGGATGCGCCCTGCCGGTCCTCGGAGTGGGTCAGAATTTGGAATGGATTGGCTGGGCCTTTCGGGCCGAAGACTTTGTTGGAGGCGACGCAGTGAGCGTAGATGATCCTTCGTCCGGCCGTGTCGATGACCGGATCGGAGATGTAGCCGGGTCGGCCTTGCGTTAGGGCGCCGATCGCGACCATAGCTGAGGCCGAGGGAATGTCGCATTCGCACCCGCCGACCAGGCCTTCATTGTTCAGCTCGTGGAAGCCCAGGCACGGATAGGCGTGGATGTGCCCGCCGTAGAATCCCCCCAGACAGTTGATGCTGATGGCGTTGGCCCCGTGCTTTTTCATAACCGCCTTCTCAGCCAGGTACATGGCCGCCGAATTTTCAATCTCCGCGCGGCTGACACCCTCGACGAGGGCAGCCGTCTTTATCCATCGGTCAGCGATAGCCCGCGCCTCGTCCTTGCTTGCGGCCGTCCAGGCCTCGTTGACCTCGGCAAACGGAATCTGGGCTACGGGGATACTCATCATGGTTGTGTCCGGACCCGTCTTATCATCGCGGACTGCCAGGATCTTCGAGGCTTTCATCCGGCGGATCGTCTCGGCCGCAGAAAGCGTTTTGAGCATATCCGGCTTACAGGAAAGGTCGCCGGGCTTGGGTGTATGCGAGGTTCGAACCCGGGTCGTCGCGGCGGCAAAATCAAACCCCGGGCCGCCCGCTTTAGCTGCCCGAAAGCAGCGCACGGCTTCGGCCAGGTCCTCGATCTTGGAGGAGGCGACATAGCCGACGTTGCGGGTCCCGGCGCGCAGAAACCCCGCCGTATAGACGAGGAAGCCGCCGCTCCCTGCAAACTGAAAATCAGAATAGAGCACGGGCTTGCCCGACGTTGCCGCGGTCTGGACGACCTGGTTCCAGCAGTTCATCTGGCAGACGAGGTATCCGTCGACCGCCGTCGCTTTGTCTTCTTCGAGGATTTTCTGGGTTTGCTCTGGACCAGTGGCCATCGAAGGAATAAAAGTGAAATCCGGGCAGCGCTTGGTCAGCTCGGAGTTGATCCTCTGCATAACCGGATTGAAATCGAATCCTTTATTCGGCCAATCCGGCCGGTCTTGGACGGGAACATGGAGAGCGTAGATAATGCGAATCCGGAGCTTGTCGCCGCGGGGCAGCCCCCGAAGCCAGGATGGAGTCCCCACTAGCCCGACTGCGCCCGCGCAGGCCGCGCAGCCCGTGAGAAACCGGCGCCGGCTCATGCCCCGGCCCGCCATCGAAGGCACCCGCGGTTTTATGTGTGTTTGCCGCATGATTTTCTCCTTTCCGCGCAGAGTCGTTGCCGCTTTGCGCACCTTGAACATATCTCTCGACGCCTGCTGTTGTCAAGACAGGACGGACCTTGATTTTTTGCGGCTTGCTTGATAGCATGAATTTGGCCCAGATAGGGCCAGAGAGGGGAAAGATTTCGTGAAGGGGAGGTGTGAGATGAGCCAAAAAACCACGAGCTATTTACTTTGTTCTGTTGTTCCGCTCGCCGTTCTGATTTCCATGTTCCTGCTCTTGCCCGCGGCCTCCGTTGCCCAAAAGGTAAGGTTCCAGACCGAAGACGGCGTGACCGTCGTCCGCAACCCAAAGAAGCCCGTGCCTCTGCCCAGCGGGCCGTCGAAATTACTCCTGAAGGAAGATCTCGTCGTCGGAAAAGAAGCCGGAGAATCCGGCTATCTCTTCGCCGGCTTGAGATCGGTCGGAGTGGACGACCAGGAAAACATCTGGACGCTGGATTGGCAGGACATTAAAATCAGGATCTTCGACAAGAACGGCAAACTCTTCAGCACATTCGGGACAAAAGGACAGGGGCCAAAGGAATTACAAAGCCCTTCACGGATGGCCGTCACGAGAGATGGAACCGGCGTCATCCTCGATTTGAATAAAATCGCGTTTTATGCGGTGGACGGACGCTGCCTCAAGGAGATATCCACCGCTAGGACCAATCCTTTTCGGCTCAAGATCGACGGAAAAGGCTTCATTTATTTGGATTCCATGGATATGAGGAAGACAAAGGTCTTGACCCTCACGAAATTCGACCCGGAGTTGAAGCCGATCGGTGTGGTCGCTTCCTATGAAGAGCCGTTTGTTTTGGGCGTGTCCAATCCATTTTTAACGATCTTGTATTTTCATGCGACAAAAGACGGCCGCCTGATTTGGCTTGTCACGAAGAAGTATGAGTTCCACGTCCTGGATTCCGGAGGGAAACCCATTCGGAAGATCGTCAAGGACTATACTCCTCTGAAAATCTCTGCGGATGAACAAAAGCGGATCTTGAAGGAACAATATGCAGACCGTCCTTATCAAATCAAAGTCGAATTTCCCGAGGCCTATCCGCCGGTCCAGTATTTCATCGGGGATGACGAGGATATGCTTTATGCCCGGACTTATGAAGAAGACGGCAAAGGGGGTTTATGGTACGACGTCTTCGATCCCGAGGGCCGGAGTTTTACGCGCTTCGCTCTTCCCAAAGAAGAGATGGCCTTTATCATCAAGAAAAATAAACTCTACGCCTTGATTTCGGAAAATGAAGAAGGTATTCCCCTGGTCAAGCGCTATGCCATGGAGTGGAAATAGCCCTCGATAATCCAGCCGCTTGACCTCGTAGCTGGCCTGCTCGGCTGCGTTTTTTAGCGCCGGAGAATCTATAGGCTGAGGCCTTCGCGTACGGCGGCCTCGCGCAGGCGGGTATCGGAGGTCGAAAATTTCACGCCGCCGGCCGTCGGCCCTTTCAACTCAAGGGCCGAAGCCAGATGAAGCGCGTCAAATCCCCGCAGGCCGTATTTTTCGGAAAGATCGCCGGCTGACTTCACCGTTGCCATGCCGATGAATAAAACAAAATAACTTTCCCAGTCGTTCTCCAGGTCTTTTTTGATTTGCGAGTAATCTTTTTCTCCGATATCCTTCTCTTTAAATTTCCGGGAAAAAGCGGCCCTCGCTTCCGCATAAGAAATAATAGATGTAGCCACGACATCGGCTTCACGAACCGAGGCCGTGATTTTATCGGAGTCTGCCTCTTCCGCATAGAGCTTCACGAGATTGCTGGTCTCGAGGTAAAGAATCATCTTCTTTCTTCGATGACGATTTGAGAAGTCGGCTTTCCGGTGACCTTGGCGGGTCGCTTGGACCCGGCAGGCTTTCCTCCCTTCCACGAAGCTCTTTGTTCTCGGATAAGGTGAACCAACTTTTCGTATTCATCGCTCTTTTCGGCTGGTGTGATGTAAGCGATGACCTCGCCGCGGTCGGTGACGGCCAGCTTCTCGCCTTGTCTCACCGCCTTCAAATAATGGCTCAGCTTGTTTTTCAATTCTTTGATTCCTACGGCCATGGCTTGCCTCACGTTGTAGCTACATAATATAGTATAGTAGCTACAATGTCAAGCTTCTAGTTAAAATTAGAAAACGTTGGCTGGAGTGTTTTTTCTCATCCCAACGGCGTTGCCTGAAGATTCGCCGGAAACCCGCAAAATGAACGCCCCTTTACAGCCCGCTTGGATATCTACCTCATATCGAAATCCTATCCTTCTTGACATCAAGGGCAGGCCATAGATATGCTGCAAGGAGTGGCAATCGGTTCTAAGTTCAGAGGGAGGACTCATAGACGCGGAAGAAAAGACTGCTTCGGATATCAAAAATAGAAACCGAAGACCATGAACATCCAAATTCATTTTAGCAGACTCTACAATAGTTTTCCGCTTAATGAGACCAAGGCGGAAAATGAGGCCTGCGTAAAAAAAGCCGTGGACGCTTATTCTGCGGAGGGCATAGAGCTCGATAAAAAAGCGAGGATATTATTCTTTTTCGTTTCTAACGGACTTTCTATCAGGGACCCCTCCTGGCTAGGAGATGTGATTGCGAAGAGGTCTCCAGAGTATACAAGTTTCACAGAAGGATACGCATACGAAATTGGCGAAATTCGCGACTTTGCATCTTTTGAGTATATTGTGCGCATAGCTCCTTGCGTTGGAGAATGCCCATGCGAAATAGCTAAGGTCTTAACCATTGCCCATGAGTGTCGCCATATCGCTCAGGATCTTTCTGCCGAGAATTGTCTTTTAAAAGATTTGGTTTTAAAAAAATATCTCAGGCTGAAAAGCAGCTACCAAAATGAAGTGTACAGGAATCTTCCCACTGAATTGGATGCATTGAGGCAATCTAAAAGAATAGCCTGTAAAATTTATGGAGAAAAAAAAGTAGGAACATTTTTGGATGAAAGAATAAAAAAACATAGAGACAAGCTAATATATATGCGCCCCGATTCAAATGGGGCGGCTGATGAAGTAGCGGGGTTGACCTATTGGGAACACCTTAAAGCCATAAACGTAGAAGAAAATGTTGATTTTGTAACGGAATTCGATAGAATCTGGAAACAATATAGCCCAGCAATAAAAGCAGAGGTTGATGAGATACGAACGAAATGTGAAGAAGATTGGAAAAAAAAGGAAACGAATCTGGTGAAAGCCCATGAATTCTTGATAAAGACGGCTTAGCCGCGAACGGGGGGAGCTTTTAATCTTGTCTCACCGCATTTATCACATTAAAATTCTTATCCTCAGGCATCGTTTTTTCTATTTGTTCCTTTAGCCGCTCAAATGTGATATGCGCTTGCTTGCGAATGGATGAGACGCCAGGCTTGAAAATATTGCCAGCCGAATCCAAATCATCGGAAAAAGAGTCAAGGCCATTTTGGATTTCGCTAACAATCACATTGAAGCTTGAATTATTTCGACCTCATGTCAACAAGCACTTAATCAGTTCTGTCAACCGAAGTCAAGAATTCCAGAATTGAAGATTGGGTCATCCAATTTTGTCACGGACGAAGGAAAAAAGATTTAGAACAAGTGCCCGGACTTTTCCTCGTCTACCAAGCCAACAATCTTGTCAATGAATTCCTTGGCCGTTTTTATCGCTGATTTTGCTTCGGATACGGTCGTGTGGTTTTGTGAATCATAGATAAAATCATGCCTTTTTCTGCGCATCCTGTCGAAACGCAGCATGAGGTCGTGGTACTTTTCACCCAAAACGAACGCCGTAAATTCTATAATCGTTTTATGGGTGTTCTTTGTGGTGGGGAGATATCCCCGAGAGAACATGAGGGCTCTTCCGGCTCTAATCATAGCGTGATAGGCTATGGCAAAACTCCAGGTCAAATCTATGGTCGCCGTAGCCTCGGCGGTCAATAAATCTTTTTCAGCTCTTTTCAACTGATTTTTTATCTGTTCGGGATCTGGGCTTTGCTTTTTTGTGAGATGCTCCTTCAACAATTTGTTGTAATTCATTCTTTTCTCCGACGAGCATAATCTTTTGTTCATTAAGAATCCTTAAGAGAAAGGCGTCTTTCTGACGGATACCATTAACAAATTCCGTAGAAGTAAAGAGTCTATAGTTGATTTCACGACTTAGGTTCTTCTCGAGTTTCTCGAAATCTCGAATGATCTCCATTTCGTCGGGAGAACCTATAATGACAAGGTCAATATCTGAAAGATAGTTTTCTTTGCCCTTGGCAAACGATCCATAAAGAAAAGCGAAATCGATCCGTCTGGCTTTTTCGAGGATTTCTTTAAGGCTTCCCGTAATACCGGCTGTCTTGAAAATAATGCTTTTATATTCTTCATAAAGAGGATAATCCTTGTTGGCTCGAAAATATCTTGCATTGGCCCTATATACGCTTGTTAGAATTCCTTCTCTTTCCATGTCGTAAAGAGTTCTTTGAAAAACGCCCGGCTTTTTATCCAAAATCCTTCCTATTTCCTGCATAAAATATTCCTGATCGGGATTGCTATAAAAAAGCCGAAGCAAGAGAGCTTTATTTCTTGAGAGCTTGATCATTGCGATAATCCTTATATGCGATCTGCATACAATTATATGCAAAATGCATATTCCCATCAAGCTCTCTATAATGAAGACGTAAACTGCATCGGCCGTGTCTCATCAAAAAAATCAGGCAAATTGACTCTGCCTGCGGTTTTGCTTATAGTTAAGAATAATGTACCTGTTTCTTATTCCTTTGCTGGTCGGGTTCGCTTTTAACTGGGCCAGCGCCTTCACGGACTTTTACTCCCGGCGTTTTGGCGAGCGCAGCGGACGGCTGATTAGTTTCATCACCAGGAATATTCTTGGAATTCCGGTTTGGGTCATTGGCTTGATTCTGGCGTTCCGAGAATCCGAAAAGCTTCTTTTCGTCCCCGACTTGATAGTCAATATTCTGGGTTGGCTGCTGGTCATAGCGGGAACGATCCCCATGATCTGGGCCCTCGCGTTTCTTCGCTGGCGCGCTTATAACCCGTCCATGCAAGATACACTGGTCAGCAGCGGCATTTATAAATATATCCGCCATCCTATCTACAGCGGCGCTCTTCTAGAATTTCTGGGCGGGGCGCTACTGCATCCAATGATACCGGTCGTGCTGGCTTGCGCTCTCGGATGGGGCTATATCTATCTCCAGGCTCGCTTTGAAGAGCTGGATTTGGTGCATCGCGTACCCGGGTACCGCGAATACATGAAGCAAGTCCCGCGCTTTTTCCCCCGCCTTTCAAGACGAGGATAACAAAATATCCTTATCCTCATGAGTTCCTAGAACCATTTCCCGCCGAATTTCGTATATATTTCGTGAGCTGAGAATAAAATGACTATCTGTCAAAAGAAAACGGAGGACATTGTGGCCCGCAGGACCCTCAAGACCGCAGCCCTAATTGCCGCCTGGGCGGCCTGCCTGTTCTCGTCGAAAGCCCTGTTCGGCCTGGAAACACGGGACTTGAAACCGGTCCCCAAGCCGCCGGTCATCGACGGCAAGCTCGACCCCGGGGAATGGGACGAAGCATTCAAAATGACGAACTTCAAGACGTTCCAGCCCGATTACGGCAAGGAGCCCAGCCAGAAAACCGAAGGTTATTTTCTCTATGATGCGGAGAATTTTTATTTCGCCTTCCGGTGCTACGACACCGAGCCGTCCAAAATCAAAGCATCGATCAATAAGCGGGATAACATGTTCTCGGACGATTTCGTAGGCATCATCATCGATACATACAATACCATGCAGAGCGGCTATGGATTCCTGGTCAACCCCCTCGGGATCCAGGGTGACGGCATGATGAACATCAACGGCAATCTTCAGCCGGACCAGGATTTCGTCTGGTACAGCAAAGGACAGATCGATGACAAGGGATACACGGTGGAATACCGGATCCCTCTCCAGAGCATCCGCTTCCCGGGCGGAAAGACCATCACCATGAGGCTCGGCTTTTTCCGTCAGTTCGTGCGGACCTCGGAAGTGGCCAGCGCACCGCCTCTCTATCCCGACAAAGGAAGCATCATCGCCCAGACCCAGCCCGTTTCCGTGACCGGCTTGAAATTCGAGCGTGTCGTCGAAATCCTGCCGGCCGTCACCCACAGCAATAAATTGGCCATCCAAGACGGCGTCCTTAAGCGGGACGAGCGGACGACCGACCTAAGCCTGACAGGTAAGGTCGGCATCACCTCGGACCTGACACTCGACGCGGCGGTCAACCCTGACTTCAGCCAGGTCGAGTCGGATGCGGGACAGGTGGACATCAATTTAAGATACGCCCTCTTTTTCCCGGAAAAACGGCCCTTTTTCCTCGAGGGCAATGAGATTTTCCAGTTTGCAGGGAACACCGAGGAGGCGCCGCTGATTGCGATGATCCACACGAGAACGATCGTCGATCCCGTGTTCGGCTTCAAGCTGACTGGAAAGCTGGGGGTCACGAACACAATCGCGGCTATCTATGCTCAGGACAACCAGCCTGACGGCGGGACAGACGAGCATCCGGATTTCTCCATCTTCCGCCTGAAGCACGCTCTGAAGGACGATTCCTACATCGGCGGCTTTTACACGGCCCGGGATGTTCGGGGAGGCTTCAACCGCGTTGTCGGGGGCGATGGCCGGATCCGGCTCAGCCAGAACGTCCGTGGCCGCTTTTCACCTCTTCGGCTCATTCACCAAGGTCCCCGGCGACCGCGACATCAACAGCGGCCATGCCCTTGCCCTAGAATACGTCTATGATAACCGGAAGGCTTCTCTGGACCTGGGATACCAGGACATTTCCACGGATTTCGAGGTCGATACCGGCTTCCTGCAGCGAACGGGACTGAGGCGGCTGGCCGCTTTCGGCATGTATAGGTTTTATCCGAAATCGAAATTTTTCCAGAGGATCGAGCCTTTCTACTGGTCCTATCAGCTTTACGACACCGCTTCGAACTTGCTCGAGACCTTCAACCTGTTCACCCTTCGCTTCCAACTTCCGGCGAGCACCCAGTTCCGCCTCGATGGCATCCTGGCCAACGAAGTTTACGAGGGGCAGCAGTTCGGGACGAGCGGATTGGGCTTTCAACTCTACACCCAGCTCACCAAGAAGGTTTTTATCCAAGCCCGCTACCGCCACACGGGCGCCATCTATTACGATCCCGAGGCCCCTTATCAGGGCGACGGGAACGGGGCTACCGCTGCGTTCGAGTACCAGCCGACGGAACAGTTCGATTTCGTGCTCGCCCTTACCTACTCTGATTTTTATCGGCGCTCGGACAAAGCCAAGATCTACGATTACACGATTCTGCGCAGCTTCAATACCTTTCAGATCAATAAATACCTGTTCCTCCGGGCCATCCTGGAGTACAACACCTACCGGAAGCGGCTGACCCTGGACACGCTGGCCTCCTTCACCTATATCCCCGGGACCGTCGTCTATTTTGGCTATGGGTCCGCCTTCGAAAAGATCCGCTGGACGGGCGACGAGTACCTGGACAGCCATCGGTTCCTGGAGACCAAGCGCGGATTTTTCTTCAAGGTCAGCTATCTCTGGCGCTGGTGAGTGGGAACGATCCCTCCTCTTCCTTGGAGCTCACTGACTGAAGCTATCTTTGTCACTTCTCAAAAAAGCAAAAAAAAGGGAGGAGGTTGCCCTCCTCCCTTTGCGTCGTCAGCTCAAGCTTTAGAAGGCGTAGCGCACGGAGAACCGAAAGACTCTCGTCATGTTGCTGAGGCTCGTGATCCGCTTGTAGGTTGAGGCCAGGGTGTAAGTGCCGGTGCTGACGTTGTTGTCCGTGGGCCTCCAGGTTCCGCCGGGATTCAAGGTGACGTTGGGGTAGAAGTTGCCGAGCAGGTTATAGATATCGATATAAACGGATAAGGAGCCGAGTTTGCTAAGGCTGAAATCTTTCTCCAGCCGGGCATCGACGTTCTGATAAGCGTAGGTTCTTCGGGTGCCCTGGGGTTCGAAGTTAATGCCGTAGGAGGGGGCGCGGCTTGTATCGACATCGTTGGCTGCCGCCCAGGCCGCGGGAGCATAGACGGTTGCGCTTCTCTGCCACACGGATCCGCTGTAATAATTGTAATAGAAGGAAGCGAGGAACCCGAAGGGCACGTTGAAGGTGCCGTAGAATTTCATGACCAACGGGCGATCTGCGTCGGACAGGCGGCCATCGTTATTGACGTACCAGTTGGCATTGTTCCCCGGCAAGGAATAGCCCCAGATGTTGTTGTAATCGCCGGCGATATTGCCCCACGTCTTGGAGATCGTCACGGACCCGCCGAGCTGCCAACCGTGGGCGAAACGCTTGTCGAAGATGATGTCCAGGCCGGAATATTTTCGGTAAGCTTCGGGAATATTCATCAGCTTATTGAGCAGTTGGGGAGCGCTCTTTTTCAGAAAGTACATCGTCACCGTCTGGGCGGGGAATTGGTTGACGGCCGGGATCGTGGTCGTGAAAGGCACCCAGTAGCCGCTGTCGGGATAATCGAAACGCTTGTTTGTGCTGAAATCGAACAGGGCGTCATCGATAATATTGTTCTTCTTCTTGTACATGTAGCTGACGCTGACCTTGAAGTTCGTAAAGAGCTCGTGGTCGATCCCGAGGACGATCTGGTCATCATAAGTCGCCTTGAGGTTCGTATCAACCAGTCGGCTCCAGTAGTCCCGAAGCTTCACGAGGGGGCTGGTTCCCCAGACACCCTTGTAGTGGTCAATGGGGGGGAATCTGGAACTCCGTTGAGGTTGTCATCCCACCAATCGAACGTATAGCTGCTCAGCCGGAGGGGATTGTAGCTGACGATTAAGGAAGCGTAGAGCCAGTCGCTGAACCGTCCAACATGGAGTCTCAGGGCCGTCTTGCCGTCGCCGAAAAGGTCGTAGGTGAGGCCCAGGCGCGGCGCGAGAATCCCCCACTTGGTGAAAGGATCGACACCCTGGTCCTTCCATTCACCGTAGAGGTTGATCCCGAAATCGGGCAGCATGGTCGTTGCGCCGACGGCTTGGGCGAAACCTCCCGTGGCGGCCTTATCGTAATCCGGAATCCATCCTCTCGTATAGTCATAACGCAGGCCGACGTTGATGGTCAGCCTGTTCTTGATCGTGAAGGAATCCTGAAGATATCCGGAATAACGAATGCCCCTGGATTTTGCCATCGAGTTTTCCCGCGTCGTCCCCATGAAGAAGAGGGAGATTCGACCATCGCCATGGACCGGATCGGGCCCATTTAGGCCATAGAGGCCGCGCCAATAATAGGGACTGCCATTGTACCACTCCTGGCGGAGGGGATTATCCTTCCAGTCGGACCAATTGCAGCCCACCGTGTTGAGCTCGAAGCCGGCCTTGAATTCATGGTCGCCGCCGAGGAGATTGTCCTGGAAGCGGGTGAGGTGGACGGAAGACTGGACGGTTGGACGTCCGATCCACTCGTTGGTCCTGTATCCGGTGCCAAAATAATAACCCGTATAGTTATCGTAATTAATTTGGACTTGGTTCAGGTCGAGTCCGGACTGGGAAGGACTGGGCATGACCAGCATGGCCGAGACTTCGAGGAACCCGCCCCTGACTTCGAGGTAGGTGTTGGGATCAATGATCCACGTGACCGAACCGAAGATGTTATTGTTGGACCATGGGTCGTCCGTGTACGAGCAATCATAGGGAGTAAAAAGGCCGGTGGACCGGGTATTGCGATAGTTGCTGCGAAGATTTCCGTTGAAAGCGATTCTCAGGCTCTTCGTCGGCTGGAAGGTAAATTTAGCCATGGCACCCCAGTTCCAGTTCGTCCCCTCATAAGGCTTATAGGTTATTCCTAGGGGAGATGTCCAGTTGAGAAAACCGGTTTCCGTTGCGCTCCGGGCGAAGCGTCCGTTCGTGAAGAACCAGAGCTTGTCTTTAATAATCGGGCCGCCGAAGCTTCCGCTCAGGTCGTAGGCGAACCGGGCTACGGTCGGCAATCCGAGGCCCATGGCCGTGAGCTGGTCCTGAGGAACGACGACGTTCGTAAAGTCCTTCTGGTTATAATATCCCTGGAAGAGGCCCGAGAACTTGTTCCCGCCCGACTTCGTTATAGCGTTGATGTAGCCGCCGCTCACGCTCCCGATTTCCGCATTGTAACCGCCGGTCGCGATTTCGACTTCCTCCATCATGTTGAAATCAACGTTGGCCCCTAGCTGGGCGTTATCGGGGTCATTGGCGTAAAGGCCGTCGACATGGTAGATCGTGTTCCCAGCAGTTCCTCCCTTGACGCTGGCCGCACTCACGACACCGGGGGCCAGGGTGACAATAGTCCCCAGGTCCCGGGCGATCGGAAGGTTTTGAAGCATGTCATACTTGAAGTACTTGACCTGCGTAGACGTTTTCACGTCAACAACTGGAGATGCGGCGACAACGGTCACTTGTTCGGCGATCGCGGCCTGCTCCATGGTAAAACTGAGGGTCACCGTGGCGTCCAGGCCGACAAAGATATTCTCTCTCTTGACGGGCCGAAATCCCGCGAGGTCCAGTGTTAAGGTATAGACTCCGACGCGAAGAAGAGGAAGACGGAAGGCGCCGCTTTCATTCGTCACCGCAGTTTGATTCTGCATCAGGGCTGGGCTTGAGGCCGTGACGCTGACACCTGGCAGAAATGTTCCTTGAGCGTCCTTTACCGTTCCTCTGATGGTCCCCGTGTCCTGGGTGGTGCCCTGAGCGAGGAGCGCTGGGACTAAAGCAAAGCACATAACGATCACTAGCAAAATTTTGTATAATTTCATCTCTCCCTCCTTTGTTTAAAAATCTGTTTGACCCCTTTTAAAAGACTTCCATCATTTGCTACGTCATTGCCACCCCCTTTGACAGACATGCTAATTCCTTTAGAATAGATAATTTTCCCCTAGAAAGGCCTAGCTTTGAAAACGGCACTTCTCCTTGCTCAATTTCCTAGCTTGCCAAAAGCCTTGCTGATATATTAGATAAACTATATTTACCTATTTGTCAAGCCAAAACTGGCTCTATGACAAAAAGTGGTGTATGGAGAGGATGGTAGCGAAGGGGAAGAGGGAGACCGCTCCCACACGTTTGCCACAAGGTCGGAGTTCTTGATGGCGACGCCGAAAAGAGAATGTTTTCCCATAATATTTTGAATCCCTATTATTTTTTTGCGGCAAATCGGGGACAGGTATCGATTTCAAGAGTATTCCAGTCCTGTCCCTACTTCAGTAGCGACGTTGAAACATCGATTCGTCCGGGGGAGCGCTTTTGACATCCAGATTCGTGATGAGGCTTCCGAGGCCGGCCTCTTTCAGCTTGTTGTTAAAGGCGGGCACCTCGGCATTGAACAATCTGTCGTATTCGGCGCGAATGTCGTCCAGCCGCTTCTTTAAAATTTCATAGACCTCAAGCTGCTGGCCCGTGGGTCCGAAGTCTTCGGTGTTGCGGATGTCGCCCGCGCCCGTCCCGATCTCTCCCGAGAACCAGAGGAGCTTGGAGTAGAGCATCATCTCGGCCCGGTAGGACTTCGGATCGGACGCGTGGAGCTGGCGCTGTAAGAGTTTGTCTTCGACGGTCATGATTTTCTTTTGGATCTCGGCCAGCGCATTTTGAACTGACTTTCCGTCTTTGACTCGGCCGAGTACTTTGCCGAGGTCTTCCATCTGCTTTCCAGCCCATTCCATCCGGTTGATCATGGTGACGACTTCGTTGATATCTTGGACAACGGCCGTCCAAAGGCGGACCATTTCTTTGATGTTTTCAACCGTGCCTTTCGAGTTTGGGTCTTTGCGCACATCGAGCTTTTCGGTGAATTCCCTGCCGCCCACCTTGAGCTTGACCGTGTACGATCCGGGCGCAGCTAGCACTCCGGCCTGCGGCTGCTGAATGCCCCAGTGAAGTACTGGGCGCGTTTCCCGGCCCTTGAAACGTTTCTCTTCCCAGACGTGGGGATGGAAGGAAGGCGTCGTCCGGAGCTCGATCTGGAAAAGCGGCTCATGGCGCAGGTTCCAGAGGACACGGTTGAGGCCTTTGCGAACCGTCCCGGGAAGCGTGCGGACCTTCTGGCCGCTCTCATCGAGGATCTCGATCGTCACTCCGCCCTTTGGGAGATCCTTGAGATAGTAGTTGATCGTCGCCCCATAGGGCGCCCTCTGAGCGCGGATCTGGTCATTCCCGGGACTGTCTATGGACTGACGATCCTTGAAGCGGTAAGCCGGGCGCGGCTTAAAAAGACACGCCTCGGACTTGAGAATTTCAGGACCCAGCTCCCTGAGCGGGGTGATGTCGTCCATGACCCAGATGCCACGGCCGTTTGTTCCAACAACAAGGTCATGGAAATGCTCCTGGACCGCGATCCAGGTGATGCAGGCGTGCGGCAGGTTGGCCTGCAAGGACAGCCAGTTCTCTCCGTTGTTAAAAGAAACGTAGAAACGGTTGGCTGTTCCCGCATACAACATGTCCTTCCGGACCGGATCCTCCTTAATGGCGCTTGTGTAGCTTAAGGCGGACTTGGGGATATCCGAGCTGATGAGCCTCCAGGTTCGGCCATAATCTGACGTCTTGAAGAAATAGGGATCGCGGACATTCTCCTGGTGGCCGTCCACGGCGATATAACAGCGGCCCGCTTCAAAACGAGAGGGATCGATCATATTCACCGTGCCCCATACCGGCATGCCCGGCGGTGTGACGTTCTGCCAGGTCTTTCCACCGTCGCGCGTCACATGCAGCAGCCCGTCGTTCGATCCCGCCCAGATGACGCCGGCCTCGACCGGCGACTCGGCGATGGCGAAGAGCGTACAGCCGTACTCGACGCCGAGATTATCCTTGCTCAGGCCGCCCGAACTCCCCTGTTTGCTTTTGTCATTCGTCGTAAGGTCCGGGCTGATGAGCGTCCAGCTCTGGCCTCCGTTCGTCGTCATATGGACATATTGGCTTCCCACATAGACTTTATTGTGGTCGTGGGGTGAAATGGCAATCGGGTGGGTCCAGTTCCAGCGGTATTTGAGGACGGCGGCCGGCGAATCCAGCGACTTTTCCGGCCAGGGATTGACGTTGCGGACGAGGCCCGTTCGGTGATCATAGATTTCGACCGTACCCGAATAGCATGTCCCCCAGACGATATTCGGATCGACAGGGTCCGGATAAGAGAATCCGGATTCGCAGCCGCCCAGGGAGCTCCAGACCGGCAGATCGGGGCTGTAGCCCGGATAGGCGGGCCCGCGCTTTGAAGTCGAGTCCTGCATATTGCTGTACACCCAATAGGGAATGCGGTTGTCCACGGCCACATGGTACATCTGGCCGATGGGAAGCTTGACAAAGCGCCACTGGCGGCCGCGCGTTGTGGTCAAGCTGACGCCGCCATCGTTGCCGATCATCATCCGTTTCGGGTTCTTGGGATCGGCCCACATGTCGTGGTTGTCGCCGCCGCCGCTAAAATTTTCAATCGAGTCGCCGCCGTCGTACGTCACGTACATGCTGTTGCACGGAAAATAGACCGTGTTCTCGTCGTCGGGCGCGATGCACATCCGCGTATAATAATGCGGCCGCTCGTTGATCCGGCGCTCGTAGCTTACGACCCGCCAAATTTCTCCGCCGTCATCTGACCGCCAGAGTGAGCCGTTATCGCCCGTCTCGATGAGGGCAAAGACGCGGTTGGAGTTTGACGGCGCGACGGCTACATCGATTTTCCCGACCTCGAAGGTCGGCAGCCCGTGCCCTTTGATCCTCGCCCACGTATCGCCGCCGTCCCGGGAAACAAAGACGCCGCTTCCCGGTCCGCCGCTCGTCTTACCCCAGGTCTTGATGACAATCGACCACATGCCGGCAAAAAGAATCCGTGGGTTGTTGGGATCCATGGCCAATCCCGAGCAACCGGTGTTCTCGTCCACAAACAGCACCTGCTGCCAAGTCTTGCCGCCGTCTTTGGTCCGATAGACTCCCCGCTCCTTCTGCGGGCCGTAGCAATGGCCCAGGGCTGCGGCGAAGACAATATTCGGGTCCCCCGGATGGACGACGATGCGGCCGATCCGCCCGGACTTTTCCAGGCCCATGCACTGCCAGGTCTTGCCGGCGTCCATCGACTTGTAGATGCCGTCACCGATGAGGACGTTGGAGCGGATGAAGGCCTCGCCCGTCCCTGCCCAGACTTGATTGGAGTCCGAGGGGGCGATGGCCAGCGAGCCTATCGACTGGGAGGACTGTTCGTCGAAGACGGGCTGCCAGTTCGTGCCACCGTCGCTCGATTTCCAGACGCCGCCGGCGCAGGCCCCGGCGTAATAGACATTGGGATCATTCGAGTCGCAGACGACGGCGCTGACACGATTCCCCTGTGGGCCTACGAACCGCCAGGTTAGAGCGCCGAGATCATCTGAGCTTGGAGCCCATTGGCCTGAAGGCGCGGTTTGCGACCTCTGAGCCTCCTGACGGCCAAATGTCAGGACATTCGATACGCCCAAGGATGCCAAGACACCGATTAATAAAAACAAGAGCCAGCCAAATAAACGCACTTGCCGTTTTCTATTAGATATCTTGTTCATTTCTTTCCGACCTTGTTCCAATCCGGCGGCTCCACGCCGAGCAGGTTGCGGACAAAGAAGTCGTTCCGTTTCCGCTCACCGTATTCCGGAACTTCGCTCGACCGGCCGGCGCCATGGCTTCCCCCGGGGATGACCAGCAGGTCGAAGGTCTTGTCCGCCTTGATTAGGGCGTTCACGACCTGCATCGTCGAAGCCGGATCGACGTTCGTGTCCAGTTCGCCGACGATCAATAGAAGCTTCCCCTGAAGCCGATAGGCGTTCGCGACGTTAGAGGATGCCTCGTATTCGGGCCCAAGCGGCCAACCCATCCACGCTTCGTTCCACCAGAGCTTGTCCATGCGGTTGTCGTGACAGCCGGCGAACGAGACCGCTACCTTATAGAATTCCGGGTGAAAGAGGACCCCGCCCGTTGAGTTCTGGCCTCCAGCCGATCCGCCATAGATGCCGACGCGGCTAATGTCGTAAAAGGGGTATTTCGCCGCGACGGCCTTGTGCCAGAGGATCCGGTCGGGGAAGCCCGCGTCGCCGATATTTTTCCAGCAGACATCGTGGAACGCTTTGGAGCGGTTGCTCGTCCCCATCCCGTCGATCTGGACGACGATAAACCCCAATTCGGCCACCGATTGCATCTGATTAAAAGCGCTGAACGATTTCGGGACGAAGGAATCATGGGGACCGGCATAAATGTATTCGATGATAGGATACTTCCTGGCCGGATTGAAATTCGTGGGCCGGATCATGATGCCCCAGATATCGGTCTTTCCATCCCGTCCTTTGGCGACGAAGACCTCGGGCGCGCGCCAGCCAACCTTCAGCAGCTCCTGGATATCCGCCTTCTCGACTTCCATCAGAACCTTTCTGTCCGCGGAAAGACGAAGCTCAGATACTGGCGGAAGATCGACGCGCGACCACGTGTCAAAATAATATTTCATGTCCGTGGAAAAAACGACGGTGTGGTGGCCGTCGCCCTCGGTCAATGGGATGAGGCCTGAACCGTCAAAATTGATCCGATAATAATGGATGAGATAGGGGTCTTTACCCGGCTCGATCCCGCTCGCCCGGAACCAGATCTGGCGGGCGGCCTCGTCGACCTTGTCCACGCCGCGGACAACCCATTCGCCTTTGGTGATCTGGTTCTTGACGGTCCCGGTCGCGCCGTCGTAGAGATAGAGATGGTTCCAGCCGTCCCGCTCCGACATCCAGATGATCTCCTTTCCATCCTGGACGTTGTAGCGGTATTTTTTATACGAATAGGAGATGAAGGTCTTGCTCTCCTCGTTCACAAGCGCCCGCGCCTTTCCCGTGGCAGCGTCGACCTCGATGATCCGGTATACCTGGTGGCCGCGCTGATTGTACTCGAAGGTGAAGGCCCGGCTGTCCTTCCACCAGACGGCGTCGGGCATTTGGCGGGGATTGGGGCCGATGCCTTGACAATAAAAGGGATTGGGGGTCAGGGCGTCGTCGATGAGAAATTGCTTTTTTGTTTCGATCAGAAAAAGAGCGGGGCTGCAGACGTTGAGGGCGTCGCCGGGCTTCGGGTATTCATAGGTATAATATTTTGGCTGAAGCTGGTCGGAAGGAGAGGATTCGACATATTGAATCAGGCGGCGATAGCCGGGCCGAATGCGGTAGGCCGCAATCTTTTTCGAGTCAGGAGACCAGACGATGGAGGCCCAGGCATAGGCGTCGCCTTCGGTTCCTTCCCAACTCAAGGGGAATTCGGCTTTCTTATCCGTCGAACGCACCCAAACATTGAAATTTTTAATGAAGGCCGCCCATTTTCCGTCGGGCGAAGGCTTGGGCTCCTGGGGAGGCGGAGGCGGCGTAACGAACGGCGACCCGGCCCGCCGGCGGGCGGCAGGGCCGACCTTTTTGCAGGAATAATCGGCGAGCTGGCATCGCCACTTGAAATCGCCAGCGTCGAATTCCAGCTCCTTCTCATCATCCACAAAGGCGACGGTCTGGAAGGGCAGGTTCAAGGCCGTATATTTTTCGCCGGCCGCGGCGGAGAGCGACGCCGCGAGCTTCTGATGGTCGAAGGCCTGCTTTTTGACCAGGGTTTCGCCGTCCACGACCTCAAACTCGGTGCCTCCCTTGATCGTTTTTCTGTACCAAAAGCGGCTTGTTTTTTCGATCCAGCCGGCGCGATCCACGACATTGAGCGCCAAGAATTGGATCTTGTCCCGGAGATGAGCGGCTCTCTCGTAATCGGCCAGCGTTCCTTGCCCCGAGAGAAAAAGGGGCAAAGTCATGAGGCTCAAAAAAAGAGCGGAACACCCGACGAGACTCTGACGTTTCATGGATCCTCCCTGTTTAAAAAGTCGGAAAGGGGAAAAAGCCCCTCACTCTTTGCGTTCCTTCCCGGATTTTGATTTGCAGGTATTGATCAAAGTTTCCAATTTGTTCTTTTCGTCCGGAGAAAGAGACGAGGAATATTTTTCACGGTAGACCGTGAGAAGGCGGAGGGCCTTGATGAAATCTTTCTTATCCATATAAGCCAAGCCCAAGTTGTAGATGGCGGGGGCAAAATCGGGTCTTAATTCGAGGGCTTTTTCCCAGCAGTAGATCGCCCCCTCCAGGTTGCCCTGTTGCCGATAAGCCGTTCCCAATCCGTTGTAGGGCAGGGGATAAGCGGGATCGAGCTCGATCGCTTTTTTAAAACTCTCGAGGGATTTCTGGAAGATTTTTGGCTCCCTGGTCTTCCATGATAAAGAAAGACAGGCCAGGCCCAGATTATTAAAAACGACCGGAAGTCGGCTGTCCAGGGAGACGGCTTTTTCGAAGACAGCGATGGCTTCCTCAAACTTGCCTTGACTCGAGTAGGCAATCCCGATCTTGTTCCACAGCTCGGGATCCTGCTCTATCTGAGGGAAGCTTTTTTCTTTGACGATTTTGATCGCCTCTTCGAACTGGCCGGCATTGACGGCGATGGTGACATAATTAAAGAAGAGCTCGTAACTGTCAGGAATATTCTCCATTCCCAGCTTAAGGACCTGAATCGCTTCGGCACTTTTCCCCTCCTTTTCATATATGATCGAGAGGTTTGAATAGGCGCTATCAAGAGACTTCTTCTCGGAAATAACTTCCTTGAGAAGCTTGACGGCCTCATTCGCTCTTCCTGGTTGATAAAGACTCATAGCCTCAATCGCTTTATTATTGTAGGGAAGGAGCGTTTTGACATCATCGTCCGGACCGAAGGATTGCTTTTTGGAGGCCGCGCGGCCTCCGAGATAGCCGAGGCTCTTCAACTTTTCCAGGGACTCTCGTTCGGGCTTTTGCCCGGCTTTCGCGGCTCCTTCAAAAGACAGGTTTTTGATAATCTGGTCAAGCTGTTCTTTATAGGTCTTAAGGGCTTTTGAGCCGGCCAGGTTTTTGAGCTCGTCAAAATCCTGTTGGAGATCATAAAGCTCCGGAATGGGAGAATCGATAAATTTTTCCCGGCCAAGAAGGAGCCCCCTAATCGGGGCCCAGCCGCGGCTATAATAAGGATACATCGATTCAAAATAGACGGGCTTCTTGGATTGACTTTTTCCCTTAATGACCGGAAGAAGAGAGTCCCCCTGGAGAAAAGCCGGCCTTGTGATTCCCAGGACATCACAGACCGTGGGAAAGATATCCACATGGCTGACGACCTCTTTGACTCGGCCGGGTTTTGTTCCCGGGATATCCATGATGAGCGGAATCCAGAGCGTGCTGTTGTAAGCAAAGAAGCCGTGAGTCGTTTCGCCGTGGTCACCCAGGGATTCACCGTGATCTCCGGTCAAAACGATCAGGGTCCGATCGAAGAGCCTGTTTTCCTCCAGGTAGCTGAGGAGCTTTCCAAGGGTAAAATCCACATAAGCGACTTCCCCATCATAGGGACTCTTTGCGTACCGTGACTTGAATGGCTCTGGAGGCTCATAAGGATCATGAGGATCATAGCAATGAATCCAAAGAAACCAAGGTGCGCTTTGTGTTTTCAACCAGCCCAAGGCGTTCTCAACCACTTCTTCGGCGCTCCGTTCGACGGTCGAACTCCGGCGGGAATAAGGGCGCTTATAGCCATCGTCATAGACATCAAATCCCCGGGAAAGGCCAAACCTTGAATCAAGAGGATAAGCCCCAACAAAGGCTCCTGTCGCATACCCATGCTTTTTTAAATGCTCAGCGAGGGTTAAGAATTCTTCCCTGACGATAAAATTCGCATTATCATGAACGCCGTGGTAAAGGGGAGTGACGCCCAAAAGAATATTCGTATGGGAAGGCAAAGTGGTTGTGCTATGAGCGAAAGCCCTGGAAAATAATATCCCTCTTTCGGCGAGACGATCCATATTTGGTGTTTTTAGATAAGGACTCTGGTAGCAGCTGAGCCTGTCAGTTCTGAGAGTGTCAATCGTGCAGAGCAACACGTTGAGTTGACCTCCCGAGGCGGCATCTTTATTGGCAGAAAAAGGAAAATCATCTGAAAATATGCCAAGAAAAAGACATATAAAAAAAAATAAGAAAAGGCAATTTATTTTTCGCGTTCTCATGAATCTTGCTTGCTCCATTTTCTTTTTTAGCATTATGGCCCAGGGAATGCAAGAGCCGGACTCGAACCGGCAGGCGGCCTGCGCTAGGAGATAATTGACATCATCATCCCCAGGGAATTATGATTGAGGAGGAGAGGGTTCGGCGTCTTTCGCGATTATCAAAAATAGGTCCGCGCGAGCCGGAAATCCCTAAGATCGGTCGAATCGCCAGGAAAGGATCGAACCTATGAAAAAGTACATTTTCGGTATCATCGGGCTTTTCGTTCTGATCGGCCATCCGGCCGTCACTGCGATCGCCAAAATCCCGGCCACGACGCAAAAAGACGCCGCCCCTCGAAGATTCGCGCTCGATGTCGTCGCCCTGAAAGACGGAAAACTAGCCGCAGATTTGACGGAAGCCGACTTCGAACTCTATGAGGACGGAAAGAAGATTCCGCTTCGCTCGCTGTCGTATGTCCAAACCGCGTCCCAAAAGCGGCTGGCCGTCGTCTTCCATGATATGAGCCTCTGGATCAAGAACGTTCAGCGGGATAAGGACGATATCACCGAAGAGCTCATCGGCCTGGCCAAGCTGGGCATCGAGCTCGCGATCATGCGTCTCGATTCGCCGGGAGGGCTGAAGGTCCTTCAGCCTTTTACCCGGGACGAAGCGCTCATCCGCAAAGTCACGGCTTCGGCTCTGGCAAAGGTGGGAATGAACGAATCCTTCGAGGATTTAGGCGGGCGGTTCATGGATGTCCAGGGAGCGGAGTCGCTCGTTCGGGACGAAAAGCAGAACTTGCTCCTGTCTTATTATTACACAAAGCGCCTGAGGTTTGAAAATATGGTCGGCGGGCTGATGGCCGCCGGCTGCTTCCTGCAGGGCGTCCCCGGCCGGAAATCCATCCTCCTTGTGAGCGGCGGGATTCCCGATCTTTCCTCCTCAAGCCAGATTGACATTATGCGCAGCACGGACAGGAGCGCGACGATGGACGCCATCCATGAGCGGGCGCGCCAGACGATGACGAGGAGCCGGCTGTTCGACCCATTCGGCCTCCTCAAGGGGGAAAGCTTTGAGCAGAGCGACCAGGTTCTTGACAAGCTGGTTCATTTTTCCAACGCTCAAAATATCTCGATCTACGCCCTCGACCCCGGCGTCTTCACAAAAAACGTGTTTATGCTCTCTTCCGAATCCGCCCGGTCGGAGCTCGCGGAGTCCGACTCGATCCAAAGCGAGGAGCGGGCTAAAGAAGTCCAGAGCTTAAGAGAAGTCGCCGAAGGCACGGGCGGGTTGCTCTTCCGGGGGGCGAAGAAATTCGCGGATTTGAAGAACTATCTCGGGGCCGACCTCGAGGGATACTACGAACTGGCGTTCAAGTCCGAGGGGCAAAAGCCGGACGGAACATACCACAAGATCGCGGTCAAAACCAGCCGGACAGACGTCGATCTCCGCTACCGGAAGGGCTATCGCGAATATAAGCCGGACGAAGCCAAGAAAATGCTCCTGGTCAGCGCCTATTATAGCCCGGATCTCTTCCGCGACCTTCCCTTCGAAGGGCTTTTCATTCCTTTCGTCAACGAGTCGGGAAAATTCGAGTCCTGGATCAGCCTGGCTTTGCCGGTGAAGCCCTTATTCATAGACAGTCCCCGGGCTTTATCTCCGGTTACGAAGTTTTCTCTCTTTGTCTGGCTCAGGGAGCGCGAACAGGGGAGCAAAGGACTCGGCTTTAACATCGACATCCCCGTGAAAATGACTGATTCCTTGCGCCAAGCCCTTCCAAACATGACCCATATTTGGTCGTTCTTTAAGGGGCCGGAACTCGCGTTCAAAAAGACGGGCTATGATGTCGTCTACGTCCTCCATGACCCGCAGACAGGAGAGATCGGAGGCTGGAGCTCGGCCCTCGCCGTCCCGGACCTCCGACGCGGCGATCGTGGTTTCGTGGTCAGCCGCGTCCTGGGCTCCACAGACTCGAACCCGCAGGGACAGGGGGAGGCTTTGGCCCTTAATCCCAAAAGCGGAACTCTGGACTTCAAGGGGGTCAGATTCTACCCTCGCGTGACAAACCGGTTCTCGGCCGAGGATGATGCCTGGGTTTTTCTTCAAGTGTATCTTCCCTCCAAGAAAGACAAGGGCTCCGTCTCTCCTCAATTCGCGATTGTCCGGCAGGGCGCGATCCCCCAAGAGCTGGCCGGGCAAATCATCGTCGAATCCTGGAACGTCAAAACCAGGATCTGGAGCGGCATCTGCCAACTGGGCCTGAGCCCTCTTGCGTCCGGAGAGCATGTCCTAAGGATTACCGTCCCAGCAGAATCTGGAGGAAACGATCTGATCACTGAGATGAAGTTCCATAAGAGTGAATTAGATTAAGAAGCCTTTTCCGCTCCCCTCTTCGAATCCTCGCCCGTCGTTCTTCACCCCAAACCATAGGGCATAATCGCCTCTTGTAAATTCTTGTCGGAGAATCGACGTTTTGCTATGATGGGCCGAAGTGTTCGGAGAGGAGGCGCGTCATGTCCCAATCTATGATCAAAAAAATCCTCATATTTTCTCAACTCCTAACTGCAGGCGTCTCGGCCCTTGCCGCGCAAACAACGCCCTCCGAGCAGACGGGGCCGTCGATCTATGCGGACTTCGTGGCCGCGCTGGTCGGGAAGCCCCTTGTGTCCACCGCTGGGTTACGGCAACAGGCTTCCACCGAAGTCACGCTGAGCCAAGCCCGGTTCAACGGTCTGACCAGAATCGCCGTGACCACGAATGTGGCGCTGACCGGAGTCGGCGCCGACCATATCGTCGTTACCAGGCCGGACGGCTCCGTGATTCTGGCGTCCAAGCTGACCGACATAGCGGTCACAAACAACGTCCTTTCAGTCGTGATCAACGCCGACCAATTCGCTCGCACAACCTCCGAAGGCACCACTATTGCTACCAAAGCCTTCAGTTCATTCAGGGCTTCCAAGCCCGTTAAGGTGCAAAAGCCGGGGGAGCCGGCCGCCAACGGACATATCATTGGCACCGGCTCGGGAAGTGATGAAGGCTGGAACATCATCAGAACCGATCTCGATTTTATTGATCCCATCACCGGTGAGAAGGGTCTCTATAGCCATACCGATGTAACCCCTAATAGAGACGACAAAAATAATCCCGTCGAATGGAAGGACGGCTACATCGTCACCCCCGCCCACAAGTCTAAAACCATGCTGATGTTGTTGGTCGAGTTTCCCGATCGGCGCGCCGCCGATGCGGAAGCCCCTTATACCGACACGGCTCCCTACCTCGAGTTCCTGCAGGGCGCGGTCGAGTGGTTCGCGAGAGCATCCTACGGGCAGTTCCGTTTTTCCCTGGCCTCTCCCCAGGTCGCCCAGAAGTTGGGCTGGATCATGATGAGCAAGAACGCAACCGATTATAGGGCGGGCGGTTCAACCGTTCCGATGCACGCGTATATCGGAGAGGCTTGCCAGAAGGCGTATGATAAATGGGGCATCAAGGCCGATGACTATGACCTGCTTGTGATCATGCCGGCCAAAGGCAAATCAGGTCTCCGCAACGGCCCCGCTTATACCCATCGTAAGCCCACCGACACCGAGGAGCCCAACCTCAACCGCGTAGCCTATGTCGATCGGGACAAAAAGCCACACTACGTCGATACGGCCATCACTGCCGGCAATGACTTGTTCCGGTGGGGATACAGGTGGGCCGTCCACGAGTCCGGCCATACGTTCGGACTCCCGGACCTCTACTCGTATAACCCCGTAATAAATGAGGTCAAGGTCGGCTCGTTCTTCTTTTGCGGAGGCTGGGATATGATGGGCAATATCGCGGGCCATTCCACGGATTTCCTGGCCTGGCACAAGTGGAAACTGCACTGGATCCGGGACGATCAGGTGGATGTGGTCAGTCAATCAAGCCCATATCCGACCACCCACTTTGTCACGCCCGTGGAAACTCCGGGCGGCACCAAGATAGTTGTCGTCCGCACCGGCCTTGCCACCGCTTATGTCGCCGAATTCCGGACCAAGATGGGCGTCAACGCGCTGGACGAAAGGGGAAAATACTCCGGAGTCCTCATCTACCGGATCGATGCTGCCAAATCAGGGGCCAGGGGCTTCGATTACGCGGGACAGATCATCTCCAAGAAGTACTACAACAATCCGATCGTAGGCGGACCGAAAAACCTGACGGCTCTGTGGCGGCCCATCGACAACAGCCTCGACGGCTATGATTCCCCCGACTGCTGCTGGCAGCCGGGTGATGTCTTTTCCGATCCCGCTGCCGGCGTGACCATCCGTGTGGGCGGGATCACCCATTACGATTCCTCCAATCCGTCCGGCAGCCCCTACGCGGCGGATGATATCGCCACCATCACCATCCATAAAACCATGGACGCCGAGTTGTTCAAGGGCGTGGTTTTGAACAACGCTCAGTTGAAAGGCCTCACGGATCTGACGTTCGATACGAATATCGAATTGAAGCAGAGAACTACCGGCGCCAACGCCGGCGAGGGCAGAACCAATACGTATGTCCGCGAAGACTCTCTGCTCTACCCGAAGAGCCTGGTGATCACTAAAGCCGATGGCTCCATCATCCCCGCTGAAAAAATCCTCAAAATCCAGGTGAATCCCGCCAGCGTCCAAGTCACGTTAGCTCAGGGGGCATTCGCCCGCGCCGCTGAGGCGACGAAAGCCACAGTGGCTACGAAGGCTTATTATCACTTCGGCCCCGGCGCAGCCGTGCCCGTACGCATTCTCAATTAAGGGCAGAGCTTATGAATATCTTACGTTCAGTTTTGGCGGTTTGCTGATAGCAGCGAGGTGAAAACATGAATAAATCGAATCTGGCTAGGATCACTCGGGGTATGTATCAAAAGAAAGGCAACATGGGCTGGGTCGTCTATATCCTGGTGCTCGCAGCGGCGTTAGGCGCCACCGCCACAAGTCTGGCTAGTGCCCAGACCCGCCCGCCGATCACCGACAGCGAAAAGGCGAGGCGCTGGGCGATCGAGAACGAGCTTGCGTCGTTCGCCCTCATCGAGCGCAAGCTGATGATCCCGATGCGCGACGGCGTGCGTATCGCGGCCGACGTCTACCACCCGAAGGATACATCCAAGACGTATCCGGCGATTTGGATTCGCACCCCCTACAACTTCAACTACTGGGACATTGCGAACGGCGTGCCGCGGGACATGACCGCGGCACTCACGGCGATCAAACGCGGGTACGCCTTTGTTGAAATGCAGGAGCGCGGCCAGTTCTTCTCCGAAGGCGAGTGGGACGTCCTCGGTGCTCCGCTCACGGACGGTGAGGACGAGGTTGAGTGGATGATTCAACAGCCGTGGTCCAACGGCAAGGTTGGCACGACAGGCTGCTCTTCGACCGCCGAGTGGCAGCTCGGCGTGTTGGGGCGCGACATCCCGGGATACGCGGCGTTCAATGCGCAGGGCTTCGGCTGCGGCGTGGGACGCATCGGCCGGTTTTACGAACAGGGAAACTGGTATCGCGGCGGGGCCTTAATGATGTACAACATCAACTGGTTCTGGAACAACGAGAAGCCGCAGCGGCCGATGTTCCCCGCAAACACACCGCAGGAGGACCTCATCCGGCTCTCGAAGTCGTGGGACCTTGCCGCGAAATTTCCGCCCGTGGATTGGGACAAGGCGTTCTGGATTCTCCCCGTCCAAGACATTCTCAGTTCGGTGGGCGCACCAAAGAAGGTCTTCGACGCCATGATCAGGCGCACCCCAAACGATCCGGGGTGGTACCGGGGCGCGCTCTTCCATGACAACATGCGGATCAACGTGCCGGGCTTATGGTACATGTCATACTACGACATTGCCATCGCGGCCAACCTCGAACTGTACAACTTCGTTCGAAAAACTGCGAAGGGAGAGGCCGCTAACCAGCAGTGGGCGATCATCGCCCCGGTCGGGCATTGCCAGTTCACCCGGGCGACCGAGAAGACGATCGTCGGCGAGCGGGACATGGGCGACGCCCGGCTCAACTACCAGGAGATCATGTACGGCTTCTTGGACCGCTTCCTCAAGGGCGAGAAGAGCGTCGTGCTCGACGCTTTGCCCAAGGTCACCTACTACACCATGGGGATGAACAAGTGGCAGGGATCAGAGACGTGGCCGCCCGAGGGCGTGCAGCCGATGACGTTCTTCCTATCGAGCGGCGGCAAGGCCAACACCCTGAACGGCGACGGCGCGCTCACCCTCAAGGCTCCGTCGGTCGATCGTCCGGACCGTTTCACGTACGACCCGATGAATCCGGTTCCCACGCACGGCGGCTACCGCGTAACGAACAACGTGGGGGGAGTGGACGGCTCGTACGACCAGCGCACGGTAGAGGAGCGGCCCGACGTCCTGGTGTACACGACCGCGCCGTTCAAAGAAGGACTGGAGGTCACCGGGACGATGACGCCGACGCTCTACGTATCGTCGGACGTCAAGGACACCGACTTCACGGTGAAGGTGATCGACGTATATCCGGACGGCCGGGCCTTCACCCTGGACGAGTCCATCCAGCGCATGCGCTATCGGGAGGGATACGACAAGCCGCTGGTGTGGATGGAACCGGGGAAGGTGTACAAGGTGACGCTGCTGCCGCTGACGACGAGCAACTACTTCGACGTCGGGCACCGGCTCCGCGTCGAAGTGAGCAGCAGCAGCTTTCCCGAGTACGATCGCAATCTCAACACGGGCGGAAACAATTACGACGAGGTGACAGGTGTGGTGGCGCACAACGTGGTGCACCACTCGACGATGTATCCCTCGTCGCTCACGGTTACCGTGATGAAGCGCAAGACGCCCTAGGGGGATGGGTCCCAAAGATCATTGAGCAAGCTTTCGCGACTTTCCGCGGCGATTGACAGCGCCAACAGGCCGGAGATATTGTAACGAGATGAACAGGACCGGAGCGGGAATTCACGACAATTCGATGAAAGCCTTTTATCAAGAGGAAAAATCATGAACAAGAGAAAAGCATTTCTTAAAATCTTTTTGGCTTTAGCCCTTCTTGTTTTCGCCGATGAGAGCTACGCCGGCCAGGGATCCTTCAACGAAGATCTGTTGAAGATATTCACCTACAGGAACATTGGCCCCTACAGAGTCGGGGCCCGTATCTCGGATATCGCAGTTCCCGAATTCCCAGTCAAAAACCATTTGTACACATTCTACGTTGCCGCGTGGACGGGCGGCCTCTGGAAAACGACCAACAGCGGGACGACTTTCGTCCCGGTTTTTGACGGTCAGACCAAACAGACGATCGGAGATGTCACCCTGGCCCCTTCGAATCCCGAGATCGTTTGGGCCGGAACCGGGGATGGGTTTTGTTCGCGGAGCTCTTATGCCGGAGATGGAGTTTACAAATCCACGGATGGAGCCAAGACGTGGACAAACATGGGACTCAAGGATTCGCACCATATTCCGAGGATCGTCATTCATCCCAAGAATCCGGACGTCGTCTACGTTGCAGCGATGGGTCATCTCTATTCAGAGAACCAGGAGAGAGGGGTTTTCAAGACAACTACCGGCGGTCAAACATGGGAAAAAGTCTTTTACGTCAATGAAAAGATCGGCGTTATCGATCTCATCATGAATCCCCAAAATCCGAATATTTTATACGCCGCGACGTACGATAAGCAGAGACTTCCCTGGATGTATGTCAACGGCGGACCTCAGAGCGGAATCTACAAGACCACGGACGGCGGAAAAACCTGGGCGAAGCTCGGAGGAGGGCTTCCCGGCGGGAGAATCGGCCGCATCGGGCTTGACCTCTGTCTTAAAAGCCCGGACATTGTCTACGCCGTGGTGGAAAATGCCAACATGCGTCCTCCGACCAAAAAAGAGATCGATCAGGACCAAGCCCGCGGCCTTCAGCCGCGGGACAGGATGATCGGCGGCGAGCTCTATCGAACCGCCGACGGCGGCAAGACCTGGACCAAAATGAATTCTGCCGAAGACAACGTGAG
This sequence comes from Candidatus Aminicenantota bacterium, assembly GCA_963715635.1. Taxonomy (GTDB): domain Bacteria; phylum Acidobacteriota; class Aminicenantia; order Aminicenantales; family UBA4085; genus JAPKZH01. Next base: position 3,410,680 of record OY970261.1, on the reverse strand, counting down.
CAGCAAGGGACCCTATTATTTCAGCCAGATCCGGGTCGACCCGAACAATGATAAAAATATCTTCGTGACCGGGGTCTCGCTGGCCAACTCGACGGACGGCGGCAAAACGTGGAACGACCTCGATTGGCCTCCGAAGAGGCTGTTTGTCAAGATGTTCGGCGACGTCAGGACGCTCTGGATCGATCCCCAGAATTCCGAGCGGATCATTCTTGCCAGCGACGGCGGCGTGTTCATTTCCTATGACGGCGGAAAGACATGTGATCATCACGACAACATACCGCTCGGGGAGAACTACGCTGTCGGCGTCGATATGGAAGAGCCCTACAATATTTACGCCGGCGTCCAGGACCACGAACTTTGGAAAGGTCCAAGCAACAGCGCCTCGGGTCAAATCACGCTTTTCAATTGGACCGCGGTCGGAAGCGGGGACGGCATGTTCACCCAGGTTGACCCGAACGACAGCCGCTGGCTGTATACGACGATGCAATACGGAGGACATTTTCGGGTAGACCAGAAGCTCGGATTCCGGACGAGCATCGCACCCGTCAGAGAGAAGGGCAAGCCGCCCTACCGCTTCATCTGGTGCACTCCGCTTCATATCTCTCCGCACAACAGTCGCATTATCTATACCGGCGGTCAGGTTCTGCTCCGGTCGCTCGACCGAGGCGACCATTGGCAGGAAATCAGTCCGGATCTGAGCACGAATGACGCATCGAAGATCTTGCCTTCCTCGGAAGGCGGCATCCCGGGAGGCATTCCGTTTTTTGCCATCTCCTCGATCTCGGAATCACCGGTCACTCCCGGAATCATCTGGGTCGGGACGAGCGACGGGAAGGTGCAGTTGACGAGGGATAACGGTGCAACTTGGACAGACCTGACGGCGAAAATCACTGCCGTGGGAGGCCGGGAGGATTGCTACGTAAGCCGCGTTCGGGCCTCTTATTTTAAGGAGGGCACGGCCTACGTGGCCAAGAATGGATATCGAAACGACGATTTCCGCCCGTTCATTTACAAAACTGAAGATTTTGGGGCGACCTGGACATCTCTCGCCGGCAACCTCCCGAATGAGCCGGTCAACGTCATTTACGAGGACGCCAAAAATCCCAATCTTCTCTTCTTGGGCGACGATACGGGCATTTTCGTTTCGATCAACGGCGGGAAGAATTGGGCAAAGATGAACAACAATATCCCCAATGTCCCCGTCCACGATCTCCTCGTCCATCCTCGAGAAAGCGACCTGGTCGTCGGATCCTACGGCCGCGGCCTCTTCGTAACGAATATCGCCCCGCTCCAGGAAATGAACGAGACGATGCTGGCCGAGGATGTCCGTCTCTTTGCGATCAAGCCCAAAGTCCAGAGAGTCACCTGGGCATTCGGAGCGAATGATTATTTATTCGGCGATCGTCATATCCTGACCCCCAACGAGCCGAACGGCGTCGTGATCAACTACTACCTAAAAAACAAGGCGGCGGGTAAAGCCAAGATTACGGTCACCGATCCCTACGGCAAGGAGCTCGCCTCATTCGAAGGCCCGACGAATGCCGGAATTAATACTTGGATATGGGATATGCGGCCCGCTGGGGCGCGGCGGGAAGGCCCCGGGCCGGGCGCCGGTCCGGGACCAAGATCAAGGGATGTTCTGAGCCAATGGGTGCCGCCGGGCGAATATGTGGTCGTCCTTGAAGTCGGTGATAAAAAATCGACGCAAAGAGCGAGGATCACGAAGACTATAGGTTGGTCCCTCGGGCCTTTTCCCGAGATTATACGCGGTTATCCTTGAAACGGGCTCGGTCGGAAAAATTCGAGAGCAACTTCCGAATATTATTTTTTCCCGGCCTGGCCGGCCCCTTTGGTTTTCATCAGGGCCTCGATCTCCGAAATCTCGCGCGGAATGCCGGGGGTTAAGTTCTCACAGCCCGTCTCGGTGACCAGGACCGTGTTTTCAACCCGGACGCCGAGGTTCTCGGCGGCGAAGACGGCAAAGACATCGCTTGCAAAAACCTGGCCGGGTTTGAGCGGCGCTCCGTAATTCAAATCCCGACCGCCTGCGTCGTGGGTTGCGAGTCCGACATAATGAGTTAGGCCGCCCTCCTTGAAGAAGCGCAGCTGGGTGAAGGCGTCCTTGGTCAAATCATATCCCTTCTTTTTGAGCATCTCCTTCACCTTCTCTCCGATTTCGTAGCCCGAGATGCCGGGCTTATAAAGAGACAGGCAAGCTTTGCTGACCTCATTGCAGGCCTCGTAGATCTCCCGCTGGCGCGGGGAAAATTTCCCGTTAATGGGGAAAGATACGGTGATATCCACATCATAATCCTGGAACTCGGGCCCCGAGTCTAACACCAGGAAATCGCCGTCGGTCAGCCTGCGGTTGTGCTGGGCGTAGTGGAGATAGGGATGATTCTCGGCCGAGCTGATGATGACGTCGAAAGCCAGGTTGCGGCAGCCTTCCCTCTTGCAGGCGTACTCGAAAAGCGAGCTGAGCTCGTATTCATACTGGCCCGGCCGCCCCGCCTTCATGACTTCGATCATGGCTTGAACGCCGATCCGTCCCGCCTTTCGCAGGACCTCAATCTCGGCCGGCGTTTTGATGCGACGGATTTCCCAGATCGTCTCGCTGCAGTCCCGGACCTCGACCTGCGGGAAACGGTCCTTGAGGAGCTTCACGAACTGGAGCTCGCGGGTCAGCCGGCCATCCCATTCATTGAGGGACACGGCTTCCGCGAAGGCTGCCTCGGCCTTGAAGGGCGTGTAGATGACGCGCGTCTGCGCCGCCAGCCGGCTCAGGACCGCGGAGAATTGTTCGACGGGATAGTAACGCTCGACGCCCGTGGCCGCCTTGGGTTCGCGGGCCAGCTCCACGCTCAAGCCCTCGCCCTTGAGAAAATTCTCGTTGGTCGTGTAAAAAAGGAGGCTTTCCTTGCGCATTCCGTCGATGATCAGGATGGCTCTGGGCACTTTCACACCGCAGAAATAGGTGAACTCGTTGTTCTGGGGCCCCGTCACTGAGCCCCAGATGACGGCGACGCCGTCCGGAATCTGGGCCATGAGCCGCGCCCGGCGCGCCGCATACTCGGATGTGTCGAACGGCAGCGCGCCGGCAAAGGCCGGCGCGGCCAGCGACGCCAGCAGAAGGGCCGAAAAACAGACGCAAACGACTTTCTTCATGACGAACTCCTTCCCAAAAAATTCGAACCTGGCCGCTCGGCCGGTCGAGACACGATATTCTATCTCATTTTCAGGTGCCTCGAAACCTCCTTTTCTTTTTGTGAGCCATAAGAATCTTGACCCAGCGCGAAATAATCCCTATGATGAAGAAACAGAGGAGGGCACTATGAATTTATCTCGTCGCCGTTTTATGAGAAACATTGGTTTGGGAGCGGCCGGCCTCGGCCTGGCCTCCAAAAAATCGGCCCTGGCTTCAGCGGCCGTCAAAGGAGACTCCGAAAAACTCCTTGTCAAAGATCCCGATCATCCAGCGCCGGCTCCGGTTGGCGTTGACCGTCTTCCCCTGAGCTGGTACAAGAGCACGGTCCAGCGGTTGAAAGACAAAGCCGCGGCGAAAGGAGTCGATGCGATTGTCCTCGAAGACAGTTGGAACATGACCTATTTTACGGGCAATTTTATGACCAAGACCGAGCGGCCCTGCTGGGTTGTCTTTCCGGTCAAAGAGGACGCCATTTACTGGTTTACTCCCGGCCTGGACAATGAGCTGGTGAAGTCCTGGTGGTCGACCGAGATGGATTATTACTACGATTTTCCTCATGCCAAAGGTGGCTATCCGGACCAGGGCAAAGTCGTCAAGGGCAATACTGTGGATCTCTTCGAGTGGCTGCTCGATGGACTCAAGAAGAGAGGATTCGCCGAAAAAACGATTGGTTTCGACTCCGAATTCCCGCCGTCCAAAATGAAAAAGCTGGCCAATTTCCTCCCCAAAGCCAAGATTGTCGATATCAGTTCCGTCTGCATCAAGATGCGAATGGTCAAGACGCCGGAAGAAATCGCTCTCATCCAGCGGGCGATGAACTATTTCAGCAAGATCCATGCCTTCGGCCGGGATTATATCCTCCAAAAAGGGACGGAGGCCACGGACTTCGAGATCGCCAAGGCTGCGGAGGAGTATGGGGTCAATCTCATCATGCAGGAGATCAAGCGTGATGGCCGGCCGCACAACGCCGTCGGCATCAAGGTCAGTATCGGCTGCCGCACGGGACGCGGAACGGCCTATCCCCATCCCAACCAGTTCCATCACAATAAGGTCAAGAAAGGCGATTCGCTCCAGATCGCCGGCGTTGTGACGATCGGCGGCTACGGCGGAGAGCTCTACCGGTATTATCAGATGGCACCGTGGGATGCCCATCGGGAGAAGGTCTGGGAGGTCGTCACGGAATCGGTCCGCATCCAGGAGCGGGAATCGAAGGCGGGCGTGCCCTGCATGGATGTCGCGGCCAAGGTCCATGAGTTCCAGGTTAAACAGGGGCCGGAGATCCAAAAGCTTCTCTACCAGCGGGTCGGTCACGGGGAAGGCATGGAAGGCCATCAGCCGCCGTTCATCGCCTTGGGGGATCAGACGGTTCTTGAGGAGGGCATGACCTTCAGCGTCGAGCCCGGACTATTCGATCCGGCCCATGATTTCGGCTACAACCCGAGCGATAATCTTCTGGTGACCAAAAAGAAGGGCGTCCTGATGGGCAGCGTGCCCTACACGAAAGAATGGATGTTCCTCAAGCTTTAGACAAATCGAGATGTCTTCTAGCGGCCGTAGGAAAATAGGGCCGATCCTATTTTCTAATGACCGATTTCAGGCCAGAGCCGCAGCCCCGGGATCACGTCGAAATGGACGTCATAAGTCACCAGGATCGAGCCCGTTTCCAGGCCGTGCGCCGCGATCCAGACATCATTGATCGGAATCGATTTTTCGGACTTTCTGAGAGAGGCCATGATGAGCCCGAAAACATCCGCCGTTTCAATCGTCGCCTCAAGGATGGTAACCGTTGATTTGAGAAGGAACCTCTCAAGAATTTGCCTATTCTTTCTTTCTTTGCCGCCGGCTCTGAAGCCCCCATACAATTCACCCAGGACAAACACGGACATATAGATGCTGTCGGCCTGGGCTAGATAAGCCATGACTTTTTCGTCCCCCCTCAAAAAGCGCACATAAGCGTTTGTATCCAACAGAATTTTTTTCATTTCCAATCCTCGGGATGAACGGCTTCCAGGTCTTTGACGGTCTCCAGAAATTGCTCTTTGTCATCCTCTGTCCAGACGCCGAAGAGATCGAGGAATTCGTCCCGATGATCATTCTTGTCCTTACCCAGCCCAAGCGCCTTGGCGAGAAGTTCTTTCACGATCTTATTGACGCTCGTGCCCGCGGATTTGGCTTGCTCCTTAATGAGTTTTTCTGTTTCCTTGTCGATTCCGTGTATGGTGATGGATTTCATCTGTCCTCCATGAACCTAAACATGAATCATGTTGAATCATATTATGATTCATTATTGCGTATTATGCAAGCCAAAAACTGATGAACACTGGGGCGGAGGCGTTCTATTCCGTCTTGACTATCTCTCTCGTAATAGTTGGGGTCAAACCTACTCTTTACGCATCTTCCCCTGGTGAATCTTGCGTAGAGAGTAGGTTTGACCCCGGCTGCCTACACGAGCGGCCCGACGAGTTCAACAGGCACGTGGCTGCGGTCGTCGCCGGGCTCGAAAAGAAATAAGCGGCGGCCTTGGACGTTAAATCCGTTCTCTTTTGACTGTCCATCCCCACTGAGCCCGCTCACCCAGCTACCGGGGACCCTCCATGTATAATCCCGCCGCCTTAAGGGCCAGCGCTCGCGCGTCGAGGTCGGCGCGATTGCAGAGTACGATGACGGTGAGCCCATCGTCGGTGAAACGCTGGATCGCCGTCCGGAACCCGATTGTCTCGCCGTAATGCCACATTCGGGCGTGCCCTTTCCACGGATTCAGGAACCAACCGAAGCCGTATGCCGCGGGAGTTCCGTCGGGCTCCGTCGGCGGACCCTCCGGAACGCTCACCGGAGTCAGCGCCGGCCGCATCTCCGGCTCGCTCAGAAGCGTGTGCCGGCGCAGGGCTTCGTCCCACTTCCGGAGATCCGAGAGCGAAGAGTAGACGCCTCCGTCACCGAGTGTCGCGGAAGTCGGGCTCTGGTCCGTTTCGCGCCAGCCGCCGCCTTCCATGGTGTGGCCGCAGGCGCGATTCGGCACATTGTTTTTGGCGGGTTCGTAGGCCACCGTGCCTGTCATTTTCAGGGGAACGAAAATGCGGTCGCGGAGAAATTCTCCGAAAGTACGGCCGGAGGCCTTCTCGACGACGAGGCCGAGAAGGACGTAGCCGGAATTGCTGTAGGCCCATTTCGCTCCCGGCACGAACTTTCCGGACTCTTGCCTTTTTAAGAGCTCGAGGACCCCGGCGTCTTTGATCTGAGCTTGCTCGATGGGAGCGGAGGAGTCGGCCGGCGGCATGAGGTCTTCGTAGTCGGGAAGGCCGGAGGTGTGGTTGAGGAGATGACGGATGGTTATGGCGCGGCCGTATTCGGGGAAGTCAGGGAAGATATCGGTCAGGCTGTCTTCATAACGGAGCCTCCCGTCGCGCACGAGCAGCATGACCGCCGCGGCCGTGAATTGCTTCGTGACCGAGGCCAGACGGAAGTTCGTCCGAGCGTCGATACTACGCATCGTCCGCAGGTCCGTGATTCCGTATCCGCGTTCGAAGACGACGCGCCCGTCCTTCACGACGAGCACCGCCGCCCCGGGTTCGCGATCGGACGTCAGGCCGGAAAGAAGGGCGTCGACCTGCTTCGCCCTGGGTCCACGGTTTGCCGCCCGGCACATCACCATCATCGGAAAAGCAAGGCCGAAAATCGCGAACGTCTTTATCGCCAGTCCCGCCGGAATTTTCATTTCCAGGAAATCGTAATTCATACAGTGGGGAAATATCAAGGGCGTAGTAGCCGGGGTCAAAGCTACTCTTTACGCACGATTCTCCAGGGGAAGATGCGTAAAGAGTAGCTTTGACCCCGGCTGTCCCAATTGTCATGTTCTTGACAGTGGTTCGCGGCGCACGATATAGTCATTTCAGGATGGGAATTATCGATTCCAAGCCTAATGGGCGAGAAAGTAGACCGACGCAAAAAAGCAAATTACGATGGCTTATAGCGGTCATTGTAGAAACGTTCGCCGCTCAGCCAGTATCAATAATTAGGACTTCCGCCTTGGACAGGCGCAGGGTACGCCGCTGTTGGCCGATTAAATTCAAAAGTTCATTCAAAATAATGGTTTCGTGCTCATTTTTCTGCAATTTTGGATTATGGAATAGATCGCGCAGGGCTACTTCCAGCGCTTCGATCGGCGTACCGGAGGGAATTGTCAACAGATAACGGGCCCGAACAATTTCGATCAGTTTTAGCCACGGTATTTGTCTCAATGCTTTGCTTGGGCCGACGACAATCAGGGATTTGCCAGGAGCCATTTCGACAAGTTCCACCGGCTTGAAGTGTCCCTTGCCAGTCCCCATTACAGCCTCCGTAGCCTTGACTACGGCACAAGTCCGATCCGGATCAATCTGGGCAAGCTGGTCCAGAATGCGCTCGGGTAGCGTCATGGTAACCGGATGACGCGGCTCATGGAATTTCGGCGGCCGCCCCCCGCGGGTCATTTTTGTTCTTGACTGCATTCACATACAATATAAACAAAATCATAATTAATTTCAACATTAAAAATAAGGCGTCATTGAAATTTATCTTGCGCGACATGGAATTATTATGTTATAAATTAACATTGTTATATATTTCTATGTTATAAATTTTTTAAAAAGGAGGAACCTGAATTGAAAAAACAGATTACAATCCTGGCTTCAGCGGCACTGCTGTTGTCGATGGTCGGGCTGAGCGTGTGGGCGGCCGAGGATCCCGCCGTTCTCAAGTCAATTAGCTATCAAAAGCTGGACAAAGGCTTGGAAGCCACCATCCTGCTGGAAGGGTCATTCGTTTATCAAGCGTTTACCCTGACCAACCCCAACCGGTTGGCGATTGATTTCTCTCCGGTCGAAAAGATCGAGGCCGAGCTCTACTATGAGGTCAATGCCATGGGCCTGACCAGCCTCCGGACCGAAGAGCTTGCGCCCCAGATCGTTCGTGTCGTATTTGATTTTGCCGACCAGGCCCTCCCCTACGAAATCAAGAAAATCGAGGGTGGAATCGTGGTCCGGCTGTCAACGGAAGAGCTGAAAGCTGCGGTCGCGGTCAAAGAAGCGCCGCAGGTCGCCGCCAAGGTTAAAGAGAGACCTACCGAGCTGGTCCGCGAAGAAGTTCCGGAAGTCAAGAAAGAGGGCTTCTATAACACCATGATCGGCCTGTCCGTGGCCAGCTATAAAATCCCTGACACTACCTATGGCGAAGTCTATGGACCGGAAGCAGCCCCAATCTACGGGCTGAATCTTTCCCGCACTCTAGTTTCGTTGGGAAATTTCCAGTTCGATATTTCGGCCGAGGCAAGACTGTATAAAAAGACAGGGGCAGCCACTGTCAGCCTGGAAGAAGCCAAGTTCACTATGTTTCCGATCATTTCTATCGCCCCCCGGCTTCTCTTCCAGACAAAATATGCGATATTCTTCGCCGGCGGAGGGCCGGATTTTTATTCCTATAAAGAGGAAAGTGTCCTGGCTACGACGACGGGCTCAAAAACCGGGTATCATTATCAAGCGGGCCTCTACATCATACTTCCCACGATCGATTTCCTGCGAGTCAAACTCTATTACAAATTCACCAAGGTCAAGGCCCTGGAAAACGGCTACGAAGCCGACCTGGGCGGAACCGAATACGGCATCGGCCTGTGCTATGGCTTTAATTTTTTGAACGGGGCACTTATCAACAAATAGTTCGCGCGGAATCCGCGGCTAGCGCGGCGCTCGAGTACCAGCCGACGGAACAGTTCGACTTCGTGCTCGACCTGACCTACTCTGATTTTTATCGGCGCTCGGACAAGGCCAAGATCTACGATTACACGATTCTCCGCAGCTTCAATACCTTTCAGATCAATGAACTAGTATATCGACAGCCATCGGTCCTTGGAGATCAAGCGCGGATTTTTCTTCAAAGTCAGCTATCTCTGGCGGTGATGAAGTCGCTTCGTCGGAATCCGGGGCACGAACCGCTCCAGTAAATCGAGATGTCTTCTAGCGGCCGCCGGCCCGCAGGTCATTTTTGTTTTTGACTGCATGCACATACCGCATAAAAATAATCATAATTAATTTCAACATTATAAATAAGGCGTCATTGAATTTTATCTTGCGCGACATATATTTATTATGTTATAACTTAACATCATAATATATTTCTATGTTATAATTTTCTAAAATGAATAACTTATTATTGATTAAGACAACAGCCGATTTTGATATAAAAAACCATCTCAACGGCCCCCCTTTGGGATTAATGTGCCTAGGAGCATTCACAAAGAAATTTTCTCCCATTAAATATCACATGGATCTGATTGATATGCGCCTGCCCAAAATGTCATTTACAGAAATGAAGAAATACATTTGACGTCTTAAGCACGATCTCATTGGTTGTAGTGTCATGACGATTGAACATCGATGGATGCATGAATTAGCAAAATTGGCCAAAGATATCGACAATAAAATTAAAATAATCGTTGGTGGACCGCACCTGATCTCGTTCGGATACATAGGTGACACCGTGGATTATGATTATATGAAGGGAGGCAAGTATCTCTAGACGGATGAAGACGCTCCCCAGATTTATCGAGACGGTTTTCTTTAAAGTCGCGATTGCCGCGATTTCTCTTTTTTTCATCATTTTTTTAATCGAGAGGGCCACCGTCGCGCCAATGACCTTCGACGAGGCGACCACATACCTGAACTATATCGCCCCGGGCGCCACGGCCATCTTCAACTTCAACTCTGCCAACAATCACATCGTGAATACGCTGCTCGCAGAAGGTTCATCGGCCTTGGGTGGCAACAGCGAATTCGTCCTCCGGGTTCCCAATCTTCTAGCGTTTGTCATCTATCTCCTGTTTTCCTTCCTCATCCTCCAGCGATTTGTCAAAAATAAAATCCTCGTCGTCTTCGGCTATTTCCTCTTGGCCGCCAATCCTTATGTCTTGGATTTTTTCTCTCTTTGCCGGGGATATGGATTATCCCTGGCCTTTCTCACGGCGTCCCTGTTCTTTTTTTTCTTGTTTCTGGAAACCGCGGGTGACGACCGGCCGAAGCGATATCGTCGGTTACGGATTTCGCTGGCCGCCGCCGGTCTGGCCGTCCTATCAAACTTCAGCCTGTTCAATGTCTATTTAAGCCTTGTCCTCACGGCTTTTGTTGTCTTTTTTGTCTGGAATCGTCAAAACAGACTGCCGTCTCCCCTAAATCAGCCGGGGCCGAGCCCATCGAAAAAGATAAGGATTTTTTGGCCCCTGGGCGGCCTGGCGGCCGTTCTCTTTAACATCCTGGTCGTTTCCCAGGACCTCGGCCATACCGAAAATCTCTTTGAACCCGTGACCGTCAGGATCACCGGCTTGAGCGAACCCGATAGACAGCACATCGATGTCTTCAGGATAGACGTCAGGAATCACAAGTGGCGTCTCATCAATAAAGAGGATATCTGGACGGTGGAGGCGCCGGTCTACTTTTCGGCCATCAAGTTCCGCTGTCTGCCCGGCCTCTTAGACAAAATCAAGCGGATTGAGATCCTGATCGGGCCAAAAACATTCAGCTATGAGACCCACGATCTTCTCAAAATCAAGAACGACCATCCCCACAGAAAATATTTTGTTTTCTACAGCAATTACACCGTTTCCCTCAAACGCTCCCTGTTCCCGATATTCAAGCCGGTGATCAATTGGAAGGGAGATCGACTATTTCTCTCTGATCTATTCATCAGATTGCTTCTGGTCCTGGGCATCTACGCCGTTCTTATCGCGGTCCTTTATCTCTTGGGCTTCGTCCTGAAGCAGCGCCGCATTCTCGCCAATGAACAATTCCGCCCTCTCGCCGGGACGACTTTTTGGCTTGCCACGTTCATCGGGTACCCTCTGTATATCCTCAAAAGAAGCGGCGAATTGTATTGGGGAGGTCGGACCGGATTCGTGCAGGACACCGTCTTCTCGTTGATCAACAACTCCTTCTACGGAAATCTCTATTTCCGCGGGCAAGAGAAAGCGATTTTTCTCCTCGTCAACCTTGTGATTCTCGGCTTTCTCATTTTGCTCATCGGCCGATATCGGAAGAGATCTCTGGCCAAAATCTTGCCGGGATCGTCTATTTTCTCAATCCTCGCGATCGTATCCTTTTCCACCATTGTCCAAAGGGCCCTGTTCGACAATCCCTATCTCATCGGGCGGACAGGCCTGTTTCTCATCCCTCTGTTCACGCTCCTGCTGATATTCCTGTTCCGCGAACTTTGCTTGGCCAGGACAGCCCTGAAAATCATTTCCCTCTCTCTCCTGGCGATCATGACCCTTCTGGCTTTCTATCATTTTGTCGAACAGGCCAACACAGCCAAAACAGTGGAATGGAGAAACGATGCCGATACAAAAGACCTCCTCAAAGATCTCAAAATGATGAAAGACAAAGACTTCCCCGAGCGTCCGAGAATCAGCCTGGGGATCGATGAGATCTTTTGCCCTTCCGTGGCCTATTATGAAAAGAGAGGGACCTCGGCCTGGCTGGAGGTTAACACCGTGCCTCCCTATTCGGGGTTCGATTTCTACTATTTAGAAGAAAATTTTGACCGTGCCAAGATCGTCCTCATCCGGGCCTACCCTCTCTCCGGCAATCTCCTGGCAAAGGCCAAAGATGAACCTGACCTACTCTGATTTTTATCGGCGCTCGGACAAGGCCAAGATCTACGATTACACGATTCTCCGCAGCTTCAATACCTTTCAGATCAATAAACGAGTATATCGACAGCCATCGGTTCTTGGAGACCAAGCGCGGATTCTTCTTCAAGGTCAGCTATCTTTGGCGGTGGTGAAGTCGCTTCGTCGGAATCCGGGGCATGTTCCCCTCCAGCAAATCGAGATGTCTTCTAGCGGCCGCCGGCCCGCAAGATAATCATTTCAGGATGGGAATTATCGATTCCAAGCTTCATGGGAGAGAAAGTGGACCGACGCAAAAAAGCAAATTACGATGGCTTATAGCGGTCATTGTGGAAACGTTCGCCGCTCAGCCAGTATCGATAATTAGGACTTCCGCTTTGGACAGGCGCAGGGTACGCCGCTGTTGGCCGATTAAATTCAAAAGTTCATTCAAGATAATGGTTTCGTGCTCATTTTTCTGCAATTTTGGATTATGGAATAGATCGCGCAGGGCTACTTCCAGCGCTTCGATCGGCGTACCGGAGGGAATTGTCAACAGATAACGGCCCCGTGCAATTTCGATCAGTTTTAGCCACGGTATTTGTCTCAATGCTTTGCTTGGGCCGACGACAATCAGGGATTTGCCAGGAGCCATTTCGACAAGTTCCACCGGCTTAAAGTGTCCCTTGCCAGTCCCCATTACAGCCTCCGTAGCCTTAACTACGGCACAAGTCCGATCCGGATCAATCTGGGCAAGCTGGTCCAGAATGCGCTCCGGCAGCGTCATGGTAACCGGATGACGCGGCTCATGGAATTTCGGCGGCCGCCCCCCGCGGGTCATTTTTGTTCTTGACTGCATGCACATACAGTATAAAGAAAATCATAATTAATTTCAACATTAAAAATAAGGCGCCATTGAAATATATCTTGCGCGACACATAATTATTATGTTATAAATTAACATTGTTATATATTACTATGTTATAATTTAATAGAAAATGCCAGTAAACCCCAGGCTTCAGCCTGGGGATGAATGGCACCCGGAGCGAAGCGAAGGATAATCATCTTCATGAGCATGAAACCCCGGGCTTTAGCCCGGGGAGTTTTCATAGACTATTTGAGTGTCGAGGAAGGACGAAAGGAGAAAGACAATAAAAGGGAATTTCAACTTAACTAAGAATCTCGACAACTTAGCCGAATCGCGATCGAGGTCGAAGCGTTGCTCCGCCTCGGCAGGAATGGATACGGGATCGGCCTAAGCTTTGGCTTCAACTTTCTGAATAAGGCTGTTCCGATGTTTTGATCCTCTAGGCTGTTCTTTACCACGAAACATGAGCGCGGAATATGTGGATGCGATTTTCATCAATCCAGCATTTGCCTATCCGATCATCAAAAACAAAGGCATCTTCTATACAAAAAAATGGCCGCCTTTGTCGCTGGCGTATGGCGCGGCGTTGATGGAAGAATGCGGGCACCGGACCCGGATCATCGACGCTCACGCCGAACGGCTGAAGCCTGAAGAGATCGCCGAAAGAACCCGGTCCGCCCGGTGGATTTTCATTTCTTCCAGTCCGCTCGACCGCTGGCAATGCCCTGTGAACGACATCCAAAACGTCTATGACGTTATCCGCGCAGTCCGCTCTGCCAATCCGGAAAGTCGGATCTACCTGACCGGCCCCCATGGGACGACTCTCCCCGAGAAAGCGTTGCGAGAGACCGACGTTGACGCGGTGATCTTGAGCGAACCCGAAATCACCATCCGGGACATCGCCCAGGGAAAGCCGGATGTGGAGCTCGAGGGCATTGCCTTCCGTGAAGGCGGTCGGCCGGTCGTCCGGCCGAAGCGCCAGTTCATCAATTTAAACGAGCTGCCTCTGCCCGCTTTCCACCTTCTGCCCATGAACCGCTATGAATTTGAGTTCCTGGGGAAGAAATTCGCCCTGCTCGAAGGCTCGCGCGGCTGTCCGTACCGTTGCACGTTCTGTTACAAAGACATGTATGGTCCCTACCGTTCGAAATCGAGCCAGAAAATGACCGCCGAGCTGGAATTCGCCGTTGAGCGCTTCGGCGTTCGCAACGTCTATTTCGCCGATCTGACCTTTACGTTGAACAAAAAGCTTGTCTCAGAGCTTTGCGATTTCATCCTCGACCGTGGATACCGGATTCACTGGGCCTGCCAGACAAGGCTGGATCTTGTCGATGAAAACATTCTCAGGAAAATGAGAAGAGCCGGCTGCCGATTGATCGAATTCGGCATCGAATCCGGGACAGAAGAGATCGTCCGCCAAACAAATAAATACATTCCCGCGAAAACGATATCCGAAGGGCTGCGTTTGGTCCGCAAACTCGGGATCGAGAGCGTCGTGTTTATGATGTTGGGCTTGCCAAACGAATCGCTCGAGGATATGAAAAAAGGCAGTGCCTTGGTCCGAAAGTTGAATCCGACTTACGCGACATTCAACATTGCTCTTCCCTACACGGAGACGCGAAATGCGGCTTTGGCCGACCCGATTGGCGAGGTCGGTGTCTACTTCCCTGTCCAATGGGGCAAGTACTCGTTCGTTATCCTGAACCGTGAACTCCGGAGAAGCCTGACGAGTTTCTTCCTCCGGCCCCGGCACATTTCCCAGGTCCTGAGGAACCCTCGATCGTTTCTCCGCAAGCTGAAGATCTTTTTCCAGGCAGTAAAGTGACTGATTTGGATTTTGGCTCCGAGGGTTTTATTGGCCGGCCGAATTGGGCGGCTCGCGTTCTTTCCCTCCGCCAGCCGGACCCGGCTTCGTTGCGAGATGCCACTCATCCCCAAGCTAAAGCCTGGTGTTTGCAAGAATTTTCTATTAAACTGTTAGGAGGATGTTTATGAGAAAGCTCATCACTACCCTCAGCGCGGCCCTGCTCGGCTATGGACTCGACTGGTACAGCTACACGGAAACGAGCAGCGTGGCGAACACGACGGGGAACGCCAACGGGCACCATATCACGACCGGGATCTACCTGATCCCGCCGGTGCTGGACGGCATGTTGCGGGTCAAGGTCTACTACAAGTTCACGAAGGTGACGGCGACATCGAACGGGATCAGCGTCGACCTCGGCGGCAACGAATACTTGGTGGGCCTTAGTTTCGGGTTCAATTTCTTCAAAAAAGGCGTCCTGTCGTTCTGACTTCCAATGTTAAAACCTAAGGAGTGCTCGATGAAAAAGATTGTTTTTTCCGTCATTTTAATGTCATCCATAACGGTTTTGTTGCTGGTTGGGCAGGCGCGGAATCCCAAGGACCCGGAGGCGGGTTCGAAGGCGAAGGCGCAAAAGAAGGCGGCGGCCGTCTCGTCTCGGGTGAAGACATCGGACGCGCCGGTGCAGGCGCTGATGATCGACGGGCTGCCCCCCGGATGGAGCAGCCTGGAGAACATCTCGAAGACCTCGACCGATAGCGAAGTGGCGGTGGGGGCGGTAGACGCCGAGAGCAACGCCTATTGCGTCTGGACGGAATGGTACGGCGGGGTGGGGGCGCGGCGGGACATCATGTTCAGCACGAATAAGACGGGAAGCTGGGCGACGCCGACGGGCTGGTCGCTGGTCTATCCCAACATCGATGACGTGGGGTTCCCGGCGATTGCGGTGACGACCGACGGAACGACGGTCGTCGTGGCCTACCACGACGCCGACTATGCGGTAATGCACATGGCGATCATGGAGAAAGAGCTAGTGAACGGGACGTGGAGCGCGGCGAAGAACATCTCGGGGCCGGCCGACGCCTCATCGTACGTCACTCTCTCGACGAACCCAGTGGACAATACGGTTTTCGCCGTATGGCAGGCGGACATCGGGGGGTTCGCCCTGAAGTACAAGTATCGGGACCCATCGACGGGGCAATGGAGCGGAGTGATGCAGGTCAATAGCGGGGCGTCGGGCGGGCAGTATCTGCCGAACCTGTATTTGGACAAGAACGGCGTGGCGCATCTCGTGTATATCGTCCGCAGCGGGAACGCGGTGGTCTGGTACACGAAGAACGTGAACCCGCGAAACCCGAACGGCTGGACGACACCGCTGATGATCTCGACGGACACGGGTCTCAACTGGACGTACCCAAAGGTAACGGCGGACTGGGACGGTGATGCGTACGTGGCCTGGCAGCAGGTTGACAAGGGAGTGTCGTCGATCATGCTGCGGTACATGATTGACGGTTCGTGGCAGACGGCGCAGAACCTCTCGAACCTCCCCGACCTCTCGGAAACGGCCTACGTCGCGGTCAACGGGGCGACGAACGAGATATTCGTCGTGTGGCAGACGGCCTTCGGGTATGGGGTGGGGACTGTCAACTGGGACATCTGTCTTAAGACCTACGAGATCAACAAGGCGACGGGGCTGAAGGAATGGTCGGACATCTACCGGGTAACGAGGTACCCCGGGCACGCGGGCGAGCCGCAGATCAAGATCACAAAGGACGGGGACCTGCACTTGTTCTTTTTCGACAACTTGGTGGGCGACGGGGCGGCGGACATCTTTTACGCGTTTAAACTGGCGCCGAAGCTGTACGCGGTGAGCGCGCCGACGGTGACCTCGCAGTTGAACAAAGTGCTGTTCGCGGCAGAGAAATGGAACACGGTCACCTTCGCCAAGAATCCGGACAATGACGACACGAAGATCCAGGAATACCGGATCTACCGGAAGAAGGCGGGGGAGGCGGACAGCGCATTTGTGAAGATCGCGACGCTGAACGTGTTGACATTCCAGTATGTAGACAAGAGGCTGCCGGTCCGTGAGCGCTATGCGTATCAGGTGGGCGTGGTGAACAATGATGGGCTGGAGCTCAAGTCGGGCGTCACCATCGAGCAATAATCGCCTTTCGGTCAAGCGAGATCGAGGCCCCTCCGGCGAGCGGCCCGGATGATAACGAACTCATGACCTCCGGACCGACGATCAGATTCCGGACTTTTGTCCTGGCGTATGTCTTCCTCTCCGGATTCTGCAGCCTGACCTATCAGGTCATCTGGGAGAGGACCCTCAAATCCGTTTTCGGCGGCGATGTTATCTCCGCCTCCATCACTGTATCAATCTTTCTGCTGGGTCTCGGCCTCGGCGGTTTTCTTTTCCGCACGATCCAAGAAAAGGCCCTTCTCGTTCTGGCGGGGCTCGAACTTCTGACGGGTCTTTTCGGGGCATGTAGCTTCGGCCTCATCGGCGGCATCGGCAAATTCGCCTCGTCGGCTTTTTCCGGAGCGGGAGAAGGCGCAAGTTTCGCAGCGGTGGTCCTCGGTTCGCTGATCTTCTTGATCGTTCCGACGCTCCTGATGGGAGGCACTCTTCCCCTGATCTTCGAGAGTTTTGTCCCCTCCGTCGAAGCGAATACGAAATTCATCGGGCTGGTCTACGGAATCAATGTCTTGGGGGCCTTCGCTGGCACGATCCTGCCGCCGCTCGTATTCGGGACGTGGGGCCTTCCCGCGACGTTGAGAGCGGCGGCCCTGATGAACGTGGCCCTCGCGTTCGCTCTGGGGGGTCTTTACTTCAAGGGCGGCCGGTCGGCGGAGGAGGCCCCGCCGGCCCCTCCGGGGCCTGTGCGGGCCGTCCGGGGAGTGGCATCCGTGCGGTTCTTGTCGGGTTTCGCCTTTCTTTCGGGTTTCATCGCCCTGTCCCTCGAGATCCTATTCATCCGATTCCTCGGGCTTGTGCAGGGACAGTCGGCCTATTCCTTTCCCATCATCTTGTCGGCGGTTCTCCTGTCGATGAGCCTTGGGAGTATTGTTTGGTCTGCGATCAAGAACTGGATGAAGTCCGGCCTTTCGAAGATCCTGCCTTTCTTCCTCCAGGCTGCTTTGGGCTCGATCCTCCCTTTCTCCATCCTTCTCATCGGCCCCGTGCTCAGGAACAAATACGCGGCGTATTTCAACTTCGCTCAGATGTTCAAACACTTTGGGGATTTGCTCGAGAACGGGCAATTCCTCCCCGCCGCCCGACTTTTCGCTTACTTCGGATTGCCTCTCCTGATCTTCGTCGTCCCGGTCGTTTTCGTCTCCGGAGGGATATTCCCTTCTCTCATCAAAAGCCTAAGCGAGGACAACCGGTCCCTGGGGAACGCGTCCGGGACCGTCTATTTCTGGAATTCCCTTGGCTGCGCGCTCGGGTCTTTGGCCACGGGCTTTATTCTGATCCCCGGCGTGGGGTGGTACGGCTCCGCCGTCCTGATCTCCGGCCTATCCGTCCTCGGAGGCATGGTAGGAATCGCTGCTGCGGGCCGAGCCTCGTCCGGCGAGACGGCATTTTCGGCCGGCAGGGTTTGGGTTCGACGCGCATCATTTTTGGCGCTAGCCGTTCTGCCCGCGGGTTTGTTCATCCTGTCTGATCGGAACATCAAGTATGAAATCGCCACGGGGAAATATACAACATATGTATGCGTCGAGGCTTATCGGGAAGGCATGACGGGAGTCGCCGCGGCCGTGAGGGAAAAAGTTAAAAACAAGACGATTATCGAGATCTACGGGGACGGTTTTCTAATGTCCGAACTTCCGTCGCACCGGTTCGCCTACATCGCCAATCTTCCCCGATTCCAAGAAGGCCTGCATAGCGTGCTCGTTTTGGGACTGGGCGGGGGGCAGAACATCGCCGATCTGCTGAAGGACCCGCGGGTCCGGCGGGTGGTCGTCGTCAACTGGTCCCGGGAGATCATCGATTTGGTCAGCACGAGGCCGGTCGCCAAGTTCAACGAGGATCCGTTTGCCGATCAGAGGCTCCGGATCGTGAGGAGCGATGCCAAACAAGCCGTCAAGATATTCGCCCGCGAATCGCTGAAGTTCGATGCCATTATCAATAATCTCTGTTTCCCCAGCTGGTCTGGAGCCGGGGGAGTCACGTCCGTCCAATTCTTCCGAAGCATACGGGACATCCTGAATCCGGACGGCTTCTATTACCATGTTCCCAACGCTTCGGACCCGCGAGAGTGGGACCTGGTCCTGAACACGCTGGCCTCCGTGTTCGGCCATGTCGCCATCCACAACAAGCGGATCATGGTTTGCGGGGAACACGTCTATGCTCCTTTGGAGTCCCGAGTGAAGGAGCTTCTCACCGCGGAGATGTTGCACCGGACGGCACCGTATCTCATCCCCGCGGACAAAATGCCAGACGAATATTACGCGGTGTTCATGGCCCAGGTTCAAGCCGTCGACAAGGAGGAGCTGCCGAATGTCGGGATCCTCACGGACGAGGTCCCGGCCGCGGAGTATCCTATTTCGGTTCCCTCGCTCTGGCGGAAGATCGTCAAAGGCCTCAAGAATCCGAATTCAGTCAACCTCGATCAGAGTCGCCGCTAAACGACGACCGGATCATCATTCAGAAGACATGAAAGGCCAGCAGCGCCTTTCATTTGCTTAGCGGATCAGACCGTTCCCGTGAAAAGCATGACTTTCAGCGCCGAGCCCGGACCGTTCGATCCGGCCCACGACTTCGGCTACAACCTGAGCGATAATTTTCTCGTGACCAAAAAAAGAGCGTCCTGATGGGCAGCGTGCCCTCCACGAAAGAGTGGATGTTCCTCAAGCTTTAGACAGATCGAGATGTCCGCTAGAGCCCGTTTCCAGGCCGTGAGCCGCGATCCAGACATCATTGATCGGAATCGGTTTTCCGGACTTTCTGAGAGAGGCAATTCAGAATATTTGGGGTCAAACTTACTCGTTACGCATCTTCCCCTGGGACACTCTTGGAAGGAAACCCTTATGTAGGGTTTCCTTCCAACGCTCGCTCCGCTCGCTGCCTTCCTTCCAAGGAGCATCGGGCCATGAATTCACCGTGCCGGAAATTGTGCGTAAAGAGTAGCTTTGACCCCGGTTTCCTCGCTAGCGGCCGCCGGCCAGCAGGTATTGTTCAAGGAAGCCGTACCTGAGGGTATCCAGGTGGATGCCACTGATTCCGTGACGCCGGTTCGGATACTCCATGAAGCTAAACTGTTTATTGAGGTCGATAAGCCTGTTGAGCAGGCGCTGCGTTCCCTGGAAATGGACGTTATCGTCGCCCGTGCCGTGGATGATGAGCAGCTTGCCCTGGAGGCCCTCGGCAAACGTGATCGGGGAGCCGGCTTTATATCCCTCGGCATTATCCTGCGGGAGACCCATGTAGCGTTCCTGGTAGATCGAGTTATAGAGGGTTTGATCCGGGACCGGCGCCCCGGAGACGCCCACCTTGTAGAGTTCCGGCGAGCGGAACATCAGGTTGAGAGTCATGGAGCCGCCGCCGCTCCATCCAAAGACAGCGACCCGGGTCAGATCAACGTAGGGATGTGAGGCAGCCAGCGTGCGCAAAGCCGCGGCCTGCTCCTTCGAGGCCAACACTCCGACGGAGCCGTAAACCACCTTGCGCCAGGCCCGCCCTTTGGGAGCCGGCGTGCCGCGGTTGTCGAAGCTGGCCAGAAGATATCCGTCGTCGGCCAAGGCCGTCATCAGGATTCTGTTCGAGCCGCCCCAACTGTCATTGACCGTAGTTCCAGCCGGCTCGCCGTACACGTTGATGATGATGGGATACTTCTTCGAGGGATCGAACTGGCTGGGCCGGATCAGCCAGCCGTCGATCTTCACCCCGTCCCCGATATCGACCTGGAAAAGCTCAGTGCGGCCCTTGAGCATGGGAGCTACCTTCGCCTTGAGTTCAGCATTGTCCTGAGTCACGCGCACGACTCGGTGCTCCGGCAGCCGGATGATATCCGAAATTCCCGGCGAATCGAACGTGGAGTAGCTATGAAAGGCCCAGCGGCAGTCGGGGGAGATGTTGTAGGTATGCGTCCCAGGAGCTTCGGCCGGCGTTATCCGCACAGTTTTGCCTTTGCCGTCGAGGCGCGAGCGGTAAAGATACCGCTGGGTTGCGTTCTGGGGCGAGGCAATGTAATACAGCCAGCCGCCCGCTTCATCGACGGCCGAAATGGAGACGAGGTCAAAAGGTTCGGTCGTGATGAGACGCGCCTGGCCCTCGCGGGAGATGGCATAGGCATGACGCCAACCGTCGCGCTCGCTCACGAACAGCAGGCGCTTGCCCTTCTCGAGCCAGACGAGCGTGTTGTTCACATCGACCCAGGCTTCGTCCTGGTCGCGATACATCAGGCGCGCGTCGCCCGTTTCCACATTCGCCAGCAGGACGCCGTTGGCATTCTGGAGCCGGTTTAAGTGCTGGAGGATTAGCTCTTGAGAGTTGCCCGCCCAGCCCAGGCGGGCAATGTACGTGTTGCGGGGATCGCCGGGCGTTTTTATCCAGAGAGTTGGACCACCCGCCGCGCTGACGACGCCCGCACGGACCGCAGGATTCGTCTGCCCTGGTTTTGGGAAGGCATATCTGGTGATGACAGGATACAAAGTGTCCGTATAGTTGATCAAGGCGAACTCCGGAACGCCGTTCTCATCGAACTGGAGGTAGGCGATCTTCTGACCGTCCGGGCTCCACTCAAAAGCGTCGCGAACGGAAAATTCCTCTTCATAGACATAATCGGACGTGCCATTGATGATCAAGGGACCGCCGTCCGCGGTGAGCTGTTTGATCGCACCGCTCCGGATATCTTCGACATAGATGTTGTTCTCCCGGACATAAGCGGCCCGCGCGCCGTCCGGCGACAACTTCGTGTAGAGCAAACCCGTGGTCGAATTTCCGCCGAGTTTGTGCCACGAGTTGTCGGTCTTGTCCAGCACCCAATAGTCGTTGGCTGTTTTCCTGATCATGATCGTCCGCCCGTTGGTTGTGAACAACATGCGCTTGCCGTCGGCGGAGGACGCGTACGAGCTGAATTCCAACGGCTTGCCGAGCTGGGGCGGAATCAAATCGTCCGCCGTCATCAGCACATCGCGCTTCCCGGTAGCCGTGTCATAGCGCACGATATCGCTGCCCCCTTTCGGATTCCGTTCCGTGCTCGTATAGCCCTGTCCGCCGTCGACCCACCGGCCGCCGGCGCCGGGTGCCCTCCGTCCGGCCGTGCCGAATTCCCCTGAGTTGATGCGGCGCAGCATGTCCTGCATGTTCTGGCTGAGTTGGGCAGCCGCCGCAACGGCACAAAGCAGGACGGCCAGGACCAATTCCACAATGATTGTCATTCGTTTTAAATGTTGAATACGCATAATAATTCTTCCTCCCCTCATTTCAGGAAAATGATATTTCAGAGCGCCTCTTGATTTTATGAAAAATGCTTTGAAGACTCAAATATAGTTGGGGTCAAACCTACTCATTACGCATCTTCCCCCGGGACACTCTTGGAAGGAAACCCTTACGTAGGGTTTCCTTCCAACGCTCGCTCCGCTCGCTGCCTTCCTTCCAAGGAGCATCGGGCCATGAATTCACTGTGCCGGAAATTGTGCGTAACGAGTAGCTTTGACCCCGGCAAGTCGTTTATGCTTTTTTATGTTTTTTAATGAACTCGTCGAGTTCCTCTTTAATAAACAGATATTCTCTTCCCAGCCTATAATAGGGCACACCGCCGTCTTTCACCCATCTTCTCAAAGTTATCTCTGATTTGTTGAGATATTCTGCCGCGCTGGCAAGTTCCAGCCAGAGTCTGAAATCATCCATGTATTGACTAATAAACAATAGTTCGATGCCTACAACCTTCCCTTCATCATCCAAGTCGACATTACAATAATCTGAAACGGGGATCGTCTTGTCTATTTTTCTATCAGAAAGTTTTATGTAAGTGGCATCTGCTGTCCGGTCAAATGTAACTCTCATTTTTTCGTCCTTTCCATTTAATCAACAATGATCGCTGTGATTATCTTCGTCTTATTTTTTTCGGGCTTGACAACAACTCTGAGTTTCCTCCCCTCGGATAATTCTTTCACCAAATTCAATTCTCCCTGCTTGCCGGGGTAGGAATAATCAGGATCATTCAAAACCTTTTCAATTTCCTCTTTTTTGATGGCTCTCTGTTTGATCCTCTGTTCTGCATGATAGGTAAAATTGTATTTTATCATAATTAATCATTGGTTATCAATTCTTATCATCAGCGCGTGGTAATTTTTATCCAAGATGGTGCCACGTTATCATGGATTTCAAAACAACAGACGACTATCCCTTTGAAATTGCTTATAATTGGGGTCAAACCTACTCATTACGCATCTTCCCCTGGAGAATTGTGCGTAACGAGTAGCTTTGACCCCGGCTATCCCTAATCGGAAAGCCAGTTTTCGACTTTCAGCCCAGGGATGCCCTGGAAATGGCGGACATTTCCGGTAACCAGGACGAACCGGTGGCGAACGGCGATCGCTGCGACACATAAATCCAAATCACTGCGGCTCCAGCCGCGCTTGTCGAGCCTCGCCTTGATCTCGCCGAAATGTCGGGCGCAATCTTCGTCGAAAGACAGGACGGACACGAAAGGAAAAACCTTGTCTTCCAGCTCGGCCAAAATCCGCTCTCGATGCGGCGACCGGAAAACGCCGTAGAAGATCTCCGAGAGGGTGATGGCCGAGGTGAAGATCATTTCCGGCGAAACCTCGCCGAGTTTTTTACGGAGAACGGGCGACGTCGTTTTCCGGACGAGATTGCTCAGAACGTCGGTGTCCAGGATGTACATCAGAGGGGTGATTTTCGGCTTTTCGCTTTCTGTCGGGCGTCCTCGGCAAGGCGTGCCATATCCGCGATGTCCCGGTCATAATCGGACAGGCACCCGGCCGCGTCCAGAAGTCTCCCTTTTTGTCGCTTGATCATCTCTTGGTAGGCTTCCCAAGGCAGGAGGACGGCGACGTTACGGCCTCTTTTTGTGATCGTTATCATCGCCTTCTGATAAATAAGACGATTGATGAACTCGGAAAATCTCGCTTTGGCCGAGGTCAATGGAACAATGTTCATTTCCACGAAAACTCCCTCCCCATTAAATATAGTCATTTTGACCATATTTGTCAAAATAAAGGACCCGAAGTATTTCTTTTACGACATCGGTGCCGTGGAAGGAGATTTGGGAGCGCGGCTCGAAAACGCGGTTGCAGCTCATGAATTCCTAACCGAATTACGGTTATAAGAAATACGGAGACACTATATCCACAATGCTGCGCCTCTTCTTCAAGTTCAAAGGCTGGGGCGAAATGATTTCGAGCAGGTCGCCTGGATGGCGGCCGATGAGAACGTGGAATATTTCTGATCACGTCAACTCTATCAGACTAGATATTGGCATGAGTCTGTTTCTTTTTGCCTTTTCGGCAGTGCTCAAAGGTTAAACGTTCACTTGCATCTCCGTTTTTTTGAAATTGACATTGGAGGCCACAAGGAGATATGATTTTGGCACGGCGGGGAGAGTGAATGGAGTGTTCGACGGGGAGATAAAAGGCACAGCGTGAAAAGCAATTTCTTATTCTAAAATCTCTTACAGCGGAATATCCGGGTGCCGGGTAACTACATGCTGATCTGAGGCATGAAGACCCCTGATATAGACTTGGAGAACATTAATGGAGCCGGAGGTCATGATCCTCTTAAGCGGTGGGGTGGACTCAGCTGCATGCACAAAATTCTATTTAGACTTTGGGCGTCCCTCCTGTGGACTCTTCATCGACTATGGGCAACCTGCCGCTATCTACGAGGTGAAATCTGCCATAGCCATCGCAAAGCATTATTCCATTCCACTCAAATGTCTTGTTTGGCGAGGCTGGCAACTAAAGACGGCCGGACTGATTCCCGGCCGCAACTGCTTCTTAATTTCCGCTGCCTTGATGGAGAAGCCCGATTTCGTGTCGGTTATTGCTATGGGAATTCACGCGGGTACGAATTACCCAGACTGTTCTAAGACTTTCTGGGCTCGTATGCAAGCAGTTGTTGATGTCTATGAGCATGGTAGGATTCAACTGGCAGCTCCTTTCTTAAGCTGGAGTAAGTCGGAGATCTATGCATATAGCTTGCAGAAAGGTGTTCCCTTTGAGCTGACTTATAGTTGTGAGCGCGGGGGGACATCCCCCTGTGGTGAGTGTTTATCATGCAAGGACCGGGAGATGTTGAATGCTCTCACGTAGATCTACACTTACACATTCACTTGCTGGAGCTATGGAGCTTCCGCTACTTATACCAGCATTTTCCAGTAAAGGTTTCCACTTTGGATCAACTGGGCGAGGTCGTGCAAAGCGAGACTTTTCCGAGATTGCATACGAGCTTGCGGATTTTGGAAAGCATCCCTCATCCTCAGTTATGATAAGTGCTTACGACCTACACTTTAGACACTTTGACGCGCCTAAGTTGGGTTCGAATAAGGCTGAGAGAGACTTGAGAAATTCTCGTCTTATTTTTGTGGATAGCGGGGGGTACGAACTGGTATCTGATTTCGACTCATCGGAGCCCAATACTTTTAAATATAAACCCAAAGATGGCTACGGTGCCGAAGAGTATGAAACCGTGCTTCGGAAACTTGTTGGCCTCTCTAAACCTTTACCTCTAGTGATAGCCAATTTTGATCAAAGCGCAAGAGGGCAAGCTCTTAGTTTCCAGATTAGATTCGCGCGCGCCTTGTTTAAGAAATTTCCTGGATGTATGAGTAACTTTATAATAAAGCCATGGACACCGAATAGTAAACTGGTTGACCCATTAAAGATGACGGATGTAGATTTCGCTAACCTTCGTGGTTTTGATATTATCGGGATTACCGAGAAAGAGCTTGGAAGGGATATCTTTGAACGCATTAAGCGAATTGCTAAGCTTCGACAACGTCTTGACGATGCTAAGATCAGTGCACCAATTCACATTTGGGGCGGTTTAGATCCTATTATGACACCGCTTTATTTCTTTGCTGGAGCTGAGATTTTCGATGGAGTATCCTGGTTGAGGTACGCATACAAAGATGGCGTAGCTATGAACCGAGAGTGTTATGCGGTGGTAAGTCAAATTGGTGTGACTGCTTCACGACCACTGAATCATGCCTATGCAAGCTTAGACAATCTTACCGCTTTGAACAACCTGACGATTGCTCTTCAACAGTGGGTTGATTTTGACGGAAAAAAGTTCGATATGTTTAGCTTGCAGGTGAGAGATCCTCTAAAAAGGGCTTACGAGGTCATGACCAGTCAACTTGATGAATTAAAGGGAGGTGTGTGATGGGTGGCGGTGGTGGGCGCTATAGCGGTCCGAGTACTCCAAAACTTCAGCGGAAGATAGAACAGGCTCAAGAGCAAGAAAGACAGCACCTTGATGGGGATGTGAATGAACTACTTCAGAGGCTTTTAATAGGATTTAACAATCGCGATATAGAAGCTGCGAAGAAGCGGTTGGGCGAAATTGAAAAAATACTTGGCGAAACAGTTGAAGTAGATTATATCTTGCTTGGAGGCTCGGTAGCAAAACATACCGATATTGATGGAATTAGCGATGTTGACGCTTTGGTGATATTAAGCCGCGAAGACCTCGCCGGAAAATCCGCACAAGCTTTGCTCGACGAATTTTATGATACGCTGGACCAAAGTCTTCCTAGGAGCGAAGTGGCAATGGTCGAAAAGGGGCGGCTTGCTGTAACGGTGAAATATAAGGATAAATCCGAGATCCAGCTTCTTCCTGCTCTTCGCTCAGGGCAAACAATCTCGATTGCAGCCGCTGATGGTAAAGGTTGGAACGATACCAAGCCCAAAAATTTTCAGCATGAACTTACAAGGGCGAATACTCGTCTAAACCAAGGCCTTGTACCAGCAATTAAGCTTATAAAGTCGATAATTTACGATTTTCCGAAGCAGAAACAACTCACAGGCTACCATATTGAAGCAATATCACTTGAAGCGGCGTCTGGGTATAGAGGGCCTAATACTCCCAAGGGATTGCTTATTCATCTATTAGGTTATGCTGGCGAACGTGTGCAAAGACCGATGGTGGATTCAACGGGGCAGTCAAGAACCCTCGATTCATACCTTGGCCAAGCAGGAAGCATCGAGCGGCGAAACATCTCGCAAGCATTAGAGGGAATTAAAAGACGATTGGAAGCGGCGACGACCGTGGCACAGTGGCGGACGGTTTTTGGAGATTGATCGTGAATAACATTCCATTGAATGAAATCGAGCGTCAATATCGTGTCCTTCGACAAACCCTCTCGATACATGCAATGCTTAGGGATGAATTTGCCTGGAAAGCCAAGGTTTCTGAAATTATGCTTTTGGCATGCGCAGTTATTTTTTGTGCAACAACGTTCGCAAGTGACGACTTGTACAAATTATTAGGTCTTGTCCCAAGTGTAAGCCGAATAATTTTAGGTGTTGCATCTGTCATCGCATTTATACTATCACTAACGCTCTTGGTCATTGATTTCAAAGGCAAAGCGGCCCTACACCGCCAAGCAGTAGAAAAGTGGTCAAATGTGCTTGCAAAATATCGTAGACACCGCAAAGATGATGGAACTTGGCCAGAGGAAATAGGAGCTGAGCTAGATTTTGCCTATTGGGAAGCCGACCGGAATTCAATCAAGATACCTGAACGGCGTTTTAATAGGCTTAAAGGCCGTTATATGCGGAAAGTAGCTATCAGCGAGTTGAAGAGCTCCTACCCCGGCTGTCCGAGAATATTCCTGGGCTGTCTTCTTCGATATCGCGACATGATCAGAGCTTTACGAGGAGTCCATCTTGATGAATAGAAGATATTAACTAAGCTTTGCTAACGAGGACATGAATGATACCGAACGACAAAAGGAAGCTCGTTGAATCATATCTTACAGCCCGGGAAATTGTCATAAATAAGGGCTTTGCGGCTGAGATTGATTGGCAGGAATCCCGCTGCTTGTCTATGTTGTCGGAAAGCGAATTCCTTGAAGAGGTTGCATGGGTTATACTAAATACGGGGATGCGAGAGAGTATCGTTGGGCGGCATTTCTCCAAAATCTCTTCTGCGTTCCTGCATTGGGTATCTGCAGAGGCAATCGTTCGAAACCTCACTTCTTGCGAAGCGGAGGCGGTTAAGGTATTTAATCATCCCCGCAAGATTTCCGCGATTGGTTCCACCTGTGAAAAAGTTGCCTATACCGGATTCGATATGTTCCGTGAAAAGATACGATTGGGGGGTATAGATTTCCTGCAAACGTTGGATTTTATTGGACCTGTCACCAAGTATCACTTGGCCAAAAATGTAGGTCTCGACGTAGTCAAGCCTGATCGACATTTATTAAGATTAACGAAAGCTGCAAATTTTAAGTGTCCAAAAGACCTTTGCCAAGTGATTGCCGAGGTTACGGGCGACAAAATTTCTGTTGTCAACCTTGTTCTCTGGCGTTATGCAACTCTAGATCCGCAATACACTGTTTTATTCCAACCAACAGATTGAATACATTTCAATTAAATCCTCACCAATCGAATTTTGAAAAGTTTCCCCGGTGTCACTATTTCTGATTTTCCCAATTAAAAGGTTGGATTGCTAATGTTTGTGCGTGAACGGTTAACACGCCGTCTTTAATTATTGCCCACAGTAATAACTTAACGACGTATCGTCTTTGATTTGCGCTCTCGATGTATACTTCAAGTGGGAGTCTAATTTCTTCATTTTTTCCTATATTTTTTATTAGGTCTTGCTCTAGCCGGTTGGCTAGCATATAGTAAAAACCACCTGGAGCTATTAATCTCGAGTCCTTTTCTATTTTTTTCGGGTTATCGGCTAATTTTGTTCCCCAAATCCAAACGTTCTCCTTGCCTTTGTTTATTATGTTGAGTTGTTTGTTATCATAATAAACTTCCAATGAAACATTAAAATTAAGATCATATAGCTTTTGATTAATAGAGTTTTGTTGAAAACCTATGTAAACGGCAGCGATAAGAGTAAATGTCAAAATAAGGATTTGAGCAAATCCCAATCTCACCTGCATTTTTTCAAAAAGATTAAGACCCGATTGAGTAGATTTGGATGTCGTATGAGAATCTTTGATTGCCATGTTATTCCTTTTTTTCTTCTGCCTGACGGCCTAAGATCAGCGGCGAGGTTTAGCGCATCCGATCGAGCGCATTGATAGCACTCCGGATTCTTTTCCTAATTTTCAAACGTTTTCCA
This sequence comes from Candidatus Aminicenantota bacterium, assembly GCA_963715635.1. Classification (GTDB taxonomy): domain Bacteria; phylum Acidobacteriota; class Aminicenantia; order Aminicenantales; family UBA4085; genus JAPKZH01. The sequence continues at coordinate 3,381,899 of OY970261.1, read as the reverse complement.
ATCTTTTGTTAAATCCATTTTTAATCTAAATGATTTGTATTTGTAACGAGAGATCGGTCTCTACCTCAGAAAGGCGCCTGTTGTATACCTGAATTATCTCTTTAAGAATCGTGATAAATTCCTTATTTTCTTCCATTGCTAATTCAATAATATTTGTCAACACAAAACCCTCGATGGAAAGAACGACAAGTTCCTTGTCTATCCCTTCATATTGAGCCGCCGCCAACGCTTTGTTTTCTTGCTCGCCTGGTACAATCAAAATAGGACACAAGCCAGCCTTGATATTTGATTTGCATTTTTGGATGACATTCCGAGAGGGAGCTGCAGTTACGTGATATACCAATTTTGAAACAACATAGTCGCCTTCTCTTAAAGTTTGGGCGTCGCCTGCGTGGGCCGGATAATTAGGAATCCTGATATTCTTAAAACGTCTTTCTAACTTAGCTCCGATCAGGTGTTGCTCAACCAAGCCACCTGATATTTGCTTGGCGCTCTCGATAATTAGTTTTATCCAAGAAGTTGGAGCCTGCCTCCGATCCATTTGGAGTTTTAAGCTCTGCCGCTTCAACCAACTGGTGGCGTGATGATGAAGAACGCTTGACATGTCTTTAAAAAGTCCTTTCCTATTTTTTTCAGACAAAGAGGAAATTTTATTTCCCCATTCAAAGCGCTCAAACAATCGTTGACCGTCTTGATGGGCTTGTCTTGTGGTAATCTCCTTTAGATATGAACTCGGGATTCCATAAAACTTGAGAATATTTGCCAATCCAGAGCGAGCCCCCTTTATCTCTCCTCCTTGTGAAACGACTTCGTTCTTGTCAACAATAGTTTTTTCCTTTAAATGGTGAAGGACAACCAGGCCTACAGCTATGGTGTTCCGGGATATTTTTCCGCTCCTTGTGCAAAAATCGATCCATTCATTTAAAGCGTCAATTGATTCTTTTTTTAGAGCCACTATTTCCTTTTTTGACAAGCATGCCTCCCTCGTTGATTGCCGATGCAACTTTGCTTAATAGTTCATCTAATTTTCTAAATTTAACAAGTTCATGTTCCCATATTCTTATGAGTTTCCAACCATCAACGCGTAACGTCTTATTTACCAATTTAGATTGTTTTTTGTTTCGATCTATTTTTTTTAACCAATATCCGGAGTTTGTTTTGGGCATCTTTTTCTTGCAAGCAAGACAACCGTGCCAAAAGCAACCATCAATAAATATCGCTATTCGCTTTTCCTTAAATGCGACATCAGGTTTTCCAAAAATTAGGGGATCGTTTTTACTCCAACCACGAAACCCCTTTCTCATTAAAAAGGAAAAAAGCCTTTTTTCTGGAATTGTAGCCTTCCCTTTAACCGCCTTCATTGTCTTATGACGTTCCTGAGGTGATAGGTTATCGGTCATTAATTTTTGGGCGCTCTAGTAGGTTCAAGAGGTTTTGCGCAATCCAACTAATCGCTGGGACACAAACGGCGTCTCCAAATCCCGTTAAGGCTTGCACGCCATTAACATTAATAGGATATTTATCGGGGACGCCCTGCAACCGGGCGTATTCTCTGGGCGTCATCGCGCGCATTTTCAGTTTGCCATTGCCCGCCTTTAATATAAATTGTTTGCCGCTGCCTCCCGCCGCGGTTCTGAGACAACCGGATAATTCATCATCCCTAACCTCAACTCTTTGCACCCCGTCCCGCCTTCTCCGGTAAAAAGTACGAAACACTATCTGGGTTTGCCTGACCAATTCCATTACTCTTTTTTGGTGCGCTTTGTTCATCATATTGAAATGACGCTCAACTTCTATATCCGACCACCATCTTGGATCTTTATCGGCAACCGATTCGATCAATTCATTTAAACCTTTTTTAAACAACGGCGGGGGCTCAGGGATATCGTTGAAGGACCAATTCAAATCCAGATTCGCCAGGACGCTCTTTTTTAATTTGCCCGATAAAAGCGCTGGCGAGCGTTTTAGTAATTTTGAAAGACCGTTTTCATTGTTATTTGTCTTTATTCCAATAAGGAAAACCCTTAACCTGCTTTGTGGGGTGAACCTCAAAGCATCGAGAATAAAAACATCGCAGACATATCCTAGTTTATTCAGCGCTTGAACGGTTAACCTAAAATCATCGCCTTTATTAGAAGACAGCCAGCCCGGGACATTTTCCACCATTAGGAACGGAGGGGCTTTTTCCTTTTGCGCCTCGATAATATTAATAAAACCCCAAAAGGCGCTTGAATGCTCCCCTTTCATTCCGGTCATATTCCCGGCCAAGGATAAATCTATACAAGGGAAAGAACAAGTCGCCAGGATTGTAGAGGGGACCTCTTTAGAATTTAGTTTAAATATATCCCCGATTAGGTAGTGATTTGAAGATTTAGGAAAAAAATCCTTATACATTTTGTATTTTTTTTCTGATATGTCATTGGCAAAGACAATATTCCAGCCTTGAGACTCCAATCCCATTCTTACTAGTCCTATCCCGGCAAAATATTCAGCAACGGTTTTCTTGATAGGTTTACTCATGCTGTTCTCTTCATTATTATCCAAACAAAATATAAGGTCTAATTGCTTGTATGTCAATCGCCCCTCCCCCGACATTATTTACTCCATTTTTTATTGACGAACCAGTCACCCTTTTCTCTCATCCTAAATCCTGTCAATTGCCCCAGGGCGAGCCTTTGGCCAGCCGCAAGGTTTTAGGGCCAGGCCGATAAATTGATGCGATTCCAGCAGGAACATTTCCGAGCACGACGTGATACCGGCTTTGGGGAACCATCTGTCAACAACTCAACGCAATCACGCCAGCAACCTGGCCAGTCGCAGGAGAACCAGGAGTAGGAGGATAAGGCCTCGCAACCAACGGAGGAGACGAAGTAACAGAATGCTGCGGAGGACGATCTTAACGAATAATAGCATTGATGAGCAGCGTGCCCTGCACGAAAGATTGGATGTTCCTCAAGCTTTAGACAAATCGAGATGTCTTCCGGATCGACGACCAGGCCTTATATCCCTCGGCGTTATCGAGCGGGAGGCCCACGTAGTGTTCCTGGTGAATCGAGTTCCTGATTCCCGCGCCAATTTCGGCATGTCTATCTTTCTTGACATCGATCACCGTCGGAGATTATATTTCTGGCATATCGATCGGGAAGGAAGAAAAATATGAAAAAAATTATCATCCTATTGGCCGTACTTGCTTTCAGCGCGTCCTGGATAGCGCCGGCACACCTGGCCGCGCTGCAAACGCAGCCAAGCTCCAAGATCAAAGTCCAGGATAAAATCCCCTCCAAGGCATATCCGTTCGAGCTTGGCGACGTGCGCCTGCTCGACGGGCCGTTTCGCGAGGCCATGCTCCGGGACCAGAAATATCTGCTCGAGCTGGATTCGGACCGGCTGCTCCATAACTTCCGAGTGACGGCCGGACTTCCGTCCACGGCCCAGCCTCTGGGCGGGTGGGAAGAGCCCAAGGGAGAACTGCGCGGCCACAGCGTCGGGCATTTTCTCTCGGCCTGCGGCCTGATGTATGCTGCCACCGGCGACGCAAGATTTAAGGATAAAGGAAACGGGATTGTCGCCGAGTTGGCCAAGGTCCAGGAAGCTATGCCCTCCAGGGGATTCAACAAGGGTTTCCTGTCGGCTTATCCCGAGGAGTTCTTCGACCGTGTCGATAAGCGCGTCCGGGTCTGGGCGCCGTATTACACCCTGCACAAGATCATGGCCGGCCTTCTCGACATGTATCTCTATTGCGATAACCGCCAGGCCCTCGACGTTGTGACAAAGATGGCCGACTGGGTCAAGTTCCGCGTCGACCGCTTGACCGAGGAACAGCAACAAGCGGCCCTCGAGACCGAGCACGGCGGCATGAATGAGGTCTTGGCCAACCTGTATGGCGTAACCGGGAATCCGGATTATCTAGCGACCGCCTTCAAGTTCAATCATAAGAAATTGTTCGACCAATGGGCCGCCGGCGAAGACAAGCTGGACGGCCTGCACGGAAACACGCAATTCCCCAAGGTCATCGGCGCTTTCCGCGAGTACCAGCTCACCGGCGAAAAACGGTACCTGGACATCGCCGGCTTTTTCTGGGATCGGGTGGCTCTCCATCGCTCGTTCGTCATCGGCGGCAATACGAACGGCGAAAGCTTTTTTCCCATCAACCAGTTCTCGAAGAATCTCGGCCCGTCGACGACCGAAACCTGCAACACCTACAACATGCTCAAGCTGACGCGCCAGCTTTTCGGCCTGGAGCCGTCGGGCGAGAAAATGGACTTCTATGAGCGCGGGCTGTTCAATCATATCCTCGCCTCGCAGGACCCCGCCACCGGAATGATGTGCTACTATGTGCCGCTCCGGCCCGGCGCGTTCAAGACGTATTCGACGCCCAATGATTCTTTCTGGTGCTGCGTGGGAACGGGCATGGAAAACCATGCCAAGTACGGCGATACGATCTTTTTCCACGACGATCGCTCGCTCTACGTCAATCTTTTTATCGCTTCCGAGCTGAGCTGGAAAGACAAAGGCCTCGTCGTGCGTCAAGAGACCAAGTTCCCCGAAGAGGACACGGCCAAGCTAACCTTCAAGGCTCAAAAACCCGTGCGCCTGACATTGAGGATCAGGTACCCATCCTGGGTATCCTCCGGAATGACGGTGACCATCAACGGCAAGAGCGAGCCAATGAATGCCTTGCCGGGCTCTTATGCCGCTGTCGAACGCGAATGGAAGAACGGCGATACAGTTCAAATCCGCTGGCCCATGAGCCTACGGCTCGAAGCCATGCCAGACGACCCGAAGATGATCGCGATACTCTACGGGCCGATCGTGCTGGCCGGCGATCTCGGCCGCGAGGGGTTGACCGAGGCGCTGCGGTACGGACCGAATGCGCCGCAAATCAACCGCCTGCCTTCGATCGCGATCCCCGTCTTCTTAGGCGACGTGAAAGATGTGCTGGGCCGTGTCAAACCGGCGCCGGCTGCGGGCGCCCCGCTCAATTTCCAGACTGTCGGCCTCGGCCAGCCTCAGGATGTTCGTCTGATTCCGTTGTACAAAGCTTCCGACGAGCGCTACACCGTGTATTGGAAAGTCCTTTCTCCCGCGGAATGGGATCAGAGAAAAGCGGAAATCGCGGCCAAAGAGTCGCGCCGCAAGGAGATCGAACGCCGGACTTTGGATACCGTGAATATCAACGACGAACAAAGCGAAACCGGCCATGGCTTCAAAGGAGAGAACGCTACGCGAGGCTATTTCGAGGGAAAAAGGACGCGCGAGGCGCGGAACGGCTGGTTCAGCTACGAGCTGAAAGTGCTTCCCGACAAACCGATGGTCCTTGTTTGCACTTATGTCGGAAGCTTTGGCCGTCCCCGCACCTTCGATATTCTAGTGGACGGAGAGAAGGTCGCGACGCAGACGCTCGAGGCCGCGCCTTCCGGGCTCTTCGATTTCGAATACAAGCTTCCGGAGCCATTGACCCGCGGCAAGCAGCGCGTCACCGTCAAGTTCCAGTCCCCTCCCAGCGCGGGCACGGGCAGCGTCCTCGACATACGGATTATCCAGTAGGCTAAACTCACCGCCGCTTAGATAGGGGAGAGTCGCAAAGGAAAAATAAACTCCATAAGGAGAACTTTTTGCATAAACCGCTCACACGCCGCGAGGCCTTGAAGCGGATCGGCTCGGCAAGCGCAGGCATCGTCTTGGCCCGGGGTGTTATCCGCGGCCAATCCTCAGACATCATTGTTGCCGGCAAGCCGGTGGAGATCGTCGTTTCTTCTTTGAGTTCCTCGACGGTCCGCATCAGCGTTCTGCCGATCGAAAGCGGCCGCCCATCCGGCGTTCCGGCGGATGGCGCCATCGTGCAAGAAGGCGAGGGGCGAGCGCTCGCCCGCCGCCGCACGCGCGAGCGGTTCGATCCCGTGCGCGCCGGCAACGTTATCGTCCGGTTCGAAGCTGATCCTCCGACGCTTCATGTCGAGACGAGCGCCGGCCGGCCGGTGCAGCGGCTGACTCTCGATGCCCGGGCGGCCGGGATGTCGTTTCTTTTAAGCAAGGGTCCTCTCCTCGGGCTCGGTCAGGGCGGACCGCAGTTCGATCGCAAGGGCACCGTGGACCGGATGCGCAGCGGGCAGGGCGGGTATCAGCTCAGCACGCACGGCGGCCGCGTGCCGATCCAGTGGCTTGTGGGCACGGACGGGTGGGGGATGTTCATTCATCAACCCTTGGGCACGTTCGACTTCACCGGCCCCGAAGGGAAATTCGCCCCGTCGGATAACGGCCTTCCCCTGGATGTTTTCGTCGTGTCTTCATCCAGCCCTCCGGAAATCATGCGAGAGTACGCCCGAATCACCGGATACGCGGAAATGCCGGCGCTCTGGACGTTGGGCTATATGCAATCGCACCGGACATTGGCGGGCCCGGACGAGGTCCTGGGCGTCGCCTGGACGATGCGCGAGAAGAAGCTGCCATGCGATGCGCTGATTTACCTCGGTACCGAGTTCACTCCGTCCGGGTGGAATACCCGCAACGGCGAGTTCACCTGGCACAGCGGCAACTTTCCGGACCCCAAAGGCATGATCGACGATCTGCACGCCCGCCATTTTCGCGTTGTGTTACACATTGTTATTGAGGGACATCGCCTGACGGGCACGGTGCACGAGCCGTGCGATCCAAAGAACGCCGTTCCCAGCGGCCGGACCGCGGACAACCGTTGGCCCGATGACCGCAGCGTGCCGTGCTACTGGCCGTATCACAAGCCGCTTTTCGACATCGGCGTGGACGGCTGGTGGCCGGACCAGGGCGACGACTATGATGCTCCCTCCCGCCTAAACCGTACCCGAATGTACTGGGAAGGCTCGAAGCTCTGGCGGCCGAACGAGAGGCCCTTTGCCCTTCATCGCAACGGCTACGCCGGCATGCAGCGCTACGCCGCGTTCCTCTGGTCGGGCGATGTGCGGTCGCGCTGGGAAACGCTTCGCACTCATGTCCAGGTCGCGGTCAATACTGGCCTTTCAGGCATTCCCTACTGGGGCACCGACATCGGCGGATTCATTCCGACGTCCGAATACACGGGCGAGCTGCACGTACGGTGGTTCCAGTTCGGCGCTTTCTGCCCTCTATTTCGCGCGCATGGCCGTCACTGGCACCTTCGACTGCCATGGGGCTGGAACGGTGGCGACGGGGGTCCGAAGGAGACAACGACCTTTAATCCGGATCCCGAGGAATTAAAGAATCCGCAAGTCGAGCCGATTCTCAAGAAGTATCTCGAACTTCGATACCGGATGCTGCCTTACACCTACACGGCCGTGCGGGAGTGCTGCGACACGGGACTGCCGATTATGCGAGCGCTCTGGCTGCACTATCCGGATGACGTGGCGGCGGTCGAGCGCGGCGATCAATACTTTTGGGGGCGCGACGTGCTTGTGGCGCCCGTCGTGGAAAAGGGCGCCTCGAGCCGCCGCCTTTACCTGCCGCGCGGCACCTGGTTCGACTTCTGGACCGAGGAGCGCGCGGAGGGCGGCCGCGAAATTGAACGGAAGGTCGATCTTGAAACAATGCCGCTTTATGTCCGCGCGGGCGCAATCCTGCCGCTCGGTCCTATCAGGCAGTATGCAGAGGAACCGGTTGACGCTCCGCTGACTCTCATCGTTTATCCGGGGGCCGACGGCGCATCCTCTCTTTACGAAGACGACGGCAAGACGTATGCCTACAAGAAAGGGGAATGGATGCGGATCGAAATGGGCTGGCGGGATGCGGAGCGCCGCCTGACGCTGCGTCTCGCCCGGGGCTCGCGTATGCTGGCGCCGGTCAAGCGGCCGATCGAAGTCCGGATCGCCGGGGAGAGGGAAACGCGGGCCATCGTGTTCGACGGGCGCCCAGTTGATTTGCATTGGAAGGGGTCTTCCCCTCCAAATTGACGAGCGGTTCACATGCTCCGTGGCTTTCCACGGGGAACCGCTCGAGAGGGTTCCAAGGGGGAGTCGCCCCCTTGGTCGCAGGGCGGGGTTTCATGCCCCGCCCGAGAAGGGGAGGCAGGGCGGCCGGATTTTCCCGGCGCCCGTTGGAAGGGGTCTTCCCCTCCAAATTGCCTTTGACACTGTTCGCGAATTTGTTTATAAGAGAGAAAACAACAATCCTGCTTCAAGGAGGCCCCGAGATGAAGAACAGATCCCGGATGATCGTTTGTTGCATCGCATTCCTTGTCGCCGCATCCTTCGCCTTCGGCCAGAAGCCTGAGGGAACGATGGCGTTCACCGTTTCCATAGAGCAACCGAGTGCACACATGTATCATGTGGTCTTCCGCTGCGATAAGCTCAAAGGAGCGACGCAAGATTTCAAGATGCCGGTCTGGATGCCGGGGTTTTACAGCATTATCGACTATGCGAAAAACGTGCAGAATTTCCGGGCCGAGGACGGCGCGGGAAAGCCGCTGGCGTGGGAAAAAACCGCTGAAAACATCTGGCGGGTGGCGTCCGCCCAGGCAAAGGCCATCCGAGTGACCTATGACGTGCTGGCCAATTCCCAGTTTGTCGCCAACAGCTACCTGGACGACAATCGGGGTTACATCGCACCCTCCGGGATTTTCATGCACGTTGACGGGCAGATCAAGCACCCCGTGACGGTCACGATCGTTCCGAATCCTAAATGGAGCACGATCGCGTCCGGCCTCGATCCCGTCTCGGCGGATAAGCCCCACACATACACGGCCCCGGACTTCGACATCCTCTATGACAGCCCCATCCTGATGGGCAACCTCGAGAGCTTGCCGCCGTTCGAGATCCGGGGAGTCCCTCATTACTTCATCGGCTACAACCTGGGTGTGGCCGACCCTGGACAATTCATGAAGGATCTGAAGGCCGTCATCGAAGCGGGGATCGCGGTCATCGGAGAAATCCCCTATAAGCATTACACGTTCCTGTCGATCGGCCCCGGAGGAGCCGGCATCGAGCATCTCAATTCCATGACGATGGGTTTCAGCGGTGCCGGCCTGAACACAAGGGCGGGCAGAATTCGTGCGCTGAACTTCCTCGCCCATGAGTACTTCCACAATTACAATGTCAAGCGCATCCGGCCGATCGCGCTCGGCCCCTTCAATTACGACAAGGCCAATCTCACGAACATGCTCTGGGTATCCGAAGGCTTCACCTCCTATTACGAATTCCTGATGGTCAAGCGGGCCGGGATCAAGACGGATGAGGAATTTCTGGACGATTTCCGTAAGACAATCGCCGCTAATGAAAACAATACCGGGCATCTCTTCCAATCGGCGACCCAATCGAGCCACGATACGTGGAGCCAGGGGCCGTTCGGCGGGCGCAGGGGCGGGGGGATCGTTAAAACAATATCCTATTATGACAAGGGCGCCGCGCTCGGGCTGCTGCTCGATTTCAGGATCCGCCATGAAACGAAAAATCAGAAGTCGCTCGACACCGTCATGCGCACGCTCTATCAGAAATTCTACAAGGAACTCAAGCGCGGCTGGACGGACGCTGAGTTTCAGGCTGTCTGCGAAAGCGTCGCCGGCGTCCCGTTGGCCGAGATCTTTGAATATGCCTCGACCACGGAAGAAATCGATTACCCCAAGTATCTCGCTTACGGCGGCCTTGAACTTGAGAAGCCCAAAGAACTGCCCGATCCCTATTGGGGGGCGATCGCCGAGGACAAGGATGGAAAGCTGATCATCTCTGCCGTGGAAGGGGATTCTCCAGCCCGGCAGGCCGGTCTCGCGGCGCAGGATGAGATCAAAGCTCTGGAGGGCGTCAAGGTCGATGCCAAATCCCTGAATGAGACCCTCGCTTCGAAAAAACCGGGGGACAAAGTCCAACTGATCGTGTCTCGTGCCGAAACGGATCGCGACGTCGAGATCGTTCTGGGACACAAAATGGAGCGGAGCTTCAACATCCATCCGATCGCCAACGCGGATCCGCTGCAAGCGGCGATTCTCAAGGATTGGATGAAGGGGGATAGCGTCCTTCAAATTGTGCGGCTTGATCGAACCGTTTGGAACTATTGACAGTCGTCAATCAGCATTGCTATATTGGCCGAAAACAATTCTTCCAAAGGAGAAATGCGATGAAATACAGATGTCATTTCTGGAAAGCAACTCTGATTTTATGTTTCCTTCTTCTTCCGGCAATCATCTATGCCCAAGGAACCCGGGCCGATTATGAACGGGCCAACAAGCTTCGGGATAAATTTCAAGCGTTGGCCGTCAACGTTCCGGAGCGGGTGAACGCGATCGGAAACACAAGCCGGTTCTGGTACAGAAAATCGGTCAAGGGCGGAAACGAATTCGTGCTGGTCGATGCAGAAACGCTGACCAAGAAACCGGCCTTCGACCACGCCAAGCTGGCCGCTTCTCTCTCCGCCGCCGCAGGGGAGAAATACACGCCTGTGACGCTTCCCTTTATGAGCATCACCTTCGTCGATAACGAACAAGCCATCGAGTTCGCTGCTGCGGGCTCGGCCTGGAAATGCAGCCTTTCGGACTATGCCTGCAAGAAGACGGGACCTGCGCCGCAAGGTCCCCCAAGAGGGCGCGGGCCTGATGAGAGCCTGGATGAATTCCCAGAAGAATTCGGCAACGATATCTATGACGGCATGGCGGCCCTCCCGCCGCAAGCACAGCAGGTTCGTGGCGGCTTTCAATTCCCGGGTCAGGCCCCGGCTCCTCCGGCTCAGGAGCAGAAAGCTTCCCCTAATGGAAAATGGGAAGCGCTCATCCAGAACTTCAATGTCTTTATCCGTCTCAAAGGCAAGACCGAGGTATCTCCGCTGAGCTTCGACGGCTCGGAAGGGAATTACTATACGGCGACATCCATAGCCTGGGCGCCGGATTCGAAGCGTTTGGTGGCCTACCGCGTCCGCCCTGGCTATCAAAGGCAAGTCCACTACGTCGAATCATCGCCGGCAGACCAGCTTCAGCCGAAAAATTCTACGCGAGAGTATGCCAAGCCGGGAGATACGCTGGATATCGCCCAGCCCGTGCTGTTCGACGTCGAGGCCAAGAAGCAGGTCGTTATCGACAACACCCTGTTTCCAAATCCCTACAGCTTGTCGAACCCGGTTTGGTGGAAGGACGGCCGGGCGTTCACGTTTGAATACAACCAGCGCGGACATCAGGTCTACAGGGTGATCGAAGTGGACGCCGCTGCCGGGAAGGCACGGGCGCTGATCAGTGAAGAACCGCAAACGTTCTTCTCCTACCGCCCGCTGACGGGGAATCTCAGGGAGACCGGCACGAGGTATCGCTTTGACCTGATCGACGGAAAGGAGATCATCTGGGCGTCCGAACGAGACGGCTGGCGTCATCTCTATTTGTATGACGGCGTGACGGGCGAAGTGAAGAATCAGATCACCAAGGGAGACTGGGTGTTCCGCGCTGTGGACAAAGTCGATGAAGGAAAGCGGCAGATCTGGTTCCAGGCGAGCGGCATGAATCTCGGACAGGATCCGTATTTCAGCCACTTCTACCGGATCAATTTTGACGGCACCGGTCTCACGGCCTTCACCGAAGTCGATGGGAACCACACGGTGACCTACTCCTCTGACATGAAGTACTACGTCGATACCTGGTCGCGGGTCGATCTCCCGCCCGTTTCAGAGCTCCGCCGCACCGAAGACAAAAAGCTCCTCTTGGAGCTCGAGCGGGGCGATATCAAGGACCTCATCGCCGCAGGCTGGCGCGCGCCCGAGGTGTTTAAAGCGAAAGGACGAGACGGAAAAACTGATATCTGGGGAGTCATCATCCGGCCTACGAATTTTAACCCGTCGAAGAAATATCCCGTCATCGAGAGTATCTACGCGGGTCCCCAGGGCTCCTTCGTCCCGAAATCCTTCAGCGCGTATTATCCGCAGCAGTCCCTGGCCGAGCTGGGTTTTATCGTCGTCCAGATCGACGGCATGGGGACGGCGAACAGGTCCAAGGCCTTTCACGATATCGCCTGGAGGAACCTTGGCGATGCCGGCTTCCCCGATCGCATTCTATGGCACAAGGCCGTAGCCGCGAAATATCCTTATTATGATATCAGCCGGGTCGGCATCTACGGAACCTCGGCGGGAGGACAAAACTCAACGGGTGGAGTCCTCTTTCATCCCGAGTTCTACAAGGCCGCCGTCTCCAATTGCGGCTGCCATGACAACCGGATGGACAAAATGTGGTGGAATGAACAGTGGATGGGCTGGCCGCTCGGCCCTCACTATGCGGCTTCGTCCAATGTCGATAACGCTTACCGTCTCAAGGGCGCGCTGTTGATGAGCGTCGGAGAATTGGACACGAACGTGGATCCGTCTTCGACGTTCCAGATGGTAAATGCCCTCATGAAAGCCGACAAGACGTTCGATTTGCTCGTCGTTCCCGGGGGCGGACATGGTTCCGGAGGAGACTTTTTCCAGAGGCTGCAGCGGGACTTTTTCGTCCATCACCTGCTTGGTGTCGAGCCTCCGAACTGGAACAAAATCGAGCCTAAGAAGCAGTGAAGCCTTAACAAGGCCTTCGAGATACCTAATTTCGAACGCTGCGACGTTGTCTTCTTCTGGTTCGTCCGCTTCGTCTGGGGACGGGCCAAGGCCATTCTATTTTTGATAGGCATAGATCATGATGTCTTCGAACTCCATGCCTCGATACGGCGGCTGCGAGCTGCCTTGGATTTGATAGCCGAAATTGTGGTCTTCAAGGACTTTTAGAAATTGGGAGAGGCGATCCGCGTCCTTTTTGATGTGATGATGATATTCGATGACCATCTGGCTGACCATGCCCAATTTGCCGGACGCCACCAGGTCGTCCAAAACGAGGTCCTCGGCCCCTTCGACATCGATTTTTAAGAAGTCCACGTTGCGGTCGATATAGGTGGACAATTTCACGACGTTGACCTCAATGCTGTTTGGAGAACCGCGCTCGGGAAGAAGGCTGCTGGTCAAAGACGAATCGCCGTAAAATTTCATTTTTCCTTCTTGATTGGAAACCGCCTTTTTCATCAGGATAACGTTTTTCAGGTGATTGCGTTCCACGTTCTCCTTCAAGAGTTTGTAGGTTTCGGGAGCGGGCTCAAATCCCAATATCTTGGCCTGCGGATATAAAGCTTTGAAATACAATATGGACAAGCCGATGTGACTCCCGCAGTCAATGATCCAGGGGCTTGGCGTGTTGGCCCTGAAATAATATTGTTGAGAGATGAAGATCTCCAAAAAGAGCAAGCTCGCAGGGAGAAAATCGTAGCTGCGGACATGGTAATTCAAGATCCTGATATCATTCGGGTTTCTTAAGGACGGGAAAAATGCGGATGCGCCGAAGCGAAGATAATCCTTAAAAAGCTGACTTTTTGGATTCTTGTCAAAAAACAATCTGGCGGGCTCTTGATATTTGATCCTCGCCATATCATTGACCATGGCGCTCATGCCCCACGCCATTTTCTTCAGGGGAATCCTCTGGAGGTATATATTGGCCGAAATGCCGAGGAAAACGAGCCAGAATATCGCACTGGCGATGAACACGGCATAGAACGAGACCAGGGATGTCTTTCTGTCGAGTTTTCTGCAGGCCATTCGTCTGACCAGCCATAAAATGAAAAGCGTCAAGGGCAGGATAAATAGAAAAAGGGTGGTGATTCCTTTCCAGGGCAATAAAACAGAAACGAGGAGAATGATGGGAATCATCAGCAGCGATATGCCGATGGTGAAGATTTTTATAAGAATGATGAAAAAGCGCAGGAAAACTCTTGCCTTCATGATCTCACCTCTAGTCCGGCTCCGGATATGTCTTTATTTCACAAAATAGAGCGGAATTCAATTATATTCTATGAGACCCGCTTCAGATCAAATGGGTTTGGAGAATTTCGCCGACCAAATGATCTCTGCGTCCGCGCCGGGCATCAGCGTCAGCCGAAGAAGGCCTCCGCTGCGTTCGGTTTTCTCGAGTTTGGCGCCCTGGATATCGAGCTTATCGAAGGCGAAGCCCGTCGGTTCCGTGATATAGAGGATGTAGGGATCGCCTTTCACGCCGCGGCTTCTGCCGGAAAGCGATGTCCCATCCCAGCGCGCGTCCAGAAGGTCCACGCCGCCGCATGTAACATGACGGCTTGTGGCGATGAGTTGCGGATGAGGCTTGCGTTCCCGAATGCAGAAAGCCTGGGACCGGAATTTCGGGTCGAGGGGGCCAGGCGCAAACGAGCCGTTGAAGCCGCCCAGAAGCTTCTTCGACCAGAACTCGAAGACAAAGTACTCCCGGTCCGGGTCGAGGCCGAGGTCGGCGAACCGGATCTCTGCAAAATCGCCGCCCGTCCGTCCGAGCACGAGCCAATTTTCGAAAGGCCGGTCGATCTCCAGCAAGTACAGGAAGCAGGCCGGCGTGTAGCCGCCATCAAAGACGCGCGGGCCCGAGCCGCTGACCTCGACGTTGGTGCGCCAAATATTTAGCGAGCGCGAAGGGTCGACATCGAAGACCTGGCCGGGCAGCGTGAAGAGGACGGGGGCGGCGCGCTTGGCTGGCTCGATGGCGGCAGTTCGATACACGGCGGGTTTATCGGTGAGCATGAGCAGCGAGCCCGTGAGCGTCGTCACCAGGGTCGAGCGGTAGGCGTCCTCGTTGAGCTCGATGTGGTCCGGGTCGTTCCGCCAGACGATATTGTTGAAAGAATTATACTGGGCGAGGCCGGCGTAGGCGAAGCCGTCGTCGCCGATCCGGCAGCCGTCAATGAGGCCCGTCAATTCCGGCCGGATCCCCCAGCAGCCGAGCATGAAATGATCCCGGCCGATCGAATCCCTCACGGCTTTCACATAGCGGCGGTAAGCGTTGACGCGATCGATCTTTTTCCTGTCGAAATAATCCTTGTTCGCGTTGTACCCTTCGTAGCGCAAATGGCGAAGGCCGTCCACCTTGAAATACTCCCAACCCTGGCTGCGGAATCCCTGGAAGAGCGGCCGGACGACATTTTGGAGCGCTTCCGGGTTCGACGCGTCCAAGGGGAAGCTTATCCAGTTCCCGCGGACGGGGTTCCCCTGGCCGTCGCGGACGAACCAATCGGGGTGCTTCCGGACGAAATCCTCCCGAGAGATCTGGACGCCCATCCAGATGCCGGGGATCAAGCCTTTGCTTTTGATATAGCGGGCGAGGAATTCAAGGCCGCGCGGAAATTTTTCGTTGGGAGTCAGCCAGAATTCGGGAGCGCCGGCCGCGCGCTGATAGCCGTCGTCCATCTGGAAATATTCGTAACCGTACGGCCGGAGCGTTTCAGAGAAGACGTTGGCCGTCTCCATCATGTCTTTCTCCGTGACCCTGTCGAAGAAGGCGAACCAGGAAATCCAGCCGGCCACGGAGCTTGGCCATGGTTTGTAAGTCCAGGGCTCGAAATAGGCGAGGCCGCGGTGCTTCTGGTAGAAACGGGGACGAAAGCGGAGGACGATCTCGTTCCCTTCGGCGGCGAGGGCGAAGGTGTTGCTTTGGGCGGACGATTCGACGGGCAAAACCGTCACCTTTGAATTTCCATCCACGGACAGCACCCAATCATGCTTACGGTCATAGACGGCGCGGTTGAGCAGGCTGCGGCTCAGACCCGAGACGTGGCGGACGATGAGCGGGCCCGCGCCGCGCCTGTCGCGCCGGTCCGATTCGCAGGGGAACGCCTCTTCGCTGGCGTGAATGGCCCCGGCAAGCTTGACAGGCGTCTGACTGCCCTGGTTGAAAAGAAGAAGCATCTGCTCGACCTTATCGCCGGTCGTGTAGGCTTGCGAACGCTGCTGAAGCGCTTTGGCTTCCGCTTGGACGGCTCCTTCGAAAATGAGCCGGCCGGCGTAGGTGACCCGGATCTTTCCGTCCGTTACTTCAATGTGGGCCGGGGCGTTTGGGGCAGGATCCGTTGGGAACGGTCCTTTCAGGGCAGCCAGGATTATGCCCGCCGCGATCAACAGCGCCCCGCAGGCGCGAAAAATGTTGCGTGATTTCATCACCGTCTTCCGCAATAGATAAAAAATTCGAGTTATTTCACCGGGCTGATGCTGACAAGCATTTTGGGCACGGTTACAGAAGACTCCATCTCCATGACACCCTGATCGGTGAAGCGGATTCTGGCAGTTTCGTAGATTCTCCCTTCGCCTTTGTAATTCTTGTCCAGATCCAGCACAACAACCAGGAAGAAGAATCCTTGGCCGCCCCTTAGGCTGGACCCTGGCTCAACGGCCTGGCTTTTGCCATAGAGAAAGATCTTGTATCCATTATCTGTAGGAATTTCATAGGCGGCATGGAGGCCGATATTCAGGCCGGGGCCTCCAAAAAAACGCAGGGAGGCCTTGTTTAATTGGCGGAAAGCGACAAAAAATCCGTCCTCGCCGCCGCTAGCCAAGGCCTGCCGCAATTGGCGGATTTCGTCCGGAGTCGAGAAACTTTCTATTTTTATCCGGACGTTGCTTGCGGGACCTATGCCTGTTAAAAGCCGGCCCTTGAATTCCGTCTGCGCCCTGAGGGAAACGGCACAGCCTATAAATAATATCAAAAGGACACACACAAAAATTTTATGGCAATTGTATTTTTTCATGGATCCTTCCCGTCAAAATGCACTCGTATATTATTTTGCAGCCGGGCGGATGTCAAGCTTCAGAAACGGGATTGAGCTTGGTCCTGTCTTCGGAAGACTTATAAAAATCTTTAAAAAAAAGAGAGAGCGGCATAAGTCTGATCTCCAGGCGAGGGCGAGTTGGACTCCTGGCTGAACACCTGAGGAGAAGTGCATATTTTCATTTTTGGCAGATTGTAATATATTAGGCACACTTCTCTTTTGTGCGGATAATGAAACAGGGACTCTTGAATTCACCCACATGAGATGGAAGAGATTCTCGATTGGACTATCTTGAGGGTGGCATTGAAAGGAGGAGGGACAAAAATGAAAAAATTGAGTTGGCTTTTCCTTGTTGTTATTGCGCTGCTGGCCTTTGGCGCGAGCTGCGCCCAGAAGCCAAAATCGGACTATTCCATAAAAGCCGTGCCTCTAACCGATGTGAAGTTTACGGGAGGCTTTTGGGCCCAGCGCCAGGAGATCGACCGCACTGTGACGATCCCCCATAACATCCAGGAGTGCGAGGATACGGGGCGCATCAAGAACTTCGAGATCGCAGGCGGAACGGCGCAGGGTAAATTCTGCACCCGTTATGCCTTCGACGACTCCGATGTTTATAAAGTCATCGAGGCCGCGTCCTATTCTTTGGTCCTGCACCCGGATCCAGAACTGGACAAGAAGGTCGACGAGCTAGTTGGGAAAATCGCCAAGGCCCAGGAGCCCGACGGCTACCTCTACACCGCCCGGACGATCGACCCCAAGAACACGTTGCAAATGTCGGGCAAGGAGCGCTGGGTCAACCTCAAGGACAGCCATGAACTGTACAACTTAGGACACCTTTACGAAGCTGCCGTCGCCCACTACCAGGCGACAGGCAAAAGATCGCTTCTCGACGCAGCCCTGAAGAGCGCCGACTTTGTTGACAAGACCTTCGGGCCGGGCAAGAACCAGCTCAAATTAGTCCCCGGACACGAGGAGATCGAGATCGGCCTGGTCAAGCTCTTCCGGACCACCGGAAAAATTAAATATTTGAACCTGGCCAAATTCTTCATTGACCAGCGCGGGAACGCGGCCGGCCACGAACTCTACGGCGATTACGCCCAGGACCATATCCCGGTCGTGGAGCAGACCGAGGCCGTGGGCCACGCCGTGCGGGCGGCCTATCTCTATTCGGGCGTGACCGACGTGGCGGCGCTGACGGGAGATCGGCGCTACATGGCCGCCCTCGATAAAATCTGGGAGGACATCGTTTCCAGGAAACTCTACCTGTCGGGCGGCATCGGGGCCGCGGGGGGTATCGAAGGATTCGGCCCGGCCTACGATCTGCCCAACGCAAGCGGCTATGCAGAGACCTGCGCCACGATCGCCTATGCCCTGTGGAATTACCGGATGTTCCTTTATTATGGCGACGCAAAATATATGGACCTCTTTGAGCGCGCCGCCTACAACGCCTTCCTTTCGGGAGCGGGCCTGACTGGTGACAAATATTTCTACCCCAACCCCCTGGCCTCGTTCGGCCAGCACGAGCGCAGCACCTGGTTCACCTGCGCCTGCTGCCCGCCCAACATTGCCCGGTTCATCGCCGAGCTGGGCGGATTCGCCTATGGTGTGTCGGGCGACAACATCTATGTGAATCTTTATGGGCAAGGGACGGCCGACCTGAACACCGGAGGCGGCAAGGTCATGCTTGATCAGACGACGGATTATCCGTGGCAGGGCGACATCAAAATCCGGGTCGCGCCGGAAAAGGCCGGTCCATTCACTTTATATATTCGTATTCCAGAATGGGCACAAAGCAATCCTCTACCGAGCGATTTATACCGCTACGAGGATGGGGCCGAGAAAAAGTCCGTGGTCAAGGTCAACGGAGACGTGGTGCCCTTGAATATCGAAAAAGGCTATCTGCCGATCGTTCGTACCTGGAACAAAGGCGACACCGTGGAAATTAGCCTGCCCATGCCGATCCATCGCGTGACGGCGAATCGTAACGTCAAGGAGGACGTCGGCCGCGTCGCGATCGAGCGCGGCCCGATCGTCTATTGCGCAGAATGGCCGGATAACAACGGCCGCGTCAGCAACCTCGCCCTCGATACAAAAGCTTCCTTGACGGCCGAAATGCGCAGCGATCTTTTGAGCGGCGTCATGGTCATCAACGGTGAAGCGACGGCCTATAAATACAAAGGCGGCAAGCTCGTCAGCGAAAAACAGAAGCTGATGCTCGTTCCGTACTATGCCTGGGCCCACCGGGGCAAAGGCGAGATGGCGGTCTGGCTGCCGCGTGAGCCGAAGTTGGCCCGTCCCGTTCCCGAACCGAGCCTTGCCTCCACGGCTAAAGCCAGCGCCTCCGGGGGAAAAGGCCTGGCATCGATCAACGACCAGTTCGAGCCCGAAAATTCCAACGACCATTCCGTCGAATATTTCCACTGGTGGCCAAAAAAGGGGACGCTCGAATGGGTCCAGTATGATTTCAAGAAACCGGCGCACGTCTCAGAAGTCTCCGTATACTGGTTTGACGATACCGGCCAGGGCGAGTGCCGCGTGCCCGCCTCCTGGAGGGCGCTCTATAGAGCGGGGAAAAAGTGGGTCCAGGTAAAAAACCTCAATTCTTATGGGGTGGCCAAAGACAAATACAACGCCGTCCGATTTGCGCCGGTCCAGACCTCCGCTTTGCGCTTGGAGATCCGGCTGCCGGAGAAATTTTCGGCAGGCATCCACGAGTGGAAAGTAAAGTAAAAGGGCTCGGGCTGATGGAGAATGGGTCCTGTCGCCGACCAGCCCCATCGTCCTCACAAAAAAATTTAGGGAAATATATTACATTTCTTGGCTATGCGTACTAAAGCATATATCTCTGCCGAACGCATCGCACGAATTTTTTTGTTCCGGGCGTTGGGGCGCCCCGGTCTGCGCCACCCATTATTCCATCCGCCCCTCGCCAATTTTGGAGATAGAATAAGGGGTTGTCATTGCGAGCGAAGCGTGGCAATCTAATATTTTTGAGATATAAGGTTTGATTCGAGGAGGTGCCATGAAAAATACGGGGAAAAATTATCATAAGCCTGTTCTCAAAGGTCTTACCGTTCTTTTAATTGTCATTGTCGCTCTCGTTGGATACGCTTTTTCTATGCAAGAAAAGCGGTCTTCCGGATTCGGTATATCGGTAAAAAATCCTATCGCCAATCCGTCGTTCGAGGATGTGGATGGGAACATGCCCAAAGGCTGGCGGACGGTCAACTGGCAGGCCAGGGCCGAATTCGCCGTTGACGAAACGGCGGCGCACACCGGAAAGCGCAGCATCAGGATCTCTTCGGCCGACGGCGCGGATGCATCGTTCCAGGTCCTCGTTCCCGTCCAGCCGTTCGCCAAGTATCGGCTGAGCGGCTGGATCAAGACCCGCGACCTCAAGCCAGGGACGAGTAAGGGGGCGCTGATCAACCTCCATGGCATCGACATCATGACCAACGCCGTGAGCGGCACCCAAGACTGGACGCGCGTCGAGGTCCTCTTCGACTCCGAGGCCACGGATGCGGTATCGGTCAACTGCCTATTCGGGGGCTGGGGACGGGCGACAGGCACGGCCTGGTATGACGACGTCCAGCTCGAGCTTCTCTCTTCAAGGCAGCTCAAACCCGAGGCTGCGATCGACGCGACAAAGACGCTGGCGCCGATCTCTAAATATATCTACGGCCAGTTTATCGAACACCTCGGCCGCTGCATCTACCAGGGCATCTGGGCTGAGATGCTCGAAGACCGCAAATTTTACTACCCGGTCGGAGGAAAAGAATCGCCGTGGACGATCATTGGTGAGCCCCGCAATGTCCGGATGAACCCCATCCTTCCCTATGTCGGCGTTCATGCGCCGGAAATCCGTTTAAAGGGGAACGGTGAAGCGGGCGGCATCTATCAGGACAACCTGGCTGTCATCAAGGGTAAAAGCTACCTGGGCCGGATTGTGCTGGCTGCAGATCCCGGGGCTTTGCCCATCCAGGCCAGCCTTGTCTGGGGCCCCGGGGCCGGCGACCGCCAGGCTATCGCCATCTCAGAGCCGGGCGCGAACTATCGGACGATCCGTCTCTCTTTTAGGGCGGATGGGACGACCGAGAATGCCCGGTTGGAAATCGTCAGCGTGGGCAACGAGGCGTTCCGCATAGGCACGGTCTCGATCATGCCGGCCGACAATATCGACGGCTTCCGTCCCGAGGTGCTCAAGCTCCTCAAGGAGCTCGATGCGCCCGTTTATCGCTGGCCGGGCGGGAATTTCGTCAGCGGGTATAACTGGAAGGACGGCATCGGTGATCCCGACCGCCGCCCGCCGCGCAAAAATCCTGCCTGGCAGGGCGTTGAGCACATGGACGTCGGTATCCACGAATATTTGAACCTTTGCCGATTACTCGGCACCGATCCGTATATCAGCGTCAACAGCGGACAGGGGAGCGATACGCTGGCGGCCGATGAGGTCGAGTATACCAACGGCGCCGCGGACACACCCATGGGCAAATGGCGCGCCCAAAACGGCCATCCGCAGCCCTGGGGCGTCAGGTTCTGGTCGATCGGAAACGAAATGTACGGCAACTGGCAGCTCGGACACATGCCGCTCAATGACTATGAGAAAAAGCATAACCGTTTCGCCCAGGCGATGCGGGCCAAGGACCCGGCCATCAAGCTTGTCGCCGTCGGCTCGGTCGGGACCTGGAGCGAAGGCATGCTGGCGAATTGTGCGGAATTCATGAGCTACATGAGCGAGCATTTTTATTGCGGCGAGATGCCCGGCCTGCTGAGCCACGTTTCGCAGATCCCGAGGGAAGTGCGGAGAATCGCCCAGGCCCACCGCAACTACCGGAAAACGATCCCCGCTCTCAAAGGCAAAGATATTCTCATCGCCCTCGATGAATGGAACTATTGGTACGGCCCCGACCTTTACGGCGAGATCGGAGTGCGCTATTTCCTGAAGGATGCGCTGGGGGTCGCCGAGGGCCTGCATGAATATTTTCGGCAGAGCGATATCATCTATATGGCCAATTATGCCCAGACGGTCAACGTCATCGGCGCCATCAAAACGACAAAGACTGCCGCCGAGTTCGACACGACGGGATTGGTGCTGAAGCTCTACCGCGCGCATTACGGGACAATTCCCGTCCAGGTGAGCGGCGCTCCCGAGCCGCTGGATGTGGCGGCCGCCTGGAAGGAGGGCAAGAAAGTCCTGACCGTTGCCATCGTCAATCCAACAAAGACGGTCCAGTCGCTGCCCATCGCCTTCAAAGGAATCGGCATCCCCAAATCGGCCAAGCTGTATTTGATCACCGGCAGCAATGAGATGGCCTACAACGAGCCCGGAAAAGAGCCGGCCGTGAAGATCCAGGAAACAAATAATGCGGCGTTCGGGAGCAGGCTGTCGCTTCCGCCTCTAAGCATCTCGCTCTATGAGGTCCAGGTCGCGAAATAAAAAATTGGAAAAAGATTGGGGCATGTACCTTAGGTATGTGTCCCCATTTTTTATTATTAGAGGTTCGAAATGCTGAAAAGTGCGGCAACGAGAATCGTTCTCTTCTCAATCGTAGCGATAATCTTTGGCTTCTCCGCCCCCGGCGCCGACCTGAAAAAAGATTATCCCATCCGACCGGTGAATTTCACCCAGGTCAAAGTCAATGATCTTTTTTGGGCGCCGCGGATAGAGACCAACCGTGCCGTCACCGTCCCTTTTGCCATGAAAATGAACGAGGAGACCGGCCGCGTGGATAATTTTCGCAAGGCCGCAGGCCTCATGAAGGGCCCTCATCAGGGGAAGCGCTACAACGATTCGGACGTTTTCAAAGTTATGGAGGGCGCATCCTACACGCTGATGCTCCACCCCGACCCGCAGCTTAAGAAGGAGCTCGACGATCTTATCCGCATTATCGGCAAAGCGCAGGAGCCGGACGGCTATCTCTACACGACGCGCACGATCGACGCCAAGAATCTGGCGCCCGGTGCCGGCAAAGAGCGCTGGTCCAACCTGCGGGTGAGCCACGAACTTTACAATGTGGGCCACATGTATGAGGCTGCCGTGGCTCATTTCTTGGCGACGGGGGAGCGGAGCTTTTTGAACATCGCCGTCAAGAACGCGGACCTGCTCGTCCGGACATTCGGCCCGGGTAAGAGGCGCGGCTTTCCGGGCCACCAGGAGATTGAGATCGGCTTGTCCAAGCTGTACCGCGCTACGGGAAACGGCGCCTACCTCGACCTGGCCAAGTTCTTTCTTGATGAGCGCGGGCATTATTTCGGCGGCGAAAAGCACGACCCGAAGGATCCATTCGCCGTTTACGACTCGGATGAGTATTTGCAGAACCACAAGCCCGTCCTCGAACAGGATGAGGCGGTCGGACATGCGGTCCGCGCCATGTATATGTACGCCGGCATGGCCGATGTGGCGGCGCTTGGCGGATATTCCGAGTACGTCAGGGCCATCGACCGACTGTGGGAAAATGTCGTCGGAAAGAAAATGTATTTGACGGGCGGAGTCGGCGCGCGGGAAACAAGCGAGGCGTTCGGCGACAACTACGAACTGCCCAATGCCAGCGCTTATACCGAGACATGCGCGGCCATCGGCAATGCGCTCTGGCAGCAGCGGCTTTTCTTGCTCCACGGCGACGCCAAATGTGTCGATGTTTTGGAGCGGGTGATGTACAACGGGCTGAGCTCGGGTGTCTCGCTCGACGGCATGTCGTTTTTCTACCAGAATCCGCTTGAATCGGCCGGGAAATACGGCCGAAGCGCCTGGTTTGAAGTGGCCTGTTGCCCGCCGAACATTACTCGCTTTCTGCCGTCCGTTGCGGGTTATATCTATGCTACTAAAGACAACGTCCTTTACGTCAATTTATTCATCGGGAATGCGGCGGTTGTTGACGTGGCGGGGCAGAAAATAGGCCTCAAACAAGAGACTCGCTATCCCTGGGATGGCGTGATCAGAATCACGGTTGAGCCGGAAAAGCCGGCTGAATTTTCCGTTTATGTGCGAATCCCGGGATGGGCGCAGAACCAGCCGGTGCCGAGCGATCTTTATAAATATTTGGATAAAAACGACGAGAAACCCGCTCTAAAGGTGAACAGCGTGCCGGTCGCCTTCGACCTGGACAAAGGCTATGCCCGAATCAAGCAGACCTGGAAAAAGGGCGATGTCGTCGAGCTGAATTTGCCCATGCCGATTCGGCGCGTCGTGGCCAATGAAGCTGTCAAAGATGATGTCGGCAGGGCGGCTCTACAGCGCGGGCCGATCGTCTTTTGCGCGGAAGGAGCGGACAACGGCGGTAAAGCGTTGAATCTGATCCTTCCCGATGCGGCGAAAATCTCGGCGGAGTTCCGGCCGGACCTGCTGAAGGGCGTGGTCGTGCTCAAAGGAAAAGCATTGGCGGCGATTAAAGCTGCGGACGGCAAGATCGCTTCAACGAAAGAGCAGGATTTCTTGGCGATTCCGTATTATGCCTGGGCCAACCGGAGCGAAGGCGAGATGGCCGTTTGGCTTCCTCGGAAATAATTTGGGGTCAAACCTACTCGTTACGCAGTCTCCCCTGGGACACTTTTGGAAGGAAACCCTTATGCAGGGTTTCCTTCCAACGCTCGCTGCCTTCCTTCCAAGGAGCATTTGGCGATGAATTCACTGCGCCGGAAATTGTGCGTAACGAGTAGGTTTGACCCCGCCTCCTCTCGCCTTACTCCCAGAAAATATGCTAATATATACTTAGGAGAATTGAAATGTTAAAAAATCAAAAGGGGTTTACGCTTCTAGAATTAATGGTCGTCCTGACGATCATCGCCATCCTGGCAGCGCTCGTCGCTCCCAGAGTCCTTAATAATATACAGTACGGCAAACAAATAGGCACGATGCGTGATATAAAAACGATCGCCGATGCCTGCCTCGCCTATGCCGTTGAACATAATGAAGCACCCGCCGCGGGGACTCAGGATGGGCCTCTTTCGCCCGGGAATGATTTCATTAAAGTTCTTACAGAAAAAATTCTCACGACTTGTCCTGTCACTGATAAATGGGGAAATCCTTTGGTTGTCTATTCCGGCGCGGCCGTAGCCCATTTCGGCGGCTTTGCTGAGAGCACGGTTGGAAAAGCCGATTTTATCATTATCTCTTATGGACGGAAGGGTACCGACGAGCATTTTGTTTTTGATTCCAGCAATCGCGAAGCCGGGATATTTAAGTCCGATACTATGGCGGATTATGACAAGAATCTGATCAACTGGAATGGGACTTGGATTCGCGCCCCCAAGTCTTGAGCGGCGGCTTGTTGTCTAAGGTAAAACGTAATCAGGGAAGAGATGCGGTCTTGCTGAGGGCTAGGTACGCATAGAACTCATAGAGGATGAGAGCCAGGTAGAGCGAAAAAACATAATAGATCACGGCGCGAGTCTTGAGAACGCCGAACACCTTGAAATTTTTGTGAAATAGAATGAACACAAGTCCAAAAAAGGTCAGGCCCAGTTTTACGAACAGGAGAAGAATCCCTTTATTTTTTAACAAATTCGACATGAGCAGATTGATCTCAATCCCGCCCAGTCGAAGGAGTTTGAACGAAAAAAAATAATCCAAAAAGCAAAGGATCATGATCAGGCCGATCAGAATCAAATACCGCAGTTCGTATCTGTCAACATAATAATTTACGGCTTCATTCTGGCGCCGGGCTTTTCTGCGGCGGCCTTTGAGTGTATAGCGGCTGAGGAACCGTGTGGGTCTGGATCGACGGTCTTCCACTCGACGTTTTTCAGCCAGCATACGACTGTCGGATGACATGTGCCCGCTTCCTTAGGGAAATAGTACAACCCCGCCAGACCACTGTCAAGAGCTTAATGAATCCGGGGTCAAAGCTACTCATTACGCATAGCGGCTCTGTGAATGAAATGTCTTTTTTTGTGCGCAGAGAATAGGTTTGACCCTTTATTAGATTCCCTCTCTGATCTGATCCCAGTTTTTGATTTTGTAGCGAATTATTTTGAAGTTGCCTGTTTCTTTATCCTCCCGGATTTCGTAAACAAAGCCGGCTTTAATGAGAGCCGGCTTGAAGGGAAGTTTCATTTTGTAGATGTGGTAGCCATCCTTCAAAAAAACGCCGAATGTTAACTCCGGGCTTTCGTCAAAAACCGATTTCAACCTCATCACATAGATTCGTCCGCCGTCGTCAGCCATGATGCCGCCGAAATAGGGCCTGTGTTCAGGAAAGACCATCTGCTCTCTGGGCTTTGCATCTTGGGTGCGATAATAAAATATGTAGGGACCTTTCTTCTCAATCCAGTCTCGCTCTTTCCCCGAGATGGACTGGGGATTTTCCGTTTTTTCAATGATGAGCGTTGTTTTTCCGACTCCATCGGAGATGAAAATTTTGTATTCCATGGAAAAACCGTAGCAGAAAGTCGTCGTATTCGCTGGCGAAAAATGCAGCTGACTACTGTATTGATGCCACACAACGGCATTCCGGCTTTTCGTTAATTCCCCACGAAATTCAGCGACGGTTTGAACAGAACCGCCTTCGGGGTCAAGCTTAACAACAGATTCTTTCGGTCCACTGGGCTCTAACGGGGACCGAATAGGGCCGAAAATTGATCCCTGAGGACTTAAAAAGAAATCCCCGAGGGGAGCCTTCAGAATGATCCTTTTCTTGAATGTTCCATCTTTATTGAAGACGTGAATAGTACGGCCTTCGAAAACGTGGAGATTCCCCTCATTATCAAAGCGAATTTTGTCGGGGAACTGATATTCGCCAGGACCCTGACCTTTCCGGCCGATCGTCTGAACATATTTGCCGGTCCTGTCGTATTTCTGAACCCGGCAATTTCCAACGTCTGCAACATAAATATATCCATCATTATCCTCATTCAGTCTCCAGACCCCTTTCGGAAAGAAATAATTATCATCATTCTCATTCCCGATACTCAGATCTTCTTGTAGCTCAAATTTAATCTCGCCGCACAAAGGATCTTTCGGATTTTTTACGACCTTGATCCCGTTTTCTGTTTCAATCTTGCCTTTCCACTCGGCTCGCTGAGCAATAATTACTTGTACCAAAACAAAGCCCATTGCTATTCCCACAATCACCCAACGACAAATTCGTTTCATTATTCGCTCCCCCCTATTTCAAATTCCAGTTCACGGCATAGCGCTTGACGACAAGGATCTCGCCTCTATCCACGCAAATCCTCCTCCGTTAAGAAGGAGAAAGGCAAATTTCCTAATGTTTATTCTGGCAATTATCCACGAAGCCTGTTTTCCCTCTTATTACGAATATATTCCGCCGTACGTTTATTCCTAAAATAATCTCATAAATCCCCTGATTTCTATAAAATTAGGCTCTTTATATTATAACTCTGATTGTTTAAACGGCAAACGGCCGGAGAGATACATTTAAGCAAAATCCCTACTTTGAAAACTGCAGCATAAAATGTGTCAAGAGTCGGGCGGGATCTTAAGGCGGAAATTACTTTAGAATCTGCGAGTTATGTCCTATTTGGATGACATCTGACTGCTTTTGTCCATGGCGACTTGTCAAGAAACTTTCTAATCCACGAGCATTTCCTGGATGACCGACAAAATTTCACATTGCTTGTTCAAGCGATATTTCCTTACAATAGGCGGTTCTGCGAGGCTCGTAACAGATGACGCGTAAACGCCGCCTGGCATTCTCATTCCTCCTGTTGATTTGGCTCGGGAGTACTTGCTTTTCCGCGGAAATCTTGGTCAGGCTCGATGCGACCAAACTTATGCCGGGCTCGCTTGCGGCGTGGCCCAACCTTGGGTCGCTGGGCGCCAGTTTCAATGCCGCGAAGGCGTTGCCCGTCGTTGAGATGGTGGCCGGCCGTATGGCCGTGACATTCAAGGGCCAAGCCGATTTTCTGAAATCGACATTCGCCGTCCCTGAGCCGCTCGGCGGAAATCATTCTTTTTCTGCCGTCGCCTGGGTTTATGACCCGCAAATCGATCGAAAGAAAACCATTCTCTCCTGGGCATCGAAGCCCAAAAACAGCGCCGAGTTTTCCATTGGAAATGGGAGGGATGCAGCTTTCTTGAGCGCCGGATCGATAAAAGCCGGATATGATGGCGGGGTGCCTGCCGACAAAACTTGGCAGCATCTCGCGATCACTTTTGATGGCAGCGTCCTTAAAGTCTATTTAAACGGCGAGCTCAATGTTGAAAAATCCTGCGCCCTGAACATTAAAAATGGCGAGCCGATTATTGTCGGCGCCGCCTGGGATTCCGGGAAAAATGTGCCCGTCACGCTGTTCTCCGGTTCGCTCGCCGAGCTGCGGCTTTACGATGATGCTTTGTCGGCGCTTGATATCCGCAATCTCATCGGTTTGACGGCGGCGTTTCATCCGTCTCCGAAAAATGGCGAAACTATCGAAAACCTATCGGCGTCCCTCCAGTGGGAAGCCGGTGCCAAGCATCTTGATTCTTTCGAAATTTACTTCAGTGCCGACAGGAGCGAAATTGAGAGCGCCGGCAAAAGCTCAAGAGCTTTCCAGGACAGCCTGCCTCCAAATTCGCATTTTTGGAAGACCCCGGATCTTTCCCTGGGCCGGATTTATTTCTGGCGTGTCGATCAGATCGGCAAAGCCGGCAAAGCCATCTCGCGCGGCGAAACGTGGAGCTTCACGGTCAGCGCCTGCCCCGCCCGCCGTCCTTTCCCGCGCGATAAAATTACCGCCGTGAAAGCGGATTTAACCGAACTTCGGTGGACACCGGGCCGCTATGCCGTCTCCCAGGATGTCTATTTCGGCGATTCTCAAGATCAGGTTCAAAAAGCGACCACTCCTCAGATCAAAGGACTGCCGGCGGCTGCCAATGGCTGTCGGATTCCCCGATTGCCGCTCGAGCAAGGGAAAATATATTTCTGGCGGGTAGACACGAATAACGGCAAGCTCACCCCGGCCAAGGGCGATATCTGGTCATTCAGAGTTGAAGACAAACCCGAATCGGGCGACATCACGTTCTTCCTCGTTTCCGATACGCATTATGGAGCAAGTGTGACTATCGCTAATGCCGACCGGATGATGGTTGATGTCATGAACAACTTCCCGGGAGCGCTCTATCCCAAGAGCGTTGGGGCCGGAATCGTGAAGACGCCGCGCGGCGTGCTTGTTCTGGGCGACCTCGTTGATGAGGGAGAGGCGGAGGACGCGGCGGAAATCTTTCGATCCTTTGCTGAAGATTACGGCATCAACGGCGAAGGCTGGCTTGTCTATCCGGTTTATGAAGGCGCCGGAAACCATGACGGAGGCGTCCGGGACCCGGTTCGCATGGGAATCGTCGCCCGCAATGCCGTCCGACCCGCCGTGAAAAATGTTTCAAGCAGCGGGCTGCATTATTCCTGGGATTGGGACCAGGTCCATTTTGTCCAGCTTAACCTGTTTCCAGGAACAGTAGGGGATGAAATAGTCAATCCTTGGAGCCGGCATTTTGAAGGCGACTGGAAATATCCCCAGCACAGCCTGGAATTTTTGATCGACGACCTGGCCAGAAATGTGGGATTAAGCGGACGGCCGGTTGTTCTGGTCCAGCACTACGGCTGGGACGATTGGGGCAAGGGCTGGTGGTCGGAGCGGGAGCGCTCGGCGTATTATGATGCGATCAAAAATTATAATATTATCGCCATATTCTGGGGTCATTCCCACATGCCACAATATTTCAATTGGAACGGAGTTCCAACCTGGTGCGTCGGCTCGCCCCAGATCGACCCTGCGCCCGGCGAGTTTTTTGTCGTTCACATCACGCCCAACGAGATGGTCGTGGCCGAGAGAGAGCACGACCGCTGGGGCCTGACGGCCAGGATTGATCTTAAAGCGGGGAAACAAGATCGGGCATATTTTTCACTTTATCTTTGGACGATTCCTGGGGAAGCGCCGGCTGCTGGTTTCTTCGGCTCGACCCTGTTCCAATCCGGCGGCTCGACGCCGAGCAGGTTATGGACGAAGAAGTCGTTGCGCTTCCGTTCGCCGTAGGCTCCGCCCGGGCCGTGGCCCCCGCCGGGTATGACGAGCAGGTCGAACGTCTTATTGGTCTTGATGAGCGCGTTGACGACCTGCATGGTCGAGGCCGGGTCCACGTTCGGGTCCATCTCGCCGACGACGAGCAAGAGCTTGCCCTTGAGCCGGTAGGCGTTATCGACATTTGAGGACGCGGCGTACTCAGGTCCCAGAGGCCAGCCCATCCATTGCTCATTCCACCAGATCTTGTCCATCCGGTTGTCGTGGCAGCCGCAGGATGAAAAGCAGGCCTTGTAGAACTCCGGGTGGAAGAGCAGGCCGCCCAGTGCGTTCTGCCCGCCGGCCGAGTTGCCGTAGATGCCGACCCGGCTGATATCATAATAGGGGTATTTGGCGGCGACGGCCTTGTGC
Organism: Candidatus Aminicenantota bacterium; assembly: GCA_963715635.1. Lineage (GTDB taxonomy): Bacteria > Acidobacteriota > Aminicenantia > Aminicenantales > UBA4085 > JAPKZH01. Next base: position 3,352,005 of record OY970261.1, on the reverse strand, counting down.
CAGAGGATGCGGTCCGGGAAGCCGGCGTCGCCGAGGTTCTTCCAACAGACATCATGGAAGGCCTTGGACCGGTTGGACGTTCCCATCCCGTCGCATTGAACGACAATGAAGCCCAGTTCCGCCAGGGACTGCATCGAATAATACGGGCTAAACGATTTCGGTACGAAGGAGTCTTGCGGACCGGCATAGATGGACTCGATGACGGGGTATTTTTTGGATTTGTCGAAGGCCATCGGCCGGAGGATGATCCCCCAAATATCGGTCTTTCCGTCCCGGCCTTTGGCTGTGAACACTTCGGGTGCGCGCCAGCCGGTTTTGAGCAGCTCTTGGATGTCGGCACGCTCGACTTCCATCAGGACCTTTCTGTCCTCGACACGGCGGAGTTCCGAGACCGGAGGCTGATCGACCCGCGAAAAAGTGTTGACATAATATTTCGTGTCAGAGGAGAAACTCACGATGTGATTCGCATCGGCTTCGGTCAGCGGCGTGAGTCCGCTGCCGTCAAAATTGATGCGGTAGTTATGAATGAAGTAGGGGTCTTTTCCCGGAATCATCCCGCTCGCTCGGAACCAGATCTGGCGCGCCGCCTCGTCGACTTTGTCCACTCCCCGCACCACCCATTCGCCCTTGGTGATCTGGTTTTTCACAGCACCGGCGACACCGTCATACAAATAGAGATGGTTCCATCCGTCGCGCTCCGACATCCAGATGATTTCTTTCCCGTCCGCGAGATCGCGGCGGTATTTCTTGCCGGAGTAGCAGAAAAACGTCGCGTATTCCTCGGTGATTAGGGCGCGGGCCTTCCCGGTCGCGGCGTCCACTTCGATGACCCGATAGACTTGATGCCCCCGCTGATTGTATTCAAACGTGAAACCCCGGCTGTCCTTCCACCAGACGATATTCGACATGTCGTATGGATTCGGGAAAAGGCCATCGTCGATGGTGATTTGTTTCTTCCCTTCGATCTGGAACAGAACGGGCTGGTCGATATCGAGTGCATCCCCCGGCTTGGCATATTCCATCGTCGAATACTTCGGCTGGAGCTGGTCGGAGGGCGACGATTCGACGTATTGAATGAACCGGTGGTAGCCGGGACGGAGGCGATAGGCGGCCAGCATTTTTGAATCGGGCGACCAGACGATGGAGCGGTAGACGTAATAATTTCCTTCAGACCCATCCAAGCTCAAGGCCGACTCTTCTTTTTTGTCTTTGGACCGCAGGAAGACATTGTAATTCTTAATGAAGGCCTCCCGCTTTCCGTCGGGAGAAGACTTGGCTTCTTTCGAAGCGGCTTCTGCGGGCGGGCCTCCCTGTCCGAGCCCGCCTCCGCCGCCAAATCGGCCGCGGCGCTCTGCTGGGCCGATCTTTTTGCAGGAGTAATCGGAGAGGTCGCATTTCCACCGGGAATCGCCGACGTCGAACTCGATGGCTTTTTCATTGTCGACAAAATTGATGGCCATGAAGGGAAGCTTAAGGCCGGTGTATTTTTCTCCGGCCGCCGCGGAAAGCGAAGCGGCGAGCTTGGCATGGTCGAAGGCGGGCTTCTTGGTCAGGGTCGCGGCGTCCACGACTTCGAATTCACTGCCGCCCTGGACTGTCTTCCTGTACCAAAAGCGGCTCGTCATATCGATCCACGCGACACGGCCCATAACATTGAGGGCCAGCCCCTCGACCTTATCCCGCAGCGCGCTTGCTCTCTCGTAGTCAGCCAACTTTCCTTGAGCCGAGAGGAAAACAGGCAGGCAGACGAGGAACAAAAGTAGAACGGCTGTTCCCAAAAGATTTTTTTGTCTCATGCGACCTCCTTAAATGAACGGGGATGGCTTATTTTTTGACAAGCAGTCTCTAGAGTATCATTACTAATATCTGATGTCAAAAATTTCAGGCGAGTTGCTTTTTCGAAAGGAAAAAGATAGACATAATAGAAAACGCTTGAATCCGGGGCCGTGAAAAAGGAACTTCGGCCACAAGGAGAGAAGGATGCATTGGGCTGACATCACGATCTTTGTCGCCTTTTTTGCCGTCGTCGTCAGCGTAAGCATGTATAAGAGCCGGCGCGAAAAAACGGGTGAGGACTTCTTCCTGGCAGGCCGGAGCCTTGTCTGGCCGCTGATCGGCTTTTCGCTCATCGCCGCGAACATTTCCACCGAGCACTTTGTCGGGATGTCTGGGCAGGGCGCCGCCGTCCGCTGGGATCACATCGCTCATCCTGTCCGTCCCGGCCTACGGTTTTCTGAAATGGCAGTTCGGAAGCATCGCTTTTCTCAATCGCATGGCCATCACCTTTGTCTTATTGCTGATCGTCATGGCCGTCATTACGGCCCTCAAGCCGCTGAAGGAGCCGAAGGTCATGCCGGTGAACAAAGATTTCGACATGCGGTCGTCACCGGCCCTGAAGGGATTGTGCGTGCTGGTGATCGCCATCACCCTGGTTCTCTACATCATCTTCTGGTAACAGATAACGGGGTTAAAGCTATACATTTGACAGCTTGATAAGATTAATACAGGGGGGGGTCCGACAAAACCGAACATTTTATCAAATGTATAGCTTTGACCCCGAAAGCTAAACTTCGATCTCGACGTATCTTTTGTTAGCAAATTTCAGGAGAAACTCGAAGCTCGCGTACGAAAGAAGAATCAAGATTCCCAAAAGGGCCACAAACAGCCCTCCCCCTCCGATTCTCCGCTTGAGCAGGAAGATACTGAAGAATCCAAGCACCGTCAGAATTCCTATGTCGGCCAGCATCGACAGCAGGACATTCAGGTTTTGTTTGATAGCCTTCTGTGGATTGGTCCAATCGAGCAGCGGCCGGGCCAGGTCGATGATCATGCCGACGGCCGTCAGGGCGACTGCCGCCGTCAGGGAAATCAGAAAGGCGCCCGCAAATACGACGGCCTTCAGATGGATCACAAAAATGGCGACCCCGGACGCCACGACAATTCCGAGTAGGGCAATGAAATAGGAATGGAGGAATTTGGCGATCACCTGTTCCTTGGGAGTGACCGGGATGACCTTGGACATCCAGAACTGGCCGCCCTCTCGTGAAAAAGTCGAGGACGAAGTTCCATTTAGACAGGAGCAAAAAGTCAGGAAACAGGCTGCGGCCAGGATGACATAGATCGGCTTGGCTGAGGTCATGATCCTCAAAAGAAAAGCGTTGTCGCCCCTTCTAGTCCCCGTTTCGGCCATGATGACAAAAATCATCGGTACGATGACGACAACGAGCACACCGTTGAGCAAAAAGATCGGCGTCCGGGTCATGATCCGCCATTCTCTGGCGAAGATCGCCCCAATCGGACGACGCCCGGACGAAACCTTTCGCGCTATGCCTTCTTTGGAAATGGCTTTTTTTTCCCCCGAGACTTCTCCGATCCCGATCAATCCCCGGTAGAACAGCTTCTCCGATATAACCAGTATACCGTAAAAGATGAGGAGAGAAACGCCGATGAACAGAAACAAATTCGTAAAGCCCTTGGCCGAAAATCCTCCGGCCAGTGCTTTGGAGGCCCAGATACTCGGAGGAAAAGCGGACCCGAACCGCTGGACAAGCCCATCGGGATTCGTCAGGAACCGGAGCATCGCCTGCGGGTCCGGCGACGCGCTGACGGTCCTTCTCGAAACATATTGGAGTCCCATCCCGAGCATGATCAGGACAAGGCTGCCGACAATGATCAGCGCATCTTTCTTCCGGCTGAGGTTGACGGCGCGCATCATGCCGATGACCAGCAGCGAGACGATGGCCAGCGGGATGACGGGGAGTATCAGATAGATGACCAGGGCATCGAGCCAATAGGGGAGGCCGGCCTTGGATAAAATCCCGTAATAGACCAGGACCGGCAGGACAAAGAAGGCGATGGTCAGGTATTCATTGACCAGGATCACGGCAAATTTGGAAAACATGACCTGGAAGGGTTTGAGGGGCAAGGGGATAAGAATGTCCAGGTCCTTGGAAAAATAGAAGGCCGACATCACGTAGTAGAGCCCGAATATCAAGACAAAAATCTGGCCCGCCAATATCCCGAACGTCAGGATGAGATGCTGCTGCCCGAGAGGCAGGAGGCCGCGGTAAAAAGTTTTCATCAGGGCTAAATAGCCGTATACGGTCGGCGCCAAGCCGAGAAACGCCACGCCGATCAAAGGGACGAGCCAACGGTCCTTCTTCTCTTTGAATATCCTGTGCCGCAGGACCGCAAGGCCGAAATTGGATTTCAGCCCGACTCGGATGACCGACCGGAGCTTCTTCATTTTTCCGTCAGCTCCAGGAAGATATTCTCCAGCGATTCCTGCTGCTCGTGGTTCAGCTTTTTGAGCTCGTCCATGCTCCCGCAGGCGATGAGCTTCCCCTTGTTGATGATGCCGATGCGGTCGCAGAGCTTTTCAGCCACCTCCATGATATGGGTGGAAAAGAAGAGGGTCTTGCCCTGGTCGCAGTGCTCCCTCATGATTTCTTTCAAATGAAAGGACGCGCGCGGGTCCAGCCCGACCATCGGCTCGTCCCAGACCATCACTCGGGGCGCCGGCAGAAGAGCGGCCATCAGGACAATCTTCTGTCTCATGCCGTGAGAGTAACTCCGGATGGGGCTGGAAACGGCCTGGCTGAGGTCAAAAATTTCTAGCCATTTCTCGATCCTCTCGATCCGGTCCTTCTTGGCTACTCCATAGACATCGCCGATGAAATTCAAATATTCCAAGCCGGTCAAACGCTCGTAAACGGCGGGATAGTCCGGGACGTAGGTCGTCATCGCTTTGCAGCGGAGGGCTTCTTTTTGGTTGTCCAGGCCATTGATGGTGACGGCCCCCGAATCCGGCTTGAGGAGCCCGACGATCAATTTAATGGTTGTGGTTTTTCCCGCCCCGTTGGGCCCCAGAAAGCCGAAGATCTCGCCCGGCTGTATGACCAGGTCAAGGTCGTCCACGGCCTTGACCTTGCCTTTGTTGTAGCTTTTGGAAACGTGCCGAAGTTCGATCAAAAGATTGCTCCTTTAACCTTTTCTTATAACATATCCCGAGGAAGGGGGTCAAAGCTACATATTTGACAAAATCGAGAAATGGACGGTCTCAGCGAGGCCTCCCCTGCCGGGGATTTAATATGTCAAATGTGCAGCTTTGACCCCGGAAGGTAAAATATTGGCGGGTTTGAGTGATGGGCTCTCTGGATATTGACTTAAGCCCTCATATCTCATATTCTTAATCCGGCATATGTCATAGGGAGGAGGTCGTTATCCCGTGGAAAACAAACCGGTCCTGAATATCAAGTCACTGAAAGAGCAGGTTTACGAATATCTTAGGGAACAAATGCGCGTCGGGACTATCCTGCCGGGGTCCGTGATCGATATGGAAGAGACATCCAAAAAGCTGGGGGTCAGCAAGACGCCCCTGCGGGATGCGCTTCTCCAGCTGGAAATGGAGGGCTTCGTCTCGATCCTGCCCCGCCGGAAAGTCGTTGTCAATGTCTTGACCATTCAGGACATCAAGAATTATTATGAGATCATCGGCGCCTTAGAGAGCACCGCCCTTCTCTCTGCCCTGGACAACTTGAAAGAATCCGACATCCAATACCTGGAAAAGCTGAATGCCGAAATGAAGGACGCTATCGACAACGATAATTTTGACCTTTACTACGAGAAAAATTTGATTTTTCATAGCGTTTTCCTCAACCTCAGCGGAAACGAGAATCTTAAGAAGATCGCGAATACCCTGAAAAAGCGCCTCTACGATTTTCCCCGCCAGAAGGGCTTTGTCAAGGAATGGGAACAGGCGTCCATCGGTGAGCACGCCGAGCTCGTCCGTCTGATCGGGATGAACGATCGGCAAAAGGCCGTGAACTTCATTCGGGATATCCACTGGTCCTTCAAAGTCCAGGAAAAATTCGTCAACCTGTATTATGCAAAAGCGTCTTCTATGACCAAATAAGAAAAATTCTAGCAAGGAGCCCAGTCTTGAGATCGCGCACACTCGTTGCCGTCCTATTAGTCTTGGTCTCTTGCCTGGTTGGCGAGAGCCTATCCCCACAGAAAACAAAACTTCCGGAGCCCTACAGAAAATGGCTGGACGAGGAAGTCGTCTATATCATCACTCCCATCGAGCGGGAGGTTTTTTTGAAGCTCCAAACAGACAGGGAGCGGGACCTCTTTTTGGAAGCGTTCTGGAAGCATCGGGACCCGAACCCCAACACACCGGAAAATGAGTTCAGGACCGAACATTACCGGCGGATTAACTATGCCAATCACTTTTTCGGCCGGTCCGCGCCCATGCCGGGCTGGAGGACGGACCGCGGCCGGATTTATATCATCCTGGGCGAGCCGAACGATGTTCAGAGATATGAAGGAAAAACGGGAATCCGCGCCACGGAGGTCTGGTTTTACCAGGACAAAGCGAGTTTCGGCCTTCCGCCCGGGTTCTACCTCGTCTTTTTTCAGGAAGGAGGACTGGGCGACTACAAAATTTACAGCCCGGCCAAGGACGGCCCGCAGGCCCTTTTGGACAATTATTTCGGCGACCCCGTCGATTACATGAAGGCTTATGAGAGCCTGAGAGAAATCGAGCCGGGCCTGGCCGATGTCTCCCTCTCTCTCATTCCGGGCGAACCCGTGACCGGCCTGGGTCGTCCAACGCTGGCCTCGGACATCCTCATCAATAAGGTCGAGGACTTGCCCAGGAATCAAGTCGAGGAAAAGTACGCCCGGAAGTTTCTCCAGTACAAAGATATCATTGAGGTCGAATACAGCGCCAACTACCTGGACAACGATTCCCTGATCAGGGTTGCCAGGGATCCCTCTGGCTTGTATTTCGTTCATTATGCCATAGAGCTCAAGAGGCTGTCTGTCGATGCGTATGAAAACAAGTATTACACGACCCTCAAGCTCAACGGCACCGTCACTTCGCTCGAGGGAAAGCAGATCTATCAGTTTGATAAGGACTTTACCGTGAATATGGATGAGGCGCAGATCAAGCTAGCGAATGTCCAACCCTTCGACATCCATGACTTGTTCCCCCTCATCCCGGGCACCTACAAGCTCTCGATCCTTGTTAAGAATGAGATTTCCAAGGAATTTACCACGCTCGAACAGACATTGGTCATTCCCGAGGAATCCCCGACCAGGCAAATGACTTTGCCGGTCCTGGGGTATAGGACCGCGCGTGCGGATAGCAGCAAGACAAGACTCAAGCCCTTCCAATTCGGCCCTTATCAGATTTACTGCCAGCCGAACCGGGTCTTTACAAAAAAGGAGCCGCTGGCCGTGGCTTTTCAAATCCTTGGGTTCAGTCCCGACGAGCGGGCCAAGGGCGTTGTCCAATACACATTTCTAAGGGAGGCCCGAGTCGCTTATCAGAAATCCCGTCCGCTCGCCGACTACGCGGATTGGCCGAATTGTCTCGAAGAATTTTCGCTTGCCGAATTCGCCCCGGCGCATTACAAGCTCGGAATGGCCGTTCTGGCCGGGGGAAAAGAGATCGTTTCCCAGTCCGAAGAATTCGATGTGACGCCCCAGGCTGCTATCCCCCGTCCCTGGTTTTATTCCAAGCTCATGCCGGAGCCGGGCGATCCGCTCTATGACCACCTTATTGGGACCCAGTTGTTGAATTCCGGCCGGACGGAGGAGGCCAAGGGGCTCTTGGAAAAGGCATTCCTGAGGAAATCGGATTCCCCAGAAATCGCTCTCAGCCTGGCCCAGGCCTATATGGCCCTGGCGGAATATGCCAAAGTTCCGTCCGTGCTTGTCTCTTTCCTAAAACAGACAAAATCTCCGAAATACGAGATCTTTTTCCTTGCCGGCCAGGCCCATCAAAAGCTGAATGAATTCGCCAAGGCCGTGGAGATCTATGACCAGGCCGTCACTCATTTTGGCATCAATGCCAACCTGCTCAACGCCATCGGGGAATGCTATCTCGGGCTTGGCAGAACCAAAGAAGCCCTGGCCGCCTGGGAGAAGTCCCTCGAGATCAGCCCCGACCAGCCTCAAATCCGGAAGAACGTGCAAGCCCTGAAAGAGAAAAAATGAACAAAGCTGTTTTGAAGATAATGTTGGCAGGGCTCTTGGCGGCGGTCGCGCTGTCCGTCTCCTGCAAGCTCTATAACCTGGAGCGGAAGCTCGCCCCGGAATATGCCGATTTTATTTCCAAGGTGCGGTTTATCATCACGAGCGATGAGCGAAGAATCTTCCTAGAACTTCCGGATTCCGAGAAACCGAAGTTCATTGAGGATTTTTGGGAGCGCCGCAACCCTGACCCGACCGCCAAGGAGAACGCCTTCAAGATCGAATATTTCGGCCGCATCGAACGGGCAAACAAGCTCTTCATGGGCGAGGGGATTCCCGGCTGGCTGACGGACCGAGGGCGGATCTACATCCTGTTCGGCCCGCCCACGGATAGGAACACCCAGCCCATGGGCCAGGATTCTTATTCAAGATGCAGTGAGGTCTGGTACTACGGGGATTTTCCGGTGGTTTTTTCCGACCCCTCCTGTACCGGAAGCTACAAGCTGGTGACATACGACCTCACCGCTCTCCGGGATCTCAACCTCATATATATGCACGATCTCAGCATCGCTCTAGGCGAAGCCCAGAAGACATTTGGCGAAGAGAAGCGCCTGGCTGATTTTGATTTCAATGTCCGCTTGAAATTTACGTCCCAGGACGCCCAAAAGATTGAGGGAACGGTCGTCCTGGACATTCCTTACGGCCGGATCTGGTTCAAAGCCAAAGGGGAAAAAATGAGCGCGGCGCTAGAGGTCAAGCTGGAGCTCCGAGACTCGAAAAAACTCCTCATTTGGGAGAGCCAGAGCTCGTATGATTTGGCGCTCAACGAATCCGAGCTGAGGGAAAAAGGGCGAGACAGCTATGTTATCGATATCCCTTTTTTGATTACCGGCGACCAAGCCCTCGAGCGGCTTCATCAAGGCAAAAGCATGTTGTCGATCAGCCTGACCAACAAAACGGGCAACGAGATCACGAAAAAAATCCTGGAATTCAAATAAAGGCTTCGAGGGAAAAATCGGAAGGCCATCCGAAAACCCAAAAACGATTTTTCTTGGGTTCTATTTCGATTTGTTGATCTAACCCGACTTCAAGTTGGATTTGGCCCAGGACGCAGCGCCGATCAGCCCGGCATCATTCCCCAGGCTGGCTTTTTCGATTGCGCAACAGCCAAAAGTGGCCTTGTAGGACCTGCGACGAGTTTCCTCCACGGCCGGCGCGAGAAGGTATTCGCCCGTGGTCATCACGCCGCCGCCCAGCAGGATTTTCTCCGGGTTGAGCAGGTTGATGACCATGCCCAAGCCTATCCCCAAATAGTATCCAGCCTGAGCAAAGGCCTGGCGGGCGGCTGCTTCCCCTCCCTTGGCCCGATAATAAATGTCCTCCGCCGTGAAACCTTCGTTTCTCTTGCGGAGACTGACGTATTTTCTAACGATGGCCGGCGCAGAGGCTTCGGTTTCGAGACAGCCCTGGATGCCGCATTTGCACCGGATGCCGCCGGGGTTGACGACGATATGCCCGATTTCTCCGGCGTAGCCGCAGCTTCCCTGCCACAGCTTGCCGCCGAGGATGATGCCGCCTCCGATACCGGTCCCGATCGTGAGCAGGATCATGCTGGAAACGCCCCGGCCCGCGCCGCACGCCCATTCGCCGAAGGCCGCCATGTTGGCGTCGTTATCGACCCAGAAAGGGACGCGGATGAACTTGGCGATGGCCGGAGAGAGGTCGAAGTTGTCCAGATCGGCGTAGTTGGGCGATTGGAAAATTTTCTTTTCCTTGAGGCTGTAGATGCCCGGTATGCCAAACCCCGCGGCCTCGATTTTTTGCGGCGCCCTTTTTTGGAGGTCATTCCAGAGCGATGCCAGGAGGTCCATCAGCCCGCGGATGCTTGTCGGCGTCGGCGCCTTATCCTTGAAAAGGATCTTCCCCGATTCATCGGTGAGCCCGTACTTGAGCTGGGTTCCTCCGAGGTCAAAGCCGGCGTAGTTGGGCCCGGTCATACCTTCTTTCCGATGGCGGCATAATTTGGCGCTGCATAAAGAAGTTGGTTGAGCCGGTCGATATTCCGGTTGAGGACGCTGCTCGTCTCGTCGGCGCCGGGCAGATTTTGCAGCTTGTCGGCGTCGAGCTCGGCGGAATACTGAATCTGGACCTGTTCGAAGCCGGCGCTCTCCATCAGGAACTTGAGCGTCTGAGGATGGACGGGCCTTTGATGGGAAAGGTCCAGGTAATAAATCTGGACGAGCGCGAACACGGAGGTGGGATTGATGGTCTCGAGAACCAGGACTCCCGACGGGGCGAGCTTGAAATAGCAGAGGTCGACGAGCCTCCTCAGGTAGGCCGGCGCCAGGTGTTCGATGACCTGGGAAGAAAAGATGCCGTCGAGGGAAGCGTCCGGCCGGTCCGCGAGGAGCTCCAGGATGTCTCCTTTCCGGCAGTCCAAGCCCTTGTCGATGCACCGATCGACCATCTGGCTGTTGCTGTCGATGCCGGCGCCCTCGATCCCATTTTTTTGAAGGAGATCTAGGAATTCGCCGCGTCCGCAGCCCAGGTCCAGGACTTTTCCGCCCTTCCGAAAATAAGGGATATAGCGCTCCTGCTGTTTTTTGATTTCCTCCTCGTCGCCGCGGAACCTGTTTTCGAAACCGGTATACCGCGCGTCTTCGATGGCCTCCACGACCTGCTCCACTTGAGCGGGCGAGGGCATCTTCTTCGCTTCCAGGATCGCCGTCAATTTATTCAACTGCTCCTTGAGCGCCAAAAATTTTTTCATCAGGATTTTGACGTCCCCGTATTCCGCCGAGAGCTTATCCACCCGCCATTCCATGCTCTTGAAGATCATCCCGACGTGATTGTTACCGAGGGCGTCCCATTCTTTGTCCTTGGCGTCGGTCAGGGCGTCGTGGAGTTTCAGAATGTCCATGAAGGAGGAGGTCATCTTTTTTGTCCGGCCGATCGTCTGCGCCAGAACGTCCCGGAGTTCTTCCCATTCCGCGGAAGAGGGTTTCGCTTTGGGAGCGAAAATATCCCTTTTTTTAGAAAGGGCGGGGAAGGTTAAGGTTTTGAGGCATTCTTCGAGACGCTCGAGGGACTGGCGGTCTTCCTGGAACTCTTCAAGTTTTTTGGAAAACCGTTCTTCTTTATCTCTGCGCTCCTGGGCGAGCTTCTCAATCGTCCGTTTCATCAGCCCTTGGGGGAAGGTTGGGACTTATCGGGAGGGTTGTCTTTATCTTTATCTTTGCCGCTGATGGAGCTCTTGAAGTTCTTGATTCCTTCTCCCAGGGATTTTCCGAGCTCCGGGAGCCTCCGGGCGCCAAAAATGATAACGATGAGCAAGACGATGATAAGTAACTCTGGCAATCCGAGTGGTCCTAAACGCATCTATTCCTCCTTCGAAGGGTTGCTTCAAATGGACGTAGGGTCTGAATTGATTCACTTACAAGGTACTTGAGTCGGATAGAAAAGTCAATCCCAGTCCCAGGCGGCCCGTTGATATATTTGACATCAAGTTTTGCTGGTGATATACCTTTACGCATTGTACAAAAAGAATTTTTCTGCGATGGTTTCTTTCCTCGTCGGTCCATCCTACACCGTCTTTAAAGGAGTCGAGCCATGACATCTCGTCGGGATTTTTTGAAGGTCGGAGGCCTTTCTCTAGCATCATTGGGCTTCGCGAAAAATGTTTTTTCCCAGGCTGGCGGTGGGACGTCTGCGAAGCTCGAAAACCTGGCGGCCGGGGTCAAACCTCTGGCGCCTGAAGATTATGAAGCGCGGCTGGAGAAAGCCAGGGGATTGATGGCTGCCAACAAAATGGATGGGCTGTTTTTGACCGGCAGCACCAACCTTGTCTATTTCACAACGGTCGGTTGGGGAACCAGCGAGCGGACGTTTGGTGCGCTGATCAACCGCCGGGGAAGTACGATCTGGGTCTGCCCGGCTTTCGAGCTGGAACGGGCCAAGGAGCTTATCCCTCCCGGCCAGCAGATCCGCGTCTGGGAAGAGCATGAGAGTCCGTATAAGCTTATTGCGGGTATTATGAAAGACATCGGCGCCGGAACCGGGCGCCTCGGGATAGGACCTTCCACCAGCGCCTTCGTTTATTTCGGTATCCGTCAGGATGCGTCCGGACTCGATCTTGTGGATGGCGCAATTATCACAGAAAAGTGTCGGGGCACGAAAACGGAGAAGGAAATTGCCTACATGGACCTGGCTAATAAAATCACCAAGCTGGCCTACCGGGAAGCATTCAAGCAGCTCCGGGAAGGCATGAGCCAGAGGGATTTATCCGGGCTCATCAGCGCCGCCCATTCCCAGATGGGGGCGAGCGGGAGCGGCGGGCCGCAGTTCGGCCCGGCCACGGCCTTTCCCCACGGCTCAAGATTCCCCAGGGCGCTCGAAGAGGGCGATGCGATTGTCGTCGACGGCGGTTGCAGCATCCAAGGCTATCGGTCCAACGTCACCCGGACCGTCGTTTTTGGAAAGCCCTCGGATAAACAGCGCACTGTCTGGGACATCGTCAAAAAAGCTCAGGCCGCGGCGCTGAAGGCGGCGCGCCCCGGGGTAAAATGCGAAGATGTGGATGCCGCCGCACGAAAGGTCGTCGAAGATGCCGGCTACGGCCCAGGCTACAAATATTTCGCCCACAGGGTGGGCCACGGTATCGGCCTCGAAGGACATGAATATCCTTACCTGGTGAAGGGCAATACCCTGAAGCTCGAACCCGGCATGACCTTCAGCAATGAGCCGGGAATATACATCTACGGAGAATTCGGAGTTCGGACCGAAGACTGCATGGTCGTCACGAAGGACGGCGCCCGTATTCTGGGCGGCCTGGAGGCCGTCACGATCGAGCAGCCGTTCGCCGATCAATGAAAAAATGTGGACGGTTCTATTTTTTGCTTCAGCCCCAAAAAACGGCCGGATGCCGCAGATAATAGACCCGACCTTTTTTGGGAATAATCCCTTAGGAGGGAGAAGAAGATGAAGAAGCGAAGTGTTCTTATTCTCATGGCGGGCCTTGCCCTCATCATTGGAATTGCCGCCGCCCAGTACACGCCCTGGCTGTACTGGACGCTGCTGCCCAAGGAGCAGATCGATGAGATCGTCGGCGAGGCCTCGGGCGAGACGGCCTTGGACACGATCATCGATATCAACGGCTATAACCGCGACCGGCTGTCAGATGAATACGCAGGGCCGTTTTTAGAAACCCAGACCATCATGAAGAGGCTGAAACAATACGGATTGGCGGGCGTGGAGATGGTTGCCTTTCCTGGCGGCGAAATCTGGGACGGGATCAAGGGCGAGCTGTGGGAAGTCACTCCGCGGCACCAGAAATTGGCGTCTATGAGAGATATGGTTCCAATGCTCGCTTCCGGAAGCTCGCCGACGGACGCTACGGGCGAGCTGGTCTGGGTGGGGCGTGGAACGCCCGCCGAAATCGATGCGGCCAAGGTCGAAGGCAAGATCGTCGTAACGGAAGGAAGCATTGGATCTGTTCACAGTGTTGCCTGTCTGCAAAAGGGTGCCTTGGGGGTCATAGGGATCAGCATGTCGCGGCCCTATTTTGACCCGCTCCAAATGGGCTGGGCCGGTGTCGGAGGTTTTCGGGGCGGCCAGCGGGGAGGGCCCGGGGCCCCGGCAGCGCCTGGGGCGCAACAAACCCCTCCTCCGCCTCCGCCGAAACCCAAGTTCGGTTTCCAGCTTCCCGTCCGCGAAGGCGACATCCTCAAGCAGAGGCTGATGGCCGGCGAAAAAATCACCGCTCACGCCCAGGTCGAATCCAAGCAAGAAAAATATAAGATGGAAAACGTCGTCGCTTACATCCCCGGGTCGGACCCCAATGCCGGCGAGATCATTTTCTCCGCCCATCTTTTTGAGGGGATCACAAAGTTCGGGGCCAACGATAATACCTCGGGAAGCGCGGGAATCCTGGAAGTCGCCCGAGTCCTGAACACGCTCATCCAGGAAGGACGGCTGCCCAAACCGAAGCGGACGATCCGCTTCCTGTGGGGGCCGGAATTCTCGGGGACGAGCCTCTGGGTCAAGGCCAACAAGGCGATCATGGATAAGACCCTCTGCAATATCAACATGGACATGGTCGGCGAGTGGCTTAGCAAGAACCAGGCTTTCATGTGCTTGATGCGGACCACGTACGGCAACCCCCACTACATCAACGATGTCATGGAAAACTTTTACCGGTATGTCGGCGAGGGAAACCGGGAGCGCATCCAGAACCGGAGTGGGTTCAATAAAGTTCCGGTCCGGATCGTGGCCCCCTTCGGCGCGGACGAGCCGTTTTACTATTCCATCGAAACCCACTACGGAGCTTCGGACCACGAAGTTTTCAACGATTGGGGCGTCCAGGTTCCCGGCGTTATGATGATCGCCTGGCCGGACCGGTGGTATCACACTTCGGGGGATCTGCCCGATAAATCCGACGCGACCCAGCTGAAGCGGGTGGCGGCGATCGGCGCGGCCGGCGCTTATACGATCGCAAACGCCGACGATAGCATGGCCATCAAGATCGCGGCCGAGACAGCCAGCAATGCCACGCGGCGCCTCGGGCATCAATCTGTCGTGGCCCTCGAAACGCTGAACGGCGCGAAAGCCGATATCCTTGAGGTGGCCTACAAATCGGCGCGGAATGGTGTGGAAGGCGTTATCATTAATGAAAAGGACACGCTCAATTCGATTCTCGAGCTGGCGACGAACAAGGCGGCGGTCGGAAATTATATTGCCCAGATGAAGAAGACAGTGGATGCCGTCGGGAATGCTGAGTCTGACGGCCCTGCAGGCCCACATGGAGGCCGTGGCCCGCAATCTCGGCCAAAAACCCATCTTAATCGCCCTGACGGACCTAGAGAAAAAAGCCGCCAAAACGATCCCCAGGCAGACGGCCAAGGTGACCGCGGAAGGCTATCAGGGATATAGAAAATATATCGATGGGGTTCCTACCGCCGAAAAAGCCAAATATCCTTATGCCGGCGGAGTTTCGAATCCCACTGAACTTCAGCTTCTCATCAACGGCAAGCACAGCGTTTTGGACATCCAGAAATTGCTCGACGCCCAGTCCCAGAGAAGATCGACGGTGCAGGGCATCATGAACTATCTCCAGATCCTGAAGCTGGCCGGCCTGGTCGAGATGTAACTGAAGAAAGAGGGTCAAGACGGGAATTCTTCGATCTTAAGGCCCTCGATCTTTCTGTAATCGCGGATTTCGGCCGTGAGGACGGAGAATCCGAGCGACAGGCAGGTCGAGGCGATCATGAGGTCATGAGCGCCGACCACAATTCCTTTCTTGATGAGCTGGGCCCAAATCCTGGCGTAGACCCGCGATGCGTTCGAGTCGAAGGGATAAATAGGAAAGAGCTCGATGATCCTTTCGACAAACGCCTCCCTCTGCTGGCGCCTCGCTTCTGAATCCGCCCGATGGACCGCATGCAGGAGCTCCGAAACGGTGATCATGCTGATCCCGAAAGGCTCGTTTTCCCTTCCTTTGATGAATTTTTCTATGCTCGAGGAGGTCCTCTCCAGGCCGGCAAGGATACTAGTGTCGAAAATTACTCCCATGGACTCTTCTTTGGAAGGGAGGGTTGGAATTGCAGGACTTTTTTGACGTCGCGTTCGAAATTCTCAGCTTCAGCGCCGAGCTTGGGAAGGCTCTTCAGCAGCTTTCTAAGTTCTTCAAGGAACCTAGTTTCAGATTTCTCAAGGGTTCTGGATTCTGTAGCCATTTCCAGGGGGCGGAGGGAAGCGACAGGTTTTCCTCCTCTGATAATCTTATAATTTTCACCTTTATATCTAACGAAATTCAAGAGCTCAGAAAATTTTCGAACGGCATCTGTCGCAGTGACGATCTTTTCTTCTTCCATTTTATATGTAAAATATGATAAACATATAATACATATAATATTTAAAATGTCAAGCTTTTTTTAAAGATCAGAATTTCTCGAAGAATTTGAACAAACCTTGTAGTCTTTTCCAGATTGAATTCTTGGTCTTGATTTTCTGTGGGCTGGCTAACTCTTCGGGTGGCGCCGCCTGAACAGCATTTCCGGCAGAGAGCACTCCGACGGCCAATTCACCATCGGTGTAATACCAGTCCCCCTCTCCGTTGGTTGCCCTGATCGTTGCCCCGACGCCGGTTACTTGATAGAGCTTGACCAACTGGCCAGCCTTCTGAAGGTCCGCCATCAGTTTGTCCCTCTCGGCATCCACATCGGGAGCGATATGATGCGTTATTTCCCATGTCAGGCGGCTCAAGCCGACGCTGCGGTCAAATGTCGCGGCGCCAAGCCAAAGGGGTTTGCCTTCTTCGCCAAGTTGCTGGGAACGCCAGAATCGGACATGATGGCGTTTCCTGGGACCTTTGCTTATAACCTGTTCAAAAGCCAGGTCCTGTCTGCGGCCCCAGACATAGAGATTGCTGACGGGGGCATTGGGGTAGGGGCGTTTCAGGAGTTCGCTTTCCGCGATCCTCAGCCCGGCGCGCAGAGTCCTTCGTGTTGCCGGCTGCCAACCGGCACGCATCATGGCCTGGATGATTTCTTCCTCTATCCCGATCAGGGCCACGTTGAGCGGATCACCCGCCTTCCCCCACGACTTGACCGTGGTTTTTGGCGCTAGCTCCAAGCTCGGATTATGCTCGTAATGCTTCAAGTAGGCCGGCAAAATCGCATAGGCCATGAGATAATAAGAAGCAAAGAATGCGAACAGGACAAGACCGAGCCGGAGGAGCCGGCGCTTGAATTTTTGGCTTTTAATATTCAACCTAAAATTTTACCCGTCGATAAAATATTCTCTTGGCCATCTCGGCGCTCAAAATATAAAGGATTAAAATAGCACCCAGGGCAGGAAAAAAGGAAACCGGGACGGGCCGAAATCCAAAGGCCACCGCGACCGGCAGATAGGGGAGGACAAACGTGATACCGGCGATAATAAGCGTTGACAGCAGGAGATATTTTCCCGGCCGGCTCCGGATGAACGGCCGGCGCGTCCGGACGACGAGGACGATGACCGACGCCGAGATCACGGATTCCATGAACCAACCTGTCCGGAACTGGTCCTGGGAAGCATGCAACAGGAGAAGCAGGATTCCGAAGGTCAAAAAGTCAAAGATGGAGCTGAGAGGGCCGAAAGTCAACATAAAATTGCGGATAAACCTGATATTCCACCGCCTTGGCTGCGTGAGCATTTCGCCGTCCACTCGGTCGCTGGCGATGCTCATCTCCGGAAAGTCCGTCAGCAGGTTCGTCAGGAGGATCTGCTTGGGAAGGAGCGGAAGGAACGGGAGGAAGAGCGACGCACCCGCCATGCTGAACATGTTGCCGAAATTCGCGCTTGTCGCCATGAAGACATATTTCAGCGTGTTGGCGAATGTCCGCCTCCCGTTCTGGACGCCCCGGACTAGGACATCCAGGTTTTTTTCAAGGAGCACGATGTCGGCCGCCTCTTTGGCGACGTCCACGGCCGAGTCCACGGAGATCCCGACATCGGACGCATGGAGGGCGGGCGCATCATTGATGCCGTCGCCCAAATACCCGACGACGTTTCCGCTTTTTTGCAGGGCCAGGATGATGCGCTCCTTTTGATTGGGCTCGATTTCGGCAAAGACATCGGTCTGGCGGACCTGGTTGATGAGAGCCGAATCGCTCATCTGACGGATCTGAAGGCCTGTCAGGATTCTCGATTTCAACAGGCCGACCTGGCGGGTGACATCCGCGGCGACAAGCTCGTTGTCTCCCGTGATGATCTTGAAGGTAATGCCGGATTTCTTGAGTTCCTCGACCGTCGCGATGATCCCGGGTTTTATGGGGTCGGCGAATGCCAGAAGCCCCAAGAAGGTCATATCCTTTTCGTCGATTTTTGTGATCGTGGCTTGGCCCTGCATGATGCGATAGGCGACTCCGAGCGTCCGCAAACCCCTGCCGCTGAGTTTCCGGAACAGCCGTTCGATGTCATTTCGAGCTTCGGCGAGGGGGATGACCCCTCCTTCGCTTGTCTCGGCCGAGGAGCATGCGCTTAGAACATTCAGCAAGGCGCCCTTGGTAATCAGGACGGGTTTTTCCTCGAGCGCAACTAGAATGCTGAGCCGCCTGCGGATGAAATCAAAGGGCACCTCATCCAGTTTCCGGCTCGAGGAGAGGTCGAACGAGCGGCCCTTTCGAATGGACTCATCGATGGGGTTGGTAAAGCCCGATTCATAAAAGGAATTCAGGTAGGCATAAAACAGAACCTTCTCGTTGTCGATCCCTTTTGCATCCAGGGCGGCCTGGACCTTGACGATGCCTTCCGTCAACGTCCCCGTTTTATCCGAACAGAGGACGTTCATGCTTCCGAAGTTTTCGATCGAGGCCAGCCGTTTGACGATCACCTTTTCCCGCGCCATCTGATTGGCGCCGTGAGCCAGGTTGATGCTGATGATCGCGGGGAGAAGCTGCGGCGTCAGCCCCACGGCTAGGGCCATGGCGAAAAGAAAGGAATCAAGGACGGGCCGGGCGAAGAAGACATTGACCGCAAAAATAGCCAGGACAAGAACGAGCGTAATCTCCAGCAGCAGATATCCGAAGCGCCGGATGCCGCGTTCGAACTCCGTCTCGGGCGGCCTGAGCTTCAAGCGGTCCGAGATCTTGCCCAATTCGGTTGATCGGCCTGTGGCGATGACAAGAGCCTTGCCCGTTCCGCTGACCACATGCGTTCCCATGAACAGGGCGTTGGTCACCCGGGCCAGGGGAGTCCCCGGGGGCACAATCCCGGCGCTCTTTTCGACAGGAAAGGTCTCTCCGGTCAGCATCGCCTCGTCCACAAATAGGTCCTTGGATTCGAGAATCAGGCCGTCGGCCGGGATAACGTCCCCGGCCCGGAGGAGGATGATATCCCCGGGGACGATCTCCGCCACGGCGAGGTCCATGAGCTTTCCGTCCCTCAGGACATCGGATTTAACCTCGACGGCGGCCAAGAGCTTCTCAACTGTCTGTACCGCGCCCTTCTCCTGCCAGAATCCCAGGAATCCGCTGAAGAGGATGATGACCAGGATGATCACGCCGTCGGTCGGATCGTGCAGAAAGAAGGATAGAACCCCCGCAAAAAGAAGGATGAGGATGATCGGGCTTTTGAACTGAGCTAGGAAAAGCAGAAGGATTCCTGTTTTCTTTTTTGGCCTGATCCAGTTCGGTCCGTATGTTTTAAGCCGCGCCGCGGCGTCTGCCGCGGACAATCCCTGGACGGAGGATCTCAGGTTTTCCAGGACCTTTTCGATGGGAAGGTTGATCCAAGACAATACGTCCATGTTCATGTTTGCCCGCGGAGGACCGAGAGAAACGTTTCCAATTGCGATGCCCGAGCTTCATTTTATAGACGCTTGAGTTGCGAAGTCAAATTCCCATCATTTTTGCCTTTTTCCGCTTTTGCCGCTATACTCATCGCCGAGAGATTAGATGCTGCCAACGATTGAATGGCGAGAGAACAAGGTCGTCATGATCGACCAGAGACGACTGCCCGGCGAAGAAGTTTACGTGGAATGCCGCGATTATGAAAGCGTCGCCGATGCCATCGAAAAGATGGTCATCCGCGGCGCTCCGGCCATCGGTGTGGCGGCGGCGTTCGGCATTGCTCTTGGCTTCCTGACGGTTTCGTCCGAATCAAGCGCCGATGACAAATTCTCGCGGATCTATCAAAAGCTTGCGGCGACGCGGCCGACAGCCCGAAACCTTTTCTGGGTATTGGAAAGGATGCAGCGGGTCTATGAAATCAGCCGGAGCCTGCCCCTCCCGGTCCGGCAAAAGGGGCTGATCGAAGAAGCGCTGGCCATCGAGCGCGAGGATATTGAAATAAATAAAAAAATCGGCGCTTTCGGCAAATCCCTGATCAAAGACGCCGATGCAGTCCTCACGCACTGCAATGCCGGTGCGTTGGCTACGGCCGGCTGGGGAACGGCCGTAGGCGTCATCCGCGCTGCATTCGAGGAAAGGAAAAAGATCAAAGTCTTTGTCGATGAGACGAGGCCTTTTCTCCAGGGGGCGCGGCTCACGGCCTGGGAGCTTTCGAAGCTCGGAATTCCTTATTGTCTCATCACCGATAATATGGCGGGCTGGCTCATGCAAAAAAGGGAGATCAGCCTAGCCATCGTCGGCGCAGACAGGATCGCCCGCAACGGGGACGCGGCCAACAAGATCGGAACCTATTCAGTGGCCGTCCTGGCCAAAGAGAACAAAATTCCTCTTTATATCGCGGCGCCGCTGAGCACATTTGACTTCTTGCTCGCCGACGGCAGCCGGATTCCGATCGAAGAAAGGCCGGCGCAGGAAGTCAAAGAAATCAATGGCCGGCTGATCACGGTGCCGGACGCGCAGGTCCGCAACCCGGCCTTTGACGTTACGCCGGCAAGGTATGTTTCGGCTTTTATCACAGAGCGAGGAATTATTTATCCCCCTTATAAGAAAAATTTGACCCCGCTAGAGAAACGTTGATGCACCTTTTGGCCATGGAAACCTCCTGCGATGAGACGGCGGCGGCTGTCCTGAAGGACGATTTTGACGTCCTGAGCAACATCGTCTTGTCCCAGGACGAAATCCATGCCCCCTATGGCGGCGTGGTCCCGGAGCTTGCCTCGCGCCAGCACTTGAAATCCATCGATTATATCGTCCGCGAGAGCCTGGCCGGCGCCGGCGTTCCTCTCGAGAAAATCGATTATTACGCCGTGACTCAAGGGCCGGGCCTCATCGGGTCTCTACTCGTCGGCCTGTCCTTTGCCAAGGGCTTGGCTTATTATTTTAAAAAGCCTCTGATCGGGATCGACCATGTCCAAGCTCATATCGAAAGCGCCTTTCTTGAGCACAGGGCCATTGCCTTTCCCGTCTTGGCCCTGATCGTTTCCGGCGGGCATACCTCGCTCTATTTCTTGAAGAAAAAGCTGCGCTTCGAGCTCATCGGCCGGACGCGGGATGACGCGGCCGGCGAGGCCCTTGATAAGATCGCCAAGTTCCTGGAGCTGGGCTATCCGGGAGGGCCGGTGATTCAGAAAGTGGCCGAGAACGGAGACCCGACTCGATTCGATTTTGCCTTGCCGCGCATGACGGACCGCAGCCTTGATTTCAGCTTCAGCGGACTCAAGACGGCGGCCTTGAGGATCATCAGGAACAACAACATTTCCAAGGACCATCCAAGAATCAAGGATTTCTTAGCAAGCTTCGAAAGCGCCGTTGTCCGGGCGCTCCTCGAAAATATGTCACGGGCGGCAGGCCGCCTCAATCCGAAGTCCCTGGTCCTATGCGGCGGCGTGGCCTGCAACAGAAGGCTTCGGGCCGAGTTTGAAAAATGGGCCACGTCCGACGGCCTGGATTTTTATATTCCATCCCCGAAATTATGCACGGACAATGCGGCCATGGTCGGCGCCTTGGCGCTCAAAAAACTCAAGAGTGAGAAGAAGCCGGGCTTGTCTTTGGACCTCGACGCTTATCCCCGCGTTCGCCCCGGTCCATCAACTCCTAGTCCCTCAGCGGGACGATCTGCAAAAAATAGGGGTTGATGGCCAGGCTCTCAGCCGGTTTTTTCTTAAAGGCAAAGTTGATCTCGTGGCTCGCTCTCTTCCTTGATCTGAAGATTAGGGTGCGCCGGTCGCCGCCACCCCAGTTTTTCTTTTAATCGCGATGCCTTTCCGGGCTACTAAATCCCCCCCCGTTTATGTTATAAGTAAAACGCTCCGAAAAAATCGAGGCAGGGAAGCCTTGAACGAAAAACCGAAGCGATCGAAAAAAGTCATCGTCGTCATGCCCGCCTATAATGCCGAGAAGACGCTCGAACGGACGCTTGACGATATCCCCCGGGACTGGGTGGATGAGATCCTCCTTGTCGATGACTGCAGCGGCGACGGGACGGTTGCGCTGGCCAAGACATTGGGTCTGCGCGTTTTTGTCCATGATAAAAATATGGGCTATGGCGCAAACCAGAAGACCTGCTATGTCGAAGCCTTGAAGCTGGGCGGCGAAATCATGATCATGGTCCATCCGGACCATCAGTACGACCCCAAAGTAATTCCCCAGCTCGTCACACCGCTCCTGAATGAAGAGTGCGACGCCGTGTTCGGATCGCGCATGCTGGGCGGCCGGCCCCTGGAAGGCGGCATGCCCAAGTGGAAGTACCTGGCGAACATTTTTCTGACGGCTCTGGAGAATGCTACCTTTTATATGTACCTGACTGAATACCATTCGGGGCTTCGGGCTTATTCCCGGCGCTACTTGGAAACCGTCAATTTCCTGGCCATTTCCGATGACTTTGTTTTTGATTCCGAGATCATCGCCCAGGGCGTTCTCCACAAGATGCGCATCCGGGAAATCCCGATCGAGACGCGCTATTTTCCCGAGGCGTCGCAGATCGGCCTCGGCCGGAGCATCGTTTACGGGCTGTCCATCCTCAAGACATTGGTCAAGTTCAAGCTTCATAAAAAACGGCTGATGAAGTTCGCGATATTCAACGACCCGGCCGGATCGCGAACAGATAAGGGTTGAGGACGGTATTGACGTCCGATTGCCTTTCCAAGTGGATCGAGATTTTGTACAGGTTGAGATTTTTCCAGCGGTAGGCCGGCGGGGAATTAAAAGCGACCGTGCGGATCTCCTTCGCAGTTTTTTCTTCCATCAAAGGCTGGTCGAAAAAGCGGAGGCCTAGATTGTAATCGCCCTCGAGCGACCCGAACTCAACCTTGAGCTCCTGAAATTTTCTCCACGAGGCGAAGTAAAAATCATAATCTCGGTTATCCTCGAGCAGCGAGAATTTGGCGGGCTCGCGCATCAGGGCGACCCGGGAGAGCCCGTAAAAGATGAGCTTGTCCCCGGACGGCAGGGCGGCCTTATAAGGGGGATACAGGACGATCCGGGGAAAGAAGACGAACCAGGCGAAAAAGACGGCCAGGCCGCAGAATGACAGGACCAAGTGCCGGGAGAACTTAAGGGGAACGTCGCGCTTGCGGGCAATTAAATAAGCCGCAAGAAAAACGGCCAGAATCCCCAGCCAGATAAAATTTGGAAGCCACCTCCATTCTTCAACCTTGATATAGGAAGGCAGCCAGTTCGTCAATGAGAAATGCAGGTTGCTGAGGCGGTAGAAGAAATCTCCGCCCCGTTCCGTCGTTCCGTAAGTAGTCTCCTGATAAAGCGCCAGCGGGTATTGGAGGAGGACCCAAACAAAGATCAAGCTCAAAGCGATGCCAAAATTCAAAAAACAGGAAAATATTTTCTTCGCGTTGTTGGCCAGAAAATATCCGAGCAAGATGGCCAATCCCCACATGACGGCCACCAAAGGCCTGGCCTGGGGGGCGTATCCAGTTCTCTGGGTAAGCGAAGCTGAAAGGAGAACGTAGGGCGCCGTGATCAACAAAACGAGAAGAAGACTCCTTCCTTTTCTCCGCACCATCTCTGCCAGGCCGAGCAGGGCGAAAAAGTAAATGGGTGCGTAAAAAAGAAGCCCGTCTCTCTGGTCTAGAAAATACCCGGCCAGGGTCTCCCAGCGGTAGCGGAGTGGGATTCCTGTCAAGATTTCTTTGAAAAAATTCAAGGTTTGCTGCCCGTCCATCGCTCCTTGCCAGGATACGGCCGTTGGGTTCAGGGAGCCATAAAGCGAATACTGAAAAGCCAGGTAGAGGGCGGATATTAGCACCGGAAAGGCCAGGAAATAGGCAAGGCCCCGGCCCTTCTGCTTTTTGAAGAGAACCCAGAGCCCGTAAAGCAACAGCGGTCCCAGGATGGCCAGGTACTTCAGGGCATGGAACCAGATAAACGATGAGAGAAGGAATCCGCAGAGCAGGAGCCGCAGCTTGGAGAAATCGGGAGAAAAGCGGAGGAGTCGGAAGACAACGAGCGAAAAGAGGCAGACGATGATTTCCGGATACACATGGATCGAGTAGAAGAGGACGGGCGAGGTGAAGCCGAATAAAATCCACAGCCCTAACGCCAACTTTTCCTTCTGCCATTCCTGCCGGGCATAGAGATACATCTGGATTCCCAACAGGGCGCCGAAGAGGCTCATGCCCAGCCGGATAAAAAAGGGAACGGCCTTTGCCCCGAACAGCGCGCCCAAGGCATAAAAGGGAAGCATCAGAAAGGAAACGCCCGGAGAATGAAAGGAATAATGGCTGTTGGGTTTGATGCCGGGGACGGTGTGTGAGCGGAGAGCGACCCCGGGAGCCATGTATCGTTGATAATCCTTCTGGGCATAATTATTCGTCAGGTCCAAATCCCCGTCATGAAGAAGGCTGTAGGTCATGAGGAGATAGTGCGGCTCATCGCCGGAAAACATGATCCCTTTCGATGTTATGACAAGGGCGCTTGCGTTATAGACCAGCAGGGCCGTCAGGAAGAGCAGAAGAAGCTTTTTGGGGAGAGCCAGGTCCATAAATTTATGGGAAATCCGCGTCCAGGTAGTTTGTCTTTCCCGACCCAGGCAAAGGATCCGGACGGCTTTGAGATAGGCGATGGCAAAGAGCACGGCCAACAGAAAAAGAAATAGACGGCTCCGAAGGTCGGCAGATGTCAGGTAGTGAATGAGCGCAAGAGGCGCGAATGCAAGAAAGAGCAGAGGCCAGAAAGTGGGGAAGTCACGAGCTAAGGCTTCTTTGTAGGGAAGGAAGCAGGATTTTGTGAGAAGAGCGGAGAAGAGTGTCCAAAGACTGACGAGGAGAAAGAAAGCGAGCCCGGCCGAGACAAGGACAGCAGCCGGCTGAAGCGTGAAGGAGTGATGAAGGATCGTCAAGGACGGCGCCCGATGATAGAACTGCACGAAATAAGCAAGCGCCATGGAGAAGAGGAGAAAGAGGATGATCCGCACGCTTTGCGGAGCTTTTTTCATCTCCTGACTAATAGTCGACTTGCTCCCGAAAGTCAAGGGGAGGCTCGGGGTGAGTCCCTCGGAAAGACGCGGATTTTCCCCGGCGAGGAAAATCCGCTCCGTATCCTCGCCTTGCTCTCCTCTCCATACTGTCGAGGAACCATGCCCGCTCGGCTCCGGACGGCTTTCTACGGGACTCACCCCTCGCCCGTCCATGTGAGAACGATTTTTGGAAACCTTATGTTCTTCGAATTCGTATGTAGAGATGGGCTTGTTTTTTTCTAGTTATTTTTAGCACTGCAATTTGATAAAATGTCTGTTTCACCAAAAAGGAATTTTCTCTCCAGGAGGAGCGACATGAAGAAAAAAATTTTATTAATCTCGCTATTGGCCGCTGGGATTTTCATTGGCCCGGCCTTAGCCCAGGACAATCAGGTCCTGAACCTGACGCTCGAGGACTGCATTGCCAAGGCCCTCAAGAACAACCTCAACGTGAAGATCGAGATCATGAATCCCGAGCTGGCCGATATCTCCTTGACCAAGGCCAAGGAAATCTTTCTGCCCCAGTTTCAGCTGAACTACGGCAGCGAGCGCCAGGAAAATCCGTCTTATTGGTGGATCCAGGGCGCGGGCACCAACATCAGCAAAATGTCGGATTACGGCCTGTCCATAGTCGAGTTGATCCCCACGGGCGGGAATTTTTCCCTGTCTCTCTCGAGCTACAAATCCGACACCAACCAGCCCTTCCAGCTCATTAACCCCCGCTACGGAAGCACGCTCCGCCTGGATTTCACTCAGCCGCTGCTCAAGAATTTTGGCCCCAAGGTCAGCCGCCAGCAGATCCTCCTGGCCGAAAACAACGTGGAGATTTCCGACAGCCAGCTCAAGAACACATTGATCGATACCGTCTATCTGGTCCAGGAAGCCTACTGGAATCTGGTCTATGCCGTCGAAAACTACGATGTGAAGCAACAGTCCCTCCTGCTCGGCCGCGACCTTTTAGCGAAAAACAAGAAGGAAGTGGAATTCGGACAGCTTGCGCCTATCGAGATCCTGAATGCCGAGGCCGTCGTGGCCCAGAGGGAAGCGGATATGATCCAAGCCGAAGCCCTGATCACGCGGACCCAAGAAATGCTCAAGTCGTTGATCAATATCGCCGCGGAAGGCGATGTCCGGCAGAAAAAGATCGTACCGCAAGACAAGCCTGATTTCAAAGAGGTCAGGATTTCTCTGGAAGAGGCCTTGAAGCAGGCCATGGACCGCAGGCCGGACCTCAAGGTCATCCAGAAGAATATCGAGACCAAGCAGCTCAACTTGAGCGTGGCTCGAAATCAGATGCTTCCGGCCCTGGATTTGCAGTTCTCTTACTGGAGTCCGGGGATCAGCGGCGACCGGCTGCTCTACCAGGGCGACAACCCGTTATCCGGCGTGATAGTCGGCACGGAAAAGGGTAGTTCCACGGGATCCTTGCGCGATGCACTAAAGCTTCTCTATAAAAACTGGACGGTTGGGCTGACGCTTTCCGTTCCGCTGAGCAGCCTTTTGACAAAAGCGGATCTGGCGTACGCCCAGATGGACTTGAACCAGAACCAGGTCAGGCTCCAAAGCCTCGAGCAGCAAATGATCCTGGAAGTGAGCGACGCCGTTCGGACGATCGAGACGAACGCCAAGAGAGTCAATGCGTACGGGGTGGCCAGGGAGTTGGCCGAGAAAAGCCTGGATGCCGAGGTCAAAAAGCTCCAGGTCGGGCTGTCCACGAACTATTTCGTCCTGGATTTCCAAGAAAAGCTGGCCAATGCGCGGTCCGCCGAGGTCAAAGCCAAGATCGATTACATCCTATCCGTGGCCAGGCTGGACCAAGCCATGGGCGTGAGCCTCGAAAAGCGCAACATCAAAATAAAATAAGATTGGGGTCAAACCTACTCTTTACGCACCCGCCCCTGGAGAATTCTGCGTAACGAGTAGGTTTGACCCCAAACGCAGGTCGGCGTAATCTATATTTATTATTAACCCGAGAATAAACGCCCGAGGGGACATTGATCTCTCTCTATTTCTGGCTATTTGCACAGAGATTCGGCGATTAGGCAAGGCCGGCTGTTAGCAAAAGGGGGGTTGATGGGAACCAAAAGGTGGGACTCTCCCCAGCCGGCGCGAGAGAGCTAGAATTATTTTATCACAAGGAACGAACGTCGTGACGCATTTATTTGGTAGAAATCCTGACTTCGGATCTCAGCTTCAATCTATGGGACAAGATTTTTAGCAATCCGGCATCGAAAAAAGCAGTCAGATGTCCTCAAAAAAGGGCGTTACTCACAGATTCTAAAATGTTTTTCCCCTTAAGATTATGCTCATTTCTTGGCACATTTTATGCTATAGGCATGAGCATAACGCTTTGGGCTTAAACCTTTCCTAGACAGTATTTTATTAAATCGATGGGTGTTATAATAAAAAAAACGGCAGAAAAAGATAGAAATCAGGCGATTTTGGAGGGCTTTTATGGGGAAAACTGAAAGACTCACGGTATTCCTTTTCTTTGTGGGAACATGCCTCATTATAGAACTCTCCTCTCAACCAAACTTAGCTTCCCAACAAGCTGTCCCGCTCCAGAAGCCCCTCCAGCATGAAGTCTCGGTCATCAACATCGAAATCCCTGTCCGAGTCTTCAAGGCCGACACGTTTGTCGATAGCCTGACTATCAACGATTTTGAAGTCTATGAGGACGGCATATCCCAGAAGGTTGAAGCGGTTTATTTGGTAAAAAAGACGACTGTGCAAAGAAAGGAAGAGGAGAAGAAATTTGCACCTAAAACGAGCCGCAACTTTTATCTCTTTTTCGAAGTCTACGAATATAATCCCAAGCTTTATGATGCGGTAAGGTATTTCATAAATAACATCTTAAGCCAGGAAGATAATCTCGTTGTCGTGACTCCAATGAAGACCTACGATATGAGAAAAGAGTCACTGGCGATCGCGCCGAGAGATCGAATTGCCGAGCAGCTCAATAGCATTATCAGAAAAGACCTATTGATCGGAAATAGCGAGTACAGGAGCATACTCAAGGACATCGCAGATGTGGCCAGACAGATATCAATGAGACTCGGCGCAGAGCGGATCCTCGCCAGAAGCGATATCATAGGGGATGAAATAGATTTAGAACAACTCCTTGATATGTATCTGGCTTTTTATCAAAAGCTGGAAAATTTGCGTTCCGTCGATGAAAAGAAACTCCTTGATTTAGCTAAGTTCTTGAAAGACAAGGAAGGGCAAAAACACGTCTTTTTATTCTATCAAAGAGAGTTTCTTCCCCTGATAGACCGGAAAATATTGATCCAGGCGTACGACATGCTCCAGGACAACCCTGGCGTTCAGCAGACGTTATCCGACCTGAACGACTTCAGCACAAGGAAGGTTACGATCAATGCAGATCAGATCAAAAAAGCCTATTCCGATTCCTCAACCTCTATTCATTTTTTATTCATAACAACCTTGCCGGAGAATTTACCCGGCGTGAGCTTTAAGGAGAGTTCCGAGGATATCTTTGCCCCGTTTCTGGAAATGGCTAAAGCGACGGGCGGATTTGCTGAAAGTTCCTCAAATCCTGCTTTCTTGATGAGAAAAGCCGCAGAAGCCTCAGAAAATTATTATCTCCTTTATTATGCTCCCAAGGATTACAAGGCCGATGGTAAATTCCACGAAATCAAGGTCAAAGTCAAAAGCGGGAATTACCGCGTCACCCATCGGGCAGGATACATCGCACAGTAAATCTAAAGCAAACATGAGAAGGATAAGAACGCAAGAAAAAAAGATGACAAAATATCAGTATTTTCTCATTTTCTTCGTGGCTTATGCTCTCGCTGTTCCTTGCCGATACCCCATATATCGAAATAATCGGGGCCAGCCGGGAGGTGGGCTGCCGGATGTACAAAATCCGTTCATCATGAGGTTTTTTCGAGCATAAACGAAAATGGGGACGTATTCGTAATCAGAGAGTAAACGGGCAGCTTGGATGACAGCCAGGATGAAAACCGGGAAAATCGGTCCTCTCCTTCTTGCCGCTGGCTTGTGCCTGATCTGCGGACAATCCTCCCAACAAGGCTCCGCATCCCAGGACGCCGCCCGGCTCCAGAAGCCTCTCCAGTATGAAGTCTCCATCACGTTGAAGCTGGTCCAGGTCTTTGTCACAGATAAGCAGGGAAGACCTGTCAGGGATTTAAATAAATCGGATTTTGAGATTTTTGACAACGGGCTGCCCAAAACCATCACGGACTTTGAAAAACATTTCCTCGGCGTGCCCGGGAAAAAGCCTGAACAAAAGGAGGTCGCCGAGCTTCAAAAAACGCCGGTGCCGCCCCCTGCGCGGCTTCCAAAACTGAATAGGAAATTCTTTTTCATTTTTGACATCCAGCAGAACGACCTGCAGGGCTTCGCACGGTCAAAGCAGGCTGCTTTTCATTTCATAGACACCCAGGTTCAACCGACCGATGAGGTCGGCATTCTCTCCTTTCAGGCGCGAATCGGGTTGAAGGTGCATGAGTATTTAAGCACGGACCAAAAAAAAATCAGGAAAGCGATCGAGAAGCTGACAGGAGTTCCGGGCACGGGTAGCGGAGGACTGCCGACCGAGCCCCTCGAAGAAGGAGGGGGCGGCATTTTGGCTTTTCTTGCTCCGCCCCCCAACCCGGAGGAAGATTATGCCGCCATGATGCGGAACAACTTTGTCTCGGTCATGACGGAGCTCGCGAAAACGCTGCGATATATTCCCGGCTATAAAAATATCGTCTTTTTTTCGACCGGTTTCGCCCGATCGACGCTGGTCGGCGACATGATCTTTCAGAAGAGCTACGAGGACATGGGCAAGGAATTCGGTTCGTCCTCCAGCCCTGTTTATACGGTCAATACCATGGGCTCGCGCTCCCATTTTATATCTCCGGATGATCGGGGAGATCTTTCGCTTCAAAATCTCGCCGCCCTGTCCGGCGGTCAATATTACGAGGACGTCGCTCAGGTAGAGAAAATTACTTCCGGTATTCAAAACGCGACCGGCAATTACTATGTCCTCGGCTACTCTATCGATGGAAAATGGGACGGACAATTCCACGAGATCAAGGTCAAGGTGAAACGCGAGGATTGTCTTGTATCCGCCCAAAGCGGCTATTATAATCCGAAGCCTTTCTCCCAATTTTCAAAGTTTGAAAAAGAGCTCCACTTGATGGATCTGGCTTTCAGCGAGAATGCCCAATTTCAAAGCCCGATCGAATTGCCTTTAGTCGTTTTGCTTGGCCGGGGCGAATCCGGAACGCATTTAATTTTTATGGCCGAGCTGCCCTGGGAAGGCCTCAAAGAGATCATGAAACCACCGATGGAGGTGGTGAGTATCGTCATCGACCAGGACAATAATATGATCGTGAGCAAAGGCGGGGACATCGAGATCCCGGATATTTCGAAAAAACGCGTCGTTTATTACGGCATGATTGCCCTAAATCCCGGCGCCTATGATTGCGTAATGATCCTGCGGAACATGCAAACCGGCAAGGCGGCGCGGGCGCGAGGCGCGGCAACGGTTTCGCAGACCGTTACGTCCGGGCTGCAATTGGATCCGCCTTTGTTGCTTGTCACGACAGCGGACAAAGATGTGGCCTATTTCAGGCTGACAAAACAGGACAAAGAACCTATCGATAAATTTGCGAGCGGACTCAAAGACCTCTTTCCTTTTCTCACGAACCGCCTGGCGCCGGTCATGGATGAGATCCCAAAGGGAACTTCCGAAGTGCTGGCCATGGTTAGATCGATGGTTTTTAACATCCCCAATGCCAATATTGAGTTTTTCGCTTCTCTGAAACCGGGCGCTGGAGGAGCGGAAATTCCCCTCTCTCCTTCGATCCTCAAGGGCAAGCGTCAAGGGAAGGTCGATATCTTGCTCCTTGAGCTTCCTATCCCTGAGCTCGAGCCAGGAGATTACACTTTGACCCTCGTCGCTCAGGATAAAAATTCCGTGGCGAAAACGGAGGTCAGCCGGAGGCTAAGAGTTATCTAAATAGATTTTTAAACGCTTTGATTCCTACAGATTTATCGTCACAAGCTCGATGTCTTCGAGACGGCTTTTCCCGAGTCCGAGTTTTTCCGCTAAGGCGATGTGGGGAACCCGGGGAGCGATGGCCTCCATCCCATCCGTCTTGCGCAGATCATCGAGGATACTCAGCGCAACGGCATCGACGGCGACGGGATCCGTGCTTACGAGGACTCCTCCAAAGGGACGAATAAAGCGCCGGTCCCAGCGAGGTCCGGCTTCCGTGACGATGAGAAGGTCATCGCAAACCACGAGTTTTTGTTTCTGCCGAATGATAGGAATGGCATTGACTTCCGCGATGCCGGGATCTGAGCAGTTGTTGGCGTGATAGCGGTTGGGATTATCGATCGTGCCGTAGTGGTTTTTGAGGCTACAGGTGAAGATCGAGTTGCCGTGGGTCTTGGGAACAGGGATGTTGATCAGTGTGGTGCAGACGTCGGCCAGAATCCGGCTGACCCGGCTCGACCCCCCGCCGACGGGATAGCTTGTGGCCGCGTATTCGCCCGGGTCCCTGCGGCCGGGCTTGTTGGCGATGAATCGCATCGCGCCGGGATTGGGTTGGATGGTCAGGCCGGCTTCCTTCATTTCTTCTTCGCTCCGGTCCCAGACGACGATATTCCGGTCTTTAATGCCAATCCCACGGAGGCCGCGAGCAACGGCTTCGATAATGGCGGGAAAGTGCCGCGTGTAATCCGTGCCCCGGACGTCCTGGCATCCCAGCGTGTTGATCTTGAGACCGACGATATCCTCCGGCGAGATGAACCGCCGCCAGGCATCGGAAATGGAAGACTGCCCAGTGAAGGTTGTGATGGCTTTGTCGAGCATCTCCTGGAGAAGCGGGCTCTGGACTTTGCCCGACGCGTCCACGACGGATTTATGGCGAACCAAGACGACTTTGCTTTTTTCCGCGGTCAGCCGAGGGTCGAGCCAGCGTTCGAAGCCCGGCGCCAGTTTACGGGCCGCTGCCCAGCCGGCCGCCGTCAGGGCCGTTTGTTTAAGAAAGCGCCTCCGGGAATAAGATCCGGATTTCTCAACAAAGATTGATTTTGAGCCCATGGGAATACTCTTCTCTTTATTAAGACGATTATCCCCATTTAATCTTCCCAGTGAAATGAAAACCGGGGTCAAACCTACTCATTACGCATAATTCTCCATGGATAAGTGCGTAATGAGTAGGTTTGACCCCGTTCTTCGGTTTGTTCTTCCTTTGGCTTGCTAAGATTTTTCTCTGTGTGTTAAGATTCTCCCGTGAAAATATCGGCGGTTGTGATTGCCTATAACGAGGAAAATGATATTGAAGGCGCCCTCCAGAGCCTCGCCGGGATCGCCTCGGAAATCGTCGTCGTCGACAGCGGCAGCACCGACAAGACCGTCAAGATCGCCAAGAAATTCACCGATCACGTCTTCGAGCGAAGATGGACGAACTACGCCGACCAGAAGAACTTCGCCAACAGCCACGCCGCCGGACCCTGGATTTTGTCCCTCGATGCCGATGAAAGGGTTTCTCCCGAGCTGCGCGCAGAGCTTCTCAAGCTGAAGGGCGAAGAACCGGACTGCTCGGCTTTCTTTGTTTCCAGGCGGGTTTTTTATCTGGGCAAGTGGATCCGCCATTCGGGCTGGTACCCGGACCGCAGGATCCGCCTCTTCCGCAAGGACGATGCCCACTGGGAAGGGGAGTATGTCCACGAAAAGCTCGTCGTCGCCGGCAAAATCGAGAAGCTCAAAGGAGCGATCCATCATTTCACTTACCGGAACATCGGCGAGCACCTGACCCGCATCAACCATTTCTCGGACCTGGGGGCGCAGAAGCTCTATGCCCGGAAGAAAAAGTGCCGCTGGTACCACCTCCTCTTCCTCCCTTGTTTACGATTCTCGAAATCCTATTTTTTGAAGCTGGGGTTCCTGGACGGCTTCGCCGGCCTCGTGATTTCCGTGCTCAACGGGTATGCGATTTTCATCCGGTACGCGAAGCTCCGGGAGATCTGGAAAAAAGGAGAGCGCATTGAGCCTTTTCCAGATTGACGCGGGCCGGGAGTGGCGGGGAGGGCAGCGTCAAACCCTGTTCCTGGCCCGGGAGCTCCGGAAAAAGGATTACCCGTTCCATCTCGTCGTTCAGCCGGGCAGCCCGCTGCATGAGAAAGCCTCGGCCGAAGGCCTGCCCGTTTTGCCCCTCCGCATCAAGAACGAATCGCACCTCATCGCCGCCTTCAAGCTCTCCCGGGCGATGCGCCGCCACGGCTGCGTCCTCGCCCATTTCCACGATGCCCACGGGGCGGCCGTCGGCTCCGTGGCGTCCAACTGGGCCAAAGTCCCGATCCGAGTCATATCCCGGCGCGTTGATTTTCCTCTCAAAAAGAACTTACTCTCCCGCAACAAATACCGAAAAAACGTAGATGTCATCATCGCCATCTCAGAGGGCGTCAGGGACGTGCTGCTCGACGGCGGCATCGCCCCCGAGGCGATTGAGGTCGTCCCGTCCGGGATCGATTTTTCGCCCTTCGACGAGGTCAAGTCCCGGGATTTCCTGCGCCGGGAATTTTCCTTTGCCCCGGACGACTTCCTGGTGGGAATCGTCGCCCAACTCGAAGACCACAAGGGCCACAAATACCTCATCGAGGCGGCTAAGATCCTCAAAGACCGCACCTCGAACATCAAGATCGTGATTGTCGGCAAGGGCTCGCTCGAATTGCAGCTGGACCAGCAAGCGCGGGATTTGCATGTCAACGATCTTGTTTATTTCCTGGGTTTCCGCGAGGACGTCCCCCGGATCATGGCCTCTCTAGACTTATTCGTGCTGTCTTCCTATCTTGAAGGCCTGGGGACTTCGATCATGGACGCCATGGCCAGCCGCCTGCCGGTTGTGGCCACCGCGGTCGGCGGCATTCCGGAGATCATCGTCAACAATCAAACCGGGATCCTCATTCCGCCGCGCAATCCCCAGGCGCTCGCCGAAGCCATTCTCAAGCTCTACAACGACCGGGACTTCGGCCGGCGCTTGGCTCAGAAAGGGTACCAAATCGTCCATCAGAAGTTCTCCGCCGAGGCCATGGCCGACCGGATTATCGACGTTTATGAGAAAATCGCGCGGAGAAAGGGCGTCCGGCTCAAGGCTACAAAGTAGCTACCGCGGGGGCCAAATCCTTCATCGTTTTCAGACCTGGACGCGCTTCAATCGTTCGGGGGATTACGTTGATCGTCATGGCCACCGTGCCGAGGTCTCCGTGAACGCCGCCCAATATTTTTTCGTGGATGCGGGGCGTTCCCTCAACGATGATTTCGTCGTATTCCTTTTTTACGCCCGCGTGGGCACAGAAATCGAGAGTGATGACCTTTTTTCCGTTCTTCTTGGCATACGCTCGGCTGATAAGGCCGATGACTTTTCCCGGCGCTACAACGCCCAAGGCTGATTTCGTCGGCGCTTTGGCCAGGACAGGCCTGGGCGGAATTTCGACGGCCTCATCAAGCGTCCAGCCCAACCCGGCCGCGATCATATTGATGGATTCCAGAAGCCCGACATGCCCCGTAATAATCTTTTTATCGATTTTCTCCCTGAATTCTTTTGCGGTCAGCCCGGTCCCGACTTTGGCCTGGAAAGGAATTCGCCTTCTCCCTGAATTCATCATGCGCGTGATTTTGATGGAATTCACTTTGAGGCAGGGACCCGTCAGGACCAGCGGCAGCGTATCCATCAAATAGCCCGGGTTGATCCCTGTCCCCACAACTGTCACGCCCTTTTTCCTGGCGAGGGTATCCAGCTCTTTGGCCAGCTTCGTAGAACGCTTCCAGGGATAGGAGAGCTCTTCGCATGTGGAGACGACGTTTAGGCCGGCTCTTATGCATTGAGCAATTTGCGGGAAAACGCCTTTCAGGCCGGACGTGGTCGTATGGACGACGGCATCGGCTTTGACGCGGGAGAAAAGGGCGCTTGCGTTTTTCTCGACCTTCAGGCCCAGCTTTTTGGGGGACTCCAGGAGCCTGCCAAGGTCTTTTCCCACGATCTTGGGGTCGATGTTGACCGCCCCGACAATCTTAAAACTTTTTTTATCAAGCAGCGCCTGGACGATTTTGCGGCCCATGACGCCGCAACCGTAGATAATGACTTTAATTTTCTCCATGAGTACCGGCTCCTTTATAAAAAAGGGTTTTAAAGATTAAAAAAGATTTATACTAAAAAGGGCGGGCGTTCGTCAAAAATATTTTTTGGGGGGTTCGCTCCAGAAAGCCAGTCGGGTATAATAAAGAAGCCGGAAAGGACATTGTCATGAATATCGAGCGCATCGAGCTGGCGCTGCTCAAGCTTCCCTACGTCCATTTTTTTGAGACGAGCTTCGGCCGGGAGTACGACCGGACATTCATCATCGTCAAAGTCGATGGGGGCGGGGTCTCCGGCTACGGCGAGGTCGTCGCTTCGGAGGCTCCGCTCTACAGCTCCGAAACCACGACCACGGCCTGGTATGTACTCAAGGAATTCTTGATTCCTCTCGTGTTTCAAAAATCATTGTCAACACCCGAAGAATTCTATGCGGCGGCCAGGAAGTTCCGCGGGCATCTGATGGCCAAGGCCGGCCTGGAGCTAGCTTTTTGGGACCTCAAGGCCAAGCAGGCGGGCGTGCCCCTCTGGAAGCTCTACGGCGGCAGGCAGAGCAAGATCGCGGCTGGCGTGAGCTGCGGCATCGAAGACTCGATCCCCGAACTCCTGGATCGGATCGAAGCATATTTAAAAGAGGGCTACCAGAGAATCAAAATCAAGATCAAGCCCGGCTGGGATGTTGACGCCTGCAAGGCCGTCCGGAAAAAGTTTCCCGACCTGGCGCTCCAGGTCGATGCCAACGGCGCCTATAGTCTTTCCGATCAAGAGCATCTCAAAAAATTGGACGCATTCGGCCTGCTAATGGTGGAGCAGCCGTTCCCGCCCTACGACCTTTGGGACCACAGCCGGCTGCAAAAAGAGATGAAGACGCCGCTGTGCTTGGATGAAAGCATCCTCTCGGAAACGACAGCTCGCCAGGCTTTCGAAATGGGAAGCTGCCGGATTATCAATATCAAGGTCGGCCGCGTCGGCGGCATGGTCGAGGCGAATAAGATCCATGACTTCTGCCGGGCAAATGGCATCCCGGTCTGGTGCGGTGGAATGCTCGAATCGGGAATCGGCCGCGCCCACAACCTGCATATCGCTTCGCTTCCGAATTTCAAATTTCCTAACGACCTTTCGGCCAGCAATCGGTATTACAAACAGGACCTCATCGACCCGGAGATCGTGCTCGAGGAGGGAGGATGGATCAGAGTGCCGGAGGGGCCGGGGATCGGCGTCAATCCCGTCGAAGGTCGAATTCGGAAGGCGACCGTCCAGCGCGAAGTCTTTGTAAAATAGAAAATAGGGGGGACGATCCCCTGGGGCTCGAGGCGCCGCTGGTGACGGATGTGGCCTCTTTCTCCGGGTTCATCGGGTTCAAATCCAAGTTCTATTTCAAGAATCCGGGATTTCAAAAGGGGGACCAACTTGTCATCAAAGTTAAGGACCGCAAGAACCCGCAGATCGCCGGAGAAGTCGAGGTTATCCTTAAGTAAAACGTCCCACCCCGGACGGTCCACGGCCAGCGCTCGGAAAACGGCGGGGTCAAACCTACTTATTTTGCACATTTCTCCAGGGATGAGTGCGTAAAGAGTAGCTTTGACCCCGGCTTGACACTTGCCAAACTATTCTATATCTTATAAAATTGATAAGTTGACTAGGAAATAAAATGAGCCTGGTTGACATTCTCCCCCCGGTCAAAGATATCCTGGGCGATTCGATCGACGATAAACTCGTGCTGAAAAGGCAGGAAAAATGCGAAAAGTCGTGATTCTCGGCGCCGGCACCGGCGGCAGTGTTGACCGCCCTGGTTTATGAGGCGGCAAATAATCCGGTCATGGTGCCCAGGAAGCCTCTCCCACGGTCTGATTAATGCTTTGAAAGCGATAGGCTGAAGGGCCGGATCGGTACGAACCTCATCTATTAAAATTCAGAGCAGACGAAGCCTACCGGGGGCCCTCGATTGAGGACTCGGGAAGGCTAAACTCTCCATGGTCGCTTTAGCCGTCTCCGGATCGTTCCCCATCCTAGCCACACAAAATGGAAGAGAACCTTGGCCGCCCCGTCAGATTCCTTTCAATTTGATTTGAACCCTCCAAAACGATATATTTAAACCCTGAGCCCTGGAAGGAGGGAGGAGATGTCTTTTCAAAAGCGACGAGCCTATCTCATAGCGGTTGTATTCTTTGGGATTGTAGTTTTCTATCAAGCCGGCCAGGCCGCTCAGGCGGCCGCTCCGATAAAAATTGCCGTCAAGCCGACCATTCTTTTCGTCGAGGATAATAAAATCCTCAAGCAACGGCTGGATGTCGAGATCGAAAACGCCGGGCCTGAAACTTCGGGCGAGCTTCTGGTCAAGACGCCCCAGGTTTCATTCAGTATGCCGCTGGAAAAAATCGCGGCCGGCAAGAACATCTATTCCGTTCTTGTCCCCGACATTCAGAAACCTACCAAGGCCTCCTTCACGGTCAAGATCGGGAAAGAGATCATCAAGCACGAAATCCAACTCCAGCCCGGGAGAAAATGGACAATCTATCTGCTCCCGCATTCCCACACCGACATCGGCTACACCGACCTCCAAACGCGGGTGGCCAAGAACCATATGGATTACCTGGATTCTGTGATCGATTTCTGCAAGGCCACGGAAAATTACCCCGATGAGGCCAAATTCCGCTGGAACATCGAGGTCTCCTGGAGCCTCCAGAACTATATCAAGAGCCGTCCGGAGACGAAAGTCGAGGACCTGATTGCCCTCTTGAAATCGGGCCGAGTTGAGCTTTCGGCATGGTATTTGAATCAATCCGACCTGTTTTCGCACGAGGAACTTGTCCGTTCCGTCCTCTTTGCCAAAGATCTCAGCCGGACTTACGGCTTCCCGCTCCGGAGCGCCATGAACAATGACGTCACGGGATTCAGCTGGGCCGCACCCCAAATCCTGAGTCAGGTTTGGGTGCGGTATTTCACGACCGGCATCAACGAGACGCGGTCTCGCGCGCCCCTGCGCCGGCCCAACCCGTTTTACTGGCAGTCGCCCGACGGCAGCAAGATCCTCCACTGGAACGGCGAGCACTATTTATTCGCCAACTACGATCTTCTCCTCCATGAAGGATATGAACAGAGCTTTCCCAAGGTCATGAATTATCTCACCAAGCTCCAGGCGCGAGGCGATTATCCCTATGATGCGATCGCCTTTCACATCAGCGGTTATGTCACGGACAACTGTCCGCCCAAAAAAGAGCTGTCGGACAGGGTCCGGGAGTGGAATAACCACTGGGCCTATCCAAAGCTGAGGCTGGCCACGATGAGCGAATTCTTCACGGCCTTCGAGAAGAAATACGCCAAAGAGATTCCCACTTACAAGCTCGGCTGGCCCGATTACTGGACGGACGGCGCGGCTTCGACCTCATTTGAAACAGGCGTCAACCGCCAAGCCCATGCCGAGCTTCTCTCCGCCGAAAAATGGGCCCTTGTGGCAAGCCTTGTCGACAAGAACTTCAGCTTCCCGCGGAATGAGATCAGCGAAGCCTATGACAACGTTA
This sequence comes from Candidatus Aminicenantota bacterium, assembly GCA_963715635.1. Taxonomy (GTDB): domain Bacteria; phylum Acidobacteriota; class Aminicenantia; order Aminicenantales; family UBA4085; genus JAPKZH01. The sequence goes on along the minus strand of OY970261.1, from coordinate 3,313,532 downwards.
TGTTGTATGACGAGCATACCTGGGGCGGCTGGAATTCGATCGACGACCCAGAATCCGAGTTTGCCCGAGGGCAGTGGACGATCAAGTCGAGCTTTGCCTATAAGGCCAGAGAAATCGCCAGGACGGTCATGAACAGGAGCACACAGGCCCTCGTCCAAAATATTGCGACGGCCGAAAAATATTCATTTGCCGTCATCAACCCCTTGTCCTGGGAACGCACGGATATTGTGAAGATCGCGCTCCCGCAGCCGCTGCGCGATAAAAAAGGAAAATTCGCCCTTGTCGATAAAAGGACGGGCGGCGAAGTTGACTTCCAGCTTTTGGATCAGAACACGCTTGCTTTTCTAGCTCAGGACGTCCCGTCCGTCGGGTATTCCGTTTATATGATCATTCCGGACAGGACTCCCGCCAGCGGGCAGCCAACCGCACGCATCCTTGACAACACCATCGAGAACCGTTTTTATAAGATCGCGGTAGACCCCAAGAGCGGCGGTCTGTCCAGCATCATGGACAAAGAAAGTGGCCAGGAATTGGTCGATTTAAAGGCGCCCCACAGCCTAAATCAGTATATCTATGAGAACCCTGAAGGGGGGCGCAAAGCCGTGGATAACATGGAGAAGCGGGCGGAATTCAAGCGCTTCAGCCCGGTTTCGGCGACAGTGGCGCCGGGGATGAAGGGGGCCGCAGCTTCCAGCTTCGTTGTTAAGACAAAGGCCAAGTCATGCCCCGAAATTAAATCCGAAATCATCCTCTACGAGGATATCAAGCGTATTGACATCATCAACACCTTGAAGAAAGAGGAAACTTACGAGCCCGAGGCCGTTTATTTTGCTTTTCCGTTCGGGATCGCCGGCGGCAAATTTAGATTTGAGATCGCGGACGCTGAAATGGCGCCGGAAACCGAGCAGCTTCCAGGGACAACCCGCGACTGGCATACAGTCCAGAACTGGGTGGAGATCGCCGGGGCTAAACAGAGCATCGTCTGGTCACCCGTCGAGGCGCCTCTCATTCAGTTTTGCGACATTAATACCGGAAAATGGCTGAAGAAGCTCGATATCACCAACACTAGGCTCTATTCTTACGCCATGAACAACTACTGGATGACGAATTTCAAGGCCAGCCAGGGCGGCACGCTTGTCTTCCGCTATTCGATAACAAGCCGGCCGGGAGGCGCGGACAGCTCAAAATCGACACGGTTCGGCTGGGAAGTCCATACGCCTCTGGCAGCCTTTTGGCTTCCTGAAAAAACTGAGGGAGGTCTGCCGGGGACGGCGGTGAGCTTTTTCACCGTGGACAAGCCCAACGTCCTGATCCAGGCCGTTCAGTCGGCCGCCGCCGGGCGGGGGATAGTTGTCCGGCTGAGGGAGGTTGCGGGTCTAGATACAGAAGTGAAAATCTCGAGCCCCCTGCTTCGATCGGAAAAAGTCATGTTCATCGTGACGGACATCAGCGAGGGGCCTGCCAACACCTACACAGTGTTTAAGGATTCGATCTATATCCCGGTCAAAGCTTTCGGCATTCACACGGTTGTCATTAGGGAATAGACTCTAAACAACGTCGGGCTGAGCTTCTCCTTCGGCTCGATATACTCGAAGGTCGTCAACCCGAGATTCGAGTAATCAAGAGCTCGGGCCGCGTCGGCGGACCGTGCGGAGGAGCCATTCGTCGGCGTTGCCCTCCTCATACTTCGCCAGGCGAAAGAGATAGTGGACCGCGGGATCGACCTTCGCTTGCATTTTGACCAGGAGTCTTTCGATGAGGTGCTTCTCGATCTCCTGGGCCGTCCGGAGGTTCATAGCCTGCGTCAACAACCGTTCACGGTTTTTGACGCTTTCCGGAGCGCATTTCTTGCGATTTTTTGGCGCTGTCCCTGGAATCTGCCCTTGATCCCGTTCCTGGCGCGTTTCTTGATTCTTCGTTCACGATGTGTCCGGGCTCTACCGTCCGCGTCATCCAGAGAAGACCGTCCTCTACCGGGTGCTGTTCCATCATTTCGAGCGCTTCCTGGCGGAATATGAGGAGCGTTTTGAGCGCGAATATGGCTTTTTCCGTCCGGTCGTCAAAGAGGTCGTCGAAAAGTACCTCGACTGCGGCAATCCCCGCTGCAGGTTTGCCAGGATTCGGTGCCCGCGCTGCCGGACGGAACATCTCCTGACCTTCTCCTGCAAGACACGGGCTTTCTGTCCGTCCTGCCACGCCAAGCGGCTGGAGGAGTGGGGCGAGTGGATGCGGGAGACGCTCCTCCTCGACGTTCCGCACCGCCAGGTCCTGGCGTTTCTCATCGGCCGGGAGCTTCTCAGTCCGGAGTGGTCAGAGCGGATTCTCTCCTGGCGTCACACGGGCTTCAACGTCCACAGTCGGGTGAGAGCCAAGACGAAGCCGTAGGCCGAGCGGATAGGCAAATACATGATCCGACCGGTTCTCTCTCTGGAGAGGCTGTCGTTCCTGGAGCCAGAGGCCAAGGTCAGCTACCGCTACGGCCCAGACCGCGCCGAGCAGGAGACGATGGATTATCTGGAGTTCATTGCCCGAGTGACTTCCCACATCCCTGACAAAGGCCAGGTCACCATTCGATATTACGGCCTCTATGCCAATGCTCATCGGGGAAAAGTCCGGAAGGCGAGTGTCTCTCCTTTTGTTCTGCGGATGGCCGAGGAAGATCTCAAGCCCGTTCCCTCAAAAGGCTGGGCAGAGATGATCCGGAAGGTCTACGAAGTTGACCCCATGATCTGGCCCAAGTGCGGGGGCTCGATGAAGGTCGTCGCCTTCATCGCGGAGTCTGCCGTCGTGGATCGGATCATCGACCACCTGAAGTTGCGGTTCATAGCGGAAAAGCCGCCGCCATCTCGAGTCTTTTCCCAGGTCGCGCTCATGGCGGCCGAGGGGCCGGCCGAGTATTTCTGAGGACGCACGAGTTGGAGAGTCTAAGGATGTCTATCATTTTTTGAGGGATTTCGCGGTCGTCTGAAACATTAACCCGGTCGGATGACATGCGTCACGGCCGGCTTATCGTTCTTGACATCGATCCGCGGCCCGGATTATCATTTTTTCGCGATGGGCGGTATCGATTACGAGCTTAATGGGACGGGAAATGCTTCGCCAGAAAAAAAGAAAATCCTATCCCTAAAACATCGACGATATATGCTTTATCCACGGATTATTTCGTATGTGATTCTTGTATTCGTAGCGGCAATATTGTTAGATCCATCACCAGCACAGATTATACTTACACATAAAAGATTTCGGCTTTCATGGAATAATATCGCCTCGATATTTTTTCTTTTCATAGCAATGTTTATTATGATTTTTCCTTTGGAAAAAATATTAAATCGAAAGTCTTATTCTGATAAGCAACTGAAGTAGTACCTAACACTCGGCTAAAAACAAAAACTGGCAATTGGCAATTTTCCTGTCGCCATATCTAGCACTGCTATATTCAATGCAAAAGGTGTTGATCCTATGACTGTCACGGTGGCGGGTGCTTCTGTTATGTTCAAAGATAAGGGAACGCCGATGTCATCTTGTGAAGATGTGAATAAGGATAGACTACTAGACATAATAATTCATGTGAGCACTGACGCTCTTATACTCACTGAAAGCGATACGGAAGCAGTGCTTGAGGGCAGGATTTTTAATGGAAAGGCATTTACCTGAACGCCACCACGCCGGTACGCACCCTTCGCATGCGTTGGGCAGCCCTGACCAGCGGCAAAACAATCGTCACCGGAGAACACCCGAGCGAAAAAGCCGACGACCTCGTCTTCCTCAAAGGCCTGATCGAAGAGGGAGAACTGCGTTCGGCTATAGACCGGCGCTACCCGCTTGAACAAATCGTCGAAGCTCACCGCTACGTTGACCAAGGACACAAAAAGGGAAACGTAGTCATAACGGTTGCGTGAAAGATTGGAGAAGCCTGAGGCAGAAGGTGCCACCAAGACCTTGCGTTCGTGAGACATCTCATCGAGGAGGGGAATGTCACACCGGTGATCGATAGGACATACCCTCTGAGCCAAAACGCGGAGGCAATTCGCTATCTGGAGGGGCAGCGCCCTCGCGGCAAGGTAATCGTGACCCTGCAAACGGCCTGAACGGCACGCACGGCATTGTAAAAAGCAAGATGAGGCAAAAAAAAAGAACAGCGACGATATTCACCAAAGCTCTGCCGGCAATTTTATGGCTTGCCGTCTTCCTTGCCGCAAGTTGCGAGTCCTCTGAGCCCGGCCTCACGGTCAGGGGAATCGTGAAGGATGCGGAAACCGGACAGCCCATTGCCGGGGCGACCGTATCTGATGACGGCTATGGACCGAAGCCATACAAGAGCGCGACCACCGACGCAACGGGCACGTATCAGTTCGTCACCTGGTCGGAGGAACACAACGTGATCGCCCAAGCCCCCGGATACAAGGCCGGGCATCAGCTTCTGAAGAGCAGCCTGTTCAAAAAGGAAAAAGAGAAAGTCCTGGACTTCGCCCTCGTTCGTCAATGAAAGTGTTCGGCCGAGAGACCCAGAAAATTGCCAAGAGGCCTTATATATCTTCGGGAGAATGCGGGAAACGTTTGAAACTCACCCAACGTCGCTATTCTTTATAACAGGGGCACTTCGCCTGCTCGTTCCCGGCCGTTTCCATTCTCCCGCTCGATCGTCAACTCCGGCTGAAGATTCAGCCGGAAGACCTGCTTTGCGGCAATTTGTTTATTCTTGACATCGATCCACGGCGGGAATTATCATTTTTACGCGATGGACGGTATCGATTCCGAGCTTAATGAGATGGAGGGTCGTGCAGCGCGAAAAAGCAAATTCTTATAATCTTTTTAAGTCCCTTGCGTCTGCCACTTCCGCCACCCCGGCAACGGCTCAAAATTAGCACGTTAGGATGTCGAGGTCAATTCCGCATGATTATCGGAGGATCCATGTCTTGCTTCGGCGCGAGGGCTGGCGCGTCAATCATAAGCGGACCTGCCGGATCTACTGCCGGGAGGGACTGAACCTGCGCCGGAAGCGTCCTCGCCGGCATGTCATCGCCAGTTGACGGATGGCACGTCCGGAGGTCGATCGTCCCAACGCCTGCTGGAGCATGGATTTTATCGTCGAGAGCCTTTTTAACGGCCATCGACTCCGGGCCTTGACGATAGTCGATAATTTTAGTAGGGAGTGCCTGGCGATCGAAACCGGCCAGAGCATAATAGGGGGCAGGTCCCAGAGCGTTGAAAATTCATCCAACGGGTGGTACAATAATCGGGGGTAGGTCAATTGGCCCACAGGATCGAAAAACGCGAATCGCCGGCCCGTGCGGTATCCGTTATCCTTGTTCTGCTTTTGACTCTGCTGTCCGCCCAGCCGACCACCGACCACCGCCGCTGGATGTTTTCAATGGAAGGAACCGTGGTTCAATCCCCCGCGGTCGGTTCGGACGGCACCATCTACATCGGCACCGGCATGTTCTACGACAGTCCCCCCGCCGACGCCTTGTACGCGATACGACCCGACTGCACTCTCAAGTGGAAACGCAATCTGGGCCGGCCCGTTCATTCGAGCGTCGCGCTGGACGGGAAAGACAACCTGTACTTCCTCGCCGGGAACGCCGCAAACGTCGACCCCATGGACGCGGTGGTGATTTCGCTCGATTCCTCCGGGTCTCTCCGGTGGACGTCCGAAGCCATCGGGTGGTTGTACCCCATCCCCTTCACCGGCTTCACGCCCGCCATCGCAGCGGACGGAACCATCTATGTCTGCGGACGCTTCAGCCTGTTCGCCTTGGATCCCAACGGTAAGACGAAATGGAAACACGATTTCCCCCTGGTAGACGACACAACCAGCTCAGGAGGGGGCCAAACGACGGGAATTCAACGGAGCGCCCCCACCATCGCGAAAGACGGCACGATCTATGTAAACACGGAAAAAGGATCGATTGGACAGACGGAAGTGGAAGGCGGGCTTATCGCATTCGACCCGGATGGAAACCTGAAATGGCGCACCTACGGTGTGGGGGGTTACGCGGCTCCGGTCATCGATAAAGATGGGACCATTTATTCGGCAGTCGGTTGTTATTGGATTCCTGGTGCCACGGACCCGGCGGACGTGGCAAAGGAATCCAAGCTGTTGGCAATCAATCCCGATGGAACGCTCAAGTGGTCCGTGCAGACCCAACTGTGGATACAATCTTCACCATCCATTGGAGCCGACGGTACCCTGTATGTGGGCACCACACATCACCCGCTGGACATACCGGCCTGGTTCTACGCGATCACACCTGAGGGTCAAATCAAGTGGAAGTACGATACGTATAACGATGTGAAAGACCTGCCGCCCGCACAGCTAAATCCCCCGGATATCTACAATTCCCCGGCTGTCGATTCGAATGGGATCATTTATTTCGGGAATGAGATCGGGTTGTTATATGCCATGTCACCGGACGGAAAAGTGGCATGGATGGACAATGACATCTGGTCCCTGCATGACCAAGGGCCGGCCCTGGCGGGCGACGGAACGCTGTACGTTGCGACCCATAGCACCCTCGGCCTAATCGCCATGAACACAGGCAGCCGCGGCCTCGCGGATTCGCCCTGGCCGAAATTCAGGCGGAACAACGCCAACACGGGAAACGCCGGCACTCCTCGACAGTATATGCTGACAATCGCAGCTGGAACAGGAGGGACAACCAATCCTGTGCCGGGAACCTATACGTATGATGAAGGGACATCGGTCAGTATCTCCGCCACGGCCAACTCGGGGTCCCTCTTCGGCGGCTGGAGCGGTGATGCTTCCGGCACCACGAACCCTGTGACGATCACGATGAACGGTAATAAGACCGTCACCGCAAACTTCACCAATGTGGTAAAACCGCCCCTCAGTCTTACGGGGGTAAAGCTTTCGAACCGGAGCCTATCGATGGTCGAGTACGTGGCGCGGCTCCAGTGGCAGGCGAACAGCCTGAACACCGGGACAATCACCTATCGGATCTACCGGATCGTGAACGGACAGGCGACGAAGATCGCCGACGTGGGGGCGGGGATCTACGAATACTTAGTGCGGAAGCTGCAGCAGACGCAGACGTATCAGTTCGGGATAACGGCAGTGGACAGCCAGGGCTGGGAGAGCGACATGGTTGAGGTCGCGGTTCAGTGACCCGCCCCCTTCTATGATTGCGAAACGCAAGTCCTCGGATACATTTTTCTTCTCTCCCTCTTCATGGCTGCCTCGGCCTTTTGAACCACCCTTCTATCCGTGCCATAATGCGCACCATAACATTCGATCTCGGCTCCTAAACCTGATTCTGAACGCCGCCCTTGCGGGCCCGTTAAGGGGGCACCTAGGCAGCCGATTGTTTCATGATTTCCGGATTATAGTCTCTCTTCTCGGTCAGTATTCGATAAATGATCGTCAGGAGCCGACGGGCCACCGCGATCTTGGCCACGTTCGGTCCTTTTCTCCGGGCCAGTCGGCTGTATAAGGTCCGAAGCCCAAGGTCTTTCTTGATCGCCGGATAAACCGCTTCCAAAGCCGCCCACCTCAGCCAGCTGAGGGATAAGACTTTCCTTTTTCGCGGCGAAGTATTTTCCCTCCCCTTCAGCTCGGAATCGCTGCCTCCCTTCACGAAAAAATGATAGTCCCGACCTCGGGTCGAAGTCAAGAACAAGGAAATTGGCGTGAGCCGGGTTCGCCGGCGACATCTTCGTTGCGGACGACCGGAAAACCCGCCTAAAGACGATAGACCTCCGTAGCCCCTGGAAACCGCGCGTTCTTAAAAATAGTCCGTCCTCTCCTCGGCCGCCATCAAGGCGACCTGCTGGAAGACATGGGAGGGCGGCGGCTTCTCGGCAACGAACGTCAACTTCAGATGGTCGATGATCCGGTCCACGGCCCGATAATCGGTGATGAAGGCGACCACCTTCATCAGCCCCCCGCACTTGGGACAGAGCATCGGATCGATCTCATAGACCTTGCGAATCATCTCCGCCCAGCCCTTGGACGGGATGCACTTCTCTTCCTGCTCAGCCATCCGCAGAACCAAAGGAGAGACGCTCGCCTTCCTCACTTTCCCCCGGTGGGCGTTGGCGTACAGGCCGTAATAACGGATAGTGACCTGGCCTTTGTCGGGGATATGCGAGGTCACCCGGGCGATGAACTCCAGATAATCCATCGCCTCCTGCTCGGCGCGGTCCTGGTCATAACGATAGCCGACCTTCCCCTCAGGTTCCAGGAACGACAGCCGCTCTAGCGAGAGTACCGGTCGGATCATGTATTTTCCCACCCGCTCGGCCTCCGGCTTGGTCTTGGCCCGCACCCGGCTATGCATGGAGAATCCCGTGTGCTGCCAAGAAAGCAACCGCTCAGCCCAGTCCGGGCTCAACAGCCCCTGACGGACCAGAAACCCCAAAACCTCCCGGGCGAAGACCTCCTCCAGCCGCGAGTCGTCGAACCATGGGATCTTATGGAAGACGCCCGCCTCATCCACCCCGCCCTCGGTCACCAGGAAATGGAGATGCGGGTGGAAATTGATGCGGGCCCCGAACGTCTGGATGACGGCGACAACACCGGGCTCAAGTGTTTTCCCCGCCACGGCTTGAAAATAGAACAGAAGCGCTCGGACGGCACAGCGGCAAGGAAGAATCAAGAAATAGGCCAAGAACTGGAGTTCATCAAAAAATACGGGGAGAACGTGAATTTTGGGAAGAGGCCGGTTTACGGCCACTCTCAAATGCGTCAACCGCCGTTGACCATGAAATCGTAAAGACCGGTCCCCACATTCATCGTGACGGACATCGGAGAGAGCCCCGCGAATACATACACGGTGTTGAAAGATTCGATCTATGTCCCGGTCAAGGCCTTCGGGATTCACACGGTCATCATTAGGGAATAGACGCTAAAAGGCAATTGTCTTTCGGATTAAGCAAGGGGCGGTCAGGAGTGAGGGTGGCGCGGCAGATGCCCCCGCACGCCCGCAGCGGAAGGGACTCACTGGGGGATGGGTGGAGCGAGGACGTACGGGGGCGCTGCCGTGACAGGACCCTCACGAAGCTGCGCCCCGCGCATTTATCGTCTTACTTCTTCTTCCGGATGTAAATATCACCGCTGAAATTCTGGAGCTTGAGTTCTGCCCCGCCGCCGTTGATCGTTCCGTAGACCGACCGGTCGAGCTCGATCCTATATTTTCCTCCCTCTTTCTTGGCGGTTTCTTCGGGTTTTGCAGGAACGGGTTTGATGGCGATGTCGAAATCGCTGAACACTTCGCCCTGAGTTGATTTGATCCTGAGAGTGGCCTTGATATCGGCCGGCAGCGTGACATCGATGTCGCCGTGGAATGTCGCAAAAGACATGGGTTTGTCGGGAGTCACCTTGTTTAGCACCACGTTGATAGAGCCGTTCGTCGAGTTGGCAACGACGGTCCCCGCCACATTGATCAGTTTGACCCCGCCGTTCATGTTTTCAACCTCGATTTCCCCGGTCACATTCTCCACGGAAATTTCTCCGAGGTTGCCGCCCTCCAGTTTGAGCGAGGTGGCATAAGGGACCCTGATGCTCAAGTTGACGGCCCGTTTCCAGGCCTCCACCTCGATCGTCACCGTGTTATTTTCTTCTTCGACGGTCAGGCCGGTGTTTTCGATAGGAATGCGCTTCATCCCGGCCGACTTCTCTTTCTGCTCCTTTTCCTTGTCCTTGTCTTTTTCGCCGATTAAATACGGGGGACGGGGGGGTCTGGGCGCGGCCGGAGCGACGACGATCGCAGCTATCCCGGTCGTTTTTTCATAGTCCTTGATGTTTTTATCCCGGGGCGTGGCTTCGACGATGACTTCTTTGCCTTCGTAGCCGATGACCTTGATGCTGCCCATCATCACGCTGACTTCCACGATCCCCGGCTTTCCCGGGTTGCTCAGGGGAACGGTCACGCGGTCCGTTTGGGCTTGTTGGGCGAACGGGACGATCCCCGCCGCCAGCAGGATGGCGATTCCAATGAGAATTTGTCTTTTCATGAATTCCTCCTTAATGGCTTTTCTTTATCAAAATATCGCCGTTCAGCGTATCGCAGGTAATGGCTGGCCCGCCTTTTCCGATGCGGACCCGGGTGAACTGGTTGCGCTTATAGACGAATTTTGTCTTGTTTGTATTCTGGCTTTGCTTGACCTCGGCCGAGGCGGGAAGAGCCTTGACTTCAAAATCCGAGAAGGCTTCCCCGTTGAACGTTTTCATCTTGACTTCCGCGGACAGCCCCTCGTGGAATGACAGCTCCACGTCGCCGTTCACGGTGCGGAAAGAGCAGTCGGCGTTTGGGTTGCGGCTGAAACCGGCCTTGACCCTGCCGTTGACGGTGTGCGCCTCGCCCGATCCGGCGACGCCCTCCATCTCGATCTTGCCGTTGACGTTGTTGATGTCAAATGTGCCATCGACGCCCTTCACGGCAATATCGCCGTGATTGACGGTCTTCAAGGTGAGGCTCGTTTGCCGGGGGACTTTGAGAACGAAGTCATAATGCACCTCGTACCCCCAGTCCCGCCACTTGAGGCCTGTGCCGTTTTCGCATTGACAACGGAACGGGCCGTCTACATAAATGTCGATAGTCCCGCCGCTCTCTTTGATATCGAGCTTGACGTCCTCCTTGGCTTTCTGGATCTTGTCTTGGGTCTTGGCATTGATCGTTTTATGGGCGACGAGCTCGACCTGGTTTCCATCATAGCCCTGGACATCGATCCCGCCGAAGACATTATCCAACTGAAGCACTTTCGGTTTAGCGGGGTCCTGGAATTTCAAGGTCTTCTGGATCTCCTCTTTTTCCTCTAACTTATAAACGGATTCTGCAAAGACCAAAGCCGCCAGTGAAATGATGATGAGGACTGGAATGGCATGTCTGTTCATGATCATCTCCTAGAAACTGAGCTGCTGGATACCGAGTTCGGCTTTCTGCTTGACGGCCGGGTTGAGCTTCTCACTCTGGATGAGCGCTTTGAAGGCCTCGACGGCGCGCTGCTCGCGGATGCCGACCAGGAGGTCGATCAGAGCGACTTGCACAAGCGGCGATTCCTGCATAGCCAGCGACTGGACGATTCTAACTTTCACGGCGGGATAAGAAGAAAAGAGGTAAAGCGCGTTGACGGCAGCCAGCCGGACATTGATATTCGGGTCATGATCCAGGGTCTGGAGAAGTGCGTCGAGCGTTTTCGGAGTCGGGGCTTTGATCTGGGAGCTGAATCCTGCGCCCTGGATCCGGTCCGAGGGTGAAGGCTGCTGCAGGAGCGAGACGGCCATCATCTGGCGCATGCTGTCGACTTCCTGGTGGAGCTGGGACAGCTGGGCCTGTGGGTTCCTGGAGAGATAGCCGGCCGTGATGCCGAGAAGGATAAGAACGAGGGCGGCCGCAAACTGAAAAACGGGTTGCCGGGGCCAGATTCGGCCGAACGAGAGAGAAAATTTCTTTTTCGGCAAAGCCGTGGGCCTTTCCGCGTCCAGCCCTTCCTTATAGGCTTCCAGCATGCTGTAAAAACGGCCGCGGAGGTCGGCGGAGGGCTGCTCTGCGGCCAGAACACCCAGCCTAGTCCAGGTCTCGGTCAATTGCCTCAGTTCTTCGGCACAGGCCGGGCAGCCTGCGATGTGGGCATCGAAATCAGCCTTTGCTTTTTTATCCAAATCGCCGGTGAGAAAATCCGGCATCCGTTCTTTGATGTCTTCACATTTCATGGCGGCACGCCTCCTGGGAAAGTTGCGAATAGATCTGGCCGAGCTCCCGAACGGCGCGGTGGACAAGGACTTTGACGGTCCCCACCGGGCATTCCATGAGTTCGGCAATCTCCCGATATTTTAAATTCTCGAAGCGACTGAGGAGCAGGATTTCCTGTTTTTTGGGAGAGAGCTTTTTCAGCGCCTTGGAGAGGAGGGCGGCTTCCCGGGCTTTTTCGACCTTCTCTTCCGGGATGAGCTCCGGGCTCCGGAGTTCCTCGAACTGGTCTTCCAGAGGCACCGTATCTTTCTGCTTCCGCAGGTGGTCGATATGAGCATTGCGGGCGATTTTGTACATCCAGAGCGTGAACTTGTCGTTTCCTTGGTAAGTCGTACGGTACTTGAGGATCCTGATGAAGACCTCTTGGACCAGGTCTTCGCTGCCGGGCCGGTTGCCCGTCAGTCGGAGAAAATAATTGAACAAAGCCACGTGATGCCTCTCAAAAAGAATGGCCAGCTTTTCGACTTTTCCGTCCCTGACCTCTTCCATCAATTGGTTATCGGTCACCGGATGATCCTGCCTGGGATTTTGCTCATAAGATACATGTTTTTTATCAGCGGTTCATTAATAAAGACTTCGTTTTTAAGAAAAGGTTACATAAAACTAGGGAAAAATGCTATGTTTGACTTGCTCAGAGGGGAATGATATAAAGTCCTTGATTTATAAGCAGTTAGGAGATTTGTCATGGCGACAATTACGTATAAGAAAGCCGGCGTTAATATCGATGAAGCCGATGAATTCATCAAAAGGATCAAGCCCCTGGTCAAATCCGCGCAACGCACCGAAGTTTTAGGGGGTATCGGCGGGTTCAGCGGGCTTTTTTTGCCGCGGCTCAAGGGTGTCAAAAATCCGGTCCTTGTCTCCTCCACGGATGGTGTTGGGACTAAGCTTATGATCGCGGATCTCCTCAAGAAGTACGATACGGTGGGGATTGATCTGGTCGCCATGAGCGTTGACGATGTTGTAGTGACGGGCGCCGAGCCGCTCTTCTTCTTGGATTATATCGCTTGCGGCAGGCTGGAAAAAGAAATGCTGACGGACGTGATGAAAGGGATCGTCAAGGGCTGCCGCGAGGCCAACTGCGCCCTCCTGGGCGGCGAAACGGCTGAGTTGCCGGGATTGTACGAAAAAGGCCAATGGGACCTGGCGGGGTTTTGCGTCGGGATCGTCAGCCGGCAAAAGATCATCGATGGCCGGTGCTGCCGGAGAGGGGACAAGGTTATCGGGCTGGCTTCGAGCGGCCTCCACAGCAACGGCTTTTCGCTGGCCCGGAAGGTGTTCACCAAGAAAGAGATGAAGGGCAGGCTGGGGCTGGAGCTGCTCAAGCCGACGCGGATTTATGCGCGGCCCATCCTTTCGGTGATGAAAAAAGTCCGCATCAAAGCCATGGCCCACATCACGGGGGGCGGTTTTTACGATAATATCCCCCGGGTGATTCCGGACGGGCTGGAAATCCGCATCCGGAAGGGATCTTGGCCTGTCCCGGCTATTTTCCGCACGATCCAGAAAAGGGGAGCGGTGGGCGAACAGGAGATGTTCCGCACGTTTAATATGGGCATCGGCATGGTTGTGATCGTCGGGGCCGGAGATGCAATAAGGACGGGTTCCCTTTTTCAGAGATCAGGCCAGAAATCCTGGATTATCGGCGAGCTCGTCAGAGGGCCGCATGGAGTGACCTTCGTTTAGGAACATGCGCCGTCAAGGCGACCCGCACCACGCTCATTTCTTGATATATTCCTGCCACTTAAAAAGATCAGGCTTAAGCTCGTAATTCGCCAGAGCTGCTCCTACTTCGGGCGAAACCTTCTCCAGCCATCCGCCGAGCGATTTTCTTTTGCGCTCGACAATCTCAACCATAGAAACGACGCGTGCCGATATTTCTGTGTTCTTAACCTGGTTTTTGTGTTCAGGCTTAAACAAAAAATCCAACATCTGAGAATTCGGGTTCAGGATGCTCATAAGCCTTCGGCCGCGTCCCTCAAAGGCCTTGTTCCATAGGCTTAGCGAATACCCGTAATGTGTGCAAACCAGCCCTGCGTAGACGGGAGCCTTGGGATCAGCCAGCTTGGCCAAGGCCTCATCGACATACGATGTGATCAGCAGGCCCGTTTCATCGGTTTGAGACCCGTTTTCGATATAGCTGGCCAGCTCAGGGCAGGCCTGGGCGATGATTCTTTTTTCTGAAATGCCAGCTTCCATCAACTTCCTTTGATACTCTCCCTCGCCGATGGTCGTTTCCGTGCCGAAGAGAATCAAAGAAGCGTAGGGATTCGTCTTCAGCGCTCTTAAGAACAACCCGACCCCGGCATCGACGATGCCGGCAACCGGGATCTTCGTCTTTTTGGAAAAAGGCGTATCTTGGTAGAGGACGGAAAGAGTGTTGCAGCCGATGAGGATCAGGTCGGGACGATAATATTTTTCGATGCGGTCGAGGACGCTGTTGAAGACTGCGATTTTTTCGGCGCGCGTCTTCAGGCTGTTGTATCCGCTTTCATTCGAGAAAAGGGCGTTGGAAAAAACCAAGCGCACGTTTTCGAAGATTTTGGCTTCCTTGAGCCGGGCAGCTGCCTCGGCCATGATGGAAAGCCCGCCCAGGCCGGAATCCGTGACGGCAATCGTCACTCGTCTCTTGGCAAAAAATACGCTTAGGTCATCGGATTTTTGATATTCTATGCCGAACGCCGCTCCATAAATTAAGAACATTACCAGCAACCCGAACAGCCAACCCGCCCGGGTTGTCTTGCCCCTGACCATTTTCTTTCCGCCTGGTTATTTTACTTCAAAAGGGCATGGAGAAGAAGTTTCTCTTGATGCCATAAGAAAAAAAATGACTTTCTAATGTACGTGGAATCTCCTCTTGGCCCTAATACGGATGCTCGAACGAATAGCCGTTTGCTTGCCGGAATGCAGAATTGAACTCCCGGGACCCCGTTGCCAAGCCCTTTTTCCAGGCTGCCCGTCGGCAAAATGAGAGAAAGACGCGGGGCCACGGCCGCCCAATTTTCTTCATCCATAAGCTGGTAGCGGTAATTGATCAGGAGATCGTCCAGGTTAATATATTGAAATCCTGGAGGATGAAATTATATACTTGAGGGCAAAAAAGGAGGCTTGATCAGAATGGCTAAGCCGAACGTCATCGACCCGAAGAATATCCGGCACCTGGCCCTGGCTGCGGAGCAAGGAAGGTTGTAAGACCCATGGACGGACGGCTCATCATTGGAAACAAGCGCGTTGATTCAAAAGAAAAAATCGTCTCCAAAAGCCCGGCGACACTGGAGCCGCTGGGCGAGGCTTCTCTGGCCTCCTCCGAGCAATGCCGGGACGCTGTGCGGGCCGCTAAAGAAGCTTTCCCGGCATGGAAGAATTTGCCGCATCGAGAAAAGGAAAAAGTCCTTATCCGAGCTAAAATGATTCTTCTGGGTCGAAGCCGAGAGGTGGTAAGGCTGGTGACCCTGGAAAAAGGGTCTCCTCTTGCGGAATCCTTGGCCGTCGATGTCATGGGGAGTCTTGAGGTCCTGGATTTTTATGCCCATTTTCTCGAAAAGTCCTTAAAGCCAAGGACGTCCAAGCCGCACGTTCCCTTTTTTGCCCATAAGAAAAGCGCCTTCCATTACCAGCCGCTCGGCCCCACGCTCATCATTTCTCCCTGGAATTTTCCCTTTGTGATTCCCATTTACGATATCGTCAGCGCCCTCACCGCCGGCAACACGGTCATTCTCCGGGCATCCACCTCGACGCCTTTCTGCGCCCTGATGATCGGCGAGATCTTTATCGAGGCCGGCCTGCCTCCCGGAGTCCTGAATATCGTCAACTGCCGCGCCGCTCAGGCCGAAGAGATGATCACGAATCCCGATGTGCAGACGGTGATGTTTACGGGCAGCGTTTCCACCGGCAAAAGGATCATGGAGCTGGCCAGCCGTAACCTGACGAACACGGTCTTGGAGTTAGGCGGAAAGGATCCCATGATCGTCCTCAAAGATGCCGACCTGGACCGGGCGTGCCAGGGAGCCGTATGGGCGGCTCTCATGAACACGGGCCAGAGCTGCGCGTCGATCGAGCGGGTGTATGTCGCCAAGGAGATTGAAGAAGCGTTTACGGCGAGAGTGCTCGAACTGACAAAAAAAATCAAGGTGGGCAATCCTCTTGAGCCCGGAGTCGATATGGGGCCGATGACGGTTCTCAGCCAGCTCGAGCTCGTGGAGGCGCACATCCAGGACGCCAAGCAAAAAGGGGCGCAGGTTTTATTCGGAGGAGAGAGGATCAAGGACCTGCCCGGCTATTTTATCAGTCCGGCCGTCCTGACCAACGTCGATCACACCATGAAGATCATGACGGAGGAAACTTTCGGGCCGGTCATCCCGATCATGCCCTTTTCCGATATCGAGGAAGCGATTGCCCTGGCCAACGACAGCCGCTACGGCTTGACCGCTTCGGTCTGGACTCGGGATAAAAAATTAGCGGCTTATGTGGCCGATAAGCTCGAGGTCGGAACGGTGACGGTCAATGACCATATGTTTTCTTTTACCGAGCCCAAGGCTATCTGGGGCGGCCCCAAACAGACCGGCATGGGGCGTTCGCATGGGCGATACGGACATCTCCATTTGATGAATATCAAATACATAAGCCGGGACTTTGTCAAAAAAAAGGCCCAGATGTGGTGGTTCCCTTACACGGCGCCCAAGCCCGATATCATGGAAAAGGCCATTGTCCTTTTCCACCACGAGCGCAGGGCGAAAAAAATCAAAGCCGGCTTTGGCCTTTTGCGATCCTGGCCGCTCGTCCGAAGCACGACCTCTGTCAGGAGCATTCTCAGTATTGCCGGCCGCTTTTTCCGCTAATATCTTCTTCGCCGGCGCTCTCGATCCAAGATCTTTCGTTGAATGGCATCCGGACCGTTCTGAATAAAACTGGTCGCGCTTTCGTAATAGACGACCATATCCTCTTCGTTTTTGGTGACCCGGTTGACCAGGATTCCGTTTTGGGGGCTATAGAGCCCTCCCCGGTTGTTGATAAAGCCTTGGGCCACATACAGCCAGTCTTGGATGGTCGCATTGTCGGGGTGATGGTTGTAGTTCCTGTTGATTGGATAAAGGATGTTCTTGGCTGCCCAATAGTCCAGGGCGACGGGGTCCTGGCTGGCGACGATCCGGTTGGCGTTGAAGGTGTTGCTTTCCGGATAGCCATCGAGACTTTTGTGGGACACCCAGATGGCGTCCATGATGTTTAGGACCGGCGTCCGGACAGAAACAACCATTTTTCCGCAGGTCTCGCCCAGCCCGCTATAATGCCTGAATCCAACGTTGCCATCGCTCATGCTCACAACGCCGTAAAAATGCTTGAGCGAGGCCGTGATCTCGGACCCGCCGTGCGTCTTGAGGACGGGGACATTGATTAGTTTGAGGTTCTGGCCATAGCCGCTGCCGTTCCAGATCCCTTCCTTGAGTTCTACGCGATTGCCCCGATTCGTCGTGAAACACGGGTAGGAGACATTTTCTAGGATTCTGTAGCCGTTCGTGACATGGTCATCGCGGTTGATGAACCTGTCGCGGATGGGATCGAGCAGGAAGGCGGAGACCCGGGAGTCCTTAAAAAGATTATCGACCAGGTAAACAAAGGATTGGCGGTCATCGAGAGCATTGGCATGAACGTCGCTGTCTCCGTAGGAATCATATGTGTCGCAGTTGAGGCTGCCGCGTCCTTGTCCGTTCTCAAAAATCACGATCTCGCCGGTGAAGCCGTCTGGATGGTTCAGGATGGCCTGGATGAGGCCTCGAACGAGGTCGCTGTTGGTGGTGCCCCTGTATTTCCACTGGGCGTTGACCTTGAGCAAGACGATATCGTTGGCGGCGATCATCCCTTGAGGGCCGGAGAGAAACATCGTCTGACTGGAGCGGAAAAACTTGAGGCCGTTGTTTCCCATGAGGAAAAGCAGGCAGTCGATTCCGGCGTGGTTGTTCGGGTTGTGTTGGCTGTAAAAAGGATTGCCGGGAATTTCATTCACCGAGAACAGGGAATTCTGGGCCGCCGCTTCCCTTCCCAAAAGATGTGAGGAATGAAGCAGAACGGTCGAAATGGCGCTTCCGACCGCCCCTTTTATAAAATGGCGCCGGCTGAGCGAGTGTTTTATAGGATTGTCTTTCATCCAACCTCCTTCATCGTCGGACAGGACGGCCTGGTTTTTCTCGATTTATTATACTTAATTTATAGATTATATAGGAAAAAAGCCCGTGCCTCAAGGAATCCTTGCAGGCAAAAAGCCTCAAGTCAATGCGGGCTGGAATTTGAGCCATTCACGCATTTAGTCGGATCAATATTGTGAAAATGAAGGAAATGAGAACGAAAATTCCTGTCTTCGAAGCAAGCGCGGGGCAGTTTTGAAAGGCCCAGCTTATTTTTCATAGAAAAAATCTTCTAAAAATGGTATTTTGTATTTTTCTCCGCACAACCGTGGGCGGTTAGCTCAGCCTGGGAGAGCGCAGCGTTCGCAACGCTGAGGCCGGGGGTTCGAGTCCCCTACCGTCCACCATCCTTTTCTTCGGATTCCGGAAAATCTCGTTAAGGCGAGGAGGCTTGAGATAGAGCAACTTCCTCCATAGATGCTGCTGTAAGTTTCTTGCCGTGGCAATCTCTCTTGGGCTATGCTATACTTCCTCGCCAAAAAAAGAATGATCAACAAAGAAATCTTGGTTCTGGCGGGAACGGCAGCGACGGTGGGTCTGGTGCACACCATTCTCGGCCCCGACCATTACGTTCCGTTCATCGCCATGAGCCGTGCCCGGCGCTGGCCGCTTACCAAGACGCTCTTGATTTCCTTATTGTCCGGGCTGGGGCACGTTCTCAGCTCTGTCGTCCTGGGTCTCGTCGGGATTGCCTTCGGAATCGCCGTTTCGCGCTTGGAAAACGCAGAAACCGCCCGGGGAGGAGCTGCGGCCTGGCTGATGATCGGCTTCGGCCTGGCCTATTTTCTCTGGGGATTGCACAGGGCGATCAAAAACAAACCCCACAAACACGTCCATATTCATGCCGACGGCGCGGCGCATGAGCATCTTCATGGCCACGAAGCTGAGCACATCCATGTCCATGAACGCATAGAAAAGACGAATATCACGCCCTGGATTCTCTTCACAATTTTCATCTTCGGGCCCTGCGAGCCTCTGATCCCGCTCATCATGTATCCTGCAGCGAAACACAGCGTTAGCGGTGTCGTCCTGGTCACCGCAACATTCGGCTTGGCCACAATCCTGACGATGCTCACGATTATCGCCGTTTCTTCGTGGGGGGTGAGCTTTATCAGGCTGGGGAAGCTCGAACGATATGCCCACGCCCTGGCCGGCGCCATGATTCTGATCTCAGGCCTAAGTGTCCAATTTCTTGGACTTTAGAAAGGGCGGCATGAAATTCATTGCCGACTGCATGCTGGGGAAGCTGGCCAAGTGGCTCAAAATCCTTGGCTTCGACGTCCTCTATTTTTCCAAGATTAAAGACGAAGAACTCCTTTCTCATGCCCGCAAAGAAAGCCGGGTTTTACTTTCCCGGGATCATGTCCTCTTGGACAGAGCCAAGGGCCTCAAAAAGCTTTTCATCGAGGCTGAAGCCTGGGAGGAGCAGGTCCGGCAAGTCATCGATTTTTTTGATCTCTGGGAAGAGGTGGATCCGTATTCCCGCTGCCTGGGGTGCAATGTCAAGCTCAAGCCCCTGGCCAAATCCCAAGCCGCCAACCTGGTCGCGCCTTTCGTCTTCCAGAAGGCCGATTCCTTTGCCATATGCCCTTCCTGCGGACAAGTTTTTTGGCCCGGAACGCATTTCGACGATATGGAAGACAAGCTCACCGAGATCCTCTCCAAGAAAAAAGCCTAGGGTTTGACTTTTCCGAATTGATGCTATAGAAAAAAGGTGCACATGAAAATTTCTCTAAAGGGGAGGAGGTCTGCATGTCAGAAAAAAAATTGTCTTGGCGGCATTCCGCTGCGATCGTGGTTTTATGGGCTGCCTCACTCTGGCTTTGCCAGGGCGAAAAGCTGATCTGGGCCGTGGACAAAGAACCCTCGAAGCTTGTTTACACGGGCCAGGAGCTTTTCCGTCTGGGCGAGCTGCGCACGTTTGAGGGCCAGGCTCTTAAGGAAGTCGCCTTTCCACTCGGCGGGATCGGCACCGGCACGGTCTCGCTGGGCGGACGAGGAAACCTCCGCGACTGGGAGATCTTCAACCGCCCGGGAAAAGGCGTCAATCTTCCTTTCACATTTTTTGCGCTTTCCTTTGAGCAGAAAGGCCAAAAACCCATGGTGCGGGTTCTCGAAGGTGCCCTGACGCCGCCGTTCATCGGCGCGGACGGCTATCGCCGGGGCGAAGTCCCGGGGCTGCCTCGGATGGAAAGAGCCCGTTTCCGCGGTGAATATCCGTATGCGTGGGTCGACATGGAAGACAGTCAGATTCCGCTCCATGTCACGCTCGAAGCCTTTAACCCGTTCCTCCCGCTGAAACCGGAAGAATCCGGGATCCCGGCCTTCGTCATCCGGTTTCGTGTCAAGAATCTCAGTCCGCAGCAGGCCAAGATTACGATCGCTGGCAGCATTCTCAACCCCGTCGGCTTTGCAGGCGAGGGCGCGATAGAAGGTGTCGGTCATGACCAATTCGGGCAAAACTTGAATGAAATCCGAAAAGGCCCGGTCCTCTCTGGCTTGTTCATGTCTTCGCAGAGAGTCAAAGCCGACGCGGCTGCGTTCGGCACCATGGCCTTGGCCACGCCCTGGAAGAATATCACCTATCTCTCCCATTGGGTGCGCGGCGACTGGTGGGATGACCTCCAGATTTTCTGGGATGACTTCGCGGCAGACGGGGTCCTGAAGAACCTTGAGGAATCCACGCCTTCGCCGGACAAACGGACGGACATCGGAACGCTGGGCCTGATGGCAACGATCGAACCGTTCGGCGAAGTCACGCTACCATTTATCCTCTCCTGGAATTTCCCCAATTTCGTCGATGACTTCGATATCGTCCGCGAACAGCGAGGCCAGATGTTCAAGAACCACTATGCCGAGCGTTTTGCCGACGCCTGGAAATCGGCGGAATATCTTTTCCAGAACCTTCCCCAGCTCGAAAAAGAGAGCCGGATGTTCCACGAGATTTTCTTCTCGGCGACGCTGCCGCCCTACGTGCTCGACGCCGTTTCGAGCCAGGCCTCGATCACACGGACCATGACTTGCTTCTGGCTCGAAGGCGGGAAGTTCTTCGGCTTTGAGGGGTGCAACGATAAGAGCGGCTGCTGCCCGCTCAACTGCGCCCATGTCTGGAACTACGAGCAGTCGCTGGCATTTCTCTTTCCAAGCCTGGAACGGTTCATGCGGGAGGTGGATTTCCTGAATAACACCAAGGACAACGGCGAAATGGTCTTCCGGACGTCGCTCCCGCTCTGGAGCGGTGTGTACTGGAAATTCCGTCCCGCGGCAGACGGCCAACTGGGGAGGATTATCAATCTCTACAGGGACTGGCAGCTATCGGGTGATATGGAGTTTCTGAAGAAGATCTGGCCCAAGGCCAAAAAGGCGCTCGAATATACGTGGACGGCATGGGATACAGACAAGGATGGCTTAATTGAAGGGGAGCAGCACAATACCTACGATATCGAATTCTACGGGTCGAACAGCATGATCGGCACGTTTTATTTAGGCGCTCTGCTGGCCGGGTCGAGGATGGCTGAGGCTGTCGGGGATCCTGGCGCGGCGAAGCTGTATAAAGAGATGTTTGACAAAGGCCGGAAAAAGTTCGACGACCTGCTCTGGAACGGCGAGTATTACATCCAGAAGTATGACCAGGTGATGGAGAAAAAATACCAGTACGGGGAAGGCTGTCTTTCCGACCAGATGCTCGGCCAGTGGCTGGCCATGGTCGCCGGGCTGGGCCGTTTTCTTCCCCAGGACCGGCTGCAAACTACTTTGCGCTCGATCTTCAATTACAATTTCATGACAGATTTCAAAAACTATTCCAACTGCCAGCGGACATATGCCCTGAATGATGAAAAGGGGCTGTTGCTCTGCACCTGGCCGAAAGGCGGTCGTCCCCCGCTTCCCTTTGTCTATTCGGACGAAGTCTGGACTGGAATTGAATACCAGGTTGCCTCTCATCTGATGTATGAAGGCTTGATCGAAGAAGGGCTGACGATTGTCAAGGCCGTCCGCGATCGGTATGACGGAGAGCGACGAAACCCGTGGGACGAAGTCGAATGCGGCCATCACTATGCCCGGGCGATGTCTTCCTGGGGCGTTCTGCTCGCTCTTTCCGGATATTCGTATTCCGCGCCGGCCATGAGCTTGGGATTTGCGCCTCGAGTTTATCCGGACGATTTTCGGACATTCTGGAGCACAGGCTCAGCTTGGGGCGGATATTTCCAGAAGGCAGAAGCCGGGAAAACGCAAAAAGTCGGGTTGACGGTCGCATCGGGCGAGCTCAAACTCAAAGAATATAGTTTTGTTCTGCCGCCATCTCTCCCGAATCAAAAGGTCATTGCGTTGAAAGGAGAGGCCGGAGGAAAAGCATTCAAACCGATTTTCAGCCAGGACGGCAGCCGCATCCTGATCAAGTGGGCCCAACCGTTGATGCTCAAAGCAGGGGAGAAGCTGGCGTTCGAAGCACAGTTCTGAGAAACGGCCTTAGACCTTCGATCTGCGCTTAGAGTCTCTTCCTCGTGCCTCGGAGTCCGCATTGATCATCGGCGCGGCCCGGCCGTTGCCATATTCCTATAGGCCATCCCCGTCGGGGAAAATGTGCCATTCATGAGATTCTGATAGACTTTGAGATTGTTGCGCCTCTTCAATTCCGCAGTGTTTAAGCCTCTTGCTTCTTGATAGGTTAGGTAGGAGAAAAAGAACGAGGACCAGAACGGCGACACATATTCGAACTTTTTGAAATGCGCGATCTTGAGAATCAAGCTCAAGTGCTCGATGTCCAGCGGAATCCAGAAATCATAGTAATCGCGGCCGTAAATGACCTCCGGGTCCTTCGTGTCAAAAGGCATGGTCTTGTAGAGCCAGGTCTCGCCCACGGCCACTCCCTTCCCGGCCTGATGGGCCATGTCCGCGGCCTTCAGGGTTCTGGGCACGATGTCATCGCGGGAGTTGTTGGCGTTGATCTTAATAGGATAGATATGGAGGTTGATAAAATCGACATCCAGCTTGAGAAGGTCCCTGAGCCAGGATTCCCAGTCGCTCATCCAGATGCCGATGCCGCTGGCGATTTTTGTTGTGTTCCGGACGAGGGGCCTAACCCCGTCCACGAGGTCCTTCACCAGGCCAAGATAATTTTCTTTTTTCTTCAAGAGTTGAATGCCCGTCAGCGACATCGCCGTATCGGGCTCATCCTCCTTCGTGAAAAAGTCCGGCTTGAGTTCGGTGGCAATCAATTTGGCCATGGACAGCTTGCGCTGCTTAAAGACGGCGAACCCGGCCTCTCCGGCTTTTTCGAATTCGGCATAATACTGCTCTACGGGAAGGGGTGACCAGGTTTTTTGGGTAAAAACCACCTGGCTTTCCACGGATAGCCTGAGTCCGAGGGATCTCACGTCCTCGGCCACTTTTTTGTAGAATTCAAGAAACGATTTGTCGTCGGGGGAATCTTTGGGAATCAGGCCTTTGTCCTTGGCGAACTTGAAATATTCGGGATCGAGGATGGGAAACTGGATATCCAGCTGAACGCCGCGGCAGCCTAGCTCTTTCAGCCGCTGAATGAATAATTTTGTAGGCTCCCGGTTTTCCTTCCGGAGAATGGGAAAACCGGCATTGGAGTTGGCAAGAAGGACCGAGGCCATGGGAATGAACATGTTGTAGAGGGTTCCATTTCATTTCTGGTCAATCTCCTTGTTCCAGCGGGCTAGGACACTTTCTAATCGGGTATATAGCCTCTGGAATATGGGAGGGACGCTTGCCAATTCTGGCATGAGGAACGTGGCTTGCTTTCGGCGCGGCTCTTGATTCACGGCCTGTCCGGCAGAGATAGAAGCCAGGATGCAGGCAAGAAGGACGAAGCTAATCAAAAGACGGGATCTCAACATCACTCACCTCCTGAGCGCGAACGCTTCAACCAAGAATTATAATCGATAAACAAAAAACTCACTCCAAATGCTTTTTGAAGCGCAGCGAGCTGAGAATAATCGTCACGACCCCCATCAGAAAAAGGACCAGGAGCTCGGGCCAAAGGATCGAAAAGCCGTTTCCCTTGAGGAGGATCCCTCTTACAATTTTTCCGAAATAGCGAAGAGGATTGAGGTAGGTGAAGTACTGGATGATTTGGGGCATGCCTTCGATCGGAGAAAAAACTCCAGAGAGAAGCATGGCCGGCATCATCAAGAACATCGCCGACATCATGACCTGTCCCTGGGTGCGGGAAATCGTGGAGATGAAAAGGCCCAAGCCGAGAGTGGTCAGAATGAAGACCAGAGCGCACGCCAATAGGAAAGCGAGATTTCCGCGGATGGGGATATTGAAAACCAGCTTTCCTGCGACAAGAACAAGGATGACATCGCAGAATCCCACGATCACGAAGGGGATCGTTTTGCCTAGGATCAGCTCGATCGGCTTGATCGGCGAGACGATGAGCTGCTCCAGGGTCCCCAGCTCGCGTTCTCTCGTGATCGCCATCGAGGTCAGGATGAGCGTGGTCAGCAGCAGGATGAGGCTGACCACTCCCGGGACCATCCAAACCGAGCTCTTGAGTTCGGGGTTGTACCAGACGCGAGGCTCAAGCCGGACGATCCCCTCCGGCCGGCGCATCATCAATTGGGTCACGACCGTCTCTGAATATTTGGCGATGATCAGCGAGACATAGCTCTGGATGATCGTGGCCGAGTTCGCATCGGTGCCGTCGATGATGATTTGAAGCGGCGAGATTTGCCAATTTTTGAGCTGCCGGGCGAAGTCTTTGGGAAAGATAAGGGCGGCCTGGACCTTTCCTGTTTGGAGCAGGACATCGACAGCCTCCGACGATTCGGGCGCAGCCTTCTGCTCGAAATAGCCCGACTCGATGAAAGAGGAGACAAGAGCCCGGCTTTCCTGGGTCCTGTCATTATCGACCACGGCCAACGAGATATGCTTGATATCGATCGTCGCCGCGTAGCCAAAGAGGATGAGCTGGATGACCGGAGCCATAAACAACGGCATGAACATGCGCCTGTCGCGGAACAACTGGATGAACTCTTTGCGGATGATGTGGCGGATCGTGCCGAACATGTCTATCTCTTACTCCAGACTCAGCTTCATGCGCCTGACGCAGGCGGCGAACACGAGCAGGGAGAAAAAGAACAATGATAGAATTTCCGGCCAGAGCAGGGCGAAGCCGTATCCTTTTAGGAAAATCCCCCTGAGCGTAGCCAGAAAATAGCGGGCGGGCACGAGATAGGAAATGAGCTGGATGATTTTGGGCATGCTCTTGATCGGGAAAATGAAGCCCGAGAGGATGTAGGAGGGGAGGAGCGTGGTCAAAATGGAGATCATGTAGGCGAGCTGCTGGGATTTCGTCACGACGGAGCTTAAAAGTCCAAGGCTGAGCCCGCAGAACAGGAAGATGGAGGATACAACAAAAAGGACGAACAGGCTTCCTCTGAGAGGAACTTTAAAAATGAAACTTCCCGCCAGGACCACCAGGGCCACCTGCGTCAACCCCAGAAAAAAATAGGGCAGCATCTTGCCGATGACGATCTCATGGGACCTGGCGGGTCCAGAGATGAGCTGCTCCATGGTCCCGTTTTCCCATTCCCGGGCGATGGTGAGGGAGGTCAGCATGGTCGTCATCACCATCATGACCACGGCGATCAGCCCGGGCACGATGAAATTCGTGCTTTTCAGCTCGGGGTTGTACCAAATTCTGACTCTGGGGTCGATCATGGGAAAACCGGCGTCATAGGACCCTCCCTGGCGGCTCATCTTTTCAGTGAGGACGTCCTTGGCAAATGTCTGGATCAAGCGGGAGATGTAGCCAAGGGCGACAAGAGCCGTGTTGTTGTTGCTGCCATCCACGAGAAGCTGCAGCGGTGCGTCTGTTCCTTTAGCCAGGTCCTTGGAAAAATCTGGAGGAATAACGATGATGAGTCTCACGCGCCCTTCGTCCAGCAGCCGTTCCGCACCAGAAGCGTCGGAGGATAGATGCACGAGACTGAAATAATCGCTGGATTTGACCCGGCTGATGAGTTCGCGGCTGGGCGCGGATCCATCCTGGTCGATGATTCCCATGCGGATATGACGGATGTCGAAGGTGATGGCATAGCCAAAAAGAATGAGCAGGACGGTCGGCAGGCCGAGGGCCATGTACAGGCTTCGCGGGTCCCGCCAGATATGAAGGGCTTCCTTTTTCATGAGGGGAATGATTCTGTTGGTCATGGCGAGCTGGCTCCGCGAACCGCTGAAACGAAAACATCCTCCAGCGTGGAATTTTCCCTTTGCGTAAAACGGACTTTCAGCTCGCGCGGCGAGCCCAGGGCGATGATCTTCCCCGAGTGAATAATGGCGATCCTGTGACACCGCTCGACTTCATCCATGTAGTGAGAGGTGACAAAAGCGGTAGTCTCTTGCTCAGAGAGCTCGTAGATCAGGTTCCAGAAGTCCCGGCGCGAGGCAGGGTCCACGCTGGCCGTCGGCTCATCCAGGAATAAAATCTGGGGCTGATGGAGGATCGCGCATCCCAACGCCAGCCGCTGTTTCCAGCCCCCCGAGAGCTCCCTGGTCAGGGAATTCTCTCGTCCTTCGAGCCCCGCCATCTTCAATACCCAATTCTTCCGCTCTCGTTGGACAGCCGGCGGAAGCCGATGAATGCCGCCATAAAACTCGATGTTTTCGCTGACGGTCAGGTCCTGGTAAAGTGTGAATTTCTGCGACATGTAGCCGATGATCTTCTTGATTTCGTCGGGGCGGGCGGAGATGCTGAATCCTCCCACGATGCCTTGGCCCGCCGTCGGGCGGAGGATGCCGCACAGCATCCGGATGGTCGTGGATTTGCCGGCGCCGTTGGGCCCGAGGAAACCGAAGATCTCTCCCTTTCTGACAGTGAATGAAATATGATCGACGGCCGTAAACGAACCGAATTTTTTGGTGAGATCCCGGACTTCGATGCTTGGCGCGCTGTTCATGGCTTTCCGGTTTGAACCAGGGCTTTCTCCTGGGCCAAAGCCAAAAAAACATCCTCGAAAGAGGGCGAAATTTTTTTCAGGCTTTGGAAGGGGATTTGTTTTTCTTCGAAAAGCACCTTGATCGTCTCCAGGCTCATCCGGCCCGTTTCATAGACGACATGGAGGGTTTCGCCGAAAGGATGGATGCTTTTTATTCCGGGCAGGCCGCGCAGCGTTTTAATCGACTCGGCGGGGGGCGCTATGAGCTCGGCGATCCCGTCTTTCATTAAAGCAACAAGGCTAAGGGGAGAATCGTAGGCGAGAATCTGTCCTTCAAAAATAAACCCGACCTTGTGACAGCGGGCGGCTTCGTCCATGTAGGGCGTGGTGAGCAGGATGGTCACGCCCTTGTCATTGAGTTGCTTAAGAAGCTGCCAGAGTTCAAGCCTGGAGACGGGATCGACGCCGGTCGTCGGCTCATCCAGAAGGAGGATGTCCGGCGTATGAAACAGGTTGCAGGCCAGAGCGAGTTTTTTCTGCATGCCGCCGGAAAGATTCCTGGCCAGCCTGTCCTGGAAGGGACCCAGGGCGCTGAATTTGAGAAGCTCTTTTCTTCTTTCGACAAACGGCTCGGCCCGGACTCCATAAATATCGGCAAAAAATTTCATATTTTCGGCGACAGTCAGGTCGCCGTAGAGGCTAAAGTGCTGGGGCATGTAGCCGATCCGGTCTTTGACCTGGAACGGATTTTTTGCGACGTCGAACCCACCGATTTCAATCCTCCCTGCTGTGGGCTGGAGCAGACCGATTAGCAGGCGGAGGAGCGTGGATTTTCCCGCGCCGTCTGGACCGATCAAGCCCGCCAGGGTCCCATTTTCAACGGCGAGGTCAAGGTTTTGAATAGCTGCAACATGTTCGAACTTTTTGCTGATTTGCTCCGCTTTGATCGCCCACATCGTCTTGCTTTTATCAGCCCTCTATCTTAATCTTCACATCCACCGGCATGCCCGGCTTGAGCTCTCCGGCCGGGTTATCCAGATACGATTTGATCATATAGACGAGTTTGAGGCGCTCCTCTTTGGTCTGGACGTTTGTGGGAGCGAATTCCGCTTCATCCGAGATGAAATCGATTTTTCCCTTGTATGTTTTTCCGGGATAGGAATCGCTGAAGACGGCTACCACGCTTCCAAGTCTGAGACGGCCTGTATATCTTTCGGGAACGTAGGCCTTCACGTAGGTTTGATGGAGGTCGATCAGGCTGAAGAGAATTGCGCCTGGAAGGGCGAGTTCGCCGACCTCGATATGCCTGATCTCAAGGAGTCCATCTATGGGCGATTTGACTTCGGCATCCTGGAGGAGCCTTAGGAAGTACTGTTCCTGCGCTTTTAAGCCCTGGATTTCGGCCTCGACCATTTCGATCTCTTCTTTTTCCCGGCCGCGGGCCGCCATCCGATAATTTTCTTGGGCGCTTTTGTATTGCTCCTGGGCCGCCTTGAGGGCAAGGTCAGCCTTTTCTTTCAAGGATTGGGAAACAGCGCCTTGGTTAAGGAGCTTGGCCAGGCGTTCCGCGTCTTTTTGGGCCAGCTCCAGCTGTTTCGCCGCTATTTCCTCTTGGTTTTTAGCGACCGCGATCATCTCTTTTTTGGTCCCCATTTTGGCCAGTCGGAGCCTGGCCTGGGCGGCGTCCTGACCGGCCTTGACTTGGGCCAATTGAATGCGAAGTTTTTCGTCATCTAAAAGGCAGAGCAAGTCGCCCTTTTTCACCTTCTGGCCTTCTTGGACGAGAATCTGTCTAACTTCGCCTTGGGCCTGGGCTTTGATCTCGGTTTTAACGGCTTCGATAATCCCGGAAACCTCGATCTCCGAGAGTGCAGTCTCTTTTTTCTGGCAACTTATCAGGCTGACTTGAAGAAAAATGAGCCCTATCACGGATAATAAATTGGTGATCTTTTTCATGATCGCTCCTCCGCCTTGGCGGCCATGCCGGAATCCCGCCTTCCCTCTATTTATATGCGATTCTGGAAAATCTTTCTACCGGAATTTCATAAAGATTTTGAAAATATTTTCCGGGAAAAGCAACCTTTTTTTGACTCTCTTCATCTATTAGGATTGAAGAGAGAGAAAAAGTGGCTTACCAGGATTTTGCGCTAGCAAACGGCCTCCAAATC
This sequence comes from Candidatus Aminicenantota bacterium, assembly GCA_963715635.1. Classification (GTDB taxonomy): domain Bacteria; phylum Acidobacteriota; class Aminicenantia; order Aminicenantales; family UBA4085; genus JAPKZH01. The sequence goes on along the minus strand of OY970261.1, from coordinate 3,284,565 downwards.
GCAGATAATGTCTCAAGGTCTCCGGTGGGACCGTTCATCCAGGAGCCGGCGGTCATGGCCCAGCCAAAAGATGACATTTCTTCCCAGGTCTCGTTGTCCGGGCACGCCTCTTTTGCCGACTTGATCAGCCGCTCTCAAGCAGGCGATGCCCAGGCCATGGAAGCCATTTATCACCGCCTGAAAACCCCACTCTTTAACCTGGCCTTTCGCTACACTTTCAATCGGGTCGCGGCCGAAGACCTCCTCCAGGAAATCTTCTTGAAAGTATTTAGCCACCTGGAAGATGTTCAAAAAACCGACACGTTTGTCGGCTGGGTTTACCGCATCGCATTAAACACTTGCTACAGCTACCTCCGCTCCAATAAAGCCGAATTTCAAAAGACGGTCTCCTTGACCGGGGTCGAGGGTGCCATCCAAGACACCCGCGCAGTCTCCGAGGACCGGGATGCCCGAAAATCCCTGGACAGGGCTATCGAAACGCTGCCCCATAAATTGAGGGAGATTTTCCTCCTTCACGATGTTCAGGGGTATAAGCACAATGAAATCGCCCGCATGCTTGGTCTCTCGATCGGGACGTCGAAATCTCAGCTTTTCAAAGCCCGTATGAAGCTCAGGGATTATCTCAAGGACCGGCGATTGATTTAAGGAGAGATGCCATGAGATGCACAAAAACACACAAGCTCATCGGAGAATATCTGGATAGGGCGTTGCAGCCCAAAGACCAAGCCCGGCTGCAACGGCATCTCGCATCCTGCGCAGACTGCCGCAGCCTTATCCAGGATTTCCAGGGAATCACGGAAAAGGCTAAGGCCCTGGAAGAGCTTACTCCTTCGGATGATAATTGGCCCCGCATCTTGTCCAGGGTCCAAGCCGCACAACGCGAGCAGCGTTTGGGCTACGGCCAAGAAGCCGGTTGGCGGAAATCTATATTTTCCCCAAACCGGACAAAGTTCGTCTGGGCGGCCGCCTTGATCCTCGTTATTGTCATCGGCGGCATCATGGTCGGCCTTAGGCCCTGGCAGGGGAAAGCCGTGCCAAGGCTTTCCGATCAGGATAAATACACGCTGGCGAAACTGGGCGAAGCGGAGAAACATTATCAGCTCGCCATTCAGGCCCTCAACGAGGCCGTTGCTTCTCAAAAGGGCAGCCTCGACCCCCAGATAGCGGCGGTCTTCGACCAAAACCTCACCTTGATCAACTCCTCTATCCAGGCCTGCCAGAATGCCGTCCGCAGGGATCCTAACAGCCTAGACGCTAGGATATATCTCCTGTCGGCGTACAAGGAAAAGGTGGAATTTTTGGGCAATGTTGTAGACTTGAAGAAAAAATCTCCGGCCGGAAACGGGTCGGGGAAGACCTTATAACTGAAATCAAAGGAGGATGACCATGAGCGCAAAGAGATTCGGAAAAATCGCAATCGCGGGAGCCGCTCTGCTTCTTGTTTTTGGGATTTACGTCGGGGCCGCAGCGAAAGAAAAATTTGAGGCCAAGTTCGATAAAATCGAGAGCCTGGACAAAGACGGCAAAGTGATTGTCGCCAATGTCTCCGGCAAGATCGACATCAAAAGCTGGGACCAGGCACAGGTCAAGATCAATGCTCTCAAGGTTTCGGAAGCCAAGACGCTCGAAAAAGCTAAAGAGAATATCGACAAAGTCACGATCGAAGTGAACAAGACCGGGAACATTCTCCGCATCGAAACCAAGTATCCGGAACAAAGATTCAGCAGAAACGACGATTTCAGCGTCAGGGTGGACTATGAGATTTGGATCCCCGATAAGGCCGGGGCCAAGATCAGATGCGTGAGCGGCAATGTGAGCGTCGAGAATATCGGCGGGCCGCTCGAGGGGGATATCACCAGCGGAAATCTGGTTGTCGTCAAAGCCGGGAAAGGTGTTGATTTCAAAACAATCAGCGGGACGTCCGAACTGCATGATATTGTTGGTGACGTCAATTTAAAGGTCGTCTCCGGCAACCTCACGGTTGAGAAAATCACGGGCTCTTTTGAGGCCGAATCAACAAGCGGCAATATCAAAGTGAGGGATATTTCGGGGACGAAATCCTTCAGGGCCAAGGTCTTGAGCGGCAACATCACCTACGAGGGACAAATCATAAAAGACGGAAAATACGATATGGAAGCCATGAGCGGCGGCATCGAGTTGAGGATCCCCGCAGATTCTGCGTTCGACCTGGAGGCGGAAGCTTTCAGCGGCCATATCGAATCGGATTTTGCAGTGACCATGTCCGGCAGGATCTCCAAGAACGATCTCCGTGGCGTCGTGAACGGCGGCGGAGCTTCGGTGCATCTGAAGACCTTCAGCGGCAGCGTTCGTATCTTCAAGAGATAACGAGCGAGCCCTAGTTTATACGCCTTCGGGGGGCGGTTCTCTTGCGCCGGAAAGAGAACCGCCCCTTTTTTTATGGGAACACAGTATTGTGTCACCAAATTTTTGAGTATAATAGGGGGCTTAAAATTGATAGGCCGGGAAGACCATGTCTCTTCATGCCAAGATTCATTTCGTCAATTTCTGCCGCAAGCTCACCGTCACTTCGGTGTTTTTCCTCATCCCGCTCCATTTTCTGAGCATCGGCTTTAGCGGCTGGCAGATCGGCATCGTCATATCCCTATTCGCCCTGGCCCCTTTGTTGATTTCCTTCCCGACGGGCTGGATCAATGACCGCTTTTCCATCGCCGGCGTCGTCCATGCGGCTCTTTTCGCCGAATGCGCGCTTTTCCTGCTCATCGCCTGGGCGCAGACTTTTTATCTGATGGCTGCCCTATTTTTATTCCTGGGGATGGCTAATAACGCCCTGGATATCTCCATCAACAGCATGTACTACAAAGATGAGACCGACATGGATCCGAACAAAAAGTACGGAACGTATATATTCTGGGTCGGTCTGGGTCCGGCTCTCGGGGTCTTGGCCGGCGGGTTTCTTACCCAGTTCGGCAATTTCCGGACTCTCCTGGCCGTTTTTTCGGTCTTGACCATGATCGTGCTGCTTTTTATCCGCCATTTCGACCACCAACGGTTTTGGCTGGTGTCTTTTAAAGAATACCGGAACAGCCTGCTCCAGAAAAAGACGCTCCTCTTTGTCGTGTTCATCTTTATTCTGGCCCTTCATTGGGGCGTTGAAGGAACAGTCTACAGCCCTTTCCTTGAAAAATTCTTTGGGCTGAACAAACTTCAAGTCTCTTTCTATATTTCGATCCCTTTGTCTGCCCTGGCTTTCACGGCTTTTTTGGTCGGGTTTTTAAGGTACAATGCACGCCTCAACAAGCGCCTGCTGCTTCTGTCGATGGCCCTTTCGGGAGCCGGGCTGATCCTCATGGTAAATCATAATGTCTATATTTCTATCTTTTTCCGAATCCTCCATGAGATCGGGGATGGCGGCCTAGGGGTCCTGATCACACTGTCCATATCGAGGCTTTTTGAAAGACGGAGCATCGGCGGCAGCGCCGGCTTGCTGATCGCCATCCAGATTTTAGGCCAGATGGTCGGCGCTCTAGTTTATTCGCCGCTGGGCTATCGTTATGGATTGCAGTATCCGTTCTTCATTTCCGGCGCGTTGCTCCTGGCTGACGCGGCCTACGGGCTTTTCATCTTCAAAAAAGTGGATTATTATCGTCCTTAACAACGGAAAGATCCGAAATCATGATTTCGACAAAGGGTTCGGGCTTTGACATCATCCTGATCAGCGGCGAGCCGTATGCGGACCACCCGCTTTCAGGGGTGGGCGTGATCGCCCGGGTGCTGGACGCCAAGCGATACAAAGTCGGAATCATCGAGCGCCCCGACTGGAAGGGCGACACGGATTTTCAAAAGCTCGGCCGGCCGCGGCTTTGTTTTGGTATTACGTCGGGCTCTATCGATAGCATGCTTGTGAACTACACGCCCCTGAAACGCGAACGGGCCAAGGATGAGCATGCGCCGTATAAGTCGGGCATGCCCGACCGGGCGGTCCTGGTCTATGCCAATAAAATCAGGCATTTATTTCCAGGGAAGGCCATCGTGCTTGGCGGCATCGAGGCCTCGTTGCGACGGTTCGCTCATTACGACTACTGGGAAGACAAGGTTCGCCGCAGCATCGTGCTCGATTCGCGCGCGGATATCCTTGTTTATGGCCCCGGCGAGTTGCAGGCCATCGAGATCGCGCATCGTCTGGCGAAGGGTGAGGATTTAGCCGGAATCCCCGGAACATGCATCGTAAGGAAAGAATTGCCTTCCCCTTTCCGGGAGATTCCTTCTTTCGAAGAGGTGAGCAACAGCCCTGAACAATTTTGTCGTGCCCAAAATTTCTTCTCCAACCGGAAGCCTCTTGCTCAGCGCCATGACAACCGCTTCGTCCTCCAATATCCCATGCCGGAGTACCAACCCCAAGACCTGGATTGGATCTATGAACTGCCTTTCTCACGGACAATCCCCCCCCATTTTCCGGAATTGCGGATGGCCCAGTTTTCCGTCGTCATCCACCGCGGCTGCGTCGGCGGCTGCTCGTTTTGCTCGTTAGCCCTCCACCAAGGAGACCGAATTGTTTCGAGGAGTGAAGAGTCCATCCTTGGGGAAATCCGGCGCTTGACTCGGCATCCGGATTTCAAAGGCTATATCGATGACTTAGGTGGGCCGACGGCCAATATGTATGGCATGGACTGCAGGGTGCGCGATAAGTGCGAGCGCGATTGCATAGGTTGTTCAAGACTTGACCGGAGCCACAAGCGTTTGATCCGGTTGATGAAAAAGGCGCGCCAGATCCCCGGCGTGAAAAAAGTTTTTGTTCGGAGCGGTATCCGCTACGACCTGGCAATGGAGAGTGAAGAATATCTTAAGGAACTGTCCGATCATCACCTCTCGGGCCTGCTCAAGATTGCGCCCGAGCATGTTTCTTCCGGGGTGTTGCGTTTGATGAACAAAGAGACGCGGCCGCTCGAGGAGTTCCGCCGCCTGTTTAAGAAAATCAATAGAGGCCGCAAACAGCACCTGAAATATTATTTGATGGTTGCCCATCCAGGAAGCGGGAAGAAGGAGGCGCAGGAGCTGGCCCGTCAGGTGCGTCGTCTGGAAAAAGAAGGGGAGAAACCGGTCGAGGGAGTCCAAATCTTCACGCCGACGCCGATGACCCGGTCAACGTGCATGTATCTTACGGGGACAGACCCCGCCTCGGGCCAAAAAGTGTTTGTCCCGCGCACTTTTTCTGAAAAGAAAGAGCAGAAGAGGATGTTGACATCTCGGCCGAATAGACGCCAGCTTCGCGCAACTCACATTTCTTCACAGACCTAAGAAAATTACAAGGCGGCTAAGGCCAGTGGAGAGTAATCGAGCTGCGCGGCCCAACATTCGCCGTCCACCCAGACTCCGTCTAAAAATCATAGGCCGAAGCAACTTCCTTGAGCTGAGGGATAAGGAATTCGTCCTGATAGGCTCCGAAGACACTTGTGTTGTTCGGATCCCGGTTTCCTTTTTCATCAATACGGGCCCATTCCGGATGGTGCTCGATTGCTTGCGAGTCCCAAACTCCTGAGTAGTGGATAAAAAGCGCCACACCGTGCTCGCGCATCACTTTGCGCCAGACGGCCAGGCTGTCTCGCTTGATCCCAGGGGCGGGCCAACCGATTTTGGTCGGATACCCGGCCCAACCAACATGTCCCTTGCAATCATACTGTACATAATCCGGCTTCACTCGATTGAGTAGGAGGCTGACGTTCTCCTCAGACACATCGGTGCCGAGGTCTGTGTCGGTTTTATTCGGATGAAGGTCGAAATGGAGGCCGAAAAACGCGTCTTTTCGAAGGACGAGCTTTCTCCCTGATTCGTCTGGCCAAGCGGGTTGGATAAGAAGACAGCTTATTAAAAAGACGAAAAATCCGATCTTTCGTTTGGTACTCAATGGATTTGCCTCACTCTTAATAATCGGAAGAAAACATATTCCAGAGAAAGAAAAATATCAAAGCGATTATATGAAAATCATATTATTGACATTTTGGGGAATCCTTATTATATTTCTCCCCTTGTTGACGTGGGGAGAGGGAGGATAGCCTTCGATAAAAAAGTCGGCATTTTTTGTGTCGCATTCATTCTGCCTTTTCTCCTGCCTGTCTATTCCATAGCAGACGCAGACGATCCCGGCCCTTTGCAGGTCTATAAGAAGGCCGTGGCCGATGGCGAAATTCAACTAAAGATGGGGAATTTTCAAACATCGGCAGTCCAATTTGGGGAAGCTTTGCGGCTGGCAAGGCAACTAAAGAACAGGAGAGATGAGCTCCTCTGCCTGGCCAGATTAGGGCTCCTGAACTGGAATCTCGGCCGCATGCAAGAATGTTCGGATTTTTATGGTAGAGCCCTGTCATTAGCCCGTTCATTGAATCTAAAAAAAGAAGAGCAGGTATGCACAACAGCTTTAGAAATATTTGACTTGTATTCACAAGGAAAAGCAGCGCGTTCCTTGGGAAAATATCAGCAATCCATCCAGATCCTCGAAAAAGCAGTCGCCTTGGCCAGAGGCATTCAAAGCAGAGAGCACGAGGTCAAATGTCTTCGTCAAATGAGCGTCAATTATTGGGAGCTAAATAGATTCAGAGAGTTTTTTGACCTGAATATAGAGGCTCAAAAGAATGCTCATCAGATCAACAACAGGAGGGAAGAAGGAATTTGTTTTAATAACATCGGCCTTTATTATTGGAAGATTAGCAACTTTTCGAAAGCCTTCAAATATTTCCAGCTCTCCCTTGAAATTGCGAATAAAGAAAACGCTATTGAGAGTGAGTCACAGAGTCTGACTAATCTTGCTTTATTATATATGGATTTGGGCGATTACGAAAAGGCATTAGAATTCTTATCAAAAGCGCTGAAAATCGATCAAGATTTAAATAACGAGAATTATATTTATATGGGTTTGAATAATTTAGGCGTTATTTTAAGAAATAAAGGAATTCTCCAAGAAAAAAGCGAAGATTTTAGTAAATCAATATCTTATTTACGTAAAGCACTTTTATTGGCGATAAAAAAAGGAGATATAAAGAATGAAATTAAGGTTCTAAATAATATTGGAGAAACCTATTATTGTTTAAGAGATTATAGTAATGCATTTGAATACTATAAACTAGGCCTTAACAAAGCAATAGAACTTCAAGATATCGAAGAAATTAGCAATATAAGTAATAACATAGGAAATAGTTACCTCTATTTAGGTAATAATCAGGAAGCTTCGGGCTATTTTAAACGTTCTGTGGAATTATCCTTAAAGACAAACAACGCGAAAATCCTATGGGAAGCATATTACGGGATGGGGCAGTGTTATGAAAGAAATGAAAAATACATTCCGGCCTTAGACTGCTATAAGAAATCGATTGACATCATCGATAGAATTAGAAGCCAGATTTTTCTTGATACATTCAAAGCAGGCTTTGTCAGGAATAAGCTTAAAGTTCATGAATCTTTAATTAATCTATTATACAAGCTAGGACGAGAAGACCACTCCGAAAAAATCGAGAAGGAAATTTATTACTTTGTTGAAAAATTAAAAGCCCGAGCATTTTTAGAGGGGCTTGCAGAATCCAAGATCGATATCCGTGAGAATTTAAGCCAAGAGTTGCGGGATGAAGAGAATAGAATATCAGGTCAAATAACGTCGATCATTTTTAAAATCTCGCAGCCGGGGCTCTCCGAGAAAGATAAAATGGCACTCGGAGAGAAATTGTCTCAAGAGGAAGACAGCTATATGAGGCTCATTTCGAAGATGAGAGAGGAAAACCCGGAGGCGGCCAGCCTGGTCTCTCCAGAGCTTTCCTCCCTGGACGGAGTTCGGGAACGGTTACTAGATGGCAAAACAGCTTTAGTGGAATATTTTTTGGGCGATCAGCGTTCATACCTGTTTTTTATTACCAAAAACGCGCTCGATTTTTATCCTCTTCCTTCAAGGCAGGAAATAGAAAAATCCGTAAAGGGGTACCTGAAAATCCTCTCCGGGCATCCGCAAAAAGAATTCCTGGGCACTCTAGGGGGGATACGTCTGTTTAGTGAATTTCTCTTTCCATTAAATGACGCAAAATATCGAGGGATTGAAAAGCTCATTATTATTCCCGACGGAATTCTTTATTATTTGCCGTTTGAGACATTGATTTGGGGTCAAAAGAATCAAGGACCGGATTATTTAATAAACCAATTTCAAGTTTCGTACGCACCTTCATCTTCGGTTCTTTTATTCCTATTCGAAAAAAGGTTGACGGGGAAGAAGTCGAGCGGCCTTCTGGCTTTCGGAGACCCTGCATATCCGGATCTAAATTCTCTTCCCGCAAAAGAGACGACACCCGAAAATATCTTAACTGAATTTTATTTAAATCAGGGCTTTAATTTCTTGCCCATTCCCTTTGCAAGGGGCGAAATCAGGGAGGTATCGAAATATTTCCCAAAAGATAGAAGAGACATTTATCTAGGCAAAAATGCCACCGAGGAGAATGTGAAAAAGCCTCCCCGCAACAATTATCAGATCATTCATTTTGCCTGCCATGCGCTCTTAGACGAAAATCAGCCTTTCCGGTCGGCCCTTGTCCTATCCCAGGACAATCGACGTGAAGAAGACGGTTTTCTCCAGGTCCGGGAACTCTATAATCTCAGGCTCAACGCGAATCTGGTTATTTTATCGGCGTGTCAAACGGGGCTGGGGAAGCTGGAAAAAGGAGAGGGAATGTTGGGTCTAACAAGGATGTTTTTCTATTCCGGTGCAAATTCCGTTTTATCGACGTTATGGCCCGTGACCGACAAATCGACGGCGTTTTTTATGAAGAAATTTTATCGTTGGCTGGCGCAAGGTCGCAATATCGCAGAAGCCCTGCGTCTCACCAAATTGGAGATGATTCAATCGGATTTCTCTAATCCTTATTATTGGGCGGGCTTTATCTTGAACGGCGACTGCGAATCAAGAATTGATTTTCGTTGATTATTGAACCAAGAAAAAGTTGGCCAGAGGGGATTCTATGTTAGTTCCATTCTGCATCGTGACTGTTATCATCCAGAAATAGGTATGAAACGGCTCCAGTTTTTGAATGATATCTGGAGGAAGATGATATTGGGTTTCCCTCAAGTTTGGGCTTTTCCAGATTATCCGAAGGGACTCGTCAAAGAGATCGAGGGCATAGGAATTTGCCCCTTTGTGAACTTTCCATGTGAAGACGAGATGAGATCTTTCAAACTTGTCGTTAACGGGCTTGACCAACCGAACGTCTGTCTCTAAGTCCCCACGGCCATTTTGTCCTTCGATAAAGAATTCCGGATTTGTATTCAGGAGTGTCAAGACGCTTAAAGAGAGCGAAACAATCCCGATGGCCAAGGCGGCGTACTTCCAGATTGGATGGGAGAAGGCCATTTTTTTCAAACGACGAACAGAAGATTCTTGGGGTTTGTTATCGGCCCCAAGCAACCTCATAATTTCCCGGTCCATTTCTCCCGCGCTTCGTTTGATTGTGAGTATCAAATCGAATTCCCGGGCGCAGGGGGCGCATTGGGTGATATGGTCAATGATCCTTGTTTTAAACTTTCTGGAGCTTTTTGGACTAAAAAATTCTATGAGGTCAGGCATGGCGGGGCAATTGTCTCGGGATGGGGGCAGTCTCCCGCTGATATAGGATTGATAAAAGGCGCATAGATCCTTATGAGTGATCTTCATAATCGATGTCGTGTTCTTTTAGTATTTTTTTCAAATCCGCCAGGCCGCGATAAAGGAGATTTCTTGTCTTGTCCTTGCTCCATCGGAAATAGGCGGCGATTTCTTCGATATTCATATTTAACAGATAGAGTTTAACCACTTTTCTCCGTGATTCGATCAAACCTGCCACCGCCCTACCGACAATTTCTTTCATGTCCCTTTGGCCATAAAATTCATCGGAGACATAATTACTCTTTTGCTCGGAGATTTTTTTGTTTTTTTCGTGAAGATAGATACCCTCCTCGCGCTTGAGTTTTCTCAGCTGGTCGATGACGGATGAATCCACAATTTTCTTTATATAAGACGAATAATTAACGATTTTTTTCTCATTGTGCAAAATTTTCCAAATTTTGATTTTGACTTCCTGGAAGATATCATCGATGTCCAGCCCAAACTTATTGAGGTTGAATTTCTGAATGTGGGCCTGAATAAACCTTGAGAACCTTTCGAGGATTTCGGCGAGCTCTTTCTCTTTTTTCTCGTCCCAGTTCATGTGCATCCTAGCCGGGGCCGTCATGGGGCTGCCCTATATATACAATAATATAGATGGAATTTTTAATGATTTTTCTCAAAAATTGCATATTTGTGAGAATTTTTTTAGGGAATGACGTTTATTCTTAGGTAAAAGGCATGCACCAAAATTTTGGATGGATCTATTGGATCTAGATAATACGCTAATTATTGGAAAAAGCGCGGCTGTTAGAGGTAAGCGTGAGTTTATCGCCAAGGCGGCCCGATGCGCATCCCATGTATTGATTTTGGGCGAAACTGGCACGGGAAAAGATCTAATGGCGAGGAACATTCATGCCCTGAGCCCGCGAAGAAAAGGAGCTTATATCGCGATCAATTGTTCGGATATCCCCGAAGACTTATTTGAAGCCGAACTTTTTGGCTATGCCAGGGGATCTTTTACCGGGGCGTTCAAAGAAAAGCCCGGGCTTCTGGAGGTTGCACCGGGAGGAACGGCTTTCTTGGATGAGATCGGCAACTTGTCTCTTGTCTTGCAAGCAAAACTCTTAAGGGTCATTGAAGGAAAGGAAATCCGGAGAATCGGCGAAACCGCTTTCAGAGCTATAGATGTTCGCTTCATTTTTGCCACAAACGAGGACCTTCTGGGAAGAGTCCGAAGGGGGACGTTTCGGCAAGACTTGTATTACCGGATTACGGTTTTAAAATTCGTCGTCCCTCCCTTGCGGGAAAGGAAAGAGGATATTCCGTTGCTGGCAGAGCATTTTCTCGACCGGCAAAATCAGATAGGGAATACAAAAAAGACATTTTCTCCAAGCGCCCTAAGCAAATTGATCTCGCATGATTTTCCGGGCAACATCAGGGAACTCGAAAATGTTATAGAGAGAGCATTTGCGTTTTCGGAATCAGATCAAATCCAAGAAACCGATCTCCAAATCGAGGAAGGAACTGCCTCTGGCAAAGAAGATTTCGAAGGTGCCCCGGATCAACTCAGGCAAGTCTTGGAGAATTGCCGCTGGAATAAGACGCGGGCGGCCTCTGAGATCGGAAAAAGCCGCAGGCAATTTTACAGGATTTTAGAAAAGTATCAAATGTCGGATTGCATCCGAAAAAATTGAGGGCTGTTTTGACTTGACTTTTTTCCCCATATTGATTAGTATTCAATCTTCAAAAAGCGAATATCATCCTCTCTTTCTACAGATAAAGATTTCACTTTAAAGAAGGAATATATTCTCAGTCTGAAGAAATTTCGAGAAGCGACATGTGGGAAGAAACGTTTGACGAACTTGACATGGAGGGTCAGCCGCGGAGCTTTATCTTTAATCTTCCGGTTTTAAAAGAACGTATTGATTCTATCATTGTTTTTTTAATCATCATCAGTAGTGCTTTAATCCTGATCGTTTCGATCAAGTTTCGGCTGTTCGATTACTGGTCAGAATTTTTACAGAGCACAAAATTCTTGAGACTTGCCACTTATCCTTTGCTTGTTTCCGCCGCGAGCGTTGTTTTGGCGCTCATGCTTCAGACGATCCTCTGGCTTCGCTATAAGCCTCAGGCGCTTCAAGAGGAAGGCCAGGATGTGGAATGGCCGTTTGTGTCTGTGGTTATGTCCGCCCTGAACGAAGAAGAACTGATTGGCAAATCGATCGATTCGATATTCAGCAGCAACTACCCCCAGGAGAAACTGGAGCTCATTTGCGTGAATGATGGGTCGACAGACATGACTTATTATTATATGATGCGGGCTAAACAAAAATATGGAGACCGGATCAGGGTCGTCAATTTTAGAAAAAACCTGGGGAAAAGAAAGGCACTTTATGTTGGCCTAAAAAAATCTAAGGGTGATATTATTGTGACATTTGACGGGGACAGCAAAATCGGGCGCAACGCCATTCGAAACCTGCTTATCCCGTTGCTCAAAGATCCTGAAACAGGCGCCGTCTCCGGACGAGTGGCCGTCTTAAACGAAACAGAAAATTTTTTGACGCGTATGTTGTCGGTTCGCTATTCGATCTCGTTCGATTTCGGACGCGCTTACCAAAGCACCTATGGAACCGTTGTCTGCTGCCCTGGCGCCCTAACGGCCTACCGAAAAAGTCTTTTGAAGGGATTTGTCCACGAATTTCTCAATCAGAAATTTTTAAATGCCCCTTGTACCCACGGAGAAGATCGGGCCCTGACGACTTTGATTCTTAGGTCGGGTCACTTGGTCAAATACCAATCCAACGCGGTTGTCTATACAACGGCGCCTGCCAAGTTCGGTAAGATGAACTTAATGTATCTGCGCTGGACGAGAAGCTATGTCCGGGAATCTGTTTTTCTGGCTCGGTTCATCTTTTCCCGTTACAGAAAGAAGCACCGCATCTTGCCGGTTATCGACTTTATATTTTTAAATTTTCTCCATCCTTTTCACTTGTTTTCCCTGGGGATCGTTGTTTATTCGTTTGCCGTTAATCCTCTGTTCATGGTCCGACACTTGGCTTTTCTCGTGATATCTTCCTTTATTCTTTCTCTCTATTATCTTCGCACAAACAAGAGCATGGCCTTTCTTTATGGAATCCCTTATGGCTTAATTACAGCCTTTTTCCTGTGGTGGATTGTCCCCTTTTCCGTCCTGACGATGAAAAATCAGTCGTGGCTGACGCGATAGCATAATCGAGCGGCCAAGCGCCTCGCTTTTCTTTTTCTCAGATTTTTTACTCCGATGAGGAAAGTCCCTCCTATACACAAGGAGATTATCACCGGAATCCATTTATAGACCGTCTTCGGAAAAACAACTTTCCCAGCATTTCCCGTGATCACAAATCCTGCCCAGTAAAATGGATGAGAAAAGACTCCTGAGCGAATCATTTCAAGCTTGGCCTTCTGGAGGGCTTCCATGATAGATTCCGATGAGCGGAGATGATAATAAAATCTTTCCATGAGTTGGTAACTGGCCTGATCGTTGACAGCCCACAAACTCATGAGAACAGAGGACGCTCCAGCGTAAAAGAATGCCCTGCTTAATCCCTCGATTCCCTCTCCCCGGATGAACTGTCCCAGCCCTGTCTGGCAGGCAGACAATGTTACAAGATCGGAATTCATCTTCAGATTATAGATATCTCTCATTTGGACAAAGTCGTATTGCCGAGAATCTTGATTTAGAGAGAGTACAATCAAAGACCTGGCTGGTTTTTGGTCGTCGATCACGGCGTGGGCAGCAAAATGGATGATTTTAAAGTCTTCCAATTTTTGGTTTTTCAATACTGCTTCCGAGGCTTTCTCCCGTAAAAAAACCTGTTCTTTGGTTTTCCTAAAGAGCGCAGCAATTCTTTGAACTTCCATGCCGCTGTAATTCAATCGAAAGAGTTTTAAGCCTTGGGGAGAATAGAAATTTTGGAAGAGATCGATACTGTTTTTTTCGTTGTTACCTGAATCCTCCTCATCGTAAACCGGATCGCCAAAGGCCAGGAGATCCTTTCCTCGTCTTTTACCGTTGTTCTTGCTGCGCTTTATGATTTCACGAAGGGAAGAAATCGACGGGGCATACGCAATAGTATATTTGTTGATGAGCCATTGCCTGTTGTTTTTCTGAGTGAGAAGCGTCTCAAAAGGAAGAAAATATAGAATATCATCAGGGAAGAAAACCAGCTTTTGAATCTTTTCATCCAAGCCTGGGCGGACAAGCTCGGAGTAAAGTTGATATCCTATGCGAAAATCGAGGTTGTCTTTATCGGAGATGGCTTTTTTATATTCAGTGACCTTTTTTTGGATGTAATTACGGGGAGAAATGGGAAAAATCTTGAGGCCCCGTTTGCTAATGGCAAACCCATATGAGCTATCCTTGCCGATGGAATAGGCAAAAAATGCTGTTTTGCCGTCCAGCAAATTCTCTTGGACTTCTTTCAGAGTGATGATCTGCGGATTTAAGGTGGCGTAAGCCGGGCTTGTCATGCGGATTTCCAATTTTAGCTTGTCTAATTGGTCTTCACAGTTCTTGATGTCTTGGCTGATCTTATTCCTTTGATCGGGAGTCGATTCCGATTGCAGCAGTTTCTTATATAAGCTTGATATTTCATTGCTGAGCTGGCTTTCTCGGTTGGATAATTTGAAATCGATTCCCTGAGAAATGCTGACCTCAGATACCTCTAAGCTGTCCAAGAAGGCTCTTGCTTTTGCTCTCTCTAGATAATTAAAGGCCTCAATATCATAACCTTTTTGAGGAGCTGATTTACTGAGGTCAACTAACATATCGATCATATTGTGATACGCTTCAAGCCTTTTATCGGTTCCAATATAGCTTGCTTTAAGTTCTTCTAGCTCAATAGATGATCGTGCACTTTCAATTATCGAAACTGAATTTCGATAATTTTTTAGTGCATCCAAATATTTATTTTGTTTTTTGTATGCATTTGCTAATTCAAGATAAGCTTCCCAAAGAATTTGTTTTCCCTTAAATTCTAGTGCTAGGTCTATAGCACTTTGATTATATTTGGTAGATTCTTCATAGTTTCCCAAGTGGGAATTAGCTATTCCGATATTATTGAAAATAAAGCTTTTTGCTTCAACATCATTAATCTTCTCGGCAAGTTTAAGTGCCAATCTAAAGTAGTTTAGAGCGTCATTGTTCTGTTCTAAGTCAGAATAGACAGTGCCAATGTTATTTAGCACTCGGATTTCCGTTTTTGTTTCTTTTAGATTTTTTATCAATTTAAGACAATCCAAAAAATATTGTAAAGCTTTTTGAAAATCTTCTTTTTCGGACGAAAGCAATCCTTTTTTTCTATATATAGTTCCGATATTATTAAGATCAATAGAAACTTCTTTTTGCCCAAAATATTTTTGGTCTATTAGAAGTGCTTCATTTAAATATTTAAACGCTTCATCATAATTCCCCATATCATAATATGCTATTCCGATATTTGTTAAGCTTTCGTTTTCTCCGGTCAGGTTATTTGTTATCCGAGCTAGCTCGACTGCTTTTTCATAATTCTTTAAAGCAGCAGGATAATTATCGATTTTCCAATAATAAAGACCTATGTTGTTCAAACATAGTCCCTCATCCTTTTTATTCTTTAATTTTCGGGCTATGTTTAGGGAGGCATTATTTAATTGAAAAAACTCTTGGTAATCGTTTAGGTAATAATAGCAAATGCTCATCTGCCGAAGGCATTTATATTCATGTTCCAGGCTATTTATTTCTTTCGAAAGGCTTATAGCTTTTTTAAAACTTTCTATTGATCTCTGATAATCGTCTGCAAAACGGTAATCTTTCCCTTCGTTGTATAACCTGTATATTTGGCCCGCTTTTATGCAAACCTCCTCGACCTTTTTTAAGCCAAGCTTTTGGGCAAGAAATGAGGCGTTTGAATAATAATCTGCTGACTCTTTTGGCTGACCGATGTTCCATAACAGAAGGGCCAATTTAATAAGAGAGTTCATTTCTTCTTTTTTATCGCCGATTTTTTTTGCGAGGGACAGACAATTATTGAAATGTTCTATGGATTTATCAAAATCGCCGGAAAGTCTTAGGTTTTCGCCTTGAATAAATTGTTCCAAATATAGCTGAGGAACTGAATTCTCTATAGAAGGCAAATGTATGGAAATAAGGCAAAAAACGTAAAGTAAAAGAAACGTCTTTTTATATATCATTAGACTTAGACCAGTTCTTGTTAATAAATAAGCTTGGATTGTGGCAAAGGATTGTCTTTGGGTCAATCACCCCTTAAGAGGATATCGGGGGTGTTTTTGGGAGTCTTATGTCACCCGAGAGGGGTAAAGTTTAAATTATACTAATTTCCTTATATATGCAGACTTTTTCGTTAATATTACTAGAGCTCCGGACAATATTAGGGATTAATCCTGTCCGCTTGGTTTTGCGATGGGAACGTCCCCCGTAGGCTTTACTTTTGAAAAGGATGGAGCTTTAGAGATAGAAGCCTTTGTTCCGTTGTCGCCCAAAAACGGCAGCAGGTAGGAGAGTAGAAGTCTGGGCTGTTTGATAAGGAGCCTGAAATCGATCTTAGCCGCTTTCTTTTCAGCTCTCAAACCGGGAACGGTCATCAGAACGAACGCGAAGCACAGAACAACAGCAACCGCCTTGAAATAGGGTCTTTTCATAATGGCCTCCTTGCCGAAGCTATCTTTACCTTGGGGAATGATTAAAGATAGAGAAGGAAGCACTAAAGAAATGGAGATAGTTCTTCAGTCATTCTCATCCAAGGCGCACTATTAATCTAAGAAAAATATACAGGAAAGTCAAGCAAATTTTTTTAAAAAGGCCCTTTAACTCATTCAAAAAAATATATTAAGAATATAAACACATTATATTGTATTCATCAAATTGCCTAAACAAGATATAGGGGTAAACAAGGCCTTTATTGGGAAAAAAATGTCCTGTGATTATTTATATGGAGACATCAACTTTCTTTTTTAAAGAAATAATTGATTTCCCATTCTGCTGTCTCGGGGGAGTCCGATCCGTGTACCACATTCCTTTCGACCGAAAAACCAAACGCATGCCGCAGAGTCCCCGGCTTTGCCAATGCCGGATCGGTGGCGCCCATCACCTGACGCCAGTGGGAAATGGCGTTTTCGCGCTCAAGAACCATAATGACGACTTCTCCCGAGGACATGAAGTCTGTCAGGCTGTTATAAAACGACTTGTCCTTGTGAACAATATAAAATCCCTTGGCGTCGTTTTTTGATAGAAAGACCATCTTCATTGTTGCGATTTTGAAGCTTTCATCTTCAATCCTCTCGATGATCTTGCCGATGATTTTCTTCTTGACAGCGTCTGGTTTAATGATGGCTAGAGTTTTTTCGGTCATGCTGGCTCCTTCTCTCATTCTTAATCATCCATTCATATATCTAAATCCTTTCCCCGAGTCAACACGAGCTCATGCCTGAATTGACAGCTGGTGTTTCCGCCGTTACAATGAACCCTTATGTCTAAAGAGAGCGAAAATTATCAACAGCTTGAAGATTATTGCCTCAGTCTCGGAGCATCTCTCTTTGGCGTAGCCGATATCATAACGGCAAGGGACGAATTTCGCCTGGCCGATCCCATAAAAATGAGATTTCATCGGGCGGTTTCGCTCGGAAAAAGAGCGGCAAACGCCGTCTTGGAAGAAATTGAAAACCAGCCGACACCGCTTTATTTTCATCATTACCGCCAGCTCAACTTTTTCCTGGATCGGGCCGCATTTCTCCTCTCTTCGTACATTCAAGACCTTGGCTTCGATGCCCTGCCCATTCCTGCCTCCCAGATTATCGACTG
Organism: Candidatus Aminicenantota bacterium; assembly: GCA_963715635.1. Taxonomy (GTDB): domain Bacteria; phylum Acidobacteriota; class Aminicenantia; order Aminicenantales; family UBA4085; genus JAPKZH01. The sequence goes on along the minus strand of OY970261.1, from coordinate 3,267,142 downwards.
GGTAACACAACAGGCTCATGTCTCGCACAAAAAAGTCGGTCTGTTGGCCGGCTTAGGCTGGATCGGACGCAACAATCTCCTCGTTAATCCTAAGCTTGGATCGAGATTTCGCCTAGTGACGGTCTTGACCGATCTGCCCCTGGTTGCCGATCAGCCGATAAAAGAATCTTGTGGAGAATGCAGGAGATGCCTTTTGCCCTGTCCAGCCCAGGCTATTAAAGAAAACCCTGGCGATTTCGATCATAGGGCCTGTTACGAAAAGCTGGATGAATTCCGAAAAAAACACATCGTCAGCCAGCACATCTGCGGCATTTGTGTAAAAGCCTGCCCCGGACCTGCCGGCAGTCTGAAAATAAAGAAAACCCGGTCCTCTCAGACTTTGGGCAAGCCATCCGTTTGACATTTTCTCCGGGCCTCTGTAATATTTGGTCGGAATGGGGGAACGCCTAAAACTCAATAAAATTTCGTTTCTGTTGTCTCTCCTTGCCGGTCTATTCATCACTATTATCAGCTTTTATGGATTTTCTCTACTAAGGGACAGGCCCGGGATTCCCGGTGACATTGATAAACATCAAATCGTCCGCATCGATAACTTCGACATTCGAGTGAAGAAAGATATAGAATTCTCTCTGAGAACGAAGACGATTGGCGATCCAGCCGAATTTTATTTAAAGACCGACGGCAAGATTGAGAAAAGGGTCGCTTCCATCGCCCCGTATTACACCAAAGCGAATTTTCCTCTCATCTATTTCATCATAGGCCTGTTTTGCTTTTTCATCGGGACCGCCGTCTTTTTGCTGAGGCCTCGGGATCTCAAGGCCCGCCTTTTTTACTGGACAATGCTGGCTTTTGCCCCCGCCCTCATCATCAGCGGAGACAACTATTGCCTCAGGCGGGAATGGCTGAGCTTCATCCCTTGTATGCTTTTCATTGTATCCTATGCCTTGGTGCCGGCCTTTATGGTGAATTTTTCCCTGGCTTTTGCCAAGGGTAAATATCGGTTGAATCGGTTTGTTATTTTCCTTCCGGCCCTCCTGATCGCCGGAATCCAGGAGTCAACCTTTCTCTATGCGTACCTCAAGCCTTCCGTCGATGTCTATAGATTCTACCACTCGACCTATTTTATTTTTCGTTTCTATGTCGTTATCTATGTTCTTTTCTCCATCTTTCAACTCAGCCTTAGTTATCGAAAAGCAGAGTTGGATGAAGAGAGGGCCCAAATCCAATGGATTTTCTATGGCCTGATTGTCGGCCTGCTGCCTTTCATCGTCTTGTATATGATTCCCTCAGCCCTGGGTCTCAGGCCCCTGCTGTCCGAAGAGATCTCGGCGGTCTTTTTTTTCGTCATCCCCGCGGCGTTTGCGATTGCCATCATTAGGTACAAGTTAATGAACATCGAGGTTGTCATCAACCGCAGCCTTGTCTATTCCCTCCTGACGATCTTTATTGTCAGCCTTTATCTCATCTTTGTCCAAATCTCAGAACGGCTTTTCTCCAAGTTTTTCGTCGTCCACGAGATCGTGTTTTCGGCGATCGGCGTTTTTCTGGCGGCAGCGGCCTTTCAGCCGGCCCTTAAGAAAATTCAGGATTTTGTAGACAAGGCCTTCTTCCGACAGCGGTTTGATTACCGCCAGACGGTCCTTGCGTTCAGCGATAATGCGCAAAGGTTTGTCAGCCAGGATGAGCTCTTGGATTATTTTATCCAGGAAATAAAGAGGGTTATTCCGGTGGAACGCTTGAGCATTTCGGTTGGGTCGGAGTCAGTGGTTGGCCAAGAGAAGAATTTCGTTCTGATAAAAGGGGATGAGCTATCTTTTCATCCGCTCCAAACACTGAACCACGAAGCCCCCGAAATATCGGCCAGGCGAGCAGGGGTTCAGACTGAAGAAAATATAGATTTTTCCAAGGAAAAGATCCTGGAAGAGAACAGATTGGAAATCGGAATACCACTGGCCTTTCCTTCCGGAGGAAGAAACGGATTCTTACTCCTGGGCAAGAAGAAATCCGGAGCACGGTTTGCTCGTGAGGACATCGAGCTCATCCGGACAATGGCCAACGAATTGGCCCTTAACCTGGATCGTTTGAAACTCCAGGAGGAGGTAATCTATGAGAGAGCGTCCAGAGAAAAGCTGGATGAGCTCAACCGTCTGAAGACCGAATTTATAACGACGGTTTCCCATGAGCTGCGGACGCCCATGAGTTCCATTCAGGGGTTGGCCGAAATTCTCCAATCAGGAAAGGTCAAAGATAAGGAAAAACGGGAGCAGTTCCTGTATCTAATGGCTTCTGAAAGCAGCCGGTTATCCCGCTTCCTTCACAATGTCTTGGATTTTGGAAAAATCGAACAGCAGGTGAAAATCTATCACTTTCACAAGACCGACATTGTGACGCTCATCCATGAGGTAGTCGCAGTCTTCCAGCAGACCCTCGACGGCCAAGGCTTCACGCTGGATTTGCATCTTCCCCCAGGCCCGCGCTTTCTGGAGATTGATGAGGACGCTGTGAAACAAGCGTTGATTAATCTCATCGATAATGCTATAAAATATTCAACAGACAAGAAGGTGATTGAGATCGGCCTCCAGGACCGGGAACGCGAAATGGAGATTCAGGTTAAAGATCAGGGGATCGGGATTCCCATGGGGGAACAAGAAAAAATCTTCGATAAATTTTACCGGGTCGCCCAGACCGGAAAGCTATGCCCGAAAGGAGCCGGATTGGGTTTAAAGATCATCAAGCATATCATGGCCGCCCATCGAGGCAACGTCCGGGTTACGAGCGAAGTCGGCAAGGGCAGCACATTTATGTTGGTCTTTCCAAAACCATGAAGAAAAAACTCCTCATCATCGAAGACAACAAGGCCCTTGTGGAGACAACCACCTCTTTTCTGGATTCCGAAGGTTTTCAAATCATCTCCGCCACCGACGGCGAGAAGGGGCTCGCCCTGGCCTGCCAGGAGCATATCGACCTGATCGTCCTGGACCTTAAGCTTCCTTCCCTAGGCGGGCTGGATATTTGCCGGATGCTGCGGGAGAAGGGGATTCTGACGCCGATCATTATCCTCACCGGGCAGAAAAAAGACGAGATCGACAGAGTCTTGGGGCTCGAGCTGGGCGCCGATGACTATCTGCTTAAGCCCTTCAGCCAGAAAGAGCTGCTGGCCCGCATCAAGGCCGTCCTCCGGCGCGCCCGACCGGAGCCTAAAGGCATCGAGGAATATACGTTTGGAGACATCACGATCAATTTTAAAAAGAAAACCGCCGTTAAAGGCAAGAAAGACCTTTACCTGACCGCCAAAGAATTTGGACTGTTGAAGCTTCTGATTTCTCATGAGGGCGAAGTCGTGGACCGCGACAGGATCCTGAATGAAGTCTGGGGATATGATCGATTTCCGACAACCCGGACCATTGATACGTTTGTCCACAATCTCAGGCATAAAATCGAGAAAGACCCGGCCACGCCGGTCCATCTCATAACCGTCCCCTGGTCAGGGTACAAATTCCAAAAATAATCTCTTTAGCCGTATATTGCCACTAAAGAGGAGCGCATGAGCAAACGCAACACGTTTTATGCCGCGATCGGGATTAGCCTTTTTTTAACAATCGCCATTGGGTGCTTTTCCCAGGAGCCAGAAAAACAGAGCTACAAATCGTGGAGCATCTTTCCCATCCTGATGTATGACTCGGATATCGGTGTGGGCTATGGAGGACGGGCCAAGTTCGTCGACTACCTCCATAAAAAAGAATCCTTTGATCTCATCCTTTTCAATTCGAGCAAAGGGGAGAGATGGTATGTTTTCACTTTTTCCATCTTGGATCCCGAAATCCGGCAGGGGAAAAAGTATGGCCTCTCCTTCGACCTCAAAGCAGAATACGATAAATACCTGAATTATAGCTATTATGGCATTGGCGCGGATTCCAAAAAAGACGAAGAGACCGTTTATACATTTGAGACAAAATCCGTGCAATTAACATTCAGCCGAGGATTTACGCCTCAATTTGTCGTTGAGGTCAGCTATGTCGTCAGGAACCTGAATACTTTTAACATCAGGGAAAACAAAACCAACACGCTTCTTGCAGAAACATTAAAGCAGGAAGGAAACAAATTTTCTCCGTTCTTTTCCATCGCGCTTCGCTACGATACTTCGGACAGCCAGATCCATCCCACCCGAGGCTTCCGGCTCCTTTTCCAGACCGATGTTGCCGCGAACGCCTTGGGTAACAATAAAGCTAGTTTCAGCCGCATCACCGTCGATTTTAGAAAATATTTTCTCGTGTTCGGCGCGAAAGATGTCCTGGCTTTTCGTGCCTTGGTCCAGGGGATTTCGGGATCGTCCATCCCCTTGGCGGATTATTCCGTTCTGGGCGGAGGAGCCATCATGAATGCCATGAGAGGCTATAAGCTCAACCGGTTCGTGGATAAAGGGAAGTTCCTGTTCAATGCCGAATACCGGTTTCCGATAATTTGGCGGCTGGGCGGCAATCTATTCGTCAACACGGGCACAGTTTGGCCCTCCTTGAGCGAGATCCATTTCAAGGCTGTCGCCTTTGATTATGGTTGGGGGCTCCGGTTTTACCTCCCAGATTTTGTGGCCAGATTCGATATGGGCTTCAGCAAGGAAGGGACCGGAATTTATTTCAACTTCGGCCATATTTTTTGACAGTTTTGAGAGAGGCGCACATGGGCGATCGCAGGAATGTCAGCTTCTGGCTTTTCCTTTACGGCCTTTTCTTCTCTTTTTTCGGGATCATGCCGGCTTTAATCTCGGGCATGTGGAAAAATCCCATCACTTGGGGCGATGCCCTGGATTTTTTGACGCCGTTGGCGGTGATCCCGGTTGCGCTGGCGCTTTTTCAAAAAGTTAATAAGAACCTGCCGGAGACGGTGTCCTCTCGGGGGTTGAAAATTGCGGCAAAGGTCATTTTTATCATCGGAGTGATTCTCTATATCGAAGGACACGGCATCCATTTGCCGTCCAACTCTGTGTCCAGGCTGATGGAGCCCGGCACGCTCGTTTACAGGGCAGCCTATCTTTTTGATGAAGTGATCAGCCACTACATATGGGATAGCGGCGTGACTCTCATCTCGGTCGGCCTAATCGTCCTGGCCTCAACAACTTCTTTTCCGGCTTTGGCCAAGGGAAACTACTTTTTGATCTGTCTGGGCGCGGCCTTCTACGGTTTTACTTACTCCTGCAACGGCATTGAAGGACAAACCGTCCTCCTGACGTTTCCGGCCGCCATCCTCGGTTCTCTCGCCGCCTTCCTGCTTTATTCTAAGAACAAAAAAGGCAGGCATGCCAATCCCGTGCTCTTGTTTTTCCTGTTGGGCTACCTGATCAGTGTGGTTCTCTTCGCCTACTGGGGAATTTCGCATCCCGGTTTTCCCGAATTCAGCGCGCTCGGCTGGATAAAATGAGAAGGGCCGAGGCTAACTGCCGATTTTTTTACAGGGGACCCAGATTTCGGTCTTTAATTTTTCCGGCCTGATGCTCGAGGGGTCCATATCCTGGTACTGTTCCATGACCGGGCCGATGGCCGTATAGCCGTTGGCATTGATCCATTCCATGATTTTATTGATGGTTTCCACGCTTTTATCATACGATCCGACGTGGAGACAGACCGCGACCGTGGTGTAACTCCACTGCTTCAATTCCAACGGTTTTTGGACTAAAGCCTGGGACGTTACAGGGAACCCCAGCTCCCATTGCATATCCTCGGCTTTTGTCAATCCCGGGCTGGTGAAAAAGATCCCGACCATTGGTCCCATGGGCGGAAGAAGATTCTGGGTTTGCATATTTTGCATCAAGGTCCCGATGACACTTTGCATGTCCTCGATCGGCCCCTTATGGGTGACGCAAGCGTAGAAAAAGGGCTCGATTTTTTCTCGGACCTTCACGCTTGTGGTTGCCTCAGTTTGCTGAGAATAGGCCGATGTCATGGCCGTGGCTAAAATAAAAACGGCTGCCAGAAAGACGAATTTTGCTTTTTTCATCATTTTTCTCTCCTCTTATCCTATTATTTAGTCGTTTTTCTTCCCTTTGGCAATATTCCAATTTTCCAGTGCCTTCAATTCCTCGAGGTCGGTCTGGTCAAGCTGAAACGGAGAGATGGAAATAAAGCCGTTTCTGACCGCCCAGACATCGGTCTTTTCCGGCGCCTGATCGAGGTCTGTGAAGATATTCCAGAAATAGATCTGTTTGCTGGGGCTGACCCGTCTTTCATAAGATTCTTGGGAGGGCTGCATGTCCTGGCGCGTGATCAGGACGCCTTTGACCTGGTCCCCGGGCAAGTTGGGAACGTTTACATTCAGGAACGATCCGGGCCTCAGGCCTTTTTCTTTAAGCTCCTGGACCAGGGAAACGATGAAATCGGCGGCCGGTCCATAATCCATAGTCTTCCCACTTGCCAGGGAAACTGCCACTGCGGGAATACCCTTGATGGCTGCCTCCCGAGCGCAGGCGACCGTCGCCGAATAAAAGGAGACGACTCCCAGGTTTTCTCCTCTGTTGATTCCCGAAACGACAAGGCTCGGCTTTTCGGCAAGCAGAGATTCGAGGGCCAGCCGAACGCACGTGGCCGGCAGGGCTTTGATGGCGAACCACTTGCACCCGTTTCTCTGTGACTCCGTGACCATGATGGGGTCTTGGTAAGTGATTCCATGGCCGACGCCGGTGTAATTTTGGGCCGGGGCGGCGACCGTTACCGAGGCGATGGCAGAAAGTTTTTTAAAAAGGGCGGCGATCCCGGGCGCCTCGATGCCATCATCGTTGGAGATCAGGATTTTGAAGGATGATTGACCGAATAGACCTTCGTTCGTGATCCAGCTGACGATCAGGATGAGTGTTAAGCTCAAAAAATAACGAGTTCTTCGTTTCATAACTCTTTCCTTTCGGCCCGGGCCGCGGAGTCGCCCAAAACTTGTGCAAACTCCGCAAACTTTTTGTCTTGCTGCGTGTTAGGAAAAAACACTTGCGGTTTTTCCACAACCTTATGCACAACTTTTGTGGAAAAGTGTCTATTTGTTCGCATAGAGATCAGACCACCATTCGGGTTGGCCCTTGAGCCAGCGGTCGAACCAGGCCATGATCGTCTTTGTCCAGAGGATTTTCTTGTTATATGTCAGGATCTGGTGGTTTTGGTCAAAGAACTGGATATATTCGACTTCCCTTCCCAGTAACTTGAGGGCTGTGAAAAGTTGTGCGCTCTCACCCGGAGGGACGTTCGTGTCTACCGTGCCATGAAGAAGCAGGAGCGGCGTCGTGATCTTGTCAGCGTTGAATAAAGGACTCTGGTTGACGTAGATGTCTTTTCGATTCCAGGGAAAGCTATCGGCCGTGGCGACGGCGCTGTAGGAGTATCCCCAATAGCCTTCCCCCCAGTAGCTGGAGATGGAGCTGATACCGGCATGGGCGATGGCCGACGCAAAGATATTGGTTCTCGTCAGGATAAGCATGGTCATGAAGCCCCCGTAGGACGCGCCAATACAGCCGACGCGCTTGGACTCGACAAAAGGATGGGCCAACAGAAATTTCTTGACGCCGTCGATGATCTCGTCGGCGACGATCGTCCCCCAGTCGTTCACATGGAGGGCGGAGAAGTTCTGCCCGAAGCCGATGGCGCCGCTGGGCTGGAGCACGTACACGACGTAGCCCAGGGCTGCATAGTAGCTTTTCGGATAGCGCTCGCCGAAGTTGCGGGTGGTCGGGGTTGTCCCTCCATAATAATTGACGATGCAGGGATACTTCTTGGCGGGGCCAAAGTCCGGCGGATAGAAGATATAGCCCTCAATCTCGGTCCCTTTCTTGTTTTTGAAGCTCCAGGGCTCGACCCGGCCGAATCGGACGTCGGCATATTCATTTTTGCTGGGATCTCTGAGGAGGCGCGCTTCCTTCTTATTTAAATCCAAAAGGTACGCCTTGGCAGGAGCGGTCGGCCCCGACCCGATAAATGCCCCGACGGGCTTTGTTTGGGCGACGTCTATTTGGTCCACAGATTCCACGCCGCTTTCGATTAGGGCGAATGCTTTCCTCTTGAGACTGTATTCATAAATATGGGCGAAGGACCGGTCGGTCGTCGTGAAATAGATGGTATCGCCCAGATTCACCCGAAAAGCTTGGCTGATGGAGGGGTCGAAATCTCGAGTTATGGCTTCGGCCCTCTTGGCGGCGATGTCATATAGATAGGCCTGGGTGTCGTATTCGTTGGGGACAAGGCCCTTGGCCACATTGACCCCGAGAACCCCGAACAGTGAAGGTCCGCCGAGGAAGAGCAGCTTTTTCCCATCCGGGCTCCATTCTGCCCTCGTGAACCATTTGCCTTTCCAGACGAGTTCCTCCTTGAGCGTCGCCAAATCGAGAAAATACAGCTCCGTTTTAGAATATGGCCTCTCCGCGTAGTCGACAACCGTCCGCGAAAAGAGGAATTTTGTCCCGTCCGGGCTGACGGCGTTCAAATTGGTGGAAAGCTCTCCGGCCGTCAATTTTCGCCGGAGCCGGTCGGTTAGCGTCAGCTTGTAGAGGTAGCTCCTGTTTCTCCAGCCCGGCTGCCGGTCTTCGAGCGTTTGATATCTTTTAGCGTTATCGGAGTCCTTCTCGCCTTCTTCTGTTACGGAAAATACGAGGAATGTCCCGTCGGGCGACCAGGTGTGGCTTCCCAGATTCTTGATATTTCTGAGCAGGGGTGTCGAGGTTCCGGCCTCCAAGTCCGCCAGCCAAATCGAGCCACCGGATTTGTCATAGATGACATAAGTGAATTTTTTGCCGGCCGGTGCCCAGTTTACATTCGAGACGGTCTGGCCTCCTCGGTAGGTTTGGACAAGCCGCCCGCTCTGGACCTCATAGAGCTCTAACCAGGATTCCGAGTCATCGCTCGGAGGCAAGGATTGGCTGATGGTGAGGGCGACAAGGGTTCCGTCGGGCGAGATAGATATACCGGCAGGCTTGGGACTGTCGAAAAGATGCCTGAGGGTTATCCTGCCTTCGGGGAGCAGGGAGAATTGGAGGCCGGGCGAGGCATATTTTTCCGCGATTTCGAAAGAAGCTTTAACCCTCCAGTCCGTCCGGAATTCAGGATCATAGACCGTTTTTATGATGAAAACATGTTTTCCCGTTTCCAGCTTGGCGTCCGCCGCAACTTTTCCTTCGCCGTTCGTTGCCCCTGTCTTTTCGGGCTTGTCCGCTTTTGACTTTGTCGCAATGAGCTTCCCATCTAGATACACCTGAATCAACTGTAGGCTTGTCACGGTGATCCGCGTGCGTATCCATCGTGAGACTTCGATATAGGCGCCCAAATAGGCGGTGGAAAGGGCGGCCGGCTGGGCGGTGAGTCCCACCCCTTTTTCTCCGGTTTTGATTTCTTTCCAGGCGACCGCCGTCCCGTCCAGCCATTGGAGAGACCTTCCGGCTTTCGGCCTTAGGGAAGTTATGTCGATTTCTTCAAATTTAAGAAGATCCTCAGCCCCAAACCCTTTTTGCTTATCACTGTGGAAGGCCGGCCAGGGCTCAAGAAACGGGCCGAGCGCGAGCCAGGCATCGATGACCTGTTCACGGGTCCCTTCCTGCCCGAAGCTCGCGGCAAGCAGCCAACAAGCTGTCAGCGCCGCTGCGGCCAATATATTGCGGAAAGGATTTCTTCTCCACATCCTCATTTTCTATTCTTCACGTATTTATCGAACCACTCAAGCATCTCTGCCAGCACATGGAGGACGGATTCCCGGGCACTATAGCCGTGGCTTTCGTTGGGAAGCATGACCAGCCGGGCCGTGGCGCCAAACCCCTTGAGCGCCGCGAACAGCCTTTCGGACTGGATGGGGAAGGTGCCGGAGTTATTATCCGCTTCGCCGTGGATCATGAGGATCGGCGCCTTGATCTGGTCTGCGAACATAAACGGCGACATATTCATATACGTCTCTTTCGCTTCCCACAGCGTCCGGCGCTCGCTTTGGAAGCCGAACGGCGTGAGGGTGCGGTTGTAGGCGCCGCTCCGGGCGATGCCGGCCGCGAACAGGTCACAGTGGGCGAGCAAGTTCGCGGTCATGAAAGCGCCGTAGCTGTGCCCCCCGACGCCGACCCGCTTTCTGTCTCCGACGCCCATTTGGTCGAGCTTGTCGATGGCGGCCTTGGCGCTGGCCACAATCTGTTTGACGTAGGTATCGTTCATGGTCTTGGGATCGCCGATGACCGGCATTGTGGCGTTGTCGAGGAGGGCGTAGCCCTGCGTCACGAAGAAGAGCTGCGATGTGCCGCGGAAGAACGTGAACCGGTTCACCGAGCCTCGGACCTGGCCGGCCGTGCCGGCGTCGCTGTATTCGTATGGGTAGGCCCAGATGACGATGGGCAGGCGCGTCCCGTCCTTGTAGTCGGGCGGGAGATAGAGCGTGCCCGAGAGGTTGACACCGTCGTCCCGTTTGTATTTGATCAGCTCTTTTCTCATCTTCGTGAGTTGGGGCGCCGGATCCTTGAAATCGGTCAGGGCCAGCTTTTTCTTCGTCTTGAGGTCGAAGAGGTAATAGTTCGGGGGCTCGGTCTTGGATTCGGAGCTAATGAAGATCCGGTCGCGAGAGTTCCCGTCGAAGTCGATGAACGTCTCATAGTTGGGGTCTTTGCACTGGAATAGACGATCCTTTTTCATCGTCTTAAGGTTCATCCTGTCCAGGAATGGGTGGTCGCCTTGGGGCGAAGAGCCCGTACCGGAGAGATAGATCCAATCCTTGTCCTGGAGTACCAGTCGGTCGCCCGTCTTCGTCTCGGTCAACACAGGGGAGCCAGGGTCGTTGTACTGGTCCTGGGTGCTCAGGTCGAAAAATATCTTGGGAGCGACTTGCGGATGGTCGATATCCACCAAATAGGTTGTTCTCCATCTCTTCCGCCAATTGGATTCCGAAGCGAAAGCCAGGCCGGGGGCGGAGAACCACATCATTCCGCCGGCGCGGTGCTGAAGTCTGAGGACCTCTTTCGGGTCCCCGGTGAACGGTGCCGGCAGGACCACGAACTTGTCCCGGAAGGGGACCTGCTTCTCAGGATCGCCGCCGTCCAGCGCTTCGGTCCAGATGAGCGTGGCCGGTTTGAGCGGCTGCCAGTCGAGGTTGCGCGGTCCGGTCGGAACGCCGTTCATCGGAACGCCTTCATTCGGGGGAAGGTCGGCGAAAACTTTGACCATTTCGCCGTTCTTGGTCCAGATCTCATAAGAACGGGCGAAGCCCGAAAACGGCAGGCTGTAGGAGTATGGTTTCTTCACATGCGTCACCAGAAGATAATTACTGTCCGGCGATGGGTTGACGCTGGTGAAGATCCCCAGTTCGGCGATCTTGCGCGCTTGGCCGCTCGTGATATCGACCTCGACGATCTGGCTCGTGGCGTAATAATCGAACAACTTTTCGTCGTAAGGAGTCTTGAGAAGATCCTCGTAGGTGGCGACCTTTGTCGCTTTGCCCGAGGAGACCTGGGCATTGGGGCCGATCGGGACGCGGGGCGCTTCGGGCTCTTTGCCCCGGCCTTCGGGGATCATATGGATGAAGACGTGCCGGTTGTCCGGCGTCCAGACGATGCCCCCTCCGACGACCATGTTGAGCGTTGCCGGGGTAAGCGCCTTGGCCTCTCCGGCGGCAATGCTCAAGGACCAGAGCTCGACGCCGTTGTCCAGGTAGCGCGTGAAAACGACATATTGCCCGTCGGCCGACCAGCGGGGGGCCGTGAACTTGATGCCAGCCGGAAGGGCGATCTTCTTGGTCGTCCCGTCCTTGATTTTCTTGAGTGTCAGACTGGTGTTGAATGACAAGACCTGGAGGCTGTTGTTCATGGGAGTGATGCGGATGCCGGCGATTCGGTACATCGGCTGAGAGATATAGGCGATGGCGGGCATGGATTCGGATTCGATGAGAAGCATCAGGTCGCGGGTGGGGCTCATCGAGACGCGCGGCGTCGGCGGCGCATCAAGGATGTTGACGACATCCTTGGGCGGCAGCTTATAAGGCTCCTGGGCGAATCCGACAAAACACAGGAGCAAAACAAAGACGACAGACAAGATGGCGAAACGCTTGTTCATGAGTCCTCCTTGAGGCATGATCTTTGGACAAAACAATACTTATATATCTCAAATCCGGCTGCGATTTCAAATGAGAATCACGGCTCCTGTCACGGACGTGCCCTCAACGCCCCCGGCGAGCACTCCCCACCCCACAATTTCATCCCAAAGATTTTTTGACAGTTGGACTAATCAAAAATATAATCGTATTTTCGGTGCTACGAATAGATTGCCGGTTCTCTTTGAAGGGAGGATTCATGCGCTCTTGTCTCAAAGTAAAATCTCAGACATTCAAATTCGTTTTATGCGGGTTGATCGCCGCTGGCATGATGGGGTGTGGGAAAAAGCCCGCGCCGGCCAGCCTCGTTCTTTTTGATGGCGATGTCTATACGGTCAACCCGGCGTTCCCGCAAGCCAGGGCCCTGGTCATCACCGGGAACAAGATCACGGCCGTCTGCCAAAAGGATAGAGACGCCAAGAAATTTATCGGCGAAAAAACAGTCGCTATCGACCTTGGAGGAAAATTTGTCCTGCCCGGGATTATCGATGGCCATGTCCATTTCGCGGCGGCCGGTGCCTTGATCGAGGGGGCGAACCTGATGACCGTATCGGATGAAAGCGGCCTGCGAAAAGAGATTCAAAGAGTTGTCAACCTGCTCGAAGAGGGCGAGTGGATCACCGGAGGGCTGTGGGGCGCTTATGAGGAATGGGCCTTGGGCGATTCCGGTCAGGCAGCGAGGGAAAAGAAAGCTCCCTGGCGGCCGAACCGGCGGATGATCGACGAGATCTCGCCCAACCATCCCTGCTTTCTCTGCCGGTTTGATTATAAAGAGTGGCTGGTGAACACGGCAGCCCTTAAAGAAGCCGGACTGGAGAAAAAGAAGCTGGCCGGAATGGAGATCGGCCCGAATGGCGAGCCCACGGGAATCATCTTCCGTCCTTCTCCTGCTTTTGATGTCCTGTCGAAAGCGCGTAAGCCAAAGTCTCATGAGCGCGAGCTCGATGAAAATCGTGCGGCCCTCCGAGCCCTCAGGGAAGCCGGAATCACCGAGATCCACGATGTTTCCACCCCCGAGCAGACCCAGCGGTTCATCGAGCTTGAAGAAGGAAAAGAGCTGACCTGCCGCGTCTGGCTTCGGCCCGATCTCTCTTTGGGCGCCAAACTGAAAGCGGACGGCTTCACCATGGGCCTGCATCCCAAGACAAAGCAAAAGAGCTCTTGGCTCCGCTACGGCGCCTTGAAGGGCTATATCGACGGAATCATGGGAACTCACGGCGCCCTGTTCTTCGAACCCTATAGCGACCAGCCCCAGAATTACGGCCATTGGCGGGTGCATACGTCTGACGACCCCGAGTTCAAAGTCGGGAACATGGAAAAGATGTATAACCTCATCAAGATAGGCCTGGACGCCGGCTTTGTTCCGAACGTCCATGCCATCGGGGACCGCGGTGTCGCGGAGATGCTTGACCTCTTTGAACGGTTGAAACGTGAGCTGGGCATCGATTTGAAGGGGTTCCGGGTCATCCATGCCCAGGTCATCCGGCCCCAGGATTTCCCGCGCTTTAAGGCCTTGAATGTCATCGCCGAGGTCAATCCTTATCATATATCGGATGACATGCGCTGGATGGAAGAGAGGATCGGACATGAGCGGAGCAAAGGGGCCTACGCATTCAAATCTCTCTTAGACAATGGCGCCCGGCTCAGTTTTGGCTCGGATTGGCCCGGAACGAGCGCTGCGCTCTACTATATGGAGCCGAAATATTTGATTTATGCCGCTGTGACCCGGAAGACATTGAAGGGCACGCCCGAAGGCGGGTGGTTCCCGGAACAGAGAATTTCCATCGAAGACGCGATTAAGGCCTATACGATCAACAACGCCTTTGCCGCGTTCGAAGATAACATTCGCGGGTCTCTGGAAACCGGCAAACTGGCCGACTTGACAATCTTTGACCGCAACCTTCTCAAAATCCCGCCGGAAGATATCCTAAACGCTAAGGTCATGTATACCATCGTCGATGGCAAGATCGTATTCAAACGCAAACCCTAGAAGTGTTATAGCCGCGTCGTTTTGATCCGCCCGGTGATGGCCACGGTGATCTTGTAGGCTCCCCATGAATTGCCCACCGTAATCGTCGCCAGTCCGGAGGTCATTCCATCCGGGGTGAAGAGAGGTGCGTTGTTCGCTTCGACCTTGACCCCTTCCAAAGAGTGTTTTTCGTGGAGCGCCCATTGCTTGAGATCCTCGCGATATTTTTCGACGGCGTAACTGGCGGAATAGAGCTTCACTCGAACCGACACTCCTTCAAAGATGGATCTGTATTTGGCAGACTGAAGAGCGGAGCAGAGTTCCCAGACGGCCTTCTCCAGTCGATATTTAGGGGCGAGGTTCAGGAACGATGTCGCTGCCATATAGATCAACATCGCCAGGATCATGAGCCCGACGGCCGTCTCCAAGAGGGTGAACCCTTTTCTCATTTAGAATTCATTCCACTGAACGGCGATGAGGCCGAGGATGAGCAAGAGGGGAGAGGTCGTGACCGGAGAATTTTGTGGCGCCAGACTGTTAGTCAGCAACCGTTCGTCCGGCGCAATCTTCAGAGTATTTTCTCCCATTTCCAAGCTTGAGGTCTGAAGTCCTCCGATCAAAAAAGCGGTTTTCCCGCCGCCTTCGACCTGGAATCCGTCGCTGGCGGTGAGGGAGGCCTGGATTTTAACCTCCGCCGGAGCGTTCGCATCAATGATGATTCTTCCCTGCCTGTCTTCGTCGGACAAAAAATCCTTGCCCGTAGAATAGACGATGAGCTGGGACTTCGAGTCTTTGAGATAAGGAATTCCATTCTGCCATTTCAGCCCTTGATGAATGAGGTGGGAGGAAAGCACGGTTTGGTCCGAGGACACAATTGTCAGGGAAATGCCCTGCAGAATGCTCGGGATTTCTTCATTGCGGACAAGGACGGCCTGGTCCGAAGAATCGAGAATCCCGCCCCCCAAAGAATTGATCCTGCCATTGACCATGATGATCCCCAGGGGAACAAGGTCGTAGGTCTGCGTTCCGATCGGAGTGGCAAACTGAGTTTGGCTCTGCGTCGGATTGTACCTTAGGACCCATGTCTCCGCGTTTAAGCGAAAAGATACGACCTGGAATCCCGCTTGGACGGCCAGGACCATCTCCTCGATATCCCCATGGACGTAGACTCCTCCCAGCCCCAAATCATTTTTGATCAAATAAACCCCCTGGGGAATTGGGTCGCTCGTCGGCTCCAGGCCCAAGGCAGCGCGTAGTTCCGCCGTAGACAGCTTCTCGGGCGAAAAGATCTTGATATTTAACGCTTTGGTCAGTAAAGGTCCGGCCTCGTCCGGGACAAGCGGCAGTGATGAGAAACTCATGGTGGGAGAAATCTGATTCGTCGAAAGAGGAAGGAAAACGATGTTATGCTTCTCCTGGAAATCTCGGATCCGGTCAGGATCCAGGTTTTGGGTAACGAGAAACGGAAAATAGGATAGCGGGATGCGGCCGGCCAGCGTTCTCAGGCAAACCTCTAACGAAGATTCCCTTGTGTAAACGCTGCTCTTAAGCCTCCCTTGGGACCTGATCTCGCCCCGGAACTCGGCCAGGCAATAATCCTCGCTTTCGATGAATCGGGTCAACAGGAATTGGGTTGAGCAGGACCAGGCCTGCCCGCCCCAAGTCTCCTCGATTTGAACCGGCAAATGGACGCCCAAGGCTTCTTCCACGATTCTCACACCGCCGCCGTGTGAATTTTGCTTGAGTTCTTGATAATAGCTCTCCGACAGGATCATGGGAGAGCGCCTTCCGGAAGCAAGCCCCGCCAAGTGAGCAAACCCCTGTTTGATACCGTTCTCCGAGGAGAAATCCGAGAGTGTAATATTTTTTTTAAAAGCGCTCAATTTGAGGTAAGCCTGGGAAAGGTAGATAAGGCCCAGTCCCAGCGCCGAAAAGACAAAAAAGATGAAGACCGAAATGAGCGTCAGCGAACCTCTGTCCGCCTGGCTTTTATTTTTGCCGGAGCTTGGCCAAAGCCATGTTTTTGGGAAGCAAAGACATTTCATGGGTTTTCTCCCTTTCTTTTTCAAGGCCGATCTGCACTTTCACCAAGTTGGATGGCCCGTCGTAGCTGAAGCCAAAAAAACGCACGCCTTCGATAAGAGGCTGGGCAGGGCTAGTGTTGACCTTTCGGCGGAGGATGGAAGTCCCGCGTTCAAGATAGAAGGCGATCTTTTGGAGCAGGACAATCCGGCTGTCGTGCTGGAGATATGCGTTAGACGGCGGCGATGATAGTCTCATTGTGATTTTATCGATTGACTGAATGGTCAAGACCTCGCCGCGCCCTCCGCCAAAGATGCAGACCTCTCTCCCCGCGTGCAATCCTTCTGTGTCCTGAACAGAAACCGTTGTTTGGCCCGGAGCGAGGTTTGCCGTGAGTGCATAGGTTTTTTCGCCGATTGTCAGGCTGAGCGTTTCATTGTTAAGCTCGATGCCGCCGACAATTCCCAGGCCCATTGGTTGAGCCAACCCCCGTCCGGCATGCAGAACATCGATCCTCATTTTTTCCAGCGCCGCGGCCACGCTTTCGCTCGAGTCCTGGGCGTCCTTTAAGCGAAAAAAAATCTTTCGCACCGTGCCGAAAAATTCGAAGCTCGATAGGATGATCATCAAGAAAAATGTCAGGCTGAGCAGGCTCTCTATTAACGAAAAACCCTTTCTGTTGGTCACGGATATCCTCCTTGTTTGATTTAAGTCCTCCTCTATCAAAAAGCTTTGCGGGCGGCCATTTTTGTTCTTCCTGTCCAAGATCTTAGATTGTCTATCTTTTCCTAAAGCCCAAGGTCTCTCGATAAAAGCAGGCCGATCCAGAACGTCTTTTCCGGATGGATTTCTGGATATACGGTAACCCCGATCTTTTTCATGTCCAACGAGATATCTTCGATGATCCATTCCCTGCGAAAGATTTCTTGGGAAGGCCCCTCGACGATCTCGCTGTAAGAATCCGCCTGGAGTTCAGCGCTTTCGTAAGGGAGTGACTTTAGGCTTTCCAGCTTAGAGGAAACGAGGGCGGTCATTTTAAGGTTGATATCCGCCCGTCTTTTCAGGGCGCTTGA